>NZ_BAWO01000030.1 GCF_000632715.1 Parageobacillus caldoxylosilyticus NBRC 107762 | reverse complement strand
ACAAAAAAATAGTATAGAAAAGGGGTAATTATGAAGTGCGATATCGACGAGCTAGATAGACAGATTATTAAGTTACTCTCTAATGATGGAAGAATGTCGTTTACGGAAATTGCTAACAAATTGAATGTCACGGAAAAAACAGTCCGCACAAGATATAAAAATCTTATTGATCATGGCATTCTCGAAGTAGTCGGAGTAGTTAACCCGATTGCGTTAGGAATTCGTGCCGGAGCCATCATTCAATTAAAAGTGGAGTCACAAAAATTGTTCGATGTCATTGATCGGTTAAAAGAAATGAAAGAGGTCCGCTATATTACGTTAACCTCTGGATGTTATCAGCTTTTAATCCAAATCGCGGTTCCGAGTCAAGATGAAATTACAGGTGTGGTGAAGACATTAAATAATATTCGCGGAATTATTGAAATGAATACCATTATACAACTGGAAGTGTATAAAAATACGTTTGATTACATTTAATATCGTGTTAGACATGGTCATTCTCTCACGAAAGTCATTGATTGAAGAGATTGGAAAACAACGATAGTAAACGTTTGTTCTAACGTTTAATGGGCATCCAACTTTTTAATTAAATATTAAGTAAAGAGGTGTGAATACTATGAAAATTTTTATCTCAGCGGATATGGAAGGAATTTCAGGAGTTGCGACTAACCAGCAGCTAAAAACAAATAGCGAGTACCAGCGGTTTCGTAAGCTTATGACGCAAGATGTGAATGCAGCCATTGAGGGAGCGTTTCTTGGAGGAGCAACGGAAGTGGTGGTTGCCGATGGGCATGGAAACATGTCAAACATCCTCATTGAAGAGTTGGATCCACGAGCCCGGCTTATTTCTGGGAGCAATCGAGTCATGTGCCAGCTTGAAGGTCTTGACGACAGTTTTGACGGCATTATGTTTGTCGGCCACCATGGGCGTGAGAATGGTTCGGAAAGAACGGTCATCAGCCACAGTTTAGCGGGAATTTGTGTGAACGAAATGAAGATCAACGGCCGTGTTGTGGGCGAAACGGAGATGAATGCGTTCGTAGCTGGTTATTACGACGTTCCTGCCATTTTTATTTCAGGAGACGATGCGTATGTCCATGAAGTCCGCAAAACGTTGCCGCATGTCGAAGCGGCGGTAGTAAAACGCGGGATTGATCGTTTTGCGGCAGAATTGCTCCATCCTGTCAAAGCCCATGAGCTGATTAAGGAAAAAGCAAAAAAGGCCGTACAAAAAGCAAAGCAATGCCCGCCATTGAAAATCGAGGGACCGGTCACATTCGAAATTGAATTTAAAGGGCCAAACCAAGCAACGATGACCACAACGCTTCCAACGGTTAAATTAATAGGGCCTCGGACTATCACTTTTACGTGTGATGATATTGTCACCGCTTATAAGCATATGTGGGGATGTGTCATCATTGCGATGACGGCGACGAATGGAGTATTAGGCCACGTAAACGCTTAGTGACCCATGATATGAATACTCATTAGAAGGAGGGATGGGCGTGTACATTGTCAAGCGCTTGTTGACGATGATTGTTACGATTTGGCTCATTGCTACGTTGACATTTATTATTATGAAATCTATTCCTGGCGATCCGTTTGCTTCAGATGCCAACGTATTACCGGAGGAAGTATTGCAAAATATTCGAGCGAAATATAACTTGGATAAGCCGTTGCCTGTTCAGTATGCGTTATATATGAAAAATCTATTAACGTTTGATTTAGGGCCATCGATTCAATCGGAAACAAGAGATGTCAATACATTGATTGCCGATGGATTCCCTGTTTCTGCCGTTCTCGGATTGCAGTCGTTGGTGATTGCGCTTCTGTTTGGGATATTGCTAGGCATTATCGCCGCGTTAAATCACAATAGATTGCTTGATCATGTGGCCATGTTTTTGGCGATTATCGGTATTTCCGTTCCTAGTTTTATTTTGGCGCCTTTGCTAATCAAATATTTTGCGGTTGAATGGAAGTTATTACCTGTAGCATCTTGGGGAACATGGGCTCATTCGATTTTGCCATCGATCGCTTTAGCCACTACCCCAATGGCGGTCATCGCCCGCTTTATGCGCTCTAGCATGTTGGAAGTAATGCGGCAAAATTATATTAAAACCGCGGAAGCAAAAGGACTGTCTCCTGCAGCCATTGTTATTAAGCATGGTATCCGAAATGCGATTTTGCCAGTCATTACATTTATTGGTCCATTATTTGCCGTTTTGATTACAGGTACTTTCGTGATCGAGAAAATTTTTGCTATACCAGGGCTTGGAAAATATTTTGTCGACAGCATTTTTAACCGTGACTATCCCGTTATTTTAGGAACGACTGTGTTTTTTAGCACGATTTTAGTCATCACATTGTTCCTCGTCGATATTTCTTACCGTTTGATTGATCCGAGAATTAAGTTAACGAGTAGGGGGGACTAAGCATGATTTCACAAAAAGAAGATGCTTTATTTCGCCCCATTGATCGCAGCAGGCTCGAGTCTGACGTCATTCAAAGACCGAGTCTCAGCTTTGGGAAGCAGGTCCTTATCAACATTGTAAAAAATAAAATGGCGGTGCTGGGAGCGATTCTTTTATTCGCTATTGTCATTATGGCGATTGTAGGTCCCCATCTAGTTCCATACAGCTATTCCGATCAGAATTTGGCCAATGGCAGCCAACCTCCTTCTAGCAAACATTGGTTTGGAACGGATGATTTAGGAAGGGATATGTGGTCGCGTACTTGGTATGGGGCGCGTATATCGCTGACCGTCGGGCTCGTCGCTGCGTTAATCGATTTAGTGATAGGGGTTCTTGTGGGAGGAATATCAGGGTATATGGCAGGACGAGGAAAACTTGGGGATCGTATTGACAATATCTTGATGAGGATTGTGGAAATACTGTACGGCATTCCGTATCTATTAGTTGTGATTTTGCTCATGGTCATTATGGAACAGGGATTATGGACGATCATTATTGCGCTTTCGATTACAGGATGGGTAGGGATGGCCCGGATTATTAGAGGCCAAATCCTCCAGCTGAAGCAGCAAGAGTATGTGATGGCGGCACAAAAATTGGGAACGTCACACGCGAAAATTATTTTCCGTCATTTGTTGCCTAATGCATTAGGAATTATTATTGTCAATTTAACCTTTACGATTCCGCAAGCCATCTTCGCTGAATCATTTTTAAGCTTTTTAGGATTGGGAGTACAAGCTCCGTTCGCAAGCTGGGGGACGATGGCAAACGATGCTTTAGGCGTTATTTTAAACGGTCAATGGTGGAGGCTATTTTTCCCTGGGTTTATGATTGCTTTGACGATGTTTGCCTTTAACGTATTTGGGGACGGATTACAAGATGCGTTAGATCCAAGAACTAGAAAATAGGAGGTGATTATCTCCATGAGCCATTTGTTGGAAGTAGAACATCTAAAAGTGACATTTCCTACGTATGGCGGCGAAGTTCAGGCGGTTCGCGATGTTTCGTTTTACGTCGATCAAGGAGAAGTTGTCGCTATTGTTGGGGAAAGCGGGAGCGGCAAGACGGTAACCGTTCAAACGATTATGGGATTAATTCCAACGAAAAACATTAAGGATGGAAACATTCGCTTTAACGGAAAAGAGATTTTGCATTTGTCGAAAAAGGAAATGCGAAAATTAAAAGGTTCAGAAATAGGAATGGTTTTCCAAGACCCGATGACATCATTAAACCCAACGATGAAAATCGGAAAACAGATTGCAGAAGGGATACGGAAACATCAAAAACTGTCGAAAGCGGAAGCGAAGCAAAAAGCGATTGAATTGCTGCGTCTAGTAGGAATTCCTAACGCGGAAGAAAGGTATCATCAATATCCCCATGAATTTAGCGGGGGGATGAGACAGAGAGTGGTGATTGCCATTGCTTTGGCATGTAATCCGAAACTGCTCATTGCAGATGAGCCGACAACGGCTCTGGATGTTACGATTCAAGCGCAAATTCTTGATTTGATGAAAGATTTGCAAAAAAAGATGGAAATGTCGATTATCTTAATTACGCATGACTTAGGTGTAGTGGCTGAAATGGCGCAGCGGGTCATCGTCATGTATGGCGGAACTGTGGTGGAGACGGGCACCGTTTTCGATATATTCGAAAATCCGAAACATCCGTATACGTGGGGGCTATTGCGCTCCATTCCAAATTTGCACGACAAAGAGAAGAAACGTCTAATACCGATAGAGGGCTCCCCTCCAGATCTTTTTTCGCCGCCAAAAGGATGCCCGTTTGCACCGCGTTGTCCATATGCGATGGAAATTTGTGTAGAAAAAAGTCCGGCAGAATTCCATATTTCTAATGGACATACAGCAAGATGCTGGCTGAATGACCCTAGAGCTCCCAAAGTGGAAGCGTTCATTGCAGCAGGGAGGGAGTAATGGATGTCTCAGGAGATTCTTCAAGTAGAAAATGTAAAAAAGTATTTTAAGATCGGTCCTAATCAAACGGTAAAATCGGTAGACGGAATTTCCTTTTCTATTCGTAAAGGGGAAACGTTTGGATTAGTCGGTGAAAGCGGAAGCGGAAAATCGACGTTAGGAAAAACGATTGTCGGTCTTTATCCGGCCACTTCGGGCAAGATCCGCTTTGACGGCCATGAATTGGGGCATTTAGATAGACAGACGCAAAGAAAATTAAATCGAGAAATGCAAATGATTTTCCAAGACCCGCATGCATCATTAAATCCGCGAATGAGAGTGGGCGACATTATTGCGGAAGGGATTGATGCCCACCATTTAGCAAAAGGAAAAGAAAGACAAGAATTAGTGTATCACCTTCTTGAAAGAGTAGGACTGCGTCCTGAACATGCAGAGCGGTTTCCTCACGAATTTAGCGGGGGCCAAAGGCAACGGATTGGCATCGCGCGTGCATTGGCGGTAAAACCGAAATTTATCGTCGCCGATGAACCGATCTCCGCTTTAGACGTTTCGATTCAAGCGCAAGTCGTTAACTTGCTTGATGATTTAAAACAGGAAGAAGATTTAACCTATTTGTTTATTGCACATGATCTTGGAATGGTAAAACATATAAGCGATCGGATTGGGGTAATGTATCTTGGAAAAATGATGGAAATCGCAGAAAGTTCCAATTTATTTGAAGAACCGTTGCATCCTTATACGCAAGCGCTTTTGTCAGCGATTCCGATCCCAAATCCAAGACTAGCTAGGAAAAGGGAAAGAATCGTTCTTTCAGGAGATCCACCTAGTCCTGTCCATCCTCCAAGCGGTTGTAGATTCCGAACGAGATGTCCATACGCAATGGATATTTGCTCCAAAATGGAGCCAGCTTGGAGAGAAGTAAAGAAAAACCATTGGACAGCTTGCCATTTGTATAATCAATAAACATTTAAAGGGGGATAAAAAGCATGAAAAAAGTTTTCGCAAGTATATTTGCATTACTATTATTGGTTTCCACCGTGTTAGCTGGCTGCGGCAGCAAGGGAACTTCGGAAGATGGAGCAGCCAAAAATATTAAGCAAGAAATTACGTTAAATGCGATGAGCGAACCTCCGAGCTTAGACCCTGCTCTTGCATCGGATACAACATCAGGATGGATTATCGATCACCTATTTGAAGGACTGTATACGAAAAATCAAAAAGGTGAACCTGTATTAGGGGCTGCAAGTGATGTAAAAGTATCAGACGATGGAAAAACTTATACGTTTACGATTCGCGATAATGCAAAATGGTCTGATGGCGATCCGGTGACCGCCCAAGATTTTGAATATGCTTGGAAACGTGTGCTCGATCCGAAGACAGGAAGCCCATTTGCTTTTTACATGTACTATATTAAAGGTGCGGAAGAATATAACAAAGGAAAAGGAAGCGCCGATCAGGTAGGAGTTAAAGCCTTGGATGATAAAACGCTGCAAGTGGAACTAAAGGCACCATTAGGATATTTTGACAAGTTGTTAACGATGTGGACGTTTTATCCAGTGAAAAAATCGCTCGTCGAATCGAATCCAAAATGGGCTGCCGAAGCAAAAGGATATGTGAGCAACGGAGCTTACCGATTGACTGAATGGAAACATAACAGCGAAGTAGTGATTGAAAAGAACCAACACTACTGGAACAAAGACGCGATCAATATGGAAAAAGTAACATGGAAGATGGTCAATGATGCGACAACATATTATCAAATGTACAAAACAGGAGAGCTTGATTTAATTGCAACGTTGCCTACAGATGCGATTGCTCAAGAAAAAAATAATAAAGAATTCAAAGTCGTTCCGTACTTTGGAACTTATATGTTTATGTTTAACGTAAATAAAGAGCCGTTCAATAATGCAAAAATCCGCCGTGCATTTGCCATGGCCATCGACCGTAAAGCCATTGTAGAAAACATCACTAAATCAGGAGAAAAACCGGCATATGCATTTGTTCCATATGGGGTAAATACTCCAGATGGTGATTTCCGAGAAGTAGGCGGCGCGTATTTTGAAGAAAATGTAAAAGAAGCGAAAAAATTATTACAAGAAGGAATGAAAGAAGAAGGTTGGAGCAAACTTCCAGAAGTTACTTTAATTTATAATACGGCCGAAAACCATAAAAAAATTGCTGAAGCAGTTCAAGAAATGCTGAAAAGAAATCTTGGCGTGAAAATTAAGCTGGCTAACCAAGAATGGAAAACCTATTTGGAAACAACGGATCAGTCGAATTTCCAAATGGCGCGCATGGGCTGGATAGGAATTTTTGTTGATCCAACCGTTATTTTAGACTATTACTTAGGCGATAGCCCGAACAACCGTACAAACTGGG
Organism: Parageobacillus caldoxylosilyticus NBRC 107762; assembly: GCF_000632715.1. Taxonomy (GTDB): domain Bacteria; phylum Bacillota; class Bacilli; order Bacillales; family Anoxybacillaceae; genus Saccharococcus; species Saccharococcus caldoxylosilyticus. The sequence continues at coordinate 80,367 of NZ_BAWO01000030.1, read as the reverse complement.
TAAACAAACAATTCGATGATTTGATGGCTAAGGCGAAAGTCGAGCAAGATGATAAAAAACGTTATGAACTTCTCCATGAAGCGGAAAAAGTATTAATGACAGATATGCCATTTATACCTGTTTATTTCTACTCGCAAAACTACTTAACGTCACCAAAATTCAAAGGTATTGTTTACCCTGTTAACCGTTTTCCAGATGTGCGCTGGGCGAAAAAAATAGCTGAATAATTGATAAAAAAGGGAAGAATTATTTCTTGAAAAATAATTCTTCCCTTTTACCTCATAAAGGGGAGATTGGTATGATGCTGTATTTCGGCACTACTTTTTGTACAGTAGTTGCTTTGTTGTTGGCAAAAATGATTTATGGAGTAAATACACTGACTTTCATTAATCAGTGCTTTTTATATGGCCTCACCATACTGGCTGTTGGAGTATGCGTTTTGATTTATCAAACAGGGTTTTTCCATTTTTTTCTTCAAGGATTTCGGCAAATATACCAGTTTATTGTACCTAAACCAAAGGTGTTAATTCGTGAAGAGGAACGATTGGCAAAAGATGCTTGGTTGAAGGATTGGCGAAGCCGAACGCTCAATAATGCCAAAAAAATTCTGCTGGGTATTGGCACAGGTTCTATATTCATATCTTTAACCTATTTGTTTTTCTACTATTAAATTTTTAGGAGGAAGAGGATCCAATGAAAAAACTTTTATTAACAGGTTTTGTGCCATTTTTAGAATTTCCTATTAATCCAACGGAACAAATTGCAAAAAATCTAGATGGAGCAAGTATAGGAAAATATCATATTTACGGGCGGGGCCTTCCCGTTGATTTTTCGCAGTCGGCATTGACTTGTTTAGAATACTTGGAGCAAATACAGCCTGATGTCGTTATTTCCCTTGGTCTTGCGGCGGGGCGTACAAAAATCACTCCGGAACGGATCGCTATTAATTGTAAAGATGGAGGTCCTGATAATCAAGAGGTGTGGGCACAAGACGAGCTGATTGTAGAGGATGGACCAGCAGCCTATTTTTCGACATTACCGATCCGCCGGTTCGTAAATGTGCTAAATGAAAAGGGATATCCTGCCCAAATTTCGAACACAGCAGGAACCTACCTATGCAACAATGTGATGTATTCGGTTTTACATAAAGTAAGCAGCGAAAACATGCCCGTAAAAGCTGGATTTGTTCATCTTCCTGCCTCACACGAGCTCGCCATTCAACGACCAACTCTTCCAAGCTGGTCGCAAGAAGATTTACAAAATGCGGTTGTGTGTATGATTGAAGCGTTAGATTAGTTCTCAATCTAAAAAAACAAGAGCTTTTCACGAACAGCAAAGATAGCTGTTCTATTTTTTTTTTTTTTTTTTTTTGGAAAAAGTTAGAAATGTATTGTGAAGTTTATAGGATAGGAAGGTACCATGTCATTTACGAACAAATATTTTAGAAAGGGGATATGTTACATGCGCTTTCCGTTCTCATTATTCAAGCACCGTTGGCTGAAGGTGTTTCGCCTCCAGCTCTAGCCGCTGCTGTATCGGAAGAAGGAGAACCTATTTTTTTGGCGGGCGGTTATAAAACGACGGAAGAGATGCGGAAGGAAATGATGAACGTTCGGACGCTAACGAGTGCACCGTTTGGTGTCAATGTATTGTACCAAGTGAAGAGAACGTGAACGAGGAAGTGGTGCTTCGCTATAAAAAGAGATGGAAAAGACCGATGTACCCCTTGCATTTACAGGCCGTCCTGTTGGCGGATTAGTAACTCGTTTCCTTAGAATATGACGCACTAACTCCGATTGCATATCTGCACATCCATCATATGACAAAGCATCTTCGCAAAACTGCCGCTCAAGCAAACGATTCACAGATGATGTCTTTATGGACTCGGCAGGGTTATCGTTTGGCAAAAGATATGCCTGCTGAGGAAGTAGGGAGGTTGTTGTCGGAGGAAATGAGGGATAATAATGAAAAGATGGAGTAGCGGGCTTTTTATTGTTCTAACATTCATTCATAAATGCAAAGGCAGTCCTGTTTAATATTGTTTCAAAGCTGTATCTTGATAAAGAATAATGAGAAGGGGACATATAAGAAAACTTTATTACTTGTTAACAGGGGTAATAAGAAGAGTGAGGGCTCATAGGTTACCTCCATTAATTTAATGTTCAATGTACGATCAATAGTAGAAAAAATGAATTTTATGAGGAAATCTTTGGAATATGTTTTTTATACGAAAATAAATTTTTTAATAGTTGATATTTTTAAGAATATTAAATATAATTAAAGCGAAAAAGTTAAGTTAAACGATTAAGTGCGGTAAGGAGATTCTCGATGGTTAGACTTAAAGATATTGCAGAAAAAGCAGGAGTGTCTACAGCAACAGTATCGTATGTTTTAAACAATAAAGGTAATGTTAGTGAAGAAACAAGAAAAAAGATTTTGAAGATTTTGGATGAATTAGAGTATAAACCTAACCAAATAGCGAAAAGTTTAAAAACCCGGAAAACGAGTACGGTTGGGGTTATTGTGGAGGATATTACTGTTTTTAATGCACCTGAAATTATTGACGGAATTAACGAGTGTGCTGAAGAACATGGTTTTTCTATACTTTTAACGAATCTAAGATTGTATAAGAGAATAGGAAATAATTTTTCTAATGTAGACAAGTGTAAGCATTTGATTACCAATGCTGTAGATAGTTTATTAAGTAAACAAGTGGATGGAATTATTTATATAGGTGTTCATACAAGGAATGTTACAGGATTAATTTCGGAAATAGATAAACCTTTAGTATACACATATTGCTTCGCTGATTCAGGATATTCTGTAAACTATGATGATGAATTTGCTTCTTTTGAAGCAACAAATTACCTTATCGAGAGGGGACATCGAAAAATCGCTCTCATCAGCGGATTAATTGATTCGATTCCGGCTCATGAAAGATTTAATGGGTACCACAAAGCGCTTATGAAACACCAACTTATACTTAATCCATCGTATGTAAAAACAGGGGATTGGAGTTACGAAAGCGGTTATAAGATGGCAAAAGATTTATTACAACAAAAGGAGCCTCCGACGGCCATTTTAGCAATGAATGATCTGATGGCAGGCGGGGTTCTTGAGGCTTGCAGAGAGCTTGGTATCCAAGTGCCTCAAGATTTATCGGTGATTGGTTTTGACAATAGAGAGTGTAGTCTATATTATACGCCAAAGTTAACAACAATGGATCTTCCTTTAAGAAAAATGGGTGCCAAATCTATGGAAAAAATATTGAGACTACTGAATGGAGAATCGGAAACGATAGAAATGAATACAAAACTTCGATGCCGACTAATTGTGCGGGAATCTGTATCTTCACCGCGCTAAAATCAAAAAGGAGGTGTTCATTTACTGTTCAGTTAATCGTTTAAGGGATTAATTATATTGTGTTTTTCGTAATTTTCTTGAAACAATACCACATTTTTTCTATGTTTTAATTTAATCGATTAAAATGCTGCAATTTTAGTTAATCCATGAGGATATTATCTTTGATTAGGGGGGTGATATCGAGAGTTTCGGTTTTATTTTAAGCGTTTTCAAACTCAAATAATAATTTTTTCGGGGGGAGAAGATTTTTATGAGAAAACCTTATATTACTCTCATTTCCATTTTGATTCTTATTGTATCCATCGTTTTAGGGGGGTGTAGTGGAAGCGACGCGACTGCTAAAAAAGAGGATGGTAAAGTAACAATTAGCTTTAGTATGTGGGATACGTTAGATGAAAGCAAAGCTAACTTTATCACTGCGTTCGAAAAGAAGCATCCTAATATTAAGGTAAAATTAGTGAATATTCCTGAAGATTACTCTCAGAAAATTAACTCTATGATTATTGGTGGTACGGCTCCTGATGTCATACTGGCGTGGGAAGCAGATATTCAGCGTTTTGCCAAAAGTGGTGCTATCGATCCGCTCGACAAATATATTAAAAAGACAAAGGCGTTTAAAATGGATGACTTTATCCCAGCAGTTAGCCGCTTGAACAAAGAAAATGGTAAGATTTATGGATTGCCTTGGTGCTATGCAACGGAGTTTTTATATTACAACAAAGATATGTTTGATGCAGCAGGTGTTGAATATCCAAATGAAAATTGGACATGGAAGGATTTTGAAGAAGCTGCAAAAAAACTAACCATTCGGCAAGGAGACAAAACCGTTCAATGGGGTGCTGATGCAATTTCCTTCCCTGGAATTTGGTATTCAATGATTGGTGCAGCAGGCGATGACATCGTTGATAAAAACGGAAAGCTTGATTTATCAGAAGGATTAAGAAAGGCGCTTGAATTTCAAAATAAACTTACGAACGTAGATAAAGTTTCTCCGCAACCGTCTGTCGGTGGAGAAGTTGTAGATTTATTTGCAGCAGGAAAGGCAGCAATGACACGTAATGGTAGTTGGTATATTTCCAGCTATCGTAATAACAAATTTCATTGGGATATTGCACCACTTCCAAAGGAAGAACGCTCTTATGCTTCGCTTCATACAGGTTTCTTCACCATTAATAGTAACAGTAAACATAAAGAGGAAGCTTGGAAGTTTATTGAGTTTATGATGAGTGATGAAGGACAATCAATGATTAGTAAGATGTATAATAATCCATCAGCGCGTAAGAGTGTTGCGGCGAAAGGTGATTATAAAGTTGCGGGAGAAAATGGTCCGACAAATTGGGATGTCTTTGATAAAACGGCACAGTTTGCTGATTTCGGCTATGTGCTAGTCAATCCTTCTATTACAAACGATTTGGTAAACGATTTCAATGCTGTATTGTTAGGGAAAAAAGATATTGAAGAAGTTATCAAAACAGATGTTCCAAAAGCTCAAAAACAAATAGAAAAAGACAAGTAAGATGAGAACTAGGTGCCTTTTTATCTTTTCTAAAAATAGGAAAAGGCACCTTCTTAGCCATATAACATGGAAAGAGAGGAGGAGAGGAACAAGATGAGGAAGAACGCTTGGAAAGAAAATCTCTCAGCATATGCTTTTCTTTCCCCTTGGATCATAGGATTTCTTTTGTTCACAGGTGGTCCTATTATCGTTTCGTTTCTTTTAAGTTTTACAAAATGGAATTTATTAGGTGATCCTCGGTTTATTGGATGGGAAAATTATAAATATATGTTTTCAGGAGACTCAGACTTTTTTAATTCACTAAAAGTGACCATATTATTTACTGTCATCAATGTATCAGTCAGTGTTATAGCCTCTTTGTTTTTAGCTGTTCTGTTAAATTTTAAAGTTAAATATATAAGTATTTTTCAATTTTTCTATTTTGTACCCGCAGTAATGCCTAGTGTAGTGATGGCATGTGTATTCAAATTAATGTTTAACAAAGAGTTAGGTGTCGTAAACTACTTATTATCTCTAATAGGGGTGGACCATCCACCAAATTGGCTAAGCGATAGTTTTTGGGTATGGCCTACTTTAGCGATAGCAAGCATATTTACTTATGCTACTGGGCAAATGATGTTGATTTTTCATTCAAGCCTTAAAGAGGTGCCCAAAGAGCTATATGAAGCTTGTGATTTAGATGGAGCAAATTTTATGCAAAGGTTTTTCTATGTCACTTTACCATCTATCTCGCCAATCATTTTATTTAATACGGTAGTTGCGACTATTAATTCATTTAATAGCTCCTTTACACTCATTTATCCTCTTACAAATGGAGGGCCGGATAATGCAACAGAAGTGTTAAGTTTAAGTATCTATAAAAATGCATTTAAATTGTTTGATATGGGCTACGCTTCTGCTTTAGCGGTAGTATTATTTATCATCGTTGCACTAGTATCTGCGCTTCAATTTCGATTATCTAGAAACTGGGTGCACTATGATTAAAAAGAGGGGATATTACTATGGCACAACTTCAAAGCAAGAGTAAAGAAGAGGTTGAGTATAAAACAATAAGGGGAAATGCTCGTTTTTCCTATAGAGTCATCAAAAAGAATGGAAAAACATTCATTCAATATACTATTTTGATTATTGTCGCAATTTTTATGTCATTTCCAATTGTTTGGATTTTATCTAATTCGTTGAAAACGTTAAATGGTATTAGTCAATACCCTCCTCAACTAATACCAAGTGACCCTCAGTTCGGAAACTATATTGAAATATTAAAGAATAGCAATACGCTTATTTATTTACGAAATACATTGATTTTAATCGTTGGTAATACCGTAGGGACATTAATATCTAGTTCCATTGTTGCATATCCGTTAGCAAGAATGAATTTTAAAGGTGTAAATCTTATATTTTCTATTATTTTAGCAACAATGATGGTACCAACAGTTACAACTATTATCCCGCAGTTCATTTTATTCCGCCATTTAGGCTGGCTAGACAGCTTTCTTCCTATGATTGTACCAAGCTTTTTTGCATATCCATACAATGTATTTTTGTTCCGGCAGTTTTTTAAGACAATACCAAAAACACTTGATGAAGCAGCAATGATAGATGGATGTTCTAGATGGCAAATATTCACTAAAGTGCTTGTGCCAATAGCAAAACCCGTTTTCATTACCGTGGGAGTTTTATCGGCTATTTATTGGTGGAATGAATTATTTACACCGTTAATCTTTATCGATTCTGAAAACTTAAAACCATTAACGATTGGAGCATTAACCTCTTTTAAAGTTCACGGAGCAACCAACTTAAATGCGTGGAATTTGCAAATGGCGATGGCGATGATTATGGCTATTCCGCCAATGTTACTATACTTGTTTGCGTCTAAGTTTTTAATTGCTGGGATTAAAACATCGGGGCTTAAAGACTGAATAATAAAAAGAGCTTTCGCCGTAAATGAGCAAAATATTGATTTGCATTTACGATACAAAAGGAAAAAGGGGATGGAAAAATGAATAAGTTAGTGCGAAACGGCCTAGAACCTGTTCCATTTACGAAGGTAACTATTGAGGATCACTTTTGGGCTCCTCGAATACGCATAAATAGAGAACATACAATTCCCTTTCAATATCAAAAATGTAAAGAGACTGGGCGTATTGATGCATTTAAATTGAATTGGAAGCCAGGAATGGAACCGGTTCCCCATATTTTTTGGGATTCAGATGTTGCCAAATGGATTGAAGCGGCTAGCTATAGTTTAGCAACGCATCCTGATCACGATCTAGAACGTTTATTGGATGAGGTAATTGATTTAGTTGCATCTGCACAACAACCGGACGGCTATTTAAATATCTATTTTACAGTTGTTGAACCGGAAAAGAGATGGACGGACCTTCGAGATGCCCATGAATTGTATTGTGCAGGGCATTTAATAGAAGCCGGTGTAGCTCATTATGCAGCAACAGGAAAGCGAAAACTATTGGACGTTGTTTGTCGTTATGCGGATTATATCGATACCGTGTTTGGACCAGAGGAGAATAAGAAAAAAGGATATTGCGGACATCCAGAGATTGAACTAGCGCTTGTGAAATTATATCGAGTAACTGGGGAAGAGCGGTATTTAAAACTTAGCAAGTTTTTTGTAGATGAACGCGGAAAGGAACCGAACTATTTTGAAGAGGAGAAGAAAAAGTATGGTCCTGGATACTTTGAAGAGTTATTCAAAACCTTTGGCAACTTAAAAGAATATAATCAATCACATAAACCTGTGCGAGAACAAGACAAAGCAGTGGGTCATGCTGTAAGGGCAATGTATCTTTATTGTGCCATGGCAGATTTAGCGAAAGAAACAGGAGATGAAAGCCTAAAAATAGCTTGTGAACGTTTGTGGGAAAATGTACACAAAAAAAATATGTATATTACTGGAGGAATCGGTTCAACGGCAAAGCACGAAGGGTTTACATTCGATTATGATTTGCCAAATGAAACAGCTTATGCTGAAACGTGTGCGGCGATTGGATTAGTGTTCTGGAATCACCGCATGCTACAATTGGATTGTAGCGGAAAATATGCTGATGCGTTAGAACGTGCACTATATAATGGTGTTATCAGCGGAATTTCCTTGGATGGTACAAAATTCTTTTATGAAAACCCGTTGGCGAGTTTAGGAAATGTACACCGAAAAGAGTGGTTCGATGTATCTTGTTGTCCTCCTAACCTTGCACGTTTATTAGCCTCTCTTGGGCAGTATATTTATTCACAAAATGAGAAGGAAGTCGCTGTCCACTTATATATTCAAGGAAGTGTTAATTTAGATATACAAGGAAAAAGTATTTTATTAAAACAGAAAACAAATTATCCATGGGATGGAAATATTTTGATCGATCTAGAAATGGAGCAGCCATCTACATTTGCTTTAAAACTAAGAATTCCAGGGTGGGCGCGCCAAGCAACAGTAAAAATAAACGGTGAAGTATTTGACATTAAACAACATTTAGAAAAAAATTATGTGAAAATTGAGCGGAAATGGAATAATCATGACCAGGTTGAACTTGTTTTCCCAATGCCAATTGAAAGAGTTTACACAAATCCGAATGTAAGGTATAACAGAAATTGCGTTGCTATTCAGAGAGGGCCATTAGTCTATTGTCTGGAAGGAGCAGACAATCCGGAACCACTATATCGGATCTCCCTTCCTAAAAATGAAGTATTGCATTCACATTTTGATGAACAATTACTTGGTGGGGTTGTAAAAATAACAGGGAAAGCAGTTTTCTACAATGATTTTGATTGGGATGGAGAACTTTATCGAACGAGTTTACCGGCACCCCAGCAATTCGAATTTACCGCTATCCCTTATTATGCTTGGGATAATCGAAAACCTGGTCAAATGCTTGTTTGGATTCCCGAAATATAGATATGTGTTGTATTAAAGGTTAGCCGTAGACAAACGTTTACGGCTGATTTTTTTTGAATTTAACAGGAGTGATAAAAGAAATTTTCTTGAGAAAGATCATATATCCTTATTTCGACGTTTGAACCCTCTCTTCGAACATGATACATTGATAATACAGTAAATTTATACGAACAAATAAAAAGAGAAGACAGAAGCTAAATACAAATAATAATGGATCGGCATTAGAAACCAGGCTATTTATACATACAAATAAACTTTAGCCATATTCCATAACAGTATCGAAATGATTCATTGGACCAGTTTTTCCAGAACTTTATTGCGTGTGAAAAAAAAGAGGGGGATCCAAATGAAAAAATTAGTATTTATTTATGTCGTTCTAATTAGTGCATTTATTCTTTACTTATATCATTACCATCTGGAAATCTCCCGCTTTCGTTCTTTTTACCAACAAGAGAAAGCGCTTCAAGGTAAAATGGATGAAAAATATGTGATGGTGACTTTCCAAGCGGGGATGGATTATTGGAAACGTTGTCTAAAGGGATTTGAAGACGCGGCACAGGCATTAAATGTTTCTGTAGAATATCGCGGAGCTACGCAATACGATGTAAACGAGCAAGTCACTGTGTTGGAGCAAGTCATTGCGAAAAAACCGGCGGGTATAGCTGTTTCAGCAATTAATCCTACTGCGTTGACAGAAACGATTAACAAAGCAGTGGATAAAGGAATTCCCGTTGTGTTGTTCGACTCTAATGCTTCTGGCAGTAAGGCGTTCTCTTTTTTAGGAACGAATAATTATAACGCAGGAGTAACGGCTGCTCACAAAATGGCTGAACTATTAGGAAAAAGAGGGAAAGTAGCAGTAATTACATTACCCCATCAGCTCAATCATCAGGAACGAACGAAAGGGTTTTTAGAGACTATTTACCAAGAATATCCGCAAATGGAAGTGGTGGCAGTAAAAGATGGGAAAGGAGACTCTCTAGCTTCCAAGGAGGCAGCATTAGAAATACTTAATGAGTATCCGGATGTGGAAGGAATATTTGCAACAGAAGCGAATGGCGGGATTGGTATCGGCGAGGCGATATTATCATTAGAAAATAAAAAAGTAAAAATCATTAGCTTTGATACCGATAAACGAACGTTAGATATGGTGAAACAAGGAATTATATCTGCTACTTTAGCGCAAGGAACTTGGAATATGGGCTACTGGTCACTGCAATTTTTGTTTCATCTTCACCACCGCTTAACTCCTTCCTTGCAATCAGGTTATCCTTTACTACCTCCATATGTAGATACTGGAATTACCGTAGTGACGAAAGCAAATGTAGAAAATTTTTATGCGAAGTAAATCGAAGTACATCTATGCAGAAATGAGTGATGACCATTGAAACGAAGAATCAATTATTTGCGAATAGACAATTTACCGATTCGTTATAAGCTCATTTCACTTTTATTAGTCATTACTATTTTACCTTCGATTGGATTAGGCAGTTTGATCGGCTGGGCCGTTGACCGTATTATGGAGCGGCAAATTAATGAAAATACTTTTCAGCTGATTAATCAAGTAAACAAGACATTGGAGTTTTACGTCAGTAATATGCAAAATATTACGTATTTAGTCGCGTTTAATCCGGATGTAAAAAGATTCTTAGCCGAACAGAAGGGTATACAAGGAATGAATGACGATTATTCCATTCGCCAGTTTTTACAAGGGCTTACCACATTGTATCCAGAAGTGGCAGGGATCCTTGTTGTGAACCGGAAAGGTGAGTACATTAGTAATGAAATGTACGCCCGTTCGCCTAAGCCGCTTACAGAAGAAACATGGTACCAAGAAGCGGTAAAAAATAAAGGGATTTTTAAAATTATTGGACACCCAATGCATCGGAATGTCATTACACATGCCAACTATACGAACAAGGAAGTGGTTTCTGCCGTACGTGCTATTTTAAATCCGAATACACAAGAGGTAGAGGGGGTAGTGTTAATTGATTTAAAACTGAGGGTGATTGCCGAGGCAACGAAAAATGTTCGTTTAGGAAAGTGGGGGTATTTGATGGTCATTGATCATCGCGGTGAAAATATTTATATTCCAGCTAAACCGTTTATAAAAGAAATTCCACGGCAATGGTTTCATGGGGATTTTGGAGCATTTTCGAAAAAAGTCCATGGACAATACCTTCAATTTATTTATCAGCGCTCTCCTTTTACTAACTGGACAACCATCGGGGTGTTTTCCAATCAAGAGTCTGCTTTAGAAATAAAGGAGATTCGTTTTTATGTAACGAGTTTTGTCTTTTTTGTATGTTTATTCGGTATAGGATCATCCTATTATTTGGCTTATTCCTTGTCAAGACCAATCAGCCAGTTAATCAGTTTTATGAAAAAGGTGGAAGCAGGCGATTTAACAAGTCGTTATCATGATGATCGAGCGGATGAAATCGGGGTGTTAGGTAGGAATTTTAACCATATGCTTGACCAAATTCAACGTTTTATTTCCCTTGCGGAATGGCAGGAACGACAACGATGGGAAGCGGAATTGCGCAGTTTACAAGCGCATATTAAACCACATTTTCTTTATAATACGTTAGATACGATTCAGTGGATGGCAAGGAAAAAAGGAGCGGAAGATATAGCCGAAGTAGTAGAATCATTGTCTAAACTATTCCGTATTGGGCTAAGCAAGGGGAAGGATATCATCTCTTTTGCGGAAGAAATCGAACATGTTCAAAGTTACTTGAGTATTCAAAAAACAAGGTATAAAGATAAATTACATTATACGTTCGATATTGCTCCAGAGTTACAAAAGTTATTTGTATTGAAATTGGTATTACAACCGATTGTCGAAAATGCGATTTATCACGGCATTAAACAACGGAGAGGGCCTGGACATATTTGGATACAAGCTGAAGAGCAGGAAGGACGCCTTCTTATTCGCGTAAAGGATGACGGAGTAGGAATGTCGCCGGAAAAGCTGGCTTCTTTGAGAGAAAGTTTATCGATTGGTTTTACGTTAGGGGATACCGAAAAGAAAATGAAAAACATCAAAGGGTATGGAATGGTCAACGTGCAAGCACGGCTGCAATTAACATTTGGCAACTCCTACGGGTTATGGATTGACAGTAAAGAAGGACAAGGAACGACAGTAACGATTGTGCATCCAATTATTAGACATATTACCTAGGAGGAGAAGAAATGTGGAAAAGTGGAAAGTGCTTATTGCCGATGATGAGGAGATTATTCGTGAAGGGATAAGAGAAGCGGTAAACTGGGATGAGTTTCAGATGGAAGTGGTGGCGGAGGCAGAGGATGGAGAAGAGGCGTTGAAACTTGCATTAAAACACGGCATCCATGTATTATTAGTCGATTTAAGCATGCCCATTATGGATGGAATTACATTGATGAAACATATACGACAAAAGCTTCCTGATTGTAGAATGATTGTGATTACAGGACATGATGAGTTTGCCTACGCGCAGGAGGCGCTTCGTCTGCAGGTTGATGACTATATTTTAAAACCAACCAATCCAAAACAATTACATGAGGTAATAAGCAAAGTGAAGCAAGAATTAGAACGGGAAAGGGAACAAAAAAGATATGTAGAATTACTATCGAGCCAAATTCAGAAAAACCTTCCTCTTCTTCGACAACAATTTTGTTTGGCATGGGTCGCCGGAGAGATGACAGAGACGGAAATCATGAAGCAATTACAATTGTTGCAACTCCCGTCCTCTTGTCCTAATCAGGTAGCAATCGTGTATTGGTCGGAATTTTTCGCGAACCAACCCGTTATGAGTGAAAGAGATAAACAGCTGTTTTTATTTGCGATCGAAAATATCATTTCAGAATTATTGGATGTTTATGAAAAAGTAGTATTCCGGGATCAATTTGGATTAATTGTCTTATGTATCTGGGGTCGTGTTACCGAAGAAATGTGGACGCAATTAGAGGAATCCGTCAAAAAATATTTGAACGTGAAAGTAAATATATATACAGAGACCGTGAAGGGAAGCCTTACGCAAGTGGCCGATGCCTACCAGCAATGTAAAACGAGGATTTATAATGAATCACATATTTCTCCCATCGTGCGCCGGGCAAAGCAGTATATACAAGAACATTTTTCCGAGCCCGATTTGACATTAGAGTCTGTTGCCCAGTCTTTAAATGTTTCCCCCGTTTACTTGAGCCGCATCATCAAACAAGAATTAGGCACCTCGTTTGTCAGCTTATTAACCAAAACACGTATAAAAAAAGCGATCGAACTATTGACTTCTACGGATCTTTCCATTCATGAAATATCTGAACGGGTAGGTTACGATACACAACATTATTTTAGTACGGCCTTTAAAAAAGTGGTAGGAGTTTCACCTAATCAATACCGCAAAAGAGTGTTATTACCGGACAGTATGCGAAAACATCATTTATAAACGGATACATTTTGTGACAGAGCTATCCCCTAAACAATGGGATAGTTCTTAATTTATGGTAATGAAAACGCTTTAATAAAGTTAATTTTTTATAAAAATAGTTAACATATTAAAAAGACTATGAATTTTTCTTGATGCTATATTGAAAGTAACAATAAAAAATATACGTACAAATTTAATAAAGGGGGATTAAGAAAAGTATGAAGAGATTTTTATCCGTACTGGTGTTATTGACACTTGTATTTGCCCTATCCGCATGTAGTGGCATAGGAACAAATGGTGGAGATGCTGGATTTGTCGGAATATCGATGCCAACTAAGTCATCGGAACGATGGATTCGAGATGGGGAAAGCATGGTAAAAGAATTTAAGAAACTTGGCTATAAAACCGATTTGCAATATGCCGAGGATGTGGTAGAAAACCAAGTATCTCAGATTGAAAATATGATTACTAAAGGGGTAAATGTGTTAGTTATTGCACCGATTGACGGGGAAGCATTAACAGATGTATTAGAAAAAGCGCATAAACAGGGAATCAAAGTCATTTCCTACGACCGCTTGATTAAAAATAGCAAGTATGTAGACTATTATGCTACTTTCGATAATTTTAAAGTAGGCGTGTTGCAAGGAAAATACATCGAAGAGAAACTCGGTCTTAAAGAAGGAAAAGGGCCATTTAATATTGAGTTGTTTGCTGGATCTCCTGATGATAACAACGCGTATTTCTTCTTTAACGGAGCGATGTCCGTACTAAAACCTTATATTGATTCTGGAAAGTTAGTGGTGCGAAGTGGACAAACGAAATTTGACCAAGTGGCTACGCTACGCTGGGATGGTGCTACTGCCCAAGCGAGAATGGACAACTTGTTAAGCGCTCATTATACGAACGCGCGAGTAGATGCCGTCTTGTCTCCATATGATGGAATTAGTATCGGGATTATCTCTTCTCTTAAAGGGGTAGGATACGGAACTCCTAGCAAACCGATGCCCGTCATTACCGGTCAAGATGCGGAGTTAGCTTCCGTAAAATCGATTATCGCTGGTGAACAAACACAAACGGTATTTAAGGATACAAGACTATTGGCGAAAAAAGCGGTGGAAATGGCCGATGCGGTTCTCAAAGGCAAAAAACCGGAAGTGAACGATACGAAAACATATAACAACGGTGTGAAAGTCGTTCCATCGTATTTATTGGAACCGGTTTCAGTGGATGCTTCCAATTATGAAAAAGTGCTCATCGATAGCGGCTATTATAAAAAAGAAGATCTTTCTAAATAAAGGTGACCGGATATAGTGATAGTTTCTAATACTATCACTATATCTATTCCTCACTATGGGAGGTGTGAAGGAGCATGTCTGAATTCATTCTAGAAATGAGAGGAATTACCAAAGAGTTCCCCGGTGTGAAAGCGCTCGACAATGTGAATTTAAAGGTAAGAGAAGGGGAAATTCACGCGCTTTGCGGAGAAAATGGTGCAGGAAAGTCTACATTAATGAAAGTATTGAGCGGTGTCTATCCTTATGGTACGTATAGCGGGGAGATTTTGTTCAAGGGAGAGGTATGTAAGTTTAAAAATATTAAACAGAGCGAAGAACTAGGAATAGTTATCATTCATCAAGAGTTAGCATTAATTCCTTATTTGTCGATAGCCGAAAACATATTTTTGGGAAATGAGAGAGCAAAAAAAGGAATTATTAATTGGAATGAAACGATTGTTAAAACAAAAGAATTGCTACAAAAAGTAGGATTAGATGAGTCTCCGCACACATTAGTAGGGAATCTTGGAGTCGGTAAGCAGCAATTGGTCGAAATCGCCAAAGCGTTATCTAAAGAAGTAAAATTATTAATTTTAGACGAGCCGACAGCGGCTTTAAATGAGGATGATAGTGAAAATTTATTAAATTTGTTATTAGAATTCAAAAAGCAGGGAATGTCTGCTATTATCATTTCCCATAAGCTAAATGAAATTTCGAAAGTAGCCGACTCCATTACGATTTTACGGGATGGGAAGACGATTGAAACATTGGATATGAAAAGGGACAATGTGACAGAAGACCGCATTATTCGGGGCATGGTTGGCCGTGATTTAACGAACCGATATCCGGTGCGAAACCCAAAAATTGGTGACGTTATCTTTGAAGTGAAAGACTGGAATGTTTATCATCCTCTTCACTCAGAACGAAAAGTCATTGACAATGTATCTATTTATATCCGCAAGGGGGAAATTGTCGGCATTGCTGGATTGATGGGAGCGGGAAGAACCGAGCTGGCGATGAGTGTTTTTGGAAAGTCGTACGGCAGAAAAATTAGTGGAAAAGTGTTCAAAAACGGCTCGGAAATTGATGTTAGCGACGTCAGCAAAGCGATCGCCAACGGGATTGCTTATGTCTCAGAAGACCGCAAAGGAAATGGTCTCATCTTAATGGAAGACATTCGGAAAAACATCACACTATCTCGATTAGGTAAAATCGCAAAGAAATTCGTTGTTGATGAAAATAAAGAAATCATAGAAGCGGAACGATTCCGTGACCAATTGAAAATTAAAACTCCAAGCGTCTTCCAAAAAACTGAAGCATTAAGCGGGGGAAACCAACAAAAAGTGGTGTTAAGCAAATGGATTTTCGCCGAGCCTGATATTCTCATTTTGGATGAACCAACGCGAGGAATCGACGTTGGGGCGAAGTATGAGATTTATACCATTATTCATCAACTAGCAGAAGAAGGAAAGGCCATTTTAATGATTTCGTCCGAATTGCCAGAAATTCTTGGCATGTGTGATCGCATTTATGTAATGAGTGAAGGCAGAATCACAGGGGAAGTAAATAGAGATGAAGCAACTCAAGAAAAGCTGATGAAATTAATGACAAAAACGACAGTTAGGAGGGTAGTGTAACATGCAAACACCGGTACAGAAGGCAATTCAACATCGTTCAACGGCAAACGAAAGCAAAATACAGCTCTTGAAACAAATGATGAAAAATAACATGAGAAGTTATGGCATGGTGATTGCACTAGTACTGATCATGCTATTATTCCAAATTTTAACTGGAGGAATTTTGTTAAGACCGTTAAACATCACGAACTTAATCTTGCAAAATAGCTATATTTTAGTATTAGCGATAGGCATGATGTTAGTCATTATTACCGGGCATATTGATTTATCGGTAGGATCGGTTGCCGCATTTGTCGGGGCGCTTGCGGGAATTTTAATGGTTCAACACCATGTTCCGATGTTTGTAACGGTTCTGATTTCCTTGCTGCTTGGGGCTTTGATTGGGGCATGGCAAGGGTTTTGGGTCGCTTATGTAAAAATTCCGGCCTTTATTGTTACGCTAGCGGGAATGTTGCTATTTAGAGGATTTACGATGATCATTTTGGAAGGTCAATCGATCGCGCCTTTTCCGAAATCATTTCAAAATATTAGTTCCGGTTTTCTTCCTGACTTGTTCCATGGACAGAATCTCCATATTTTCACTCTTGTCATCGGTTTGATTGCGTCCATACTATTTATAGGGTCTGAAATTAGAAAAAGAAACAATCAGAAACAATACGGCTTTACTATTAGTCCCGCTGCTGTTTTTGGAGCAAAATTAATAGTGATTGTGGCGATCATTATGGCATTTTCTTATGTTCTTGCCACATACGAGGGGATTCCAACGATCTTGATTATTTTAGCTATGCTCATTATCGCGTACTCATTCGTCGCTAATAAAACCGTAATAGGCCGACATATTTATGCCATTGGTGGAAACGAAAAAGCGGCACAATTATCTGGAATTAAAACCAAACGTGTGACATTTTGGGTATTTGTCAATATGGGCGTGTTGGCGGCATTGTCTGGTTTGATTTTCGCGGCTCGCTTAAATGCAGCGACACCGAAAGCAGGGAATTTGTTTGAACTTGATGCGATTGCAGCTTGCTTTATCGGTGGAGCGTCTGCCTACGGTGGAGTTGGTACAATTAGTGGAGCGATTATCGGCGGACTTGTAATGGGGGTAATAAACAATGGGATGTCCTTGCTTGGTCTGGGAATCGATTGGCAGCAAGCAATTAAAGGATTAGTATTATTAGTTGCAGTAGCATTTGACATTTATAATAAAAACAAGGCTGCTTAGCCTTTGTACGAGCGGAATTGAAAGGACCAAGATCAACGTTGTCTTGGTCCTCTTTTTGCGATAAATATAATATATACGTACAAATAAAAATTGTTATAATAAATTTGCTTTAATATTATTTTTAACTTGAGGTGAACTATGAAAGAGAAAGCAATGCCGAAATATCTGCAGCTAAAACAGGAAATTTTATCTTGGATTCTTTCTGGAAAACTGCATCCGGATGAAAAAATACCGACAGAGCACGAAATAGCGAATCAATTTCAATTAAGCCGCCATACGGTTCGGCAGGCGTTAGGAGAATTGGAGAAAGAAGGATGGCTTTATAAAATTCAAGGAAGTGGTACGTTTGTTTCTAGGCCGAAACAAAGCGATAAAGTTAGTATCAAAACAGTAGGGATACTAACGACGTATATTTCTGATTATATTTTCCCGCACATTGTTCGTGGAGCGGAAGAAACACTTCGCGAAAAGGGATACCGTCTATTATTAGCTAGCACGGATAATAACAAAGAAAGGGAACGCGCACATTTAGAAGCGATGATTCATCAACCGTTAAGCGGCTTGATTATCGAGCCGACAAAAAGTGCGCAAGGGAATCCTAACTTAGAGTATTATTTAGCGTTAAATAATCTCCATATCCCTTATGTTATGATTAATGAACGATACTTAGAAATGAGTTGTCCGTGCGTCAAAATGGATGACGAAGGCGGCGGATTCTTACTTACCGATCACTTAATTCGTTTAGGTCATCACCGGATTGCGGGATTTTTTAAAACGGACGATTTACAGGGAGTAAACCGATTAAAAGGGTTTATCCGTGCTCATCAGGAACATGGCGTAGCGCTTGCGACGAATCATCTTGTTTCTTATACAACTGAAGAAAAGGAGTCAAAACCATTAGAAATAGCGCGCGTCTTTTTACAACAACAGGAAGGAGAAAGACCGACGGCGTTTGTTTGTTATAACGACGAATTAGCGATTAAATTACTCGATGTGATTAGACAACAAGGGCTGACCGTTCCAGATGATATTTCTGTGGTGGGATTTGACGATTCTACATTTGCTACGGCGACAGAAGTCAAATTAACAACCATTCGTCACCCGAAAGTGGAAATGGGGGTACAAGCAGCAGAAATGCTAATCCAGATGATTGAAAAGCAAAACGAGGGGAGCATCAATGATATTATTTATCAACCTGAACTAATTGTCCGAGAGTCAACAAAAAAAATATAAAAAAATGTTCAAACAATAAAAAAGTTATGGAAAAATTGTACGTACAAAATTATAATGGAGGTGAGGGAATCTTTTTATAGGGAGTGGAGGAGATGCTTGAAGAACTAAAACAAGTTGTTTTGGAAGCCAACTTACAGCTCCCCAAATACCAATTAGTGACATTTACATGGGGAAACGTCAGTGGTATCGATCGGGAAAAAGGTCTTGTGGTTATAAAACCTAGCGGGGTAGAATATGGCAAGTTGACAAGAGACGATATGGTTGTAGTTGATTTGGAAGGGAATGTGGTGGAGGGGTATCTAAAACCGTCTTCAGATACTCCGACACACTTATTATTGTATAAGGAGTTCCCACAGATTGGAGGAGTTGTACACACACATTCACCGTGGGCGACGGTTTGGGCACAAGCAGGGAAAGGAATACCTGCATTAGGGACGACTCATGCCGATTACTTTTATGGAGAAATTCCGTGTACCCGCAAGATGACGGATGCAGAAATTCAAGGAGCTTATGAAGAGGAGACGGGAAAAGTAATTGTCGAAACTTTCCGTCTTCTAGACCCTATGCAAATGCCAGGAGTATTGGTCTACGGCCACGGTCCATTTGCTTGGGGGAAAAATCCGTATGACGCTGTTCACAATGCGGTTGTTTTAGAAGAAGTGGCAAAGTTAGCAGCAAGAACCTATTATCTTAATCCTTCGGTCGAGCCTATTGACCAATCATTACTGGACCGCCATTATTTTAGAAAACATGGTGCTAATGCCTATTATGGACAATGAGAGGGGGAGCAAACATGACGAAGAAATATGTGATTGGAATCGACTATGGAACGGAATCCGGTCGTGCCGTACTTGTCGATTTGGAAGGAAACGAAATCGCTGATCATGTCACTCCATATTCTCACGGAGTCATCGATGAGGTGCTTCCGGAATCAAACGTAAAATTGGAGCCGGATTGGGCATTGCAGCATCCGGGAGATTATATCGAAGTATTAGCAACTGCAGTTCCGTCTGTATTGAAAAAATCGGGAGTTAATCCTGCTGATGTAATTGGAATTGGGATTGATTTCACTGCTTGTACGATGCTTCCGGTTGACGCTTCAGGTGAACCTCTTTGTTTTCGAGAAGATTTAAAAAATCATCCACACAGCTGGGTGAAGTTATGGAAACATCATGCTGCACAAGATGAGGCGAATTTAATTAATGAAATCGCCGCAAAAAGAGGCGAAGCGTTTTTGCCACGATATGGCGGCAAAATTTCGTCTGAATGGATGATTGCGAAAATTTGGCAAATTCTAAATGAGGCGCCGGAGATTTATGAGAAAACAGATCTTTTCCTTGAGGCTACTGATTGGGTCGTCTTTAAAATGACAGGTAATATTGTTCGCAATAGTTGTACTGCTGGTTATAAGTCGATTTGGCATAAGCAAGAAGGCTATCCAAGTAAAGAATTCTTTCGAGCATTAGATCCGCGTTTGGAAAATTTAACAGAAACAAAATTGCGCGGTGACATTGTGCCTCTTGGTACCAAAGCAGGCGTACTTACGGAAGAAATGGCAGCGATGATGGGGCTACTGCCTGGAACAGCTGTTGCTGTAGGAAATGTAGATGCGCACGCGGCCGTGCCTGGAGTAGGAGTGGTAGAGCCAGGAAAATTAGTGATGGCAATGGGAACGTCGATTTGCCACATGCTGTTAGGAACAGAGGAGAAATATGTGGAAGGAATGTGTGGTGTCGTAGAAGACGGGATTATTCCGGGATATTTTGGATATGAAGCAGGTCAATCGGCGGTTGGTGATATTTTTGCGTGGTATGTTGAACATGGAGTTCCAGCCTACGTGAAAGAAGCAGCTGAAAAAGAAGGAGTAAGCGTTCATCAATGGTTGGAAAAAAGAGCTGCTGCGTATAAACCAGGAGAAACAGGATTGCTTGCACTTGATTGGTGGAACGGCAACCGTTCTGTGTTGGTTGATACAGATTTAACAGGGCTAATCATCGGGTATACGTTACTAACAAAACCGGAAGAAATTTACCGAGCATTACTCGAAGCCACTGCATTTGGGACTCGGAAAATTATCGATGCTTTTGTTGAAAGCGGTGTCAAAGTTGAGGAATTATATGCTTGTGGTGGACTTCCACAAAAAAATAAATTATTGATGCAAATTTATGCAGATGTGACAAATCGTGAAATTAAAGTAGCGGCTTCCAAGCAAACTCCTGCAGTTGGCGCGGCGATGTTCGCCGCTGTGGCAGCTGGAAAAGAGAACGGAGGATATGAATCGATTGTTGAAGCCGCCAAAAAAATGGGGAAAGTCCGTGATGAAACATTTAAGCCGATACCAGAAAACGTGAAGATTTATGAACAATTATATCAAGAATACACAAAATTACATGATTATTTTGGGCGTGGAGAAAACGATGTGATGAAACGACTCAAATTTATTAAAGAGAATGCCAAATCGAAAGAATCATTAAACGTCTAATTCATTGTAAGTGATGAGGAGGAAACATGATGTTACAATTGCGACCATACGAATTTTGGTTTGTTACCGGAAGCCAACACTTATACGGGGAAGAAACATTGAAACAAGTAGAGGAGCATTCTAGAGTCATTGTGGAAGGATTAAATCGCGATTCTATTATTCCGTTTAAACTAGTTTTTAAACCAGTTGTAACCACTCCTGAGGGGATTCGGAAGCTTTGTATAGAAGCCAATGCGAATGATGAATGTGCAGGAATCATTACATGGATGCATACGTTTTCTCCTGCAAAAATGTGGATCGGAGGTCTTTCCGAATTAAGAAAACCGTTATTGCATCTTCATACACAATTTAAT
Source organism: Parageobacillus caldoxylosilyticus NBRC 107762 (assembly GCF_000632715.1). Lineage (GTDB taxonomy): Bacteria > Bacillota > Bacilli > Bacillales > Anoxybacillaceae > Saccharococcus > Saccharococcus caldoxylosilyticus. The sequence continues at coordinate 58,974 of NZ_BAWO01000030.1, read as the reverse complement.
CGTGATATTCCATGGGACAGCATTGATATGGATTTTATGAATCTGAACCAGTCTGCTCATGGCGACAGAGAATACGGATTTATCGGGGCCAGAATGGGGATTGCCCGGAAAGTGGTAGTCGGTCATTGGGAAGATCCAGATGTTCGTGAGCGACTAGGAAGATGGATGCGTACTGCTGTTGCTTTTACCGAAAGCCGGAATTTAAAAGTAGCTCGTTTTGGAGACAATATGCGAGAAGTAGCCGTTACGGAAGGAGACAAAGTAGAGGCTCAAATTAAGTTTGGCTGGTCAGTGAATGGTTATGGAATCGGAGATTTGGTGCAATATATAAAAGATGTACCGGAACAAAAAGTAAACGAACTTTTCGATGAATATGCAGAATTGTACGATATTGTTCCAGAAGGCTTTCATGAAGGTCCAGTACGCGAATCGATTCGTGAACAAGCCCGGATTGAACTTGGATTGAAAGCATTTTTAGAAGAAAGGAATTTTACAGCGTTTACGACTACGTTTGAGGATTTGCACGGAATGAAGCAGCTTCCTGGGCTCGCGGTACAGCGGTTAATGGCAGAAGGATACGGATTTGGCGGAGAAGGAGATTGGAAGACTGCCGCGCTTGTTCGCATGATGAAAATCATGGCGGACGGAAAAGGAACGTCGTTTATGGAAGATTATACGTATCATTTTGAACCTGGAAATGAAATGATTCTTGGTGCTCATATGCTAGAAGTATGTCCAACGATTGCGGCAACCCGACCAAGAATTGAAGTTCATCCTTTGTCTATTGGCGGAAAAGAGGATCCGGCTCGTCTTGTTTTTGATGGAGACGCAGGTGAGGCCGTTAATGCTTCGCTAATTGATTTAGGGCATCGCTTCCGTCTTGTCGTAAATGAAGTGGATGCAGTAAAACCAGAAAAAGAAATGCCGAAACTTCCAGTAGCAAGAATTTTATGGAAACCGCGCCCATCGCTTCGTGATTCGGCAGAAGCGTGGATTTTGGCGGGAGGCGCTCATCATACGTGCTTCTCCTTTGCAGTGACAACGGAGCAGCTGCAAGATTGGGCAGAAATGGTTGGTATCGAATGTGTAGTAATTAATGAGAATACATCTCCATACTCGATTCGCAATGAGTTAAGATGGAATGAAATGGTATGGAGAAATCGATAAAAAATAGAAAACATACGAAGACATGGACAACATCAGTTTTATCCATGTCTTTTCTTTTTATATAGTATATGGATGGTTCTTGTAGAAACGATGTCTGCAGAAGGAGGGGAATGCCATTTCATACATCATCACAAAAAATGGATCTGACGCCAATCTCCCCTTTGGCAGAAATTGATAATCTCCCTTCTATTGTCGCGAAGCGCTAAGTGAAATAACCTAATGTGGTTGAAAGAAAGAAGTAATTTCAGTTGATGTTGGTAAGAATAACCGATAGTAATAGAAAAGGAGAATTGCAACAAGGTATTTGAAGAAAGATGAGGGCTTTTCAGCGGAACAAAACAGAACAAATTTTTATAAAAATGAAAAATTCTAAAAATTCTTATTGAAAAAACCATGACAAATGTTAAAATTTAATTAGAGTTATACGTACAATTTGTATCAAAAATAAATTAATGCATAAATTGTTATGACAAATTTTATGTTATTGTTATTTGTTTGTACAATATAGTCACTTAACAAAGTTATTTTTTACAGGAGCTATGGTAGCATCTATTAGCTGATTTAGGAATTGGAAGTTTACGAAGGGTTGGGAAAAATTAAAAACAGATAACATCTTTATGGGTCAGCTCTCATCCTATCTGAATAATAAAGAAAATCCTCTTTTACACAGGTGAACCTCACTTATTATAGGGTTGATATGCTGATATATAGGGGTTATTTATTGCTGAGAAAGGAGGGGATTGAATTATTTTGTTTAAGCGTTTTCATACTTGCTATAAGCAATTATTTTAAAAAGGGGATGGGAATATGAAGAGGTTGATGATGTTGCTATTTACATTGACAATGACAGTGTCCTTACTGTTAAGTGGATGCTCCAGTGAAGCGAGTGACTCCGGTCAATCCGGAAAAAGTTCTGATGGTGCTACTAAATTAACTCTTTGGACATTTGTAGAGCAGCATGCTAAATTCTACAAATACATGGCTGATGAATGGAACAAAAAGCATCCCGACAAAAAAATTGAATTACAAGCTACTACTTATCCTTATGACGATATGCATAATAAGCTATTATTATCCTTGCAGTCTGGAGTAGGGGCGCCGGATATCGCAGATATTGAAATTTCCCGTTTTTCCAACTTTTTGAAAGGTAAGCCTCAACTGGTAGAATTAAATGATATTGTGGAACCAGTTAAAGATAAAATCGTTCAATCTAGATTAAATATCTATTCAAAAGACGGAAAATATTACGGCATCGATTTTCATGTAGGCGCCACCGTTATTTACTATAACAAAGAATTATTAGGTAAAGCTGGTGTAGATCCCAATAAAATTATAACATGGGAAGATTTCAAAGAAGCAGGCAAAAAAGTTGTCAGTGCAACAGGGAAGCCGATGATTACTATTGAAACTAACGATTTATGGAGCTACTGGCCATTAATTGTGCAGCAAGGTTCTGACTTCTATGGCAAAGATGGCAATGTTACTTTGGATAATGAAATTAATGTAAAGACGTTAGAGTTTTTAAAACAGTTATTAGACGAAAAGATTGCTAAAGCAGCTCCTGGAGGAGGTCATCACACAGAAGAATATTATGGCTTTATGAACAAAGGAGGAGCTGCATCCGTTGTAATGCCAATGTGGTATATGGGAAGATTCACAGATTATATGCCTGATCTAAAAGGAAAAATGATTATTCGCCCTATGCCACGTTGGACAGCTGATGGTAATCGTTCCGCTGGTATGGGCGGGACTGGAACGGCTATTACGAATCAATGTAAAAATGTAAAGCTCGCGAAGGAATTTTTAGCATTTGCGAAACTGTCTAGAGAGGGAAATATTCAAATTTGGAAACAGCTTGGATTTGACCCAATACGTTGGGATGTTTGGGATGATCCGGCATTAAAAGAGCCGAATAAATATACTGAATATTTCGGTAAAGATATTTTTAATACCCTAATGAGTGTGAAAAACGAGATTAACTCACCGACAATTACAGAAAATACTCCGAAGATGAATCAACTTGTTGTGCAATCCGTTCTTTACAAGGTGTTAAAGGAAGGGAGTCTGTCGCCTAAGCAGGCGCTAAAGAACGTGGCAAAAGAGATGAAAAAACAATAATTTTCGAGATGGTAAGGAAGGTTCGAACGACACGTAGTCGTTTTAACCTTCCAAAATCACCCATTTGCTCGATATAAGGGGGAAGTATAATGGAGAATTATCATTTGAATTATTCAATAAATACGCAACCAGTACCCCAAAAGAAGAAAATACGCAGGAATATTTTATTTTCTCAAAAAATAGCTCCATATATTTTTGTATCTCCGTTCATTATTTCATTTTTAGTCTTTTTTCTTTATCCTTCTATTTCGACGATTATCATGAGTTTTCAAGAGGTTTTGCCCGGCGAGACAAGGTTTATCGGATTGCAAAATTATAAGAAACTATTAAATCCGCATTTTTACGCGGCGTTGCGCAATACAACGATTTATACCATTTGGACATTAATAATTCTGATTCCACTGCCCCTAGTATTAGCTGTGATATTAAACTCCAAGGTTATACCAGGGCGTAACTTTTTTCGTTCTGCGTATTTTATACCGGCGTTAACGTCTACTATTGTGGTTGGCGTAATATTCCGGTTGATCTTCGGGGAATTGGAGTCCTCTCCAGCAAATATGTTAATGAAAGCATTAGGGCTACATGCTCAACAATGGACAATGCATTGGGGAACAGGGATGTTTTTGATGGTATTTTTAGCATCTTGGAAGTGGCTAGGTGTTAACATTTTATATTTTCTTTCAGGATTACAAAATATACCGAAGGAACTTTATGAATCGGCCGAAATGGATGGAGCAGGGGTGTTTACAAAATTTTTTAGGATTACACTTCCGCTTTTGAAACCAGTGACAATTTATGTGTTAACCATCAGTATTTTTGGTGGATTCCGCATGTATGAGGAAAGTTTTGTATTTTGGCAAAACCAGTCTCCTGGCGATATCGGACTTACCTTGGTAGGTTATATTTATCAGGAAGGGTTTATGAACAATGATATGGGGTTTGGATCTGCCATTGGGATTGTATTGTTGGCTATTGTATTAGTTATTAACTTGATTCAGCTTAAGTTTACAGGGGCGTTTAAAAAGGAGGGGTGAACAATGGAATCAATGGCAAGACCAAATACGGCCGTAAAGATCATCCTTGTATTAATGTTACTTTTTATTGCTGTTATTGCATTATTTCCTTTCTTTGCTCTTTTATTAGCATCATTTAAACCATCTACTGAATTATTGCGATATGGTTTAAACCTCAAGCTGCAAGCGCATTTATTATCGTTTAAAAATTATATTTACCTTTTTCAAGAAGGAGCCAAATATCTTATTTGGTATAAAAATAGCTTAGTAATTACGATAGTAGGAACCATATTATCGTTATTCTTTTCTTCAATGGTTGGATACGCATTAGCAGTTTATGATTTTAAAGGTAAGAATGTTGTTTTTATTCTTGTCTTGGCTGTGATGATGATTCCTATGGAGATTTTAATGTTACCATTATACAAGCTAATGGTTTCTTTTAAAATGATTAATACGTATTGGGGAGTAATTGTTCCCATTATGGTAGCCCCAGTAGCAATATTCTTCTTTCGCCAATATGCTTTAGGATTACCGAAAGAATTGCTGGATGCCGCTAGAATCGATGGATGTTCCGAATTTAGAATTTTTTTTAATATTATGGTTCCATTAATGAAACCTGCTTTTGGGGCAATGGCGATTTTACAAGCGATGGGTTACTGGAATAGCTTTTTATGGCCAACCGTTATTCTTCGCACAGAAGATATGTTCACATTGCCAATCGGTCTATCAGGATTATTAACTCCTTACGGAAATAACTACGATATTTTAATTTCGGGTTCTTTGCTAACGATTCTTCCAATTATTATTTTATTTATTTTCTTCCAGCGCTATTTTATTTCAGGTTTAACCGTTGGAGGAGTAAAAGGATAATATTATTAAGCGAAAGGATGAAAACCATGAACACAAAAAAAGCCAAAATGATTGTCGAAAAAGATTTCAGAATTGCGGAAATCGATAAGCGGATTTATGGCTCATTTATAGAGCATCTTGGCCGTGCGGTATATGGAGGAATTTACGAACCAGGTCATCCGCAAGCGGATGAAAGAGGATTTCGAAGAGATGTTATCGAATTGGTAAAAGAGCTGCAGGTTCCATTAATTCGTTATCCAGGAGGAAACTTTGTTTCCGGGTATAACTGGGAAGATGGGGTAGGTCCGAAAGAAAAGCGACCGCGGCGTTTGGAGTTAGCGTGGAAATCAATTGAAACAAATGAAATCGGTGTCAATGAATTCGTGGAGTGGGCGAAACTTGTCAATGCTGAAGTCAATATGGCGGTTAACTTAGGAACACGCGGCATTGATGCTGCCCGCAATTTAGTCGAATATTGCAACCATCCATCAGGTTCGTATTATAGTGATTTACGTATTTCCCACGGCTACAAAGAACCGCATAAGATTAAAACGTGGTGTTTAGGAAATGAAATGGATGGTCCATGGCAAATCGGCCATAAGACTGCAGTAGAATATGGGCGCATTGCCTGCGAAGCGGCAAAGGTCATGAAATGGGTCGATCCAACGATTGAGCTTGTCGTTTGTGGAAGTTCCCACCGCAACATGCCAACCTTTGCGGAATGGGAGGCAACAGTGCTTGATCATACGTATGAACATGTAGAATACATTTCGTTACATCAATATTATGGGAATCGTGATAATGATACAGCGAATTATCTAGCTCTTACATTAGAAATGGACGATTTTATTCGTTCTGTGGTTGCAATTGCAGACTATATTAAAGCGAAAAAGCGCAGTAAAAAAACACTTTATCTTTCTTTTGATGAGTGGAATGTTTGGTATCATTCCAACGAAGCGGATAAGTTAATCGAGCCTTGGACGATTGCCCCTCCTTTATTGGAAGATATTTATAACTTTGAAGATGCATTATTAGTTGGATGCATGTTGATTACATTGATGAAACATGCCGATCGTGTGAAAATTGCTTGTTTAGCGCAATTGGTGAACGTAATTGCACCAATCATGACGGAGAAAAATGGCCCGGCTTGGAAACAAACCATTTACTATCCATTTATGCATGCATCCGTGTATGGCAGAGGTGTAGCCTTACATCCAGTGATCTCTAGCCCGAAATATGACAGCAAAGACTTTACCGATGTTCCTTATTTGGAGGCAATCGCTGTTTATAATGAAGAAAACGAGGAATTTACGATTTTTGCGGTCAACCGTGACTTGGAAGATGCACTGTTGTTAGAATGTGATATCCGTAATTTCGATGGATATCAAGTGATCGAACATATTATTTTAGAGCATGAGAACGTAAAACAAACAAATTCGGCAACCCATTCCCCTGTTGTTCCACACAGCAATGGAAATGCCCATCTATCAGATGGAAAAGTGGTAGCCCAGTTGCCAAAACTATCGTGGAATGTGATTCGTTTGGCTAAGAAATAAGCGGAAGCAGGCTGGTCTAATTAAGTTATGAATGGGACCAGCCTATCCCTTTGATGTAAATATGTAAAATAATATAAGAAAAAAGGAGAAAAATTTATGGAACAAAAGGTTCGTTGGGGAATATTAAGTACAGCCGCTATTGCTAGAGAAACGATGATTCCGGCTATTCAACGTGCTAACAATGCAGAAGTGGTGGCAATTGCTAGCAGTAGCGGAAAAGCAAGTAGTATCGCCAAAGAATTAGGAATTCCTATTTCATATGAGAGCTATGACCAGTTGTTAGATGATCCAAATGTGGATGCTGTTTACATACCGCTTCCTAACAGCATGCATGTGGAGTGGACGATTAAAGCAGCAAATAAACAAAAACACGTTCTTTGCGAAAAGCCAGCTGCGTTGTGTGAAGCGGATGTAAGAAAAATGGTCGAAGCATGTAAACAAAATAACGTGTTTTTTATGGAAGCGTTTATGTATCAGTTTCACCCTCAGCATCAGAGAGTGAAAGACATTATTTCCTCAGGGGAAATAGGAGATATCAAATGCATGCGCGCTAGTTTTTCGTTTTATCTTCACGATCGGGAAACTAACATTAGAATGAACGCACAGATGGGCGGAGGAAGTTTATTTGACGTAGGATGTTATTGTGTCCATTCGATTCGCAATTTATTAGATTCAGAGCCTGTGGAATTGTTTGTTCAATCTAATTACGATGAACATCACTCTATTGATATGACCACTAGCGGGTGGATGAAAATGAAAAACGGAGTTCATGCATTGTTTGATTGCAGTTTTGAAATGTTTCCGCAAAATAAATATGAAATGATTGGGACAAAGGGAAAAGTAGAAGTGTCCCGAGCATACCGTCCGGATGTACATGGGGGAAATGGAATTATTACCGTTACGACCGATAGTGGGGAAACTCGGAAAGAAGTCGTTTTCGGCGACCAATACGTATTAGAGATGGAACATGCTTCCCGCTGCATTCTTGAAGATGTAGAGCCGCTTTATTCAGGCGACAATATGATTCAACAGGCGCGAGTGTTGGAAGCATGCTATACATCTGTGAAAACAGGAAATGTTGTACGACTTTAGGTATTCTCATCATGCTGATGAAAATACAAAGCCTTTCTGATTGGTTTGAAAAAGGGGGATGAGCAGAATGAAAGTCATTCCAGAAAAATGGGCAGAAATCAACCAACAGCCGGTAATATCTTTCACACTGATCAATGATCATGGAATCGAAATTACCTGTATGAATTATGGCTGCATTATTACAAAAATCATTGCACCTGACAAAAATGGAAACTATGAAAATATAGTGTTGGGTTTTAACCGTTTTGAACCGTACTTAACGAATTCCCCTTATTTTGGCGCAGTCATTGGGCGAGTGGCTGGGCGAATTCAGGGAGCCAGCTTTGAATTAGACGGGAAAATATACCGGTTGTGTAAAAACGAAAACAATAACCATTTACATGGCGGAATCAAAGGATTTCATCATGTACTTTGGGACGCGGAGATAGTGGAAAAAGACGAGGAAATAGGTGTTCGCTTCTCCTATACAAGCCCTGATGGAGAAGAGGGATATCCAGGTGCTGTCCACGTTCAAGTAACCTATCTATTAAATAAAGAAAACGAACTAATTATTTCTTATCATGCCCATTCCGATAAAAATACGTTATTGAACTTAACAAACCATACGTATTTTAATTTAAGCGGCAATATAAAAAGGGATATTTTAGATCATGAATTAAAAATAAAAAGCGATCGGTTTTTAGAGTTAGATCAGGAATTGATTCCAACAGGGGCCATTTTGGATGTAACGAATACTCCTTTTGATTTACGCCAAGGAAAAAAAATAAAAGATGGAATTATGACCAATCATTCGCAAATTGAGCTGGTTGGGCAAGGATATGATCATCCGTTTGTGCTGAATACGCACCATGATGAAGAAATTGTCTTGCAAGATCCCGAAAGCGGACGTACATTGACGATCGAAACAGATGAAGTAGGAGTAGTAGTATACACAGGAAATCAACTGCAATCAGGAATGGATATTTACGGTGTACCATCACGAAAATATTTAGGAATTTGTTTAGAAACACAAGGGCTGCCCGACGCTGTTCATCATCCTCATTTTCCTTCTTATGTATTACAGGCAAATCAGAACTATTCATCGGTAACCAAGTACAAATTTGGTGTTTTGAAATCATAAATATAGTCATAAATATAGTCACAAAAGTTTCTTTCAGAAGGGGCAAGGGAGAACAGGTGCTACAAGAAATTGAGGCGGTTATTATTGACTTAGATGGTACTATGTTTAAAGGAAAAAGATTGATTCCTAAAGCAGACGATGCGGTTGCGTACTTGCGCTCTCTTGGCAAGCGAATCGCGTTTGTTAGTAATCGTGGCAACATATCACAGAGAATGTGCTACGAGTGGCTAAAGAAATGGAGAATTAGTGTACGGAAAGAAGAAATTATTTTGTCATCTACAGTTACGGCAGAATTTCTGTACGTACATTATCCGTTTTGCAAAGTATGGACATTAGGAGATGATGGATTACAGGAAGAGCTTCAACGTTATCATGTTCGATTGGCAAAAAAACCGGAAGAAGCGGATTTTCTGGTTATAACACTACATGAAAGAATGACATACGATGATTTAAATTTAGCGTTTCAAGCTGTGCAGCACGGAGCGAGAATCATTGCGACACATGCAGATAAAACATTTCCGAATGAGAACGGAAATGCCATAGATGTGGTAGGAATGATTGGAGCGATTGAAGCAACAACAGGACGAAAAGTGGAACTTATTTTAGGTAAACCTTCTTGTTTTATGGCGGAAGCTGCTTTGCGTTATTTGCAAGTAAGCCCGCCAAAGTGCCTGATTATTGGCGACAGTATTGAAACGGATATTCGGATGGGGCGTATGCACGGAATGAAAACAGCACTTGTCTTGACGGGAAATACAAAGAAAAAACATCTCGATTCGTTATTAGAGAAGGAGCTCCCCGACTATATTATTGATTCGATTTACGATATCGTTCGATTTGGGGAGGAAATAGTGCAATGAATCGAACATTAATAGAAATTAAGGCTCTTTCTAAACAATGTCACTGTGGGAACGACCATAATGACATCCCAATTGAAACCATTATGATCAGCGATGATGCTTTACAACAAGTAGTTATATACTTGCAAAGAAAAAGATATCAAACAGTTGCTTTAATTGTAGACCAACATACATTTGAAGCAGCTGGACGACAGTTGAGCGCATTATTGCAAGGGGAACAGATTCATCATACTACTTGTTTCATTCAGCCAGATGAAAATGGTGATGTTATAGCAGATGAAGCGTCCATTGTACAAGCGCTTTTGGAGGTTCCTCATGATGTTGATGCAATATTAGCGGTTGGATCCGGAACGATTCATGATATTACACGCTTTTGCAGCTATAAAATGAAAGTTCCGTTTATTTCCGTGCCAACAGCTCCATCTGTCGACGGATTTACCTCTATGGGCGCGCCATTAATTATCCGAGGAGTAAAAAAGACTATTCAAGCACAGGCGCCTATTGCTGTATTTGCGGATATTAGTGTATTAAAACAGGCGCCTAAACAGATGATCGCAGCAGGATTTGGGGATATGATAGCCAAATACACTTCGCTTATTGACTGGCGTTTTGGCCATCTTGTTGCTGGCGAGCCATATTGTCCGCTGGTTGATAAGATTACTCAAGAGTCGTTGCAGGAATGCGTCAACAATATCGAGAAAATCGCTGCTGCGGAAGAAGAAGGAGTGCAGATTTTAATGAACGCACTTCTTCAATCGGGAATAGCGATGCTGATAATGGGACAATCATATCCAGCATCTGGTGGAGAACACCATCTATCTCATTATTGGGAAATGGAATTTTTGCGTAGGAAAAAGCCACAAGTGCTTCACGGAACTAAAGTAGGGGTTTCCACATCATTAATTGCTGAAGTATATACCAATCATTTTTTAATCCTCTTAAATGATTTACGAGAAAATAAAGCATTATTAGGCAACAAGACTATAGAACTGTTGGAGAGAAACAGACAAAAAATAAAAGAATGGTTTGGGTCGCTGCCATCTCCATCGGAACTGCGCTTAATGATGGAAAGAGTAGGAGGTGCTTGCACTCCAGAACAGCTTGGGATAGATCAAGAATTGGTTGATAGAAGCCTTAAAGAAGCATATCATTTACGTGATAGATTTACTATATTACGTTTTCTAAATGAGTTTGTTAAATAGTGGAGTTAGTATTATGAGGGAATTCCATATTTGGAATTCCCTTTAAATCTGTTTTTTCTGTCTTTTTAGATATAATTATAATATTACGATAAAACGGAATATGAATCACTGCTTAGGTTTGTGGCCCATACTATTATTTGTCCCTTTATTATGTAAGAAACATCGTTCATGAAAGCAAACAATCATGCTATGGGGGGATAAAGATATTGAAGAAGAGATTATATAAATTTAATACGCTTCGTAACCAAATATTAATTGTTTTTGTATTTGTAATGATCATGGTGCTATGTTTGGTAGGAATGATGACCTTTCATTCAGTTTCTACGTTGCTGAAAAACAACGCCGAGAAGCAGATCGAGCAGACGGCGATGCATGCCAACGGACGTTTAGAAGCTCTCTATCAACAAATCGATACATTAACAAAACAGGTGGCCACTAATATATACGTACAACAGCTGCTTTTGAAAATAGCTAACGGTTACTCTCCCGGATTCAGGGAAAAGCAGGGGCTAATGCATATTGTAAATACGTTTCAGGCGTATTCTGATGGAATTCATTCTCTTGAACTTTATACGAATAACTACAAAAAAATATTTCCATTAGATGAAGAGGATTTAGGTGACCGAATAGGTATAAAATGGATTAAACAAGCTTCCGAGGCAAAGGGAAAAATGGTCTGGGTTGGCCGTGATCCGAAGGCTCCGGGATATTTTCTAGCTTTGCGGCAAATTCGCCTAATGGAACGATGGTTTTCCCCAGGCGGTTATTTATTAGTTCGCATAAATCGGGATTATTTTCAATTTAGTGATTATTTTTATCCATCTAAAGGAAAAAAAGGATATATGCTTCTTATTGATTCCAATTCAAATCCAATTTTTTTAAACTACAAAGGGGATTTCCGCCAACTTCTTCATGCCAAACAACCTATGATTCGAAAAGATGGGGAAGAATATTTAGTGGTAAAACAATTATCTAATTTAACTGGATGGACGCTTGTAATTGTAACTCCCGTGAAGACGCTTACCGAAGGGGTGTCGATCCTTAAAAATGCGATTATCCTTTCCGGAACGATAGGTTTCTTTATTTTTTTGATATTTTCTTTCTCTCTCTCTACAATGATTACTCAGCCGATTTTGAGATTAACGAGAATCATGCAACGTGGCAGAAACGGCGAGTTAAGGACAAGCCCGCCGATTTCATCAACGGTTGAAATTAATGAGTTGAATGAAACATATAATGCGTTAGTAGAAAATATTAAACACTTAATTCAAGTAGTTTATGAAAAAGAATTGGTTCGCAGCCGCGCAGAGTTGAAAGCTCTGCAGGCGCAAATAAATCCTCACTTTCTTTTTAATACGCTTGACGCCCTTTATTGGTCCCTTGTAGAAAAGGAAGAAGAAGAATTATCGCAATTTGTCCTTAATATGTCTCAATTATTTCGCTACACTATAAGTAGCTCAAAAAATGACGAATGGGTAACGCTTCGCGAAGAAATAGAACATATTAGACGTTACATGGAAATCATGAAATTAAGATGGGGAGATCGTCTGATATGGGATATAGTAGTCCCGGCGCGATGTTTAGATATCCGGATACCAAAACTGTTAATCCAGCCGCTAGTGGAAAATGCCGTTTTGCATGGGATTGGAAATAAGATGGAACAAGGTTCTGTGTTGGTCACTGTAGAGGAATCTGATCATTCCAATGAGTTAATTATTAAAGTAATAGACGATGGTGTTGGAATGGATGAAAAAACTCTACAGGAAATAGAACAGTTGTTAAATAAAAAGGAGTTTCCAACATTTAAAGGAAGCAGGATGGCCATTGCCAATGTAAATAGGAGACTGCAGCTTTATTATGGGGAAGATAGAAAAGTGGTCATTCAAAGTGAGTTGGGCAAAGGCACATGCATATCTTTCAAAATTCCCAAAAGCGGGGGATTCGATGATGAATTTTCGGACTATTTTGATTGTTGATGACGAACCACGAGCACGACAAGGATTAAAGAAAACTTTAGAGTCCTGGTCAGCGGGGAAACATGAAATTTTTTGTGCGGCAAATGGGGAAGAGGCGATCAACATGATGAATCAGCGAACGATCCATTTGTTAATCACAGATATTCGCATGCCTGAAATGACTGGTTTAAAACTAATCAAGTCAATAGAGAAGCAGAAAAGCAAACCGGTTGTGATTATCATATCCGCTTATTCTGAATTCGAATACGCGCAAGAAGCTATTACGTTAGGTGTAGTGAATTATCTTTTAAAACCGATAGATAAACATAAACTTATTCATGCAGTGGAGCAAGCGATAAAGATTTGGGAAGAGCGTCAGAAAGCGGCGGTAGTGGAGAAAATGATTGATAACCGGGTAATCAATATCCAAGAAGGAACGCGTTCTCAAGTCGTTAAAGAAGCAATACAGTTTATTCATGAAAATCTAAATAGACCATTTAGTTTACGTGAAGTATCATCATTCGTACATTTAAACCCTAGTTATTTCAGCACTTTGTTTAAAGAGGAAACAAACATGACTTTTAGCGAATATGTAACAAGATGTAGACTGCAAAAAGCAAAAAGCTTATTAATTACAACAGATTTAAGTATTGCAGAGATCGCAGAAGAAGTAGGGTATCAGACCGCAAAATACTTTATCAAATTGTTTAAAGAGTTTGAAGGAATAACCCCTTACCAGTTTAGAAAAGAGAATCTAAAAAAAGTAGAATTTTAGCCAACCATCGTTACCTTAATCCCCTCGCTTTTACAATGCTATAATTGCATTGTAGCAAAAACCAAGGGGGGATTGGATTTGTCAAAGAAAGCGTATTCATTATTTTGCGTGATGGTCATTGCTTTTGCACTTGTGTTAACAGGCTGCTCCAGTTCAACAAATGGAAATCCATCTTCGTCCGAATCGGGAAAAAAAGTAACGATTACATTTATGCACCTTTGGCCTGCGGGAAGTTCGAAGCAGCAAAACATGATTGTGAATGAAATTATTAAAGAGTTTGAAAAGCAAAATCCAAATGTTACGGTTAAACAGGAAGTTTTAGAAAATGAACAATATAAAAATAAACTAAAAATACTTGCTTCTTCCAATGAACTTCCTGATGTAGGAATGACTTGGGCTGCAGGATTTTTAGAGCCTTATGTAAAAGGAAATTTATTTGCGCCGCTAGATGATATCTTGAATTCCGGGCTGAAAGATAAGTTTGTTTCGGGAACAACTGAAGCATATGCTGTTAACAATAAAACGTATGCGCTTCCATTAGAATTAAATATCACTCCTATTTACTACAACAAAAAAATCTTTTCCAAGTACCATTTAGAGCCACCTCAAACATATGAAGATTTTAAAAATATTGTTCAAACGCTTGTTAAAAATGGTGTAGCACCGATTGCGCTTGGAAATAAAGATCGCTGGACAGGATCATTGTGGTACATGTATCTGGCTGATCGAATTGGTGGAGCAGATACGTTGAAAAATGCGATTAATCGTAAAGGCTCTTTTGAAGACCCAAGTTTAATCAAAGCAGCGGAAGAAGTTCAAAAATTAGTAAAAATGAAAGCGTTTATTAAAGGATTTAATGGATTATCTAACGATGAAGCAAAATCAGAATTTATGAATGAAAAAGCCGCTATGTACTTAATGGGAACATGGGAATTGCCCAACTTTACTACTAATGAGGAAGTACCAAAAGAGTTTAGAGACAAAGTCGGTTTCTTTAAATTCCCTGTAGTTGATGGTGGAAAAGGAGATGTAAATAGCTGGGTTGGTGGTCCTGGAGTTGGATTGTTCGTTTCTGAAAACTCTAAAGTCAAAAAAGAGGCAAAAGAATTTGTGAAATTCTTTATTGAAAAGTGGGGAGAGCAATCTGTCACAAAAGCTGGGGTTATTCCTGCAACAAAAGTCGATACGGCAAATATCCATTTACCACAGCTATACATCGATGTACTCAGCGAGCTAAATAAAGCTAGCAACATCACATTGTTTGCCGATGTGCAAATGAATCCGGAAGCAGCACAGACTCACTTGAATTTAATTCAATCATTGTTTGGAGAAGAGGTTACACCTAAGGACTTCGTAAAACAGCATGAAGAAGTACTTGCAAAGACACAATAAAGAAAATCTGACCAAAAAGGACATATTTGAAAATATGTCCTTTTTGGTCAATGAGTAAAGGAGGGAAGACGTCATGAATAACATGATGTCTGATAAAAAAGTCATTGCTTTATATATACTTCCACCTTTGTTATTGATTGTAGCATTAATTTATATTCCGATCATCATGACAGGATATTATAGCTTAACCCAATGGGACGGTATCGGACAGATGAAGTTTATTGGTTTGGATAATTATAAAGAACTGATAAAAGATGGAATGTTTTGGAAAAGTGTCTATCATTCATTCTTACTAGCAGTCTTTTCTGTTATTAGTTTGTTAGGTTATTTAGCGGTATCACTTGTACTCTCTGGGAAAGTCAAAGGCGCAAATTTATTAAGAAAAATTTACTTAATACCGATGTTGTTGTCTTCTGTTGCTATTGGTCAACTTTGGCTGAGAATTTACCATCCATCTAATGGCATGCTTAATTATTTTCTCTCCTTTTTAGGAATAGAAAATCCTCCTAACTGGTTGGCAGATCCTTCGATTGTACTATATGCGATCTTTATCCCGATTATATGGCAGTATGCAGGGTTTTATATTTTGATTTACTATGCAGCTTTAAAAAGTATCCCGCCTTCTATTATAGAAGCAGCGATTATCGATGGAGCAAATCCTTTGCAATTGGCTTATAAAATTAAAGTTCCTTTAATTTCAGGGGTTATTAAAGTAACCATTGTGTTAGCCGTTGTAGGTTCTTTGAAATATTTCGATCTTATTTATGTAATGACAGACGGGGGGCCGAACGGCGCAAGTGAAGTAATGGCCTCCTATATGTATCATAAAGCGTTTCGCAGTTTTAATTTTGGGTACGGAAGCACGGTCGCCTTTTCTCTATTATTCATTTGTATGATTGTTACATGGCTTATTCGAAAACTTACTAATTCTAGTGAAGAAGTACAATATTAACCGCAAAGGAGGGGACAAAGATGGAGCGAGCAACAGTGACCGAAAAGCCGGTTATTTCATTGCTGCCTGGTCAAATCGGAAAGAAGATAGGCATGTTCATTTTCTATACAGTGCTAATTATTCTAGCTGTTTTTCAAATACTTCCTCTAATTTGGCTATTGTTCTTTTCTCTGAAGAATAACCAAGAAGTATTTAATACGCCACTTTTTGCATTGCCATCTCCGCCTAGATGGGAAAACTATGTAAAAGTATGGGTGGAAGGAAATATAGGACGTTATTTTTTTAATAGCGTCTGGATCACTACGTTATCGGTCATTTTCACAGTATTATTAGCCAGTTTCGCTACTTTCGCTATTACGCGTATGCATTGGAAATTAAAACATGTTGTATTGGGATTGTTTATGGTCGGGTTGATGATTCCAGTTCATTCAACACTGATTCCATTGTTTAGCTTTTTTATGAAAATGAAATTAGTAGACCATCCATTATCTGTTATTTTAACGAATATCGGATTTAACCTGCCACTTACTATAATGGTTTTGCTTGGGTTTTATTACTCATTGCCGCGTGAGTTAGAAGAATCCGCAATTATGGATGGGTGTTCTGTTCATCGGATGTTTTTCCAAATCATTTTACCGATGACTTCTCCTGTCATCGTAACGACGGCGATTATTAATATGATTTATAACTGGAACGAATTCGTTTTTGTAAACACATTTATTAGTTCAGATCAATATAAAACCCTTACGGTAGGGATCCAAAACTTTATTGGACAATATACGACAGATTGGGGAGCAATTGGTGCAACGTTGATGATTAGTATTTTGCCAATTCTACTAGCATTCTTTTTCCTCAGCGACCGAATTGTAGAAGGAATTACGGCTGGAGCAATTAAAGGATAATTAGTTAGAAAGGAGAAGTATAGACATGCCAAAAAACATGTTTTTTAACGCCCATCACTCACCAGTAGGGGCGTTTGCCAGCTTCACGCTTGGATTTCCAGGAAAAAGCGGAGGGTTGGATCTCGAGTTGGGACGTCCGCCTCGGCAAAATGTATATATAGGTGTTGCCTCATTGGATCAGCCAGGTATGTATGAGGTACTGCCGTTTTTTGAGTCCGGTGATGATGAGAGTAAAAGATATGATATTGAAAATCCAGATCCAAATCCACAGAAACCACAAATTCTTGTTCCATTTCCTAAGGAAATGATCCAACGGGAATTTCATGTTTCTACCGACACGTGGAAAGCGGGAGATCTTACGTTTACCATTTATTCTCCTATGAAATCTGTTCCGGATCCTGACACAGCAAAAGAAGAAGATTTAAAGTTTGCTTTAGTTCCTGCGGTGGTTGTTGAACTCACTGTTGACAATACGAGAGGAACATCGCCAAGACGCGCATTTTTTGGATTTGAAGGGAACGATCCTTATACATCAATGAGACGAATTGATGATACGTGTCCACAATTGCGTGGGGTTGGACAAGGCCGCATAACGGCTATTGTATCGAATCAAAACGATGTACGTTCGACACTGCATTTTAGCTTGGAAGATATTTTAACGAATCCGTTGGAGGAAAATTGGACCTTTGGATTGGGAAAAGTTGGGGCATTAATTATGGATACACCAGCCGGGACGACGAGAACATATCAGTTTGCAGTATGTTTTTACCGTTCCGGATACGTAACTGCTGGATTGGACACATCTTATTTTTATACCCGTTTCTTTAAAAACATTGAAGAGGTGGGAAAATATGCTTTGAATCACATCGAAGCGTTGAAAGAGCGCTCTTTTCAATCAAATCAGTTGATAGAGAAAGACTGGTTATCTGATGATCAAAAATTTATGATGGCTCATGCAATTCGCAGTTATTACGGCAACACCCAGTTGTTAGAACATGATGGAAAGCCAATCTGGGTAGTGAATGAAGGCGAATACCGCATGATGAATACGTTTGATTTAACAGTAGATCAGTTGTTCTTCGAGTTAAAAATGAACCCATGGACTGTTAAAAATGTCTTAGATTTGTATGTAGAAAGATACAGCTATTACGATCGAGTTCGTTTCCCAGGAGAGGAAAAAGAGTATCCAGGAGGTATCAGTTTTACACATGATATGGGGGTAGCAAATACATTTTCCCGCCCTCATTATTCGGCATATGAGCTTTATGGGATCGATGGTTGCTTCTCACATATGACGCATGAACAATTAGTTAACTGGGTACTGTGTGCAGCTGTATATATAGAACAAACAAAAGATTGGGCTTGGAGGCAAGAAAAACTGCCAATTTTAGAACAGTGTTTGGAAAGTATGGTAAATCGGGATCATCCAGATCCGGAAAAACGAAATGGGGTGATGGGCTTAGACAGTACGCGTACGATGGGTGGAGCAGAGATTACAACCTATGACAGTCTAGATATCTCCCTAGGACAAGCGCGAAATAATTTGTATTTGGCAGGAAAATGTTGGGCAGCGTATGTAGCGCTTGAAAAAATATTCCTGGATACTGGAAAGGAAACGTTGGCCGCTTTAGCAGGGGAACAAGCGGAAAAATGTGCAGCTACGATTGTTAGTCACGTGACAGAACAAGGATATATTCCAGCCGTTATGGGAGAAGGGAATGATTCAAAGATTGTTCCAGCGATCGAAGGATTAGCGTTCCCATACTTTACAAATTGCCGTGAAGCATTAGATCCAAATGGACGCTTTGGTGAATATATTCAAGCTTTACGAAAACACTTGGAGTACGTATTAAAGGAAGGAATCTGCCTATTTCCAGATGGAGGATGGAAAATTTCGTCTACAAGCAATAACTCATGGCTAAGCAAAGTATACTTGTGTCAGTTTATTGCCCGACACATTTTAAGATGGAAATGGGATGAAGCAGGTGCGAAAGCAGATGCGGCACATGTAGCCTGGTTGACACATCCAACCCTTTCCGTTTGGAGTTGGAGTGACCAAATTATTGCCGGAGAGATTAGTGGAAGCAAGTATTATCCTCGTGGGGTGACAAGCATTCTATGGCTTGAAGAAAAAGAGTAAAAATATGGGGATAAAAAAGTAAGGAAAGAAGAATTGGCTGTTTGTTTTTGATGAGTTCCATCACCCTAACTATCCTTTTGGAAAATTGTAAAGATCAAACAATGCCGCCATCGTCTTGGATGATGATGGCGGGTTCCTCTTTTTAAAATTTATTAGTTAAAAAATTCTGAAAGGCATTGAATGAATACAAGCATTTGTTTATAATCAATTTAGAACTAGTATACTAGTGTTACTAATAAACATATTGGTTCATGGAGAAGTTAAGAGCCAATAAATGGGAGCTATTTACCATAGCTGCCATACGAAAATAGCAAGTTGCTAAGGCTAACACATTTTGAAACCGTTTACGGATAGAACCTTAAGGAGAGAGATCCTTATGTTTCTGTAATCACGAATGGATTGCGTGAAAGGGGGGATAAACGGGGGAGGGAAATTTTTCTTCGTGAAGTATCGGCAGTTTTGATAGCTCATTTGTAACAGAGGGCATTTCATTGAAAACGATTGGAGGGAGAAGAGGTGTTAAAAAAGCTGTTTGCTTCAGTGGCAGCTGCGGTTATGACTGTCGGAATGCTAGCAGGTTGCACCGACAAAGAACCGGCTTCGTCAAATAGTTCAACTAAATCGGATGGTGGAAAACAGCTAGTGACGATTACGACAATCCGGACTCTAAAAGACGATACGAAATTTAGAAAAGGAGAAGATGTGAATAACAACCCTGTTACAAGATGGGCTGAAAAAGAGCTCGGTATTAAATTCAAGACGTTATGGACAGCGCCAAACGATGAGCAATATTATAACAAAATTCGTTTAGCGCTTTCATCTGGTCAAGAACTTCCAGATGTTTTTATGGTAGCGGATGGTTTGTTAATTAATGACCTAATCCGTTCAGGAAAAGTTATGCCGGTAGATGAGGCGATTGAAAAGTATGCTTCACCAAGATTGAAAGAAATATTTAATAAATTTCCTGAAGCGTTTTATCCGGCAACCGTAAATGGCAAACGATATGGTATCCCTCGTTTCTCGGGAGGAAACGGATCGGATTCATTGTTATGGATTCGTAAGGACTGGTTGGACAAATTAGGGTTACAGCCCCCAAAAACAATCGAAGATCTTGAAAAAATTATGGATGCTTTTGTAAACCAAGACCCGGACGGAAACGGTAAAAAAGACACCATTGGGTTAACACTTGCCAGCAAAAATGGTTTAGCTACTTGGCTTGCAGATGGAAGTTTTATTTTTGGAGCATATGGCGATTATGTACCCGGTTCTTGGTCAAAAGGAAAAGATGGCTCCTTAGTATACGGATCGGTTCAGCCGTCTATTAAAAAAGGGTTAGCCAAGCTACATGAATGGTATGAGAAAGGATATTTGGATAAAGAAGTAGGAATTTTAGATGAACAAACAGCTATCAAAAGTTTTGTTGCCGGGAAATCAGGAATTTTATCGGCACCGCCATGGGCAGCAGGTTGGCCAGTATCTGACGCAATTAAAAATAATCCAGGAGCAGTTGTAGAACCTTACCCTCTGCCAAGCGGGCCAGATGGAAAAATAGGACGCCGCGGTGAGGGACTAACTGTAGGAATGTTTCTATTTAATAAAAACTTTAAACATATGGATAAATTTTTCGAATACTGGGATGCAATCTACAGTTATATATTCAACGATTCTAAATATTTCAAATATGGATTGTTTGAAGGATACGACTATGTTATGAAGGATGGAAAGCCTGTATATGACCCGAAACAAATTCCAGGCGGAGCAATAGATCCAGGAAAATATTTCTTGACAACCGATATTCCTACGATTCCTTATATGCTTTATAACCTTGCAGAAGAGCTATACACTACAAAACGACAACCAAAAAATGCATACGAGTATACGAAGATCGTAGCACAAGGTGAGCCATATATGAAAGCGGCCACTATTGTGAATCAACAAAATCAATACCGAATTGAAAACGAGTTCAATGGCCCTCCTACGAAAACAATGCAAAAAAGAGGAGAATTCCTCACAAAAATGGAAAGAGAAACATTTGCAAATATCATCTATGGAAGAGCGCCTCTTGATGAATTTGACAAATTCGTTAAAAAATGGAGAAAATCCGGCGGCGATGACATTACGAAGGAAGTCAATGAATGGTATAAATCAGTGAAGGGGAACAAGTAAAAATACTTTTGAACGGTGCGAACTTATTTGGAATTTTGCGTATGTTCGCGCCGTTCTTTACCATAACTTATTGCTCTTATAATTGATATTTTGTTAGCAATGGATATAGTTGGACGATAAAAGTTTACATCACATGGTTTCGTGGTCCCTCGTTACTTAAGAAAAGGAGGAGAAGGGATTTGCAGACGCAAACGCATTTAGAAAGCCAAACGGTTATAAACAAAAAGAAAAAATTAAAAAAGAATGGTTGGAATTTGAGAAATACATGGCAGTTACATGCAATGTTACTGCCAGCCGTAATCATTGTTTTTATTTTTCAGTACATTCCTTTGTTCGGTCTTGTAATGGCATTTCAAGATTATGAGCCTTGGTTAGGTTTTCTTCACTCCCCTTGGGTGGGACTAGATCATTTTAAAACGATGTTTGAATATGAGGATGCTAGACAAGTAATTTGGAATACCTTAATCATTTCATCGCTAAAGATTGTTTTTAACATTGTTGTTCCTTTAGCGTTTGCCTTATTGTTAAATGAGGTTTATATCATGAAATTTAAAAGAACTGTGCAAACGATTGTTTATTTGCCCCACTTTTTATCTTGGGTTATATTAGGAGGTATTTTAATTGATATGCTTTCTCCAGAAGGAGGAATTGTTAACCGTGTATTAGTTTCGTTGTTTAATATTAAACCGATTTTCTTTCTCGGAGATAACGATTGGTTCCGTACGGTTGTTGTCATCACGGATGTTTGGAAAGAATGCGGTTTTAATACGATTGTCTTTCTTGCTGCTATTACCTCCATCAATCCAACGTTATATGAAGCAGCAATTGTCGATGGTGCTAACCGGTGGCAACAAACTGTTTATGTTACATTGCCGTCCATGCTTCCTATCATTATTGTAGTTGGTACATTATCATTAGGAAACATTTTAAACGCAGGGTTTGACCAAATTTTAAACCTTTATAATCCGCTTGTATATAAAACGGGGGATATTATTGATACGTATGTTTATCGTGTCGGACTTTTAAACGGAGACTTTAGTTACGGTACAGCTGTTGGTTTATTCAAATCGATTATTAGCTTTATTCTAGTTGTTGCAGGATACCGTTTAGCGTATAAATACGCAAACTACAAAGTATTCTAAGCGGGGGAGGATCATGTACCATTACCAGAAAAGTTTGTCATATAAAATATTTATTATATTCAATTATTTTATTCTAGCATTATCAGCATTGCTATGTATACTGCCGCTCATTCATATCTTGGCTGTTTCTTTTAGCGGAAGCGCGGCAGCAACAGCTAACATTGTTGGTTTGTGGCCTGTTGATTTTACGCTAGATGCATATAAAAAGACGATTGGAAACGAAAATTTTGTACGTGCATTATTGAATTCGCTTCTCCGGGTTGTATTGGGAACATCTATATCCATGGCATGTATGTTATGTGCCGCCTATTCTTTATCAAAGAGTGATCATGCTTTTAAAGGTAGAAAAATTTATATGTGGTTTTTCGTTTTCACCATGTTATTCCACGGAGGACTAGTGCCAACCTATATGGTTGTAACAAAGCTAGGGCTAACCGACACGATTTGGGCATTAGTGTTGCCCTCGGCAATAAGTTCCTTTAATTTGATATTGCTTGTCAACTTTTTTAGAACTTCCGTACCAAAATCACTAGAAGAAGCTGCTATTATCGATGGAGCTAATCATTTCACCATATTTTGGAGAATATATTTACCAATTTCCGTGCCAGCTATCGCTACAATTTCTCTGTTTACCATGGTGTTTCATTGGAACTCATGGTTTGACGGTATGATTTATATGTCTAATGTAAAGCACTATCCGCTATCTACATTCTTGCAGACGATTATTGTGCAGCAAGATTTTAGCAAAATGAGTGTCGATGCAGAAACATTGAAAAACTTATCAGAGCGGACTGTAAAATCGGCGCAAATTTTTATCGCTGCATTGCCTATGCTTATTGTATATCCATTTGTTCAGAAATTTTTTGTAAAAGGAATCGTTTTGGGAGCAGAAAAAGAATAAAAAGATCCTTATATTTTGAATTAACAGGAGGCATTATATATGGAAGGAAATGGGATAGTGTTGCAGGAAGGGGAACAATACGAACCTTGTTGGCTAAGATATGAGAAAGTAGAAGGATACTATCAAAACCTTTCCTTATTTTCAAATATTGTTGTTAAAGGAGCATCGCCTGTTTTTCATTCGGCTGTTGAGGAACTTTCGAGAGGCATATCGTCTATTTTGGGCATTCAACCGAAAGTAGTAAAGAGCGTCGAAAAAAGTGGATTTATTCTATTAGGTACTATAGATGATGAAGAGGTAAAACATCGATTTTCAAGTTTAAGAGAGTTTCGGCAAATGAACAAGGAAGGATATACTATTCAGTCTATATCCTTTAACGGGGAATTATCTATTTATTTAGTGGGAAAAACGGATAAAGGTGTTTTGTATGCTGTATTCCATTTTCTTCGATTATTGCAGATGAAAAAAGATATTGATCATTTATCTATTTTTGAAAATCCGAAAAATCAATTGCGCATGATTAACCATTGGGACAATATGGATGGAAGTATTGAACGTGGATATGCGGGACGCTCTATTTTCTTTAAAGACTATCAGTTTATAAAAAATGGGAACCGTATCAAAGATTATGCACGGTTGCTTTCTTCGGTAGGAATTAATGGGGTTGTTATTAATAACGTGAATGTCCACGAAGCAGAAACGAAATTGATCACAGAGGAATTTTTATCGGATGTTGCAAAAATTGCAGATATTTTTAGAGCTTACGGTATACAGACGTTTTTAAGTATCAACTATGCAAGTCCGATCCAAATTGGAGGATTATCAACGGCTGATCCGCTGGATTCTAGTGTACAGCAGTGGTGGAAAAGTACAGTTGAACGCATTTATCAGCATATTCCGGACTTTGGCGGTTTCTTGGTGAAAGCAGACTCCGAATTTCGGCCTGGACCATTTACGTATAATAGAAACCATGCCGAGGGAGCAAATATGCTTGCCAAGGCGCTACAGCCATTTGGGGGAATCGTGATTTGGAGATGTTTTGTCTACAATTGTCAACAAGATTGGCGGGATCGTTCGACCGACAGAGCGAAAGCGGCTTATGATCATTTCAAGCCATTAGATGGTCAATTTCATAACAATGTCGTTTTGCAAATTAAAAATGGCCCGATGGACTTTCAGGTAAGGGAGCCTGTGTCCCCTTTATTTGGTGCGATGCCAAAAACGAATCAAATGATGGAGTTTCAAATCACGCAAGAATATACAGGGCAGCAAAAACATTTATGCTATTTAATTCCACAGTGGAAAGAAGTATTGGAATTTGATACGTATGCAAAAGGGAAAGGCTCACAAGTGAAAAAGGTAGTAGATGGTTCTTTATACGATTATCAGTATAGCGGGATCGCAGCTGTTTCTAATATAGGCGATGATCCGAACTGGACGGGGCATACATTGGCGCAAGCTAACTTATATGGATACGGGCGCTTAGCTTGGAATCCAGACCTTTCAGCGGAGGAAATAACGAATGAATGGGTGCTGCTTACATTTGGGGATGACCCGGAGGTTGTTGAACAGGTTAGCCAGATGCTTTTAGACTCTTGGAGAATTTATGAAAACTATACAGCTCCACTTGGAGTAGGGTGGATGGTGAATCCAGGGCATCACTACGGTCCTAATGTAGATGGGTATGAGTATTCTCCGTGGGGAACATATCATTATGCGGACCGTTACGGAATCGGAGTAGATAGAACAGTAAGAACTGGGACAGGTTTTACAGCTCAATATTTTCCTGAAAACGCTGAGATGTACGAATCCATTGAATCTTGTCCAGATGAATTACTTCTATTTTTCCATCACGTCCCTTATACACATCGCCTAAAATCCGGCGAAACCGTTATTCAGCATATATACAATACTCATTTTGAAGGTGTGGAGCAAGCGAAACAGTTAAGAGAAAGATGGAAAAGATTAAAAGGTAAAATAGATGAAAAAAGATATCGTGATGTTTTGGAGCGTTTAAATATTCAAGTAGAACATGCAAAAGAATGGCGGGATGTGATTAATACGTATTTTTATCGCAAATCAGGAATTGGGGATAAATATAATCGCACTATTTATAAATGATGAGACGGATTTATTCAACATATCCTCATAAAGGAAGTGAATCATTGTCATGAAAAAAATAAAAGTTCGTGATGATGAACCAAAATTGTTTAAGAAGAATTGGAAATTCTGTGTCGGCACAGGAAGATTGGGGCTTGCATTGCAGAAAGAATATTTAGATCATCTGAAATTGGTTCAAGAAAAAATAGGATTTCAATATATCCGCGGACACGGTTTGCTTTCTGATGATGTAGGCATTTATCGTGAAGTGGAAATCGATGGAGAAACAAAACCTTTTTATAATTTTACTTATATTGACAGAATTATTGATTCCTATTTAGATCTAGGAATCCGTCCGTTTGTCGAGCTTGGGTTTATGCCAAGCGCCTTAGCGTCTGGAGATCAAACTGTATTTTATTGGAAAGGAAACGTTACGCCTCCTAAGGACTACAACAAATGGTATGACTTAATCGTAGCGGTAGTCTCTCATTTTGTGGAGCGTTATGGTATAGAAGAAGTGCTGAGATGGCCTTTTGAAGTCTGGAATGAACCAAACTTAGTGAATTTCTGGAAAGATGCTGATAAACAAGAATATTTTAAGCTATATAAAGTTACGGCGGCTGCAGTGAAAAGTGTTCATCCTGATATTCAAGTTGGAGGGCCGGCAATATGTGGGGGAAGCCATGAATGGATTGTTGATTTTCTTAACTTTTGCGCCGACGAAAATGTACCGGTCGACTTTGTAAGCAGACATGCTTATACATCAAAGGCGCCGCATAAAAAGACATTTGAGTATTATTATCAAGAATTAGAAGCTCCGGAAGATATGTTACAACAATTTAAAACAGTTCGTGAGCTGATTGATCAATCACCGTTCCCGCACCTGCCTTTTCATATTACGGAGTATAATACATCCTACAGTCCGATCAACCCGGTTCACGATACCGTTTTAAACGCGGCATATATAGCCCGTATTTTGAGTGAAGGCGGGGATTATGTTGATTCTTTCTCTTATTGGACATTTAGCGATGTATTTGAAGAAATGGATGTTCCGAAGGCACAATTTCACGGCGGATTTGGTCTAGTTGCCCTTAATTCGATCCCCAAACCAACTTTCTATTTGTTTACATTTTTTAATGCTTTAGGTAATGAACGGCTTTATCGTGATGAGGAAATAATTGTGACTAGAAGAGAAGATGGTTCTATTGCGATGGTTGCCTGGAACTTAGTTATGGAGAAAGGAAATGATTTTACAAAAGATTTAGAAATTGAAATACCGATTCCGTTTGAAGATGTTTTTGTGAAGCGGCAAACAGTAGATGAGGATAACGGTAACCCATGGGCTGTATGGAAACAAATGGGGAGACCGCGGTTTCCAAATAAAAAAGCTGTAGAGACACTTCGCCAGGTAGCACAGCCTAAGGTGACTACATGCCGAATGCGGACAGAAAATAATATTTTAAGGTTGCAAGTAAGGTTAACAAAAAACGAAGTGACGCTTATCGAAGTAGAACCGGTGAAAGATGAAACATATACCTATGTTGGATTAGATGACAGCTTCATTACATCGTACTCATAATGTTAAGCGCAAATACAGGGAAGTCTTAGTTTGGATAGATTTCCCTTCACCAATATGACATTAATATGAAAAGTGGAGGTTTAAGATGGATGTTGTTACAATAGGAGAATCCATGGTAGTTTTTACTCCTACTAGCAATGGATTAATGAGATACGCAACCCATTTTACGAAAAAGATCGGTGGTGCTGAGTCTAATGTTGCAGTTGGTCTTGCAAGGTTAGGACATCGTGCCGGTTGGATTAGCAGAGTCGGAAATGATGAATTTGGAAAGGCGATTCTCGCTTTTTTAAAGGGAGAAGGCGTTGATATAAGCAAGGCAAAGATTGATGAAGAAGCACCAACAGGCATTTATTTTAAGGAAATGAGAAGGCAAAATGACATTAGGGTTTACTATTATCGCAAAGGCTCTGCAGCAAGCCTATTATCACCGGCTGATTTGGACGAAGAGTATATCGCAAGTGCAAAATATTTACATATTACAGGCATTACCCCTGCTCTAAGCGCTAGTTGTCGGGAAGCTATTTTAGCCGCAATAAAAATAGCGCGCGATAATGGGGTGAAAATTGTATTCGATCCTAACTTGCGACTCAAACTTTGGAAGGAAGAGATTGCTAGGGAAACGCTTCTCCATATCGCATCACAAGTAGATATTGTACTTCCGGGGATGGTAGAAGCAACCTTTTTATTTGGCAACCATCCTCCTGAAAAATTAGGGCAATTATTTCTCGAACATGGGGCTTCCCTAGTAGTACTGAAACTAGGGGAGAAAGGTGCACATTATTTTACAGGTAAGGAAGATAAATGGGTTCCTGGATTTCCGGTTGAACAAGTTATCGATCCGGTTGGAGCAGGTGATGGGTTTGCTGCTGGATTTATTTCGGGACTGCTAGACGGATTAAGCATATATCATGCTGTGGAAAGAGCTAATGCTGTAGGCGCGCTGGTTACAATGGTTTACGGCGATGTTGATGGTCTGCCTGAACGTGATGAGATTGAAAAACTAATAGCGAAAAATAATGAGGATGTTATTCGATAATAAAGTGGGGGGTAAAAAGCATGGATCATATTATTACTATCAAAGAAACGGGGATTATTCCTGTCATTAGAGGGGCAACCGTTGAGAATATCATCCCCGTTGCGCACGCGTTAAAAAAAGGTGGAATGAATATCATTGAAATCACAGTGGAAACTCCAGGAGCGCTGGCAGCGCTTGAAAAAGCGGCAAACGAGCTAGAGGGTGTATTGGTAGGTGCTGGCACGGTATTAGACGGGGAAACGGCACGATTAGCGATTTTATCCGGAGCCAAGTTTATTGTTTCTCCTTCCATGAACATAGAGACGATTCAAATGACAAAGCGGTATGGGGCAGTAAGTATAGCAGGAGGATTAACACCTACTGAAATCGTTACCGCTTTTGAAAGTGGAGCTGATTTTGTAAAAGTATTTCCTATTAGTATATTCGGACCTAGCTACATTAAAAGCATGAAAGATCCTTTGCCGCAAATACCGTTAATTGCGACAGGGGGAATAAATATAGAAAACATAGAAGATTATATAAGAGCAGGTGTGGAGGCGGTAGGGATAGGAAGTTCATTAGTCAACGTAAAAAAGAACCTCACTGATTCATACCTGTTGGAAATAACCCGTAATGCTTCCTTATTAGTAGCTGCGGTAAAAAAAGCAAGAGCAAAATAACGACGTTTTTGAACGTAAACAAAATATTTTTAACAACAACAGTATTGCTGAATGTATAAATATATTGTGCAATTGACAGGAAATATTTTCTTAGCTAAAATGGAAACGAATTTCTATCTTTAAAGAGAAATGTTTATTTTTCGAATAATACTACCATACTAGTATAGTGAGATAAAACGAAAGGGAGAATTCAATGGTAATGTTTACATTCCAAGAAAGCCAACAAATAAAGGGCTCTACAAGAGGATCAACGAGAGATCAACTGTATCATTTGTTAAAGGAGAAAATTTTGCGATTAGAGCTTGAGCCAGGTACAAAAATTTCTGAAAAGGAAATTGCCGAAAATCTTCATGTTAGCAGAACCCCTGTTCGTGAAGCTTTCTTAAAATTAGCCCAAGAAGAATTGTTAGATATTATTCCTCAAAGTGGTACCATCGTATCGCGGATTAATTTAGAACATGTAGAAGAAGGCAGATTTATTAGAGAGATCATTGAGAAAGAAGTAGTGGCGTTGGCATGTGAAAAATTTACTGAGGAATATTTATTTCAATTAGAAAAAAATATTGCCATGCAGGAATTATGTGTGGAAAAGAGCAACTATTTAGCACTTTTCGAGCTGGACGAGGAATTTCACAAGATTATTTTTGATGGTTGCAGGATGTCTCGGTCATGGAAAATGGTCCAGCACCTAAATAGTCATTTTAACCGCCTGCGCGTGCTTCGATTATTTTCCGATTTAGACTGGGATATTATCATCTCTCATCATAAGCAAATTTATCAACTAATTGCTAATAAGGAAGCGGAAAAAGCACGAAAAGTGATGGAGGAACATTTAAGGCTAGTGGTAATTGAAAAGGACGTACTAAAGAAACAATATCCGCATTATTTTGTTTGAATTCGCCCTGTTTAGGGGGTAATGTATAGATTTTAAATGAAAAAGGGGGGAGCTGCGTGCAGACATTTATACACGAAGATTTTTTACTGAAGAATAAATCTGCGAAGATTCTTTATCATGAATATGCGAAACATATGCCAATTATTGACTACCATTGTCATTTAAGTCCGAGGGAAATCGCGGAAGATAAACGATTTAAAAACTTAACCGAGTTGTGGCTAGACGGCGATCATTATAAATGGCGTGCAATGAGGATGCTGGGGATTGAAGAGAAATATATAACAGGGGACGCAAGTGATTATGAAAAATTCGAAGCATGGGCTAAAGCAGTACCTTATTGCATTGGAAATCCCCTATATCATTGGACTCATTTAGAATTAAAGCGCTATTTTCATATGGATACAATTTTGAATGAAAAAACATGCAGGGAGATATGGAATCATTGTAATGAAATATTGCAGCAAGAGGATTTTTCAGCCCGTAGCATCATTTCTAAATCGAATGTAGAAATGATAGGAACAACGGATGATCCATTAGATAGTTTAGAGTACCATAAAGTTATTCAAAGTAACCAAGATATCAAAACAAAGGTACTGCCCACTTTTCGGCCGGATCCATTATTAGAAATTAATCATCATTCTTTTTCAAAATATATAGGAGAGTTAGGGAAAATTACGAATATCGAAATAACTAATTATGAACAAATGTTAGAGGCAATTAGAAACAGAGTAAACTATTTCCACGAAATGGGATGTAGAATTTCTGACCACGGGCTCGAGTATATGCCATATGAAGAAAGCGATTTAAAAGAAGTGTCCGCTATTTTCCAAAAGCGAAAAGATGGTTTTATTGTAACGAAAGCAGAAGAAGATAAATATAAAACGTTTACATTGCGTTTTTTAGGACAACTTTATCATTCATTAGATTGGGCAATGCAACTGCATATTGGTTCAATAAGAAATACAAATACAAGAAAGTTCCAACAGTTAGGCGCAAATACCGGGTATGATTCTATTAACGATTTTATATTGGCAAAGCCGCTGAATTCTTTTTTAAATGCGTTAGAAAAAGAAAATAAGCTGCCTAAAATTATTATTTATACTTTAAATCCTGCATATAATTACGTTATTGCATCGACTGTTGGCAATTTCCAGGGCGAAGGAATTAAAGGGAAAATACAGTTTGGAGCAGCCTGGTGGTTCAACGACCATAAAGACGGAATTTTATCACACATGAAGGACTTAGCCAATGTAGGACTTTTAAGTAGTTTTATAGGCATGCTGACTGACTCAAGAAGTTTTTTGTCCTATGTACGGCATGAATATTTTCGAAGAATACTATGCAATTTAATAGGAACGTGGGTGGAAAATGGAGAAGTTCCGCCTGATTATCCTTTTTTAGGAAAAATTGTTCAAGATATTTGTTATTTTAATGCCAAAAATTACTTTAACATTCGGTAAATTTCCTTCAATGAATCAAGGGAGTGCAAAGCGATGAAAATGACATTTCGGTGGTTCGGCAAGGACAATGATACTGTTTCGTTGGATGAGGTTAGGCAAATTCCCGGGGTGGAGGGAATTGTAGGAGCATTATATCATATCCCTGTGGGAGAAGTTTGGCCGCTTGAAGATATTTTAAATTTGAAAAAACAGGTAAATGAAAAAGGATTCCATCTTGACGTAATTGAGAGTGTGAATGTTCATGAGGATATTAAACTGGGATTGCCTTCACGGGAGCGCTATATTGAAAATTATAAACAAACTATTCGGAATTTAGCGAAGGCTGGTGTGAAAGTTATTTGTTATAACTTCATGCCTGTTTTTGACTGGACGAGATCGGATCTAGCGAAAAAAAGAAGCGATGGCTCTACGGTTTTGGCTTATGAGAAAGATAAAATAGAAAATATTGATCCGGAAGAAATGGTTAGAAGAATCGAAAGTGACTCAAACGGTTTTTTGTTGCCAGGGTGGGAACGTGAAAGATTGAAAACTATCAAAAACCTTTTTGCTCTATATAAAGGGGTTACAGAAGACGATTTATTTGAAAACCTGCGTTATTTTTTGGAACAAATTATCCCTGTCGCAGAAGAGTGCGGGATTAAAATGGCGATTCATCCCGATGATCCGCCTTGGTCGGTATTTGGGTTGCCGCGAATCGTGACAAATAAGGAAAATTTAGAGAGAATTGTAAAGATGGTCGATAGCCCATCGAATGGAATCACATTGTGTTCAGGGTCATTGGGTGCTAATCCTAATAACGATATTCCAGAAATGTTCAGATATTTCTTGAAAATGGATAGAGTCCCGTTTGTCCATGTGAGAAATATAAAAATACATGAAAACGGCGATTTTGAAGAAACATCCCACCGTAGTTGCGATGGTTCGCTTGATATATGTGAGATTGTAAAAGCACTTCATGATATGAACTTTCAGGGATATATACGTCCTGACCATGGACGTATGATTTGGAATGAAAAAGCGCGGCCGGGATACGGGTTATATGACCGGGCGCTTGGTATCATGTATCTCCTTGGAATTTGGGATAGTCTGGAAAAACAAAAGAAAGGGAGAGTATAAATGCTGCCAATCCATCCAAATCTAAAAGGCAAAGTAGCAGTGGTTACCGGCGGTGGCGGAGTGCTGTGCAGCTGCATGGCTAAGGAGCTGGCTAGGCAAGGAATGAAAGTGGCAATCCTTAACCGAACGTTGGAAAAAGCGGAGAAAGTAAAGGAAGAAATTATCAAGCAAGGCGGCGATGCCATCGCCGTTCAATGTAATGTGTTAGATGTTGATAGTGTAAAAAAAGCGGAAGAAATCGTATTTCGTGAATACGGCCCCTGTGATGTATTGATTAATGGGGCCGGCGGTAATCATCCACAAGGGATTACCACAAAAGAGATACTTGAACAAGAAGATTTGGATCACACGGAAATCACTACATTTTTTGATCTTACTACCGAAGGGTTTAAGTACGTGCTCGATTTAAATATTGTGGGCACTGTCATTCCAACGCAAATTTTTCTAAAACGAATGATCGGAAAAAAAGGGACGATTATCAATCTCTCATCGATGAGCGCACCGCGGCCAATGACGAAAGTTCCGGCATATAGCGCTGCCAAAGCGGGGATTGAAAATTTCACAAAATGGCTGGCGGTGCATGTAGCTAGTGTCGGAATTCGTGTCAATGCGATTGCCCCAGGATTTTTTCTAACGAAACAAAATGAAAATTTACTAAAAAATCCAGATGGATCATATACGGAACGTACAAGAAAAATTTTATCCCACACACCGATGAAGAGATTAGGGAATCCTGAAGATTTATTAGGAACTTTGCTCTGGCTTGTCGATGAACAAACAAGCGGGTTTGTTACAGGAATTGTTGTACCAGTTGATGGAGGATTTTTGGCATATGCTGGCGTCTAAGGATAGGGGGCAGGGAGAATATCCTCCTCAGTTTATTTTTAAATATTCAAACAATATAAATATATTTGTGATATACTATTCCGTAGGAGAGATGTCATTGCAAAAGGTGGATTAAAAATGCGTTCCGGTTGGCTAGAAGGAAGAATATATGGCATATGCGAATGGATCACCCGATTGGCGTATGTCAATATACTTTGGGGACTCTTTACATTAGTAGGAGCGATTTTTTTAGGCGTTGCGCCTGCGACGGTTGCGTTGTTTACTGTTGTAAGAAAATGGCTTCTTTTTAGCGATAACGATGTGCCGATTTTTAAAACGTTTTTTAACACATATAAAAAAGAGTTTTTGCGGGCCAATAAGATTGGGCTATTTATAGGGCTTGTTTCTTATATTTTATATATTGATTTTCTATATATTGCAAACGTCCGAGAAGCGTTTCAGCTAGCATTTTCCGTTTTTCTATTTGTTATTTTAGTTTTTTATGCTATCACGCTTTTATATATCTTTCCTATTTATGTTCATTATGAACTGCGGTTCTTGCAGTATATAAAATACTCCTTCTTTATCGGGATGGCGAATCCGTTAATGACACTGACCATGTTCCTTAGCATCATCTTGCTGACTGTTTTATTTATTTATATACCTGGACTTATTCCATTCTTCAGTGTCAGCTTAGTTTCGGTTGTTTTAATGTGGTGTGCGTTAAGAGGATTTCGTAAGATTGAGGAGAAGCAAAATGCTATTCATCGTTCTAACAGCAAAGCTTAACAAAAAACCACAGCATTCCACTACGGTGATTTTTGTATAACTAGCTAGAATGGACAAATAAACTACTATTACATTGGCTCTAATTTCTTTCACTAGAACACATTATAAACTACGTCGGATTTAAGCCGCTTCCACAGTCCTTGGACTGTACGGAGGGCAAAACAACAGTTCCAAGCGGTGTTTATTTTCTTCTAAAAATGGTTCGTGATGAATGCAGGCGTTGTCAACACCATCACCATCTTCCCGATTATATGTGTCAAGGTAGTTTCATATCTTTTTGCAAATGTTTTCGGAAAAAGGAGGTAACACAGATATGGTAAGAATAAGAAATCCCATTTTAACCGGATTTCATCCAGACCCATCCATATGTCGTGTAGGAGAAGATTACTATATTGCCGTTTCCACATTCGAATGGTTTCCAGGAGTGAGGATTTATCACTCGAAAGATTTAAAAAATTGGCGTTTAATTTCAAGACCATTAAATCGATTGAGTCAGCTGAATATGTTAGGGAACCCAGATTCAGGAGGAGTTTGGGCACCCCATCTATCATACAGTGACGGTAAATTTTGGCTTATATATACAGATGTAAAAGTAGTGGAAGGACAGTGGAAAGATTGCCATAATTATCTTGTCACTTGTGAAACAATTGATGGCGAATGGTCTGACCCTATTTACTTAAATAGTTCAGGTTTTGATCCTTCTTTATTTCACGATGATGATGGAAGAAAATATTTGGTTAACATGTGCTGGGATCATCGTGTCGGCAACCATTCTTTTTATGGGATTGTGCTTCAGGAATATAGTGTTGAACAACAAAAACTCATTGGGAAACCGGAGATTATCTTCAAAGGAACGGA
The DNA here is from genome assembly GCF_000632715.1 of Parageobacillus caldoxylosilyticus NBRC 107762. Taxonomy (GTDB): domain Bacteria; phylum Bacillota; class Bacilli; order Bacillales; family Anoxybacillaceae; genus Saccharococcus; species Saccharococcus caldoxylosilyticus. The sequence goes on along the minus strand of NZ_BAWO01000030.1, from coordinate 24,355 downwards.
TTTGAAAATTACCGAAGGCCCACATTTGTATAAAATCAATGGCTACTATTACTTATTGACAGCGGAAGGAGGTACAAGATACAATCACGCAGCAACCATTGCGCGGTCAAAATCTCTCCGGGGACCGTATGAAGTGCATCCAGAGAACCCATTGATTACATCCTGGCCATATCCGCGTAATCCGCTGCAGAAAGCGGGGCATGCCTCCATTGTGCATACCCATACGGATGAGTGGTTTTTAGTACATTTAACAGGCAGACCGCTTCCGCAAGAGGATCAACCATTGCTGGAACACCGAGGCTACTGTCCGCTTGGGCGTGAAACAGCAATCCAAAGACTGGAATGGAAGAACGGCTGGCCTTATGTTGTAGGAGGAAATCAGCCTTCTTTAGAAATTGAAGGACCGAATGTGGAAGAAGTAAAATGGGAGAAGGATTATGACGAAAAGGATGATTTTGACTGCGATGTTTTAAACCCTCATTTCCAGACGTTGCGAATTCCGTTAGGAGAGGATATAGCTTCATTAAAAGATAATCCTGGACATTTGCGGCTATATGGAAGGGAGTCGCTAACCTCGAAGTTTACGCAAGCTTTTGTAGCTAGACGATGGCAGCACTTTAACTTTATTGCAGAAACGAAAGTTGCCTTTCGCCCTACAACATTTCAGCAATCTGCAGGACTTGTAAATTACTATAATACGCAAAACTGGACGACGCTTCAAATTACTTGGCATGAGGAAAAAGGAAGAATTCTTGAGTTAATGACATGTGATAATTTTACATTTGATCAACCTCTTCGAGGGGAAGAAATCGTTATACCAGATGACGTAGAATATGTCTATCTTCGGGTCGAAGTACAGACGACTACTTATCAATACTCTTATTCATTTGACGGGGAAAATTGGATAAAAATTCCTATAAGATTTTATTCATACAAATTATCAGATGATTATGTAAGAGGCAGAGCAGCTTTTACCGGCGCGTTTGTCGGGATGCACTGCCGAGATAGTTCAGGGCAAAACAATTATGCTGATTTTGATTACTTTTTGTATAAAGAATTGTGATAGCTTTGTTAAATTATACAAAACACTTTGTTTATACAATAGACAAACAAAGTAAAAGACGTTATAATTTTGTTAAGATTTCTAATTGCTGTTATATTTATTTATCACCTACTATTAAGTTCTAAAAGATTATGAGGAGGAGTCCTATTATGTCTTATTTCAACACCATCAACGCCATATCCTATGAAGGACCAACGTCTAAAAACCCACTTGCGTTTAAATTTTACAATCCGGAAGAAAAAGTCGGAGATAAGACAATGGAAGAGCATTTGCGCTTTTCGGTTGCGTATTGGCATACGTTTACAGGGGATGGATCGGATCCGTTTGGGGCAGGCAATATGATCCGTCCGTGGAACAAATACAGCGGAATGGACTTAGCAAAAGTGCGTGTAGAGGCAGCTTTTGAGTTTTTTGAAAAACTAAATGTCCCATTCTTCTGTTTCCATGATGTGGATATCGCTCCAGAAGGAGAAACATTAAAAGAAACATACAAAAATTTAGATATAATCGTAGACATGATTGAAGAATATATGAAAACAAGCAAAACGAAGCTGCTTTGGAATACGGCGAACTTATTTACCCATCCCCGCTTTGTCCATGGCGCCGCCACTTCTTGCAACGCCGATGTATTTGCGTATGCAGCGGCCAAAGTAAAAAAAGGTTTGGAAATTGCGAAACGATTAGGAGCGGAAAACTACGTATTTTGGGGCGGACGGGAAGGATATGAAACGCTGTTAAATACCGATATGAAACTAGAGCTGGACAACTTAGCCCGCTTCTTGCATATGGCGGTGGATTATGCAAAAGAAATTGGATTTGACGGCCAATTTCTAATTGAACCGAAACCGAAAGAGCCAACGAAACATCAATATGACTTTGACGTTGCGACGGCGTTGGCATTCTTACAAACATATGGGCTAAAAGATTACTTTAAGTTCAATATTGAAGCGAACCATGCAACGTTAGCGGGGCATACGTTTGAACATGAACTGCGAGTAGCCCGCATCCATGGCATGCTCGGGTCGGTGGATGCGAACCAAGGGGATACGCTGCTAGGATGGGATACGGACGAATTCCCGACAGACTTATATTCTACCACGCTTGCCATGTACGAAATCTTGAAAAACGGCGGCCTTGGCCGTGGCGGATTGAATTTTGACGCCAAAGTAAGAAGAGGATCGTTTGAACCAGAAGATTTGTTTTACGCTCATATCGCTGGAATGGATAGCTTTGCTGTTGGATTAAAAGTAGCCCATCGATTAATCGAAGATCGCGTTTTTGATGAGTTTATTGAGGAACGATACAAAAGTTATACGGAAGGAATTGGACGGGAAATTGTGGAAGGAACTGCAGATTTCCACAAATTAGAAGCACATGCTTTACAGCTAGGGGAAATCCAAAATCAATCGGGCAGACAAGAACGGCTGAAAACATTGCTTAATCAATACTTGCTTGAAGTTTGTGCAACCCGTTAAGGAAAAGAGGGATTAGTCTTGGATCACGTCATTGGTGTGGATTTAGGGACAAGTGCGGTAAAGGCGCTGCTTGTGGATCGGAATGGGAATGTAAAGGGAGAGTGGACAGAAACTTATCCCTTATATCAGCCCCATTCCGGATATAGCGAACAAAATCCTGAGGATTGGGTAGAAAAAACGATTGTTGCTTTAAGAAAGTTATTAGAAGTTTCCCGTGTTTCTCCTCGCTCTGTTGGTGGATTGAGCTTTTCCGGCCAGATGCACGGGCTTGTGCTTTTAGATAAGGAACGGAACGTACTACGAAATGCCATTCTGTGGAACGATACGAGGACAACGGAAGAATGCCGGGAAATTGAGGAGAAAGTGGGAAAAGAAACGTTATTATCGATTACGAAAAATCGTGCATTAGAAGGATTTACGCTGCCGAAGCTGTTATGGGTGAAAAAACATGAACCGCATCTTTATCAGCGTGCGTATACGTTTTTGCTGCCGAAGGATTACGTCCGTTTCCGTCTTACGGGACACATTGCGATGGAATATTCCGATGCGGCGGGGACGTTGTTGTTAGATATTGAAAATAAGACATGGAGCCAGCCTATTTGCGACATCCTTGGCATTGATGTTCAGCTGTGCCCTCCTTTAGTCGAATCAACGGCATATGTCGGAACATTGCTTCCGGAAATCGCGGAAGAAACTGGATTATCTACGAATGTAAAAGTTTTTGCCGGCGGTGCCGACAATGCTTGCGGTGCAGTTGGCGCTGGAATTTTATCGGAAGGGAGTATGATGTGCAGCATCGGTACATCCGGTGTCGTTTTGGCGTACGAGCAAACAGGAGAGAAAGATTTTGCTGGAAAAGTTCATTATTTTAATCATGCCAAGCCGAATGCCTACTATATTATGGGGGTGACATTGGCCGCCGGGTATAGTTTTGATTGGTGGAAGCGCACGTTTATGGAAGACCTCCCGTTTGCCGATATTGTCAAACGGGCCTATGAATCACCGATTGGCGCCAATGGCTTGTTGTTTACCCCATATTTGGTAGGGGAACGAACTCCTCATGCCGATGCCGATATCCGCGCCTCCTTTATCGGGATCGACTCTTCGCAAACAAAGTGGGATTTTGCGCGTGCAGTGATGGAAGGAATCACCTTTTCGCTGAATGAATCGGTGGAGATGATTAAGGCAAGTGGAAAAACGATCGAGTCGGTCGTTTCCATCGGCGGGGGAGCGAAAAGCAGGGAATGGCTGCAATTGCAGGCAGATATATTTGCGATCCCAGTGGAAAAATTAAAAAATGAGCAAGGTCCAGGACTAGGCGCAGCAATGATTGCCGCGTATGGCTGCGGCTGGTTTGATTCGCTCGAGCAATGTTCGGACGTGTTTAAGCAGGTAGAGCTTGTTGTTGAGCCGCAAAAAGAGGCGGTAGCACGTTATCAGGAGTTATTTGCTATTTACCGCGAGATTTATCCGCAAACAAAAGAGTTGACGAAAAAGTTAAAAGCATTTCGGAACTAATTTTTCTGTGCGCGCCGGTGCATTTCGTGCCGGCGCATCTGCTTTAAAAGGCTAGATCAATAAACCCCAATCCCCTTTGATGAACAGCAAATTTAGTTGTTCTATTTTTAGCAGGAATTTCGCTGACATATTGTGAATTGTTTTATTAGGCAGCAAATATACAAAATATACAAGGAAAGAGGAGAAGCGATGTTACACACCCTTTCTGTTCCTATTATTCAAGCGCCAATGGCCGGCGGGGTTTCAACGCCGGCGTTAGCTGCGGCAGTGTCCGAAGCAGGAGGACTTGGCTTTTTGGCCGGCGGTTATAAAACAGCGGAAGAAATGCGAAAGGAAATTGCCACGCTTCGAGCGCTGACCGATCAGCCATTTGGCGTAAATGTGTTTGTACCAGGCGAGGATGATGCAGATGAGAAAGCGGTGCGCCGCTACAAAGAGGTGTTGGAAGAAGAAGCAAAACGGTTAGGAGTATCCCTTGGCGAGCCTAAATGGGACGATGATGATTGGGAAGCAAAACTTACAGTTTTGTATGAAGAAAAAGTTCCTGTCGTCAGTTTTACGTTTGGCTGCCCTTCGTCCAAGATCATCAGCAAACTACAAGACAATGGCTCCTTTGTCATTGTAACCGTTACCTCCAAAACCGAAGCGCAAATCGCGGCAGGGCAAGGAGCGGACGTCCTATGTGTGCAAGGGCCGGAAGCAGGGGGACACCGCGCTACGTTTCGCAATGACGAAACGGCGGATGAGAATGTAAGTTTGCTTGTTTTGCTGCAGCAAATTCGCGAGGCAGTAGACCTCCCGCTCATTGCCGCTGGCGGCATTATGCACGGACGCAATATTGCCGCGGTGCTGGCGGCAGGGGCGTGTGCCGCCCAATTGGGGACGGCGTTTTTGCGCTGTCCGGAAAGCGGAGCGAGTCCGTTGCACAAAAACGCCCTCATCGACCCGCAGTTTCAAGCAACCGCCGTTACCCGTGCGTTTACCGGCCGTCCTGCGCGCGGGCTAGTCAACCGTTTTCTCACTGAATATGACGCGTTTGCCCCTGCAGCGTATCCCCATATTCATCATATGACAAAACCACTTCGCAGCGTCGCCGCCAAGGCCAATGATCCGCAAATGATGTCTCTGTGGGCGGGGCAAGGGCATCGTTTGGCAAGGAATATGCCGGCTCAGGAGCTTGTAAGGGAGTTGATGAAGGAGATGGAAGAGGCGGTACAAGGACTAATAAGGAAATAAGGCATTTTTGAATGGTAGAAGTAGAAGGAAAGTTTTCTAGAAGAAAATTTCGCAGCAGCGAAAGCGTGAATGATGGGAAAATAGGGGGATTTGCGGACAAATTGAACAAGATGACACCGCGCCATATTAATACGAATACGGCCGCGGTGTTTCTGTTTTTTGCCATCTTTTTAGCTTTTTGATCAGCGTGGAGTGATCGATTCCCAGCCGTTCCGCCGCTTTTCGCAGCGATGGGGATTTTTCGATCGCTTCATAGACAAGCCGCTTTTCAAACTGCTCCACTTTTTCCTTCAGCGTGAGGCAGGAGGAAGTGTCTGATTGACTGCGAATATGAGTTGGGAGATCATCTGGTTCAATGTATCGGGCAGGGACAGAAACGACCAAGCTTTCCATTAAATTTTTCAGCTCTCTGACATTGCCGGGCCAATGGTATTGCTGCAAAACCGCTTTTGTGCGTGGAGAAAGCTGTTTGTGGATGCGATAGAGCTTGCAATAAAATGTAAAATAATGGTCTAAAAGCGGTTCGATGTCTTCCGGGCGTTCCGCCAGCGGAGGGATAAATAGTTCGATCACTTGCAGGCGATAGTATAGATCGGAGCGGAATTTTCCAGACGCGATCAGTTCAGACAAGTTTTGATTTGTCGCCGCGATAATACGGATATCGAGTTTTTTTGCATGGCGGCTGCCGATGCGCTGTATTTGTTTTTCCTGCAGGACGCGCAATAATTTCACCTGTAAGGATAGCGGCATTTCCCCGATTTCATCAAGCATGATCGTTCCGCGGTCCGCCAGCTCAAATAAGCCGATTTTGCCGCTTGCTTGCGCACCGGTGAACGCACCCTTTTCATAGCCGAACAGCTCGGATTCAAGCAGTGTCTCGGGAATCGCGGCGCAATTGACTTTAATAAACGGCTGATCTTTCCGCGGACTAAGATGATGAATCATATTGGCGATCACTTCTTTTCCTACGCCGGATGGCCCAGTGAGCAGCACGGTCGTAGGATAGGCGGCGATTTGTTCGACCTTGTGAATAAGCGTTTTCATGAGGGGACTGCGGCAAATGATTTGCTCATCGCTGTCGCTAGTGGAAAAGGTGTAGCGATGCTGGCTCATTTGTGAGAAACTTTTCGCTTTTTCCAGCTCCATTTTCAGCTCGTTCAGCTTGGAAATATCACGGACGCTTGTGACGATCATGTCAATTTCCCCTTGGTCGTTGAAAACCGGATTTCCCGTGACGATCACATCTTTTTTGCCGCCGATTTTTTGCAAAATGGAAACACGCTGTTTTTGTTGCAAAACGAGAAGGGAAACGGACTGGTCAAAGTATCCTTTACCAACCAGTTCCTCCATATGTCTCCCTATCAATTCCTCGCGGCGAAATCCGGTGATCTTTTCATAGGCGGAATTGACCATGAGCGTAACTCCGTTTCCATCGACGACATAAATGCCATCGGTGGAAAATTCGATAATCGTTTCCATTTTTTTGGACAGTTGATGATAATGCTCCATTTCCGAAATATCTTGCAGCACAGCGATCGCGCCGATGCGTTTGCCGTCGCAATAGAGCGGCGTGCGATTGACCAAACAGGCCCGTCCGGCGATGTTCACTTTGACGCCAATGGTGCTTTCTCCCGTTTCTACTACATGTGGAAGCTGGGTTGTCGGAATGAAACCGCGAATATCTTTTCCTTTCCAGTGATCGTGTTCGATATGCAGCAATTTTTTCGCCGCCTTGTTTAAAAAGACGATGCGGTTATGCTGGTCGATCACGATGATCCCGTTATGAATGGAGGAAAAAATATGTTCGAGCATTTCGGAAGCGATGATGGCCATCATCCGATCCCTCCTTTAAAAACGGTGAATGATTTCACCGAGTGGTGAAAACGGTCACAATTTATTCATTTCGCTATCACTACGGTTTCTCCTTTGTTAGTGGTGATTTTTTTCAGCATGCCTATCAGTTTTTGCTAGATAAATCAGGCTTTTACGAGGTGGCATAGGACTTGCAAGACAAAAAAGGGGGGGGAGAGACCGATATTGAAAGCATTTTTTGTACACCGGTTGGTCCTGATGAAGAAGGAGCATTATTTTGACAAGGGGGAGGATCAATAATGGCGAATGTGATCAAAGCACGTCCTAAATTGTATGTGATGGATAACGGGAGAATGAGGATGGATAAAAATTGGATGATCGCGATGCATAATCCAGCAACGATTCATAATCCAAATGCACAAACAGAGTTTGTGGAATTTCCTATTTATACGGTGCTGATTGATCATCCAGAGGGAAAAATTTTATTTGATACCTCTTGTAATCCTAATTCAATGGGACCTCAAGGACGATGGGCAGAATCGACGCAGCAAATGTTCCCGTGGACGGCAACTGAGGAGTGCTATTTGCATAACCGTCTGGAACAGCTGAAAGTAAGACCGGAGGATATTCGCTACGTAGTCGCTTCTCATTTGCATTTAGACCATGCCGGATGTTTAGAAATGTTTACAAACGCAACGATCATCGTTCATGAAGATGAGTTTAACGGGGCATTGCAATGCTATGCAAGAAATCAAAAAGAAGGAGCATATATTTGGGCGGATATCGATGCATGGATTAAAAATAATTTGCAATGGCGGACGGTCAAGCGGCATGAGGATAACATCCTCCTTGCGGAAGGAGTGAAAGTCTTAAACTTTGGCAGTGGACATGCGTGGGGAATGTTGGGGCTGCATGTGGAGTTGCCGGAAACGGGAGGGATTATTCTCGCTTCTGATGCCATTTACACAGCGGAAAGCTACGGTCCGCCAATTAAGCCGCCAGGTATTATTTACGACTCGCTCGGTTATATGAACACCGTTGAACGAATTCGACGTATCGCGCAGGAAACAAAGTCACAAGTATGGTTTGGGCATGATGCCGAACAATTTAAAAAGTTTCGCAAATCTACAGAAGGATATTACGAATAAGAAAGGAGCAAGAACCAAATGTCAGTCGCACGCATCGTATTTACACCACTTAGCTATGTCGGCTGGGGAGCGCTGGAACATTTAGTCCCGGAAGTGGAACGGTTTTCTGCGAAAAAGATATTAGTTGTCACCGATCCGGTGCTAGAGAAAATCGGCCTTGTCGGGCAAGTAACAAAACCGCTTCAGGAAAAGGGCTATGATGTTCATGTTTATACGGATGTCGTACCAGAGCCGCCGTTAGAAACGGGGGAAAAAGTGGTCGCTTTTACCCGGGAAGGCCAATTTGACCTTGTCATTGGCGTCGGCGGCGGAAGCGCGATGGATTTGGCGAAATTGGCTGCGGTGCTTGCCGCACACGAGGGCTCGGTTGCCGATTATCTAAATTTGACAGGAACTAGAAAGATTGAAAAAAAAGGCTTGCCGAAAATATTAATTCCGACCACATCCGGAACGGGATCGGAGGTCACGAACATTTCCGTGTTATCGTTAGAGACAACGAAAGACGTTGTCACTCACGACTACTTATTGGCGGATGCCGCCATTGTCGATCCGCAATTAACCGTTTCCGTCCCGCCGCGGGTGACGGCCGCAACAGGGATTGACGCGCTAACCCACGCGGTCGAAGCGTATGTATCCGTTAATGCCAGCCCGACGTCAGACGGTTTAGCGCTTCAAGCAATTCGTTTGATCGCGCGGTCGTTGCGCAAAGCGGTGGAAAATGGCGCAGACAAGCAGGCGCGGATCGATATGAGCAATGGCAGCTATTTAGCCGGTTTAGCGTTTTTTAACGCCGGGGTCGCAGGAGTGCACGCACTCGCCTATCCGTTAGGCGGGCAGTTCCATATCGCCCACGGCGAATCGAACGCCGTATTGCTTCCGTATGTGATGGGGTACATCCGCAAAAGCTGCACGAAGCGGATGGCCGATATTTTGAATGCGCTGGGAGGAAACTCGAGCTTTCTTTCTGAAGAAGAAGCTTCGTATAAATGCGTCGAAGAGCTGGAGCGAATCGTCCGCGATGTAGGCATCCCAAGAACGCTCGGCGGCTTTAACATCCCGGAAAGCGCATTGGAAAGCTTAACGAAAGATGCCGCCCAGCAAAAACGGTTGCTGGCGCGCAGCCCGCTGCCGTTGCTGGAAGACGATATACGGACGATTTACCAATCCGCTTTTAAAGGTGTGGTGACGGAGCCGAAATAAGATAGAGGGATGAGCAGGAAAAATATTGATAGAAACGGCCTGCTGTGCTACGGTGAAGAAAAGGGAAGCCTGATCCGGCTTTCCTTTGCGTTTTTATTTGAAACAGTTCGTTTGCCGTAAAACCTTATTTATCGCAATGATCGGAGCTGCCTCTTGCCTAGCTAGAATGAGTTACATTTTTTAAAAATCAGGGAATGGAGGATGTCAATGTTTACAACTGTCATTGTCCCAAGAGTTTCCGAAACAGACGGCGTCGGCCATATTAACAACACGACGATTCCGGTATGGTTTGAAGCCGGGAGGGAAGAAATTTTTAAAATGTTTACTCCCGATCTTTCCTTTAAGAATTGGAGAATGGTGATTATCCATATGGAAGTAGATTATGTGAATCAAATTTATTATGGCAAGGAAGTGACCGTTTATACAGGAATCGAGCGTATCGGCAACACAAGTCTAACCATCTACGAAGAAATTCATCAAAGCGGGCGGCTTTGTGCGAAAGGAAGATCGGTTTACGTCAATTTTAACTTCGAAACGCAAAGGCCGGAGCCGATTCCGGATGGAATAAGAGAGAAATTAAACGAACATTTATGGCGCCCGCAAGAATGAGAGAAGAGGTTTGGGGATGTTGGCGGTTTTTGGATCGTTCAGAAGCTGCAAAAAACATGAAAAGCGGCATCAATCAGTCCACCGAAGCGGTGAAACAGTCCGTAAGAGCATAACAGAAACAAGGATCTTGCCGGTATTTTGTCAGCAAGAGATGCAGGCAAGCGCAAAAAGAAAGGGACAGCGTCCAGCTGTCCTTTTCTGCCGTTATATACGGTTTTGGACGAAACGCAGTACTTCGTAGGCGCGCTCTCCGATTAATTGGATCAATTGTTCGAACATCGCGTCGCGCTTCAAATCAAGTTCTACGATCCGTCTGGCCAGCTCAAGAGCTTTTTGGTCCATGTTCATCCCCCCGCTTCTTCTTTCGTATTCTGTGCCGTTCGTATTCGTTCTGCAATTCGCTTACCGTCCATTGTTGCAGTGCGGCAGAGTCATGAAACAAGCCAGTTTGCAACAGTCTATCAATATAAAATCGCTTTTGCCTCGTAATTGCTGTGCGCATCAGTTTCCCCATCTTTTTTCCCTCCTCGTATTTATCTCTTAATATACGGTGTTTTTCTTCATATTACATTTATTTTGTTAAGCCACTTTACAATAAAATTAAAAAATATGTTAATTTTATTTACAAAAATAATCATAAATGGTGAAAAATCGGTATAATTATGTTAGAAAATATAACACGTGAGGTGAAGAGGATGACGAATAAAGAAGATTCCTATAAATTCAAAAAAGTCATCTCTATCGGCATCGTCAGTGAATTAACGGGGCTATCGCAGCGGCAAATCCGCTATTATGAAGAGCGGAAGTTGATTTTTCCGGATCGCTCGAACGGAATTCGCAAATATTCGTTCGCCGATGTTGAACAGTTAATGGAGATTGCCAATAAGCGGGAAGAAGGGGTTCCGACAAGGGAAATCCGCCAGGAAATGACGAAAGAGCTGCGGGAAAAAATGTTAAAGGGGCAGATGAACGCCCATTTCCGTTTCCGCCCGTAAACATCCCTTTACCTTAGATTGCGTACCAATCAGGTCTGTCTAAAATGACGGACCTTTCTTTTTGTTGGTCGCAGGATTGTTTGCGCCAAGAAATAATGGCTTTTCCAAGGAAGCGAGCTTCGCGTAGAGCAACGCTGCTGGGTGCTCGGCAGAAAGCTGGCGGTGGTATTGTTCGACATGGGCGAAATAGTGCGTGATTTGCGGAGAGTGAAGAATAGAAAGAATGACATCGGAAATATTACGCAACTCCTTCCAGTTTAAAAAATCAAACACGAGATGATGCCGCTTCAATATGCGAAAGTTGATTTCCTCTTGCCCCGGAAGCGTATCATAAATAAAAATCGGCAGTCTTTTATATAAACATTCGCTAATGGTCACGCCGCCTGGTTTGGTTAAAATAAAATCTGCTTGATCATAAAGCGCGTTCATCTCCTGGCGTGATGAAATGTAAGGGAGCGGAATAAGGCGAGGATGGTTTTCGCTTTGCAGCTGTTTGTACATTCGTTCGTTTTTCCCGCAAAGGACATAATAATCGATTGGATCGTCGGGAGAAATTTTTTTCAACATATGCTTAAGCGTGCCAATGCCTAAGCTGCCGCCGGAAATAAGCCCGAAATAGCGGGAGCGCTTCATTTGTTTTTCCCGTTTTTCGATCGTTATGTCAGGGTGAAGCGGAATGCCGGTTACACAAATGCGGTTTTCCGGAACTCCTTTTTTACGCAGCTGCATTTTCATATAAGGATGGCCGATAAAATGGCAATCAATAGCTTCCGTTCCCCATAAATCATGAACAAAATAATCGGTATAGACGTTGACGACCGGATTGGTTATTTCCCCGTTTCTTTTGAGCCGGTTTAACAAGTAGGAAGGAAGGGAATGTGTACAGAGGATGATATCTGGCTGGACATGTTTCACTATATTTTTTACATGTTCAAGAAAAAGCAGTTCGTAATGCGGAAATGATGGCTGTCTCTTTTTCTGGCGGACGACGGAGTGATAGTACAAGGTGTTGTATGTTTTAGGGAAATGACGAATCCAGTTTACATAAATATAGGAAACTAGCTTTTCCCCTCTTCCTAGCCGCGATGAGAGCAGTTCTATTTTATGGCATTGTAATTGTGGATCCATAGCTAGAAGTCCATCTTTTAACGCATCCGCCGCCTGGTGATGGCCGGAGGGGATTTGCAACAATGGAAGAAAGAGTACGGTTTTCATGTCAATCACCTGATGAACAAGATTATTATCGAGTGTGTGCAAAATATGAATTTTTATGCGGTTTGTCCGTCCCTTTTTTATCCATTTATAAACCTTAGGAGAATGTTTCACAATATCAATGTAAATGAGCAATAACCGGAAAAGAGGGGAGTGTATGAAGGAAAAAGCGAGACAATGCGTTTTAGCGGTATGGGGGGCGTTTGATCCGATTTATTACGCATGTTCCAGGCTTGAGTATGTTGGAACGGAAAGGAACGGCTGCCAGCCGATTTTTCGTGTCCGCATAACGAGGTATAAAGGAAGGGAAGTGGTGTTATCAGACGGCACGAAAATACAAAAAAACGACCTTCTCCTCAAAATTCATTTGCATAACGTTCGTCTTATTCGCGAGCTGCTTCGCTTCGATAGCGAAATTAAAAAAGGCCGTTATATTTTTGAACAAGTGAAAGCCGGGCTCCCTTACGTTGCCCATTATCTCCGCCATCATGAACAATTTCCGGAAATCAAAGGGATTATCGGCATTACAATGTTAAACAAAGGATGCGAGCGATTAGGATTTGAAACATTTTCTATCGTCAATCCGTTTTATAAGTGGTTTAAAACCATCGGGCTCATTCCAATGACCGTAGTTGCTCAACTCCGTTTTCAACCGGTGGGGCGGCCGCCGAAATATTTATTCATGTCGAAAAAGAAGCTATTGGCATTATACGGTTACCAGCCGATCCATTAACTCCCTCTTTTTTCTCTCTTCCCATTTACTATAATGGTAAAGAGGGAGGAAAGAGCAATGATATTCTTTTTTGTTTTTATTATTCTAATGCTTCTTTTATTTATGATTTATAAAGCGCACCGCAATACGTATGAAGCGGTTTTGCATAAAGTGAAAGTGCATTGCCGCGAGAGTGATCCAGACGTCGTCCGTATTTTGCATTTATCAGATCTTCACTTAGAAAAACTATCGATTTCCCCTGACTATCTATATAAGAAATTAAAAGATGAACCAATTGATTTGATTGCTTTAACCGGCGATTTTCTTGATCATGAAACAAGCATTCCTAAGTTTGGTCCGTATTTGACGGCATTGCAAAAGCTAAATCCGACATACGGCATGTATGCGGTGTTCGGCAACCATGACTATGTTTTACAAGGAGAGCAGTTCGAACATTTAAGAGCAACGTTAGAACAACATGGATGCACCGTTTTGCAAAATGAAGCAAAGTCGGTTTCCATTAAAGGAAAAACGGTGAATATCATCGGCATTGATGATTTTTATACAGGGCGCAGTGACGTGGAAAAAGCGTATGCCCATGTAAAAGACGGCTTAAATCTCGTACTCACGCACGACCCGAATATTGTATTGCACATGCGCCATTATCACTTTGATTATTTGCTTTCCGGGCATTTTCACGGCGGACAAATTCATTGGCCAAAGCCGTATCATCTTGTAAAAATGGGAAAACTAGTGCGGATGAATATCATTAAAGGCTATCACGAACTGGATGGTAAGCCGTTTTATATTAGCGAAGGATTAGGTCAAACGGGGGTAAACATCCGCATTGGCACAAAACCGGAAATTACGCTGCATACATTGTCGTTAACACCATTGCATCAAGGCGAAGCGGTGAAGGCTGTCTAAAGCGACAGCCTTCTTTGTTTATAAGGATGGTTCCTCGTCTCTGATGATCCCCGTGCTTGTTCCTATTAAGACTTCTTTGCCATGTTGATTTCGATACACCGTCTTCATCGCCACTTTTTTGTATCCGTCCATCGGGACGACATCGGTAATCGTCAGTTCGCACGTAATCGTATCGCCGGAAAACACGGGGCGGATAAACTCACTATGCATTTCTCTTGCAATATAGTTTAAGTCCCCGCCGATTTTTGTGCCGATGCTGGCGGTAAACAATCCTTGGACCATCAGCCGGCCTTTCTCATCCCGTTCCATATGATGTCTCCCTTTGTCGCCAGATAACTCAGCGAATTGCCGTATTTCTTCCTCTGTGAAAGTGCGCTGCCAAGTAAATACATCCCCAGGTTTTAAATTCATTTCTTCCCTTCTCCCTTCTGCTTGTTCATCATTTATATTACAAAATTTTTATAATAATGAGAATATTTATTTATAAACAATCTTGGTGTTTTTGCATGAAAATAAATCGCAATGCACTTACTATAGCATAGAGAAACTGATCAATGCCCATACTTTTAAAGAAGAAAAAGGAAAAGGAGTGATGGCATTCATGGAACCATCATGGAAAGCGCTGCTTCCGTTTTTAGTGGTGATTCCCATATCGATTTGGACGAAACAAGTGATCCCTGGCTTGTTTGTTGGGTTGCTTTTAGGCAGTTATTTAATGGACCCGTCGCTGCTTGGCGGCTTGCGTACGATGCTTTCGTATTTAGTTAAGAATATAATGCAGATGAATAATATTCGCATCATTATTTTTCTGTATGTATTTGCTGGGCTGGTTAGTATGATTAAGTATACGGGCGGAATTAAAGGATTTGTGCATCTGATCAGTAAAAAAGTGAAATCAGCGAAAAGCGCGTTGATGTTAACATGGATTTCGACGATGGTGACATTTAGCGACCCTGATTTCCGCATTGTGACGATTGCGCCGATTATGAAAGCGTTAAAAAAACGCCTCGGATTATCTTCGCAGCAAATCGGGTTTGCGATTGAAGTGACGTCCAACCCAGTGGTAGCGCTTATTCCGTTGGCGACGGCATTTGTCGGCTATATGGTTTCCGTGATTGATAAAGCGCTAAAAACAGCGGGTATTGGCGCACAGCCATATATTGTATATGTCAAAAGCATTCCGTTTAACTTTTTTTCCTATACGATTATTATCGTTGGACTTTATTACAGCTTTTTTAAATATTCACGGAAAGCAGAAACACGTGCTGCGGCAGAAGGAGAAGGAAAGGTTGCGCCGATCCGCCGATGGAACGAACGGCTAGCCTTGGAGTTTGCCGAGGAAAATCAAGTCCATACGAATAAACAAGAAAAGGAAAATCCAAACGAGGCGCAAGGGGAAGAAGGGGAAGAGATGCAAACTTGCCCGCGCGCGTATAATAAGGAAACCCCAATCAAGCCATGGAATTTGATTGTTCCGTTATCCATTGTGCTTGTGCTGACGTTATTTTTAAGCTGGTGGGACGGACATAAAGGGGCAAAAACGTTTTTCGATGCGTTTTTGCGCAGCGATGCACTTGGCGCTATGTTAGAAGCATTATTTTTAACAGTAATCATTACGGTTGTTTATTTTCTCTTGCAAAAGTTTAAATTAAATGATTTGTTGACGCATTTTGTGAAAGGCGGAAACGAATTAATTTCCGTGATTTTAATGCTAGCCCTTATTTGGGCGCTTTCGGCGGTGTCGGAGGATTTAGGATTTTCGCAGTATATTACCGATCATGTAAAAGGGTGGATTCCGCAATATTTTGTGGCCCCTGTGCTGTTTTTGCTTGGTGCGGTCATTTCCTATTTTATCGGCTCTTCATGGGGGACATGGGGAATGTTAATGCCGCTTGGCGTCACGCTCGCACATCAGGCAGGAACGAATATTTTGCCGGTGATTGGCGCCGTGTTTGCAAGCGGGACGTTCGGGGCGTTTGCCTCGCCGCTGAGCGATAATACGGTGACGTTATGTACGATTTTAGATTTGCCGGTGATGGAATATGCGCGGACAAAATTAGTTCCTGCGTTTATCGCGGCGGGAATGGCTGCCGTTCTGTTTGGTGTCATGTCGTTTATCATGCGCTAGGCCTTATCGGTAAAGTCTGCTCGAGATTTGCGAGCGGACTTTATTTTTTTGGCAACGAAATAACGCAGACGTGGTAAACTGTAATACAAAGGGAAAAGGGAGCAAGGTGAAACGAATGGAAGAAGTACGGAAGCAACTAGAAGAATTGCAGCAATGGCAGGGGAATGATCCACAGGAGCAATTAGACGTCTTGCAAGAGCATCTTAAGCATATCGAAGCACAAATGGATGTGTATTACGATGAACAGGAAGATATCCGAGCGATGCATCGGTATTACCGGCGTGTACCGTTGGAGGGGGATGGACTTACGCTGTTTGTGAAATATCATGAACTCGTTTCGCGCACGCATAAGCGGCGGCTTCCTTATTTTTTCAGCAAGGATGAATATTTATATACATGGGTCGATTTGCAGCCGGATGGAACGGTCAGAAGCATTTATTCAGGAGAGAAGAAAGATCCAAAGACATTAATTCTTCAAGATTATGAAACGATGAAAAAGCGCTATGATGCGTTCCGACAATTGTTGAAAAGAACAAGAGAATGGAAGAAAGAGGAAAAGTATCGGGTGAAAAAGATTGAACAGCAATGGAAGTTTAACGCCGAGCATGTCGTGCCGCAGTCATGGTTTGGCGCAAGAGAGCCGATGAAAGGGGATTTGCATCACCTCTTTGTTTGTCAGCCCGAATGCAATACGCTGCGTTCGAATTTTCCGTACGCTGATTTTCCGTTTTATAATCCGGAATCACCAAAAGAGAAGATTCAGAACCGCTGCGGCGTCGTACAAAACGGCTATTTCGAACCGGAATACGGAAAGGGAACGGTGGCGCGGGCGATGCTCTATTTTTTGCTGCGCTATCCGCACACTATCGCCAAAGCGTTTCGGAGTAAAATCGACGTTCCGCTTCTGATTCGCTGGCATCGGCAATTTCCAGCAACCATTTATGAGAGGCACCGTAATAGCGCTATTTTTTTCATTCAAGGAAATCGCAACCCATTTATTGATATTCCGGAGCTTGCGGAACGAATTGCGTTTCCGTTAAACTTAGCTCCATAAAAAACGGGCTCCCCGCCGGGGACCCGTTTTTTATGCAGAAATTGTGGGTTGATCCACTTTTTCCTTCTCACTTTTTTTGCGGAAATAGGTTGCAACAATTGGTCCGGAAATGTTGTGCCAGACGCTGAAAATGGCGCTTGGAACAGCAGCGAGCGGCGAAAAATGAGCGGTTGCGAGCGCGGCACCAAGCCCGGAATTTTGCATGCCGACTTCGATGGAAATCGCTTTTTGTTTCGGTACCGATAAGCGGAATAGTTTGGCAAACCAGTAGCCAAGCAATAATCCAAGCCCGTTATGAACAACGACGATGAAGAAAATGGCAAGCCCGCTTTTGGCAATCGCCTGCTGGTTTTGTCCGACGACGGCCGCGACAATGGCGACAATCGCGATGACAGAAACGAGCGGCAGAACTGGGATGCACGCTTTCACTTGTTTTTGGAAAAGAGCTTGCGCAATCAACCCTAAAATAATCGGAATTAGGACGACTTCTACAATCGACCAAAACAGCGATGCAGCAGAAACGGAGAGCCATTTTCCGGCAAGCAGCAAAATCAGCGACGGCGTCACGATCGGTGCCAGTATCGTAGAAGCGGATGTCACGGCGACCGACAGCGCGGTATCTCCTTTGGCCAAATAGGTCATCACGTTAGACGCTGTTCCGCCAGGACAGCAGCCAACGAGAATAATGCCAAGAGCGACTTCCCTCGAGACCGGCAAATAATGAGCAAGCAAAAAAGCAACAAGCGGCATAATGAGAAATTGGGCGACTACACCGATTAGCACCTCTGTCGGGCGCTTGAATATTTCTTTAAAGTCATTGACCGATAAGGTAAGGCCCATGCCAAACATGACAATGCCAAGCAGCGGGACTATGTATGGAGCGATCCACGTAAAAGCGTTTGGATTATAAAAAGCAAGAGCGGCAAATAAAAGCACCCAGACAGCAAAGGTGTTTCCAACAAAGTTGCTAAATTTCTCCAATGCCTTCATTGTTTTTCCTCCTTTAGTTAGTGAAATATATACAAAGTATTATATATATTATTCTGAAAAGTTCAACTATACAGATTTTAGATTTGTAATTAGCCTGCTCCTTCCTCTAGACAGATACACCCAACGCATGGTATTTGTGAATTTATTGTGACGATAGAAAAAGTGTGAAAAAAATCACTTTCACAATCGTAAATTGTGGTATTATATTAATTGAGAAAAATAATCATTATTGTTCTATGATGAAAACCATTCTTATTTAAATTAGGAAAATGCCAAACACCACTTTATAAATTTTCACACGTTGACATATTGCTAATTGAAAAAAAGAATCATTGTTGACTGGGGGACGGAAAAGGTGGTTTTGACTGATCTTCGACAAGGGCAAAAGGCCGTTATTACAAATCTGGCAATAACCAATGAAGTAGTGAAACAACGTCTTCTTCATATGGGGATGCATGAAGGCGAAAAAGTTTGCGTGAAATGTGTAATGCCGTTTGGAGGGCCTGTCATGGTAGAGGTCGATGGACAATACATTTGTCTGCGGCGTAAAGAAGCTGCTTGCATTGGAGTGAGATAATCGATGTCATCATATATTGCGTTATTCGGTAATCCTAATACGGGAAAAACTTCATTGTTTAATAATTTGACAGGCTCCTATGAATATGTTGGAAACTGGAGCGGAGTAACGGTAGAAAAAAAGGTTGGCATACTGCGGCAGCACGGTGTTCCCATCGTTGACCTTCCGGGAATCTATTCGCTGCAGCCGCTTTCCCGTGATGAAGGGGTAGCGACCGACTTTTTATTAACGGAACCTTGTTCTGCGATTGTCAACATTGTCGATGCTTCCCAGCTGCGGCGGAATTTGCATTTAACCGTGCAGCTTTTGGAGTTTGGCAAGCCGTTGATTGTTGCGTTAAATATGGTGGACGTAGCGGAAAAGCGTGGCGTCAAAGTCGATGCGGAAAAACTGTCGCGATGTATTGGCGCTCCTGTCGTTCCGGTGATTGCCCGCACTGGAAAAGGAACGAAAGAGCTTGTTCGCGCGATTTTGTCTTTGTCCGAACAAAGTGGGGAGCGGGAGCATGTCGCGATCGATTACGGCCAAGATGTGGAAGCAGCCGTGCAAAAAATCAGCGAGCAGCTGCCTGACGATTTGCTGGCATCAAAGCGCTGGCTTGCGCTTCAGTTTTTAGAAGGAAATGAGCGTATTCACGCTTATTTGCAAACGTATATGGACATCGCCCCGCTTGTGGCGGTTCGTGATGAGGCACAGCAAGCGCTCGGCCGTCCTTTAGCTGAACATATTTATGACGCGCGCGACAAATGGATTGTGCATGCCATCGAAACGTCAACGGTTATATTTCAGCAAAAGCCGCTTACATTAACAGAGAAAATCGATGCTGTCGTCACTAATAAATATTTGGGCTTGCCGATATTTCTCACATTTATGTATATCATGTTTATGTTAACGTTTGATTGGCTTGGTTCGCCGCTTGCTGATTTGCTAGATCAGTTTTTTTCCGGTCCGTTAACGGAGTGGCTTTCTAAGCTGTTGACGCTTGTAGGAGCATCACCGTTCATTCAAGCGCTCGTATTGGATGGAATCGTCTCCGGGGTTGGCGGCGTGCTTGTCTTTGTGCCGCAAATTTTCATTCTCTTCTTTTTCATCTCGTTGTTGGAGGACTCCGGATATATGGCGCGCGTCGCCATGGTTATGGATCGGTTTATGGAGGCGATTGGCTTAAACGGGAAAGCGTTTATTCCGATGATTATCGGTTTTGGTTGCAACGTTCCCGGCGTCATGGCCGCACGAACGATTGAGCAGCCCAAAGAGCGGCTGTTGACGATTTTGTTGCTGCCGTTTATGTCTTGCTCTGCGCGTCTGCCGGTATATGCGTTATTTGCTGGTACATTTTTTGCAAAAAACCAAGCAATTGTCGTGTTTTCGCTATATGTATTAGGGATTGTTGTCGCACTTGGTCTTGCAAAACTGTTTTCTTCTACCTTATTAAAAAATGAAAGCTCCATTTTTGTGATCGAACTGCCGCCGTATCGGATGCCGCAAGCGTTGACATTGTGGCGGAGCACATGGGACAAAGGAAAAGGATTTGTGCGAAAAGCTGGTACGTTTATTTTCGGCGGCTCGGTTGCGATTTGGTTATTGACGTATGTTGGGCCAAAAGGAATTGGCGTTTCCATGGATGACAGTTTTCTTGCGGTCATAGGCGGTGTGCTCGCACCGATTTTGGCGCCGCTCGGCTTTGGAACATGGCAAGCCGGTGCGTCGTTGATAACGGGATTTTTGGCCAAAGAAGTCGTGGTTTCGACGATGAATATTATTTATCATGCAAAAGATATGGACTTGCTGCAAGGGGCAATCACACAACACTTTACGCCGCTATCAGCGCTTAGCTTTATGGTGTTTGTGCTCCTTTATATCCCATGTCTGGCAACGGTGGCGACGATCCGCAAAGAAGCGGGTTCAAGGAAATGGACGTTGATTTCCATTGGCTGTGCGTTAACGATTGCGTATACCATTTCATTTCTCATTTACGAAGGCGGGAAGCTGTTCGGATACTGATGGGAGGGAAGAAAAAACATGATTGCAAGTATTTTAATTGGCGGATCCATTTTTGCCTATGCCGGATGGACGCTCGTTCGCCATATGAAAAAAAGTTCCAAAGGAATGTGTGCTAGCTGCTCTCTATCTGACAATTGCCATGGATCGTGTTCGGCAAAAAAATCTTGAAGAAGCCGTTGGTGGAAAACGGGGTTCCCTATCGTTGCAGGGAATCCCGTTTTTTATCCTAGTTCAATAGTTTGTGATTTTGTAAATTTGCAAAATGGACATAACGTGTCAAAGTTTTGGGAATAGTAAAAGTGTAATCGTACGTTCGTGCAAATCGGGGGTTCGAGTGATGAAGATGATGAGATGGATAATGAAGAGGTGGCTTAAACGGCAAAAAGCAGTATATGAACAGCCGCTGCCGCCTCCTTCTGAAAAACAGCCGCTGTCGATTTACATGAACGAAAATATTCTCTCTATCCAGCGTACAATCGGGGAAAGCTCTGATATCGTAATGCGGACCATCCGAGGCAAAAAAGATGGGGGGCGTCAGCTAAGCATCATTTATACGGATGGGCTTGTATTGTCTTTGGTGAGAGTGTTGCAAAAGAAGGGTTACGGAAACCGCTTGATTTTTTGTCGCGCGATCACGAAATGAGGGCTGATTTTTATATTTTAATTGCCCGGGGGACGCGCGCGGAAAATATTTTAAAAACGTTAGACCCGCAAGAAAACATTCCGGCCAACGCCATGTTTTTATCGCTGGAAACGTCGGAGAAGAGCTTCGCTGCTACCGTCGTCAAGGAAATTGATGATTTAATTACAGAGATTGTCAGTGATGGACAAGACCCTGTTATTACTGGAATTAAGGTAACGGGAAGAGAAGAACAGGGAATGAGCATGGAAGAAAATTTAAAAAAAGTCGAGGCGCCAGTACGATTGAATTTAAACGGCACTGCGGTATTTCGCGACGATAAGCTTGTAGGGTGGCTGAACGACTCAGAAACAAAAGGA
This sequence comes from Parageobacillus caldoxylosilyticus NBRC 107762, assembly GCF_000632715.1. Taxonomy (GTDB): domain Bacteria; phylum Bacillota; class Bacilli; order Bacillales; family Anoxybacillaceae; genus Saccharococcus; species Saccharococcus caldoxylosilyticus. Next base: position 2,696 of record NZ_BAWO01000030.1, on the reverse strand, counting down.
TATAATTACGCGACGGGACGGGTCAAAAACACGGTCGGTAATATCGCTTGTCCGAATCATCAAGGCAATATGGCGATCGAAGTGATGCGAACCGATGCCAAAATAAAGGGGAAAGTAAAGAATGGCAGGCCGATAGTCGATATATATATTGAATCGGAAGCGAACATCGGCGAGGTAGAATGCGATATAGACTTAATGAACCTATCTACTTTTACAAAATTAAAACGCATGCTGAACAAACAAAGTAAGAAACAGATCGACATGGCAGTGGAAAAAGCGAAAGAGTTTCGCAGCGATATTTTCGGATTCGGGAATGCGATTCATCGGTCGGATCCAAAAGGCTGGGCACAAGTGAAACATCACTGGAGCGATCTCTTCCCGGACACAAAGGTGAATGTTCACGTCCACACCAAATTGCAGCGCACAGGGACGATTACGGAATCGTTTCAAAAAGAGAATGTGAAGTGATGAATAGAAACTGTGGCATTGAGTGAATTTTTACAGAGCCGCCAGGGCAACGTTAGGGCATTTCGCATGCGAAAGCTTTCGTTGCCCCCATTTTTTGTTGATTATTGTCTAAAAATGATGGGCAACAACCGTGAATTTTAGGAGGAATTGAGAAATTTTGTTTTAAATTAGGAAGAAAGTCCTATTTACATTGTCAAAAAGAATCGATAATAATGGGAATAGACAGAATAGTTTCGAAAAGATGAAATATTCTGTCTAATGAAAATGATAGGAGAACACATCATGGTATATGATGGAATTTTATTATCGCTGCTAGTCGGCTTTTTTCGCGGGGGAAGTTTTAAAGGCCTCGCCAATATGAAGCTGCGTGGCGGCTGGTTGTTTCCAATATTGTTGGCAGTGCAGTTCGTTATTTTTATCTTGCAGGATAAAGTGGCAATCATTGGCAAACTCAGCAACGCCTTGTTTCTTCTTGTATATGTGGTTGGCCTCTTTTTTCTCTGGCTTAACCGGAACCAGCCTGGATTTATTGTTATTTTTGCCGGAGTGCTATTAAACTTTATCGTAATGGCGCTCAATGGGGGACGGATGCCGGTATCGATCGAAGCGGCGCAATTTCTTGGCCGTGAATACATCGACGCATTAAGAGCGGGAGTATACGGCAAACATCAGGCGATTACATCTGATACATTATTGCCGTTTTTAGGCGATATTATCCCATTATCCCCGCCATACCCGCGCCGACAAGTGATCAGCATTGGCGATGTCGTTATGAACGTAGGAGCGTTTTTCTTTATTCAGCATCTAATGCTTAGTGCACCAGGCAAAAACACATCTGCCGCTCCTGCGAGTAGATAAATTTTATATTATAAGGAGGTGTAGACCTGGTTGCTAAAATCGTTGTCGTGTACTGACCGATGGAAGGAATGGTGCACGACAGATGCCGTCGCTGACAGCGAGCCACGGGGTGTCTTTCACAGTAGGTGAATGACAAGGGGATTCCCTTCCTGATGGAACTCGGTGAGAATCCGAGCGGCAAGCGGTGTTTCCTAGTTCCATCGCGATGAATCGATTTTTATAGATTTTAGTAACTAGGCAAAAAGCATGAGTGTAAAAGTAAAACAAGTACTTATTAATCTTTTTATTATTGGTTCTATCGTTATAGCATTAACTTCGGGATTTAGATTGACGTAGTATTAACTTTGGGATTTAGAATGGACAAGCATAGGTTTTTACATTGACATATATATCACTATATATCATATTTAAGAAGGGAGAATGAGAAATCACTTCTCCCTAAAATTTTTTAAAACGTGAGTTGGTAATAAATGTTAGTTGGTTGTTTAAAAAATTACGTTAAATGGTATGTAATGTTTATTTATCTCTTAGGTATATCCCTCTATTTTTGGAAAAGTGATTTTTTTTCTCAATCCGTAGAGGATTGGGTTTTAATTTATATGTTATCAGCATCTGTTCTTTTATTAAGTTACTTTACTATTCACCTTCCTCCGAAAGATAATTCGTTTTCTATGGATTCAGCGATTTATTTAGCTTCTATCTTTTTATATGGAATTTCTCTAACGATTAATGTACTATTTGTAAGTATTATTATTGAATTAATGTATAAAAAAAGGGTTGCTCTATGGAAGCATGTTTTTAATTTTTCTATGTACTGTATAATGATAATAGGAGCATATTATTCTTTCTTATTGTTCGGTGGAAAGGTCGGCGAAATCAATATCTATAATTTATTTCCGTATATGATTAGTCTATTAGTCTATTTTAGCTTAAACATTTTTTTCATCTTTCTCTTTTTCTTTTTTTCCGGACAGATGTTTAAAGGTACCTTTGATGTAGGAATTTTAAAAGAAGCTTGTATCAGCTATTCTGTGACCTTGTTGTTGTCTTTAGTATTAACAATTTTATTAAACGAACAAGGATTTTTCAGTTTGTTTTTATTCACGGTTCTAGTTGTGTTACTGTCGTTTGTATTTCGTAAGTTTTTATATTTGTATCGAGATGTTTCGGAAAGAGCTAACAAAGACCATTTAACAGGTTTGTACAATCATGGATTTTTTAAGGAAGCATTAAATGAACATTTCTCCGATGCGAAAAAGTTGCAGCAGCCGTTTTGTTTAGCGCTACTTGATCTGGATGATTTTAAAAAATATAATGATCGAAATGGTCATTTGCAAGGAGACAAATTATTGCAGTTTTTCGGCAATTTT
>NZ_BAWO01000031.1 GCF_000632715.1 Parageobacillus caldoxylosilyticus NBRC 107762 | reverse complement strand
TTTTAGTAACCAGGCGCTACCATGATTAAAAAAATAGAACAACAATTTTTACAATATGTCAAAAAAATGATGAGTTATAACGAGGCGATCAGCCTTATGTACTGGGACTTGCGGACAGGAGCGCCGAAAAAAGGGGTCGAGCAGCGTTCGGAAGTCATTGGCATGCTTTCGCAGGAAGTATTTAAAATGTCCACATCGGAGGAAATGGCGGCGTTTATCGCCGAGTTGTCGCCAAAACATGCGTATGAGCAGCTTTCGGAAGTGGCCCGCCACACGTTAGAAGAATGCAAGAAAGAGTACGAGCGAAATAAAAAAATTCCGGCTGATGAGTATAAGGAATACGTCGTATTGCAGTCGAAAGCAGAAAGCGTATGGGAAGAAGCGAAAGCGAAAGCGGATTTTTCTCTGTTCCGTCCGTATTTGGAAAAATTAGTGGAATTCAATAAACGGTTTATTAACTATTGGGGATATGAAGGCAATCCGTACAATACATTGCTTGATTTATTTGAGCCGGGAATGACGGTCGACGTGTTGGATCAAGTATTCGGCAAGCTGCGTGAGCGCCTTGTCCCGTTGGTGCAGGAAGTCGTTGCTTCTCCGCATCAGCCGGAAACATCGTTTTTATTCCATCCGTTCCCGAAAGAAAAACAGCGCGCTTTTAGTTTGGAGCTGCTGCAGGAGCTTGGCTATGATTTTGCGAAAGGCCGGTTGGACGAAACGGTGCATCCGTTTGCCATCGGTCTGAATCCAAACGACGTCCGTATTACGACGCGGTATGATGAGCGTGATTTCCGCACCGCCATTTTTGGAACCATTCATGAGTGCGGCCACGCCCTATACGAGCAGCACATTTCGGAGAAATTGATCGGGACGCCGCTATGCACGGGCACATCGATGGGAATTCACGAATCGCAGTCGTTATTTTATGAAAACTTTATTGCCCGCCATTATTCGTACTGGAAACGCAACTATGCCCGCCTGCAGCAATATGCTCCGGAGCAGTTTTCTGACGTCTCTCTTGATGCGTTTTACCGGGCGATTAATGAAGCGAAGCCGTCGTTAATTCGCATCGAAGCCGATGAGTTGACATATCCGTTACATATTATGGTTCGTTACGAAATCGAAAAGCAGCTGTTTAATGGAGAGATCGAAGTAAAGGACTTGCCGGAAATTTGGAACGATAAATACGAAGAATACCTCGGCATTCGCCCGCATAACGATGCGGTCGGCGTGCTGCAAGATGTCCATTGGTCTGGCGGCAGCTTCGGCTACTTCCCGTCGTATGCGCTCGGTTATATGTATGCGGCACAGTTCAAGCATGCGATGCTAAAAGACTTGCCTCATTTCGATGAACTGCTCGAAAAAGGGGAATTAACGCCAATTCGCGAATGGCTGACAGAGCGGATCCATCAATTCGGCAAAACGAAAAAACCGCTGGAAATTTTGCGAGACGCAACCGGAGAAGCATTGAATGCCGACTATTTGATCCGCTATTTAGAAGAAAAATATAAAACCATCTACCAATTATAAAAGAAAAAATCCTCCCTCCCGCTTCGGGGAGGGGGATTTTTCTTACCATAATTTATATCCTTTTGACCCTGGCGGCGCGTTTTGAATCATATCGATGAATGGCACTGTATAGGCAATCAAAATAAGCGCGATCGTAATGCCAATCCATAGTTTCCAGTTATCCATAGCAAGTGCGGCGCGTTCTTGCGGTTCTGCCGCTTCGGCAACCGGGAATTCCGTTTCTCCTTTCGGTGCGAAGAACGCTAAGTTGGTGATAATGACAAGGACTAAAATAATGCCGATAAATAAAATCGTGCCGCCGACCGCTTGCGCGATTTGATACGGAATCCATTCGAGCGCTTGCGGCGAGTTTCCGTAAGTGGAAAATGCCGAACGGCGCGGCGCCCCAAGCAACCCGGCAAAGTGCATCGAACCGGACATAAACGACATGCCGACCGCCCATACCACCGTCTGAATAATCGCCAAGCGGTTCATCGCTTTTGTCATCACCCGGCCGCTTAAGTGCGGAACGAGCCAGTAGGCAGCGCCGAAGAACGTAAGCACGACCGTTGTTGCAACCGTTAAATGGAAGTGCCCTGTCACCCAAATCGTGTTATGGACGACTTGGTCCATTTGGTGGGAAGCGTTAATAATTCCGCCAGCACCGGCAGGAATAAAGAACAGCATACCGACAAACGGCGCGAAAAAGCGCGCATCTCCCCACGGCAGTTTGCGAAGCCAGCCAAACAGGCCGGTGGCACCTTTCGAGCGTCCGTATGCTTCAAATGTCGCAAACATCGCAAACGCCGTCATTAGCGAAGGAATGACAACCATAAATGTTAAGACAACTTGCACGTATTTCCAAAACGGCGTAATCCCCGGTTCGAGCAATTGGTGGTGAAACCCGACAGGAATCGAGAAAAATAAGAACAAGATAAACGCTAGCCGCGCTAAAGAGTCAGAGAAAATTTTCCCGCCAATCACCTTTGGAATAACGGCATACCAAACCATGTAAGCTGGAAGCAGCCAGAAATAAACGAGCGGGTGCCCGAAATACCAGAATAAAGTCCGGCTGACTAGAACGTTCACTCGGTCAACGATGCCAAGCGACCATGGCAACAATTGGATTAAAACGGTGGCTGCTACCCCCAGCGTACAAACAAGCCATAAAACCATATTCGTAACAGCCATAAAGGTAAGCAATGGGCTTGCTTTGCCAGGATGCTCTTTTTTCCAGCGCGCATAGTGGACAAAGGTCGCAAAGCCGCTGATCCAGCTGCCGACGACAACAAGGGTTAAGCCGAGATAAAAGCCGGCATGTGCTTGCAAAGGCGCGTAGAACGTATAAAGAACGGATGCTTGCCCAGTTAAAATGAAAAACGCTGTCGTCGCCGTACCGATCGTCATGGTCCAAAAACCGACCCAGCCCCAGAAGCGGACGCGGTTGGAAAATGTTCCGGACGTACGGCTTACTGCGGCGAATTGAAATCCGATAATAAAGAATGTTGTTAAGACGAGGCCAAGCAATACGCCGTGTGTTGTTAAAATGGTATAATAGCTGATGCCTGCCGGCAGCTGAAACTTTCCGGAACGCACTAGCGTTTGCAATAATCCGGCCAATCCTCCTAAAGCAAGGGCGATAAATGCGACATAAATATGCGCTAAAGCTAATTTGGCATCACGACGGTCTACTTTCACTGTTTCGTTCATCATTTACTCCACCACCTTAATTCGTCCAGTCATCATATGGTGACCAGCACCGCAATATTCATTGCAAAGGATCGTATATTCGCCTGTTTGATTAAATGTTTTCGTAATAGTATTGATATACCCCGGTTCCACCATCATGTTAATGTTTGTGCCTGCTACTTCAAAACCATGGATAACATCTTTTGAAGTCACATTAATCGTTACTTTTGCGCCTTTCGGAATTTCGATTTGGTTTGGCGTAAATGCAAAGGCAGATACGACAATGTTTAGCTGATATTCATTATCTCCGGTTTTGACTAAGCCAGGTTTATTAAACGGCGGTGTCTGATCTACTTTCTCGGGATCGATGGTCGTCAAGCAGCTCGGCGGCTGTTTGCCTTCGGCGAAGGCGCTTACGCCGATGACGGTCAAGAAGACAAACAGACAGGCAATGCCAAACGTAAGCCAAATTTTTTCGTATTTGTGCATATGCATGGCTATATCCCCTCCCTTATAAGCTATAAGCGATGCAAGAATAAGAAATAAACACTAACCCATGAGAAAATGATGAAAAACCCGAGCAAGAATACAGAAGCAAGCGTGCCTTTTAATGATGTGTCGTGCTCTTTCATTTTTTTTGTGTTTGTTTTTGTTCGCTGCAATTCTGGTTTTGCCATCTCCTATACCTCCTCCCAACAAAAGTCATCTCCTAACTTCATCATACAAAATCATGTGGAAAATGGTAGGCGCATTTTACTAGTTCACAAATTATTCATTCCTTACTTTGTCACTATAATAACCTTAAAAAATTGATATAACAGTGATTTTTCTCACATAGGCGGGAGGAGAAATGTGAAAATATTGTGAACAGCCGCTTTCATCATAGCAGGAGAACAGCAGCAATTGGATCGACTCAATGACAGGCAGCGGTTTCAAACTTGTCCCTGGCCATTGGCAGCGAACGCACGATTTTCTTCGCTACCCGTATAGGAAAAGCGTCGATGTTAGAGAGAAAATGATTATTATACGAACAATAATCTTTTATTAATAAAAAATGTTCGTGTAAATATCGAAAAAATGCTTTCCAAACGTCAAAAACCATGGTATACTGCAAATAACTTCATTATGCTGACTCACTCATATAATTGCAGGAATATGGCCTGCAAGTCTCTACCGGCCGACCGTAAATCGGCCGACTATGGGTGGCAATGTCAGAACGGAATCAGCGGCAAATGCCGAATAGGCATTTGTCTCGTTTGTTTTGGCTTAAAAGACATTGCCTGACTCATGAAATGAGTGAGGACAGTGTTTTTTAAGCTTTTTTATTTAAAGGGGGAACGGTATGCGCGAATTAATCGAAAAGATCATGGAAGAAGGAGAAGTGCTTTCCGAACATGTGTTGAAAGTGGATCGTTTTTTAAACCATCAAGTCGATCCGCAGTTGATGAAGAAAATCGGCGAACATTTTGCCGATGAGTTTCGCCATGAGCGGATTACGAAAGTGCTGACGCTGGAGTCTTCCGGCATCAGCCCGGCTTTGATGACTGCTTATGAGTTAAACGTTCCGCTGCTTGTGGCGCGGAAGCGAAAACCGGTAACGCTGTCGGAAAACACATATAAAGCGAGTGTATATTCGTTTACGAAACGAGAAGAAACAGAAATTTTCGTTTCGCAGACGCTGCTTGACTGTGAAGACCGCGTGTTAATTATTGATGACTTTTTAGCAAACGGCCAAGCAGCATTAGGTTTGACGGATATCGTTGCACAGGCGAAGGCACATGTTGCCGGCATCGGCATTGTTATTGAAAAAGCATTCCAAGGCGGCGGACAGCTGCTTCGTTCCCGCGGTTATCGCGTTGTGTCATTGGCGCGAATCGCTTCATTGCAAGACGGAACCGTGAAACTTATCGAAGAGGTGATGTGTGAATGAAGCCGTTGCAATTATGCTCATTAGGAGTTCAACATGTGCTGGCCATGTATGCGGGAGCGATTATTGTGCCGCTTATTGTGGGCGGGGCGCTGCACTTGACGTCGGAACAGTTGACGTATTTAGTGGCGATTGATTTGTTTACGTGCGGGGTTGCGACGTTATTGCAAGTGTGGAAAAACAAATTTTTCGGCATCGGTCTTCCGGTCATGCTCGGCTGTACGTTTACGGCGGTCGGCCCGATGATTGCGATCGGACAGCAATACGGGTTGTCTGCCGTCTACGGCGCAATTATTTCCGCTGGGCTGTTTGTCGTGATCATTGCCAAATATTTTAGCAAGCTGCGCGTGTTGTTTCCGCCGATTGTGACCGGCTCGGTCGTTACCGTCATCGGGCTTACGCTTGTTCCGGCGGCGATGAATAATATGGCCGGCGGACAAGGGGCAAAAGATTTCGGCGACATCAGCAATATCGCGCTTTCGTTTGGCGTATTGGCGCTGATTGTCATCTTATATCGCTTCTTTACCGGATTCATCCGCTCCATTTCCATTTTACTCGGTATGGTCATTGGAACGATCGCGGCGGCATTGATGGGAAAAGTAGATGTCGGCGCGGTGGCCGAAGCTTCATGGGTTCATCTGCCGCACGTGTTTTACTTTGGAATCCCGACGTTCAACGCAACGGCGATCTTGACCATGATTTTGGTCGCGCTCGTCAATTTAGTCGAATCGACCGGCGTGTATTTTGCGCTTGGCGATATTTGCAGCCGGAAATTAACGGATAACGATTTGGCGAGCGGATACCGCGCTGAAGGGCTGGCGATGGTGATCGGCGGATTGTTGAACGCGTTTCCGTATACGACTTATTCACAAAACGTCGGACTTGTCCAATTGTCGGGGGTAAAAACGCGCCGTGTCATTTATGCGGCGGGGATCATGCTGATTGTGCTTGGATTGGTTCCGAAAATCGCCGCGTTAGCAACGATTATTCCGGCGCCGGTGCTCGGCGGCGCGATGCTGGCGATGTTTGGCATGGTCATTGCCTATGGAATTAAAATGTTAAGCCAAGTTGAATTTGCATCGCAAGAAAACTTATTTATCATTGCCTGCTCGGTTGGCATGGGGCTTGGGGTGACCGCTGTTCCGAACTTATTCGCTGAACTTCCGGCAAGCATTCGTATTTTAACGGACAGCGGCATCGTCGCCGGCAGTCTCACCGCGATCGTGTTAAACATTTTATTCCATGTTCTTCCGAATAAAAAGCGTGTAAAATCCGCATCTTCTGTCTATCAACAGCAAGTATCGTAATTGATGAAAAGGGCTGGCTTTTAATATTAACGGATTCACTTGCGGGAGAGAAAATAACATATCTATTTCTATTAAAAGACCAATTCGCATTAGAATTGGTCTTTTAATTTTTGTTGATATATCAACATTTTTATTGTTTTGGCGTATAAAATCGCAACTAAATTCACATATGAATTAGCAAAATGGCAATCATGATGGTCACTGAAAAAATGGATGTGCTAAACGGACTGTTCTTTCAGATTCGCTGCATTTTTTAGGATCGGCTTAAAAATCTTGTTTTGAAGCAAAGAAAGAAGTTGAATCATATTCGATTTTTGGAGGCGGTGCTAAACATCCTTTTTCTGTATTTCAAAATCCTATTGACAATAAAGTAAATAATAATTTATTATTAGGTTGGTTATAACGTAAATTTATATTTACTTTTTTGGTTAATATCTAATAAAAATAGTAAATATATATTTATTATTTATGTATTTATAATTAATATATGTTTATTAATCGATTTATCACAACACAGTATAAAGAAAAAGGAGTGTTTTTTATGTATTCATCCGGGTTGAAGTTTGGGATATATCCGCTTGGTGTGGCCGGTACACCCGCCGGTTTAGCTGTCGGACCTCGGGACGACTATGAGCAAATTCAACTGGCATTAAAACACCTTCGAGGAGAATCTAAATCGCTGTTATCCAGAATTTATCTCGTTTATACGGGACCTGCTGATTCGGAGGAGAAACTCTTATCGATCGTGGAGAAATATGTGCGTTTGGGATTAATGGGAGACTTGGTAGTAGGTTCTTTGGCTCCGAACATAGAGATGGACCACTGGCTCGGGCTTATTAGGAAAATAATTAGACAGTATGGTTCCTACATTGATTCACTGCAAATTACGAATGAACCCAACTTGACCTTTATGGACGGATCGAACCCTAACATCTTGCCATTGTTGGTGCAGGGTGTTATTGCAGCAAAAGAGGAAACGCAAGCAGCGAATGTTCAAGTGGATATCGGATTTGGATCTGTACCGGATATCGGTCCGAAGGTGGTCCCACATTTTTGGGAAAACCTTGCCGAACTTGGCGGAGAGGTATTCGTGGATTCATTGGATTATGTCGCACATAATTTTTATGTAGATGTATTTGAACCGCCGCTCTCTTTGGAAAAAATTCCGGCTTCCGTCGAGAACCTGTTGCGGCGTTTTCGCGAAGTGAATCTCAAGACAGCCGGCATACCCGATTCCATCCCCATACGCATTACAGAAAACGGATGGCCTACTGGCAAAAACCCTTTTACAGGCAAAGACAGATCTTACGAACATCAATCTGAAGTACTAGAGACGATCATACGGACAGTTTATAAACTACGTCAAGAACTCAATATCACACATTATGAGCTTTTCGGTCTCAGGGATGCAGACAGTTCCAAAGATGATCTCTTTCATCAATTTGGCATCATGCGGGATAATTATACTCCGAAACCGGCGTTTTATACATTTCAGCGTTTGATACAGGAGTTAGGAATTTGAAAGTGTTCACAAAGTCAAGAAAAATTTTTTTTGATACGGTGATTCCTTAAATACGAAATGACTTGAGTCCCCATGTGGTTCTCAAGTTTTTTTCATTTTTTGGGCAAATAACCCCAAAATGACCGGATTCTCCCTTTATCCCTGGTAGAGGTCGTAAATGAATTTAATGTAATTTAAAACTAAAAGCTTCAATTATAGTGTAACATAAGGATTCCTTCATTTGAGGGTAATTTATAAAAAAACATTGTTATTGAACAGATGCGTTAGTTCAAAAAAGAAAAACGCTCGGAATGAAAATCCGAGCGTTTTTCTTTGCGATTTATATGTGTATTTTTGTGTTAAATGTATGGCTAATTACCTTGTTAGTTGGTGTATTTTTTAATATTTTTCCCTCCCTGAAGTAAACCCGTTGCTGTAATATGCCAGCTCTTTTTTTATTGATGCATACAATGCCGGTATTAGTAACAACATAACGGTAAAGGAAATGGAAAAAACAGAGGTGTTGCTATGCCGGTGATCCTTTCGGTTGGGACAGCGATATTGCCATATAAAGTAAGCCAAGCAGAAACGAAGCAATATGTCAAACAACTGTTTGCCTCCAGTTTTCCTCATATCGACCGTCTTCTTCATGTGTTCGAAAACGGAGAAATTGAATCAAGATCGTTTGTAAAACCGCTTGCATGGTACGGAAAACGCCATCGGTTTGCCGAGAAAAATGATTTATATATTGAAAGCGCGCTTCGTTACGGATGTGAAGCGATTCAAGCATGCCTAAACAATCCGGCGTTTTTAGCCAAGCCGATTACATACGATGAAATCGAGGCGATTTTTTATATTTCGACGACGGGGCTCGCTACCCCAAGCATCGAAGCTCGCATCATGAATATTTTGCCTTTTTCGCCGCATACGAAGCGAATTCCAATTTGGGGGTTAGGATGTGCGGGGGGAGCGGCAGGAATTGCGCGCGCCTATGAATATTGCCTGGCGTTTCCAAAAGCGAAAGTGCTGGTCATTGCGGCCGAGTTTTGCAGTCTAACGTTTCAGCCGGACGATCATTCGAAAAGCAATTTCATCGGCACCTCGCTGTTTGCCGATGGAGTGGCGTGCGTATGCGTTGCCGGCGACGAGGCGGCCGTTGAGGCAGGACGACCGCATATTATTGCTGCGCAATCCGTACTGATGCCTGATTCGGAAGATGTGATGGGCTGGGATATCCGCGATGACGGCCTGTTCGTTGTTTTTTCAAAAGATATTCCTTCGTTCATCCGCACGTGGCTGCGGCCGCAAGCGCAGTCGTTTTTGCAACAACACGGGCTAGCCTTTGGTGACATAAACCATTTTATTGCTCATCCGGGCGGCAAAAAAGTCATTGCGGCGTATGAAGAGGCGTTTGGCATCGATAAAGAAAAAACCAACATATCCTTCCAAGTGATGAAAGAGTTTGGCAACATGTCTTCGGCCACCGTCTGCGTCGTGCTCGAGCGCTTTATGAAACAGCCGATCCCGGCGGGAGATTACGGGCTGATGGTGGCGCTCGGCCCGGGATTTAGCGCGGAAATGATTTTGCTCAGATGGGAGTGACAACAATCGTGTTTTACCTCTTTTTGCTGTGGATTGTCGGCATGCGCCTCATGGAACTCATCATCGCGAAACGAAATGAGCGGATCGTCAAAGCGATGGGCGCGAAAGAATTTGGCGCGCGCCATTATCCGTGGATCGTGGCGATGCATGTCCTGTTTTTGCTTTCATTTACGGTCGAGTCATTATGGAAGGGAGCAGAGCCTTCTCCATGGTGGCCGTTTCTTTTTAGTTTGTTTCTCATCGTGCAAGGATTGCGGATATGGACGATATTGTCGCTCGGCCGCTTTTGGAATACGAAAATTTTAGTGCTGCCCAATGCGCCGGTTGTTGTCAAGGGGCCGTATCGCTGGATCCGCCATCCCAATTATTTCATTGTCGCGCTGGAAATATGGCTCATTCCCCTGATGTTTCAGGCGTATTGGACGGCGCTTGTTTTTTCGATTGCCAACGCGATTATGCTGTTGATTCGCATTGACGCCGAAGAAGAGGCGCTAAGGTCGCTAACGAATTATGGCGAGCAGTTCGCGGTACGCCCTCGCTTTTTCCCGTTTCGTCCCGTTAAGTAAAAGGCGGGACTTTTTATTTTTTTGTTGGGAAAAGTGTGTAAATACAGTAAAATGAATATATACGATATTAACGCGTGAGGGGTATTGTGCATGAGTCCACTGGCAGAGCAAACGTCGCTAACGCCATGGTTGCAAAAAATGATCCATATACACGACATATTCATCGCCCACGGCGATGAAACGAACGCGAAAAAAGTGCGGCAGCTGTTGGAAAAAACGGCAAAACGGGAATTGGTGATCGCGTTTTGCGGCCATTTTTCCGCCGGCAAATCGAGCTTGATTAACGCGTTGCTTGGCGAGCCGTTATTGCCATCAAGCCCGATTCCCACCAGCGCCAACTTAGTTAAAGTGAAATCGGGAAAAGAATATGTGCGTGTTTTTTATAGACACGAACCGCCGGTCGAATACGACCCGCCGTACAATGAAGAGCTGATTCGCGACCAATGCAAAGACGGGGATGCGATTGAATTAATTGAAGTAAGCCGGCAGACTCCGCGCATTCCTGGCGGCATTGTCATGATGGATACCCCGGGAATCGATTCGACCGACGATGCCCACCGGCTTGCCACCGAATCGGCGCTGCATTTAGCCGATGTTGTGTTTTATATGATGGATTATAACCATGTGAAGTCAGAGTTGAATTTTCAGTTTACGAAAGACTTAACGAACCATGGAAAGACATTGTACTTGATTGTCAATCAAATTGATAAACACCGCGAGCAGGAATTGCCGTTTCACACATTTCGCCAGTCGGTGGAAGAAGCGTTTCGCGACTGGGGAGTGAAAGCGGAGCGCGTGTTTTTTATATCGTTAAAGGAGCCAGACCATCCATATAATGAATGGAACGAGCTGGCACACTGCATGCATGCGCTGTTTCGCGACAAAGACGGCCGGCTTCTGTATGGAGTGGAAACGGCGCTAAAGCGGCTTGTCGACGAGCATGTTCGTTGGCTTAAGGAGCAGGACGAAGAACACGAACAGGCGCTGCAGATGCGGCTTTCGGAGTTAGGAGGCACGGGAGTGGAAGAAGAAGCGGCGCGGGAAAGCCTGGCGCGCCTGCAAGCGGAGCTGGAAGAGCTTGACACAGCCCTGCATCAGCTAGAAGAGGACTTTCGCCGCGAGCTGGACGGAATATTGGAACATGCTTATATCATGCCGTTTGAAACAAGGGAGCTGGCAAAAGCATATTTGCAATCGATGCAGCCGGATTTTAAAATCGGCTTTTTCTTTGCCAAGTCGAAAACGGAACAGGAGCGCGAAAAGCGATTGCAGGCCTTTTATGAAAATGTAAAAGAAAAAGCGATGGCGCAAATCGAATGGCATGTGCGCCAGCTGTTTACCCGCTTCAGCAAAGAACATGCCATCGATGACCACGAACTGCTTCGTGATTGCCAGCAATGGACGGTGACATGGGAAGCGGAAATGCTGGCAAACCTGGTCAAAAAAGGAGCCGGGGTGACCGGAGAGGCAGTGTTAAATTATACGAACGATGTCGCCTATGAAATGAAAAAGCGGTATCGTAACGCAGCGATGCAGCTGTTTGCCGCGCTGCTGGAAAAATGGAAGGAACAAGCAGAAGAAAAACGCCGTCAGTTAAAAGAACAGCTGGCCGTAGAAGCAGAAAAGTATGAACTCCTTTGCGAGCTGTCTTGCCGCAGCGTGGAGCGGAAACAGCGGCGGCAGGAGCTAATGAACTTGCTTGAATCGGAGTGCAGTGAAGAAGACATCGATGAAAAGCGGCTTGCCGAGCTGACCGAATCTCCTGTGATAAGAAAACAGCAGCATAAAGCGGCGGCACTGGCTTCCAAACAGACGGAAGAAAAACAGCCGCCATCCGTTTCAGAGCAAGCGCTCGATCGGCCAAGCGGATCATCGCGCAAAAAAGTGCAGCAAGCGGTACAGCATCTGAAAGCAGCGGCAAAAACAATCGAAACAATCGGCATCATGAATCGGTTTGTCTCCCCCCTAATCGAGAAAGCAAATCGATTGCAGCACCGTGCCTTTACCGTCGCGCTTTTTGGCGCGTTCAGCGCCGGCAAGTCATCGTTTGCCAACGCGCTGATGGGCGAACGGCTGCTGCCGTCATCTCCAAATCCGACGACGGCAACGATTAATAAAATTGCGCCGCCAACCGAAGTAAACCCGCACGGAACGGCCCTAGTGCAAGTAAAAAGCAGCAAACAGCTGTTTTCTGACATTCAGGCGTCGCTCCGCCATTTTCAGCAGGAGGCAGAAACGTGGGAAGAAGCATGGGCGATGTGCCAGAAAATATCAAACTTAGAAAAAGTGGAGCCGCACCAAAAGCCGCACTATGCTTTTCTCCGCGCGGTTCTTTCCGGCTATGAACGCATGAAAGAGCAGCTCGGTCATACGTTCCGCATCGGGCTTGATGAGTTTTATCAATATGTGGCCGATGAAGCGACCGCCTGTTTTATTGAATGGGTGGAACTGTACTACGACTGCGCTCTTACCCGCCAAGGAATCACCTTGGTCGATACGCCGGGGGCTGATTCGATTAACGCGCGCCATACGGGGGTGGCGTTTGATTATATTAAAAACGCCGATGCGGTTTTGTTTGTTACGTATTACAACCATGCGTTTTCCAAGGCAGACCGCGAATTTTTAATCCAGCTCGGCCGCGTCAAAGACACCTTTGCGCTTGATAAAATGTTTTTTGTCGTCAATGCCGCGGACTTAGCGCGCTCTAAAGAGGAATTGGACGCTGTCTTGGCGTATATGAAAGACCAGCTTGCCCGCTTTGGCATCCGTTTTCCGCGCCTTTACGCGCTGTCAAGCCGTTTCGCCTTGGAGGAGAAAATGGGCGGAGTAAAGGGGCAATACGGCTTTTTAACCGAATCGGGCATTGGCGCGTTTGAGAAAGATTTTATGCGCTTTATCATCGAGGAGTTAATGGAAGTGGCGATTCAAGGCGCTTATGCGGAAATCGAACGGGCGCATCAAACGATAGTGGAATACATCCATGCCGCGCAAAAAAGCGGGGAGGAAAAAGCGGCCAAACGGCAGGCGCTGCTAGAGGAACAAGCAAAAATGCATGATATTCTCGGCAAGATAACGGCCGAGCACGATTGGCAGGCGCTTATCCAAGAAACAGATGAACTTGTGTATTACGTCAAACAGCGCGTATTGCTGCGGCTGAACGACTGGTTTAAAGAAGCGTTCAATCCGGCTTCTTTAAGGGATGACGGACGCGATATCCGCCGCGCTTTAAACATGTGTCTCGAAGAGTTGCTGCATTCGGTGGGCTTTGATTTAGCACAAGAAATGCGGGCGACGAGTTTACGAGTGGAGAAGTTTTTGAAAGAGCGGCTTCAAGATCAATTTACTGATGCATGCAAAAAGCTGGAACAGATTCATCCAGGGATGCCGCTGTCCGATTTAGAGGCTGTTTCCTTTGTCACACCGGAATTTGACAACGGGTTAGAACACATAGACCGGTCAAGATTTGCAAAAGCATTATCGATGTATAAAAACGCGAAATCGTTTTTTGAGCGGGACGAAAAGCGGTTAATGAAAGAGGAAATCGAAAAGCAATTGCAGCAGCCAATCGATGAATACCTTGCCGCCCAAAAGCAACAGCTGCTTTCCGCTTACGAAGGGCAATATAAAGCGGTGATAGAGGAGCTAGTTGCTCTTTTAACCCACCAAGTCGACGACCATTTTGCGGGACTATACACGGCGTTAACGGATGCTCTCGATATCGAACAGCTGCACCAATGTGCAGCGCAGTTAGCTCGCATATTGGAGGAGCGGGGATGAACAAGGTCATCGAACGCGGATTGATGGCGATTGAAAAACAGCAAGCGGTTCGCATATTGTACGCGTGCGAGGCAGGGAGTCGTTCCTATGGAATGGAGACGCCAGCGAGCGATTATGACATCCGGCTGATCACGATGAAACCGGTTCGCGCCTATGTATCGGTTGTCAAACCATCTTTGTCATGGAGTCATTCTGCCCCGCCGTATGAGTGGCACAGCTGGGATATTTTTAAAGCACTGGAGCTGCTTCGCAAATCCAACCCATCGTTGTATGAGGGGTTCTCGACGCCGATCGTTTACGCAAAAGACGATTTCTTTTACACGAAAATGAAGGAAATGATTGATAAGCATTACTCATTACGAGTTTTGGCCCACCATTACCATTCGATGGCAATAAAAAATATTCATACTCTCACAAAAAAAGAAATGGAGCCAAAAGCATATATAAAAACGTATGTACAAGCGCTGCGCGGCGCGCTTATGTTCCGCTGGATCGTGTGCCGCGGCACGCTGCCGCCGCTTCTGTTTACGGAATTGGTGGATGGGGATGCGTCGCTACACGAGTTTGTAGAGCGGCTGAAGCTGGCCAAACAAGGAGAACAGACGGATGTTCGCCAATTTGCGCCGGAAACAGTAGCAGCGCTCCTTGACGTTGATTCGTCGGTCATTGAAACGCTGCCGGCAGGCGAGCCGCTCGATGTCCGCATGCTTGATGAATTGGCATGGACGCTGTTAGGCGTATAAAAAGGGGAGATGGGATGAATCGGTTTCATGCGTGCGCCACATGCATTCATTATGGAATGGAAAAGACGGAAAAAGGACTTTATACGTATTGCCGGAGGCTTGGCTATGAAACAAAGCCGTATTACCAATTCAACTGCTGGACGCCAAAGCCCAATGTGCGAAAGTTAATGGAAAAAGGAATGAGAAAGGAAGATCATCATGACTGAAGTGCACCAAGCGATTACCGCCCATTTGCAAAAGCAGCATGCCATCCTTAAGAAGTTTGCTGAACTCGAACAAGAGCGCGAGCACTATATTGAGGAAGCTGTGATGCTTTGCCGAAACGGGCAGCCGTTTACAGTTGAAAAAATTAACGCGGCAACCAAAAAGATGAATGAACTGGCAAAACAAGGGGTGGTGCCGGCACGAAAATATGTAACAGTAGAAATGGTCAAAGAGTATGTGGAACGCAGCAAAAAGTGAGGGGGGGAGCGAAATGAAGCATATCGTTTCACAAACATGGCTGGCGGAGCGGCTTAACAAGGAAGATGTCCGCATCATCGACTGCCGCTTTCATTTAAACGATCCAAAGCGCGGATTGGCGGAATATATCGAAGACCATATTCTTGGCGCTTTCTATTTCGATTTGGAAAAAGATTTGTCGGCGCCGGTTTCTGAACATGGCGGCCGCCATCCGCTTCCATCTGTGGAAGAAGTGGCGGAAAAATTAGGTGCGGCCGGCATTGATGAAACAGTTACAGTCATAGCCTATGACGATCAAGACGGAGCGATGGCGGCGCGGTGCTGGTGGCTGCTCCGCTATCTTGGGCATGAGCGCGTCTATGTCCTTGATGGGAACTATACACAATGGAAAGAAAAAGGCTTTCCTGTCACTGATAAGATTCCAACAGTACCGCCGCGTTCGTTTCATCCGCGCCTGCAGCCGTCATGGCTGGCGACCGTTGATGATGTGCGCCGCGCCGTCCGCGAAGGCTCCGCTGTTTTGATTGATTCACGCGAATGGAAGCGCTACGCGGGAATTGAAGAACCAATCGACTGCGTGGCCGGCCACATTCCAGGAGCGGTCCATATGTTTTGGAAAGATGGGATCATGACTGGCGGATATTGGAAAAGTCAGGAACAACAGGCACAGCGTTTTGCCTCCATTCGTAAAGACGCCCCGATTATCGTATATTGCGGTTCAGGGGTGACGGCATGTCCAAACGTGCTTGCCTTAAAAGAAGCGGGCTACACAAATGTCCGTTTATATGCCGGCAGCTGGAGCGACTGGATTTCATATCCAGATCATCCGATCGCGGGTGGAGAAAAATAGCGACAATATTTTTCGCCCACCGGCCGATACTAAAAATGTACCCCGATCACAAAGGAGGAATGCCGTGTGGGCCGTACAAAGCTTGGCAATGCCAATGCGCAGCGAAACAATAACGCGAAACAAAAAAACGGATTCAATCAAGAATGGAATAGCGAATTTGCTTCCTATGCCGAGGTAGAAACAAAAAAAATGAAAAACGAACATAAAAATATCCGCTGATCGGGAAGGGGCGTCTGAGTAGCCCCTCTTTTTTGCTTTTTTTCTGTCCTGTTTTATGCTTTAATAAACGGTAGTGATGAATGTTTAGACTACGCCTCGCTCCAAACCGGACAAGAGTTTTGGATGAGAAGATATACATATCGCATAAAAAGAATGACTTGTTTTGATGGAAAAGCAGCTAAACTTCCGTTTTCACTATGCTTACAGGAGGGACATACATGAGAAAATTCATTGCCATTGTCTTGCTGCTGGCAGTTACTGGGTACGGCATTTGGAATGCGCTCGCGGCAGAAAAAACAAAAAAAGTTGGTCTATCGGTCGGGGACGTTGCTCCTGATTTTGCCTTGCAGACATTGGCCGGCGAAACGGTGCGTTTATCTGATTTCCGTGGGAAGCCGGTCATCGTCAACTTTTGGACGACTTGGTGCCCGCCGTGCAAAAAAGAAATGCCTGACATGGAAAAGTTTTACCAAAATCACCATTCTAAAGTAGGCTTGCTTGCTGTTCATTTAACATCGCAAGATACGGTCGAAAATGCGAAATCCTTTATCCACGACTATCAATTATCATTTCCGGTGGTGCTTGATAAAAAACAAAAAGTATTAAACGAATATCATATTCAAACGATTCCGACATCGTATATTATTGACGGCGATGGAGTAATCCGGAAAAAAGTGATCGGTCCGATGACGTATAAGCAGATGGAGGAAATCACCGCGCCGCTCCGCCAATAAAAGCATCTTTCAAGTGAAAGGTGCTTTTTTGCTGTTTAAAAAAGAAAAAGTAAACTGTTATTTTTCAAAAAGTTGTAATAATTTTCATCTCTTTTGGAAATGAATGAAATTAAAATAATAAGTGAGAGGAGGGTTAAATGATGAGAAGAACCCGTAAAATAACATTTCAAGAATTAATTATGGAAAATAAACGCCAATTATTAAATGATCGCGAAGCAATGGAGAAAATCGAAAAAAAATTGGAAGAACGCATGTTAAAAAAAGCAGAATAAGTCATGCATAGCGGTCATCCGGGCGGACAGACTAGATGGTGAGGAGGCGAGGTTCATGAGCAATCCGAAAGGAAGCCGTAAACATTTCGTTCCCAACCATCTAGGTACACAGCCTCGTGCTGCTGGAGGAAATAAAGGGAAACAAATGCAAGACCAATCTGGGCAACATGCTCAAGTGATTCAAACGAAGGGCGAATAATCGTTTATTTCCATAAATACTCAAATGAAATGAAAAGCACGAAGGAGGAAGCGTAATGTCTAATCGTCCGAAACCGGATGACCGCAGCGACAACGTAGAAAAACTGCAAGATATGGTACAAAACACGATTGAAAATATCGAAAAGGCAGAGGAAACGATGCAATTTGCTTCCCCGGAAGAGCGGGAAAAAATTCGCGAAAAAAATAAACGTCGTGAAGAGGCGATTGCGGCAATGCGTGCCGAAATTAGAGACGAAGCAGCGGCACGTGAAAACGCCTACCAATAATAATCGGCGGTACGGAGTTACCCTTTATGGATGGGTGACTCCCTTTTTTTATCGAGCAAAACGAAGAATATGGTAAGATGTAGTTGTATGGATGTGGAGGATGCTAAACGGAGGGAGAAACATGAAAATAGCTGAAAAACAAATTGAAGTTCGCTATGCGGAAACGGATCAAATGGGAGTTGTGTATCATGCCAATTACCTCGTCTGGATGGAAGTAGGACGAACAGAGCTTATTAAACAGTTAGGATTTCATTATGCCGATATGGAAAAAGAAGGAATTATTTCTCCTGTTGTCGATCTGCAAGTTTCCTACAAAAAGCCGCTTCGTTACGGGGAAACGGCGACTGTTCGCACTTGGATTGATGCTTATGATGGCATTCGCGTCACTTATGGATATGAAATTTTGACGCCGGATGGAGAAATAGCGGTAACGGGAAAATCGCAGCACGTTTGCGTCAAACGTGACACCTTCCGACCGATTGTCATCCGCAAATATTTTCCTGATTGGCATGAAGCGTACGAACGGGCGAAAAAGTAAAGGAGATACATCCGATGGCATTTGGCATTCGCAGGTGGGAGTTAATGGAATGGAAGGAGAAAGTAAAAAGAGGAGAAATTGCGTTTTTAACGCATTATTGGTATGATGAACGGTTTCCGGAATACACGAGCGTGACAAAAGTAGGCTGTTCGGATATCGAAAAACTAGCAGCCTGGGGAAAACAATACGGATTGCGCAAAGAATGGATCCATCGCCGCGGCGAGTTTTCCCATTTCGATCTGCTCGGGGAAACGCAGAAGGAAATTTTGCAGCAAGAAGGGTTGACGGAGCATTTACTGCGGTTTCATTTATAGTTAGATAAGGGGAGAGGAAAGAAGGATGGATTTGACAAATTTAAAAGAGATTGGAAAAGGAACGTTGCTCGAAGCATTAGGGATTGAAATTACGGAAGTTGGCAAGGGTCATGTTGTCGCAACGATGCCGGTCGATCATCGCACCCACCAGCCGTTTGGATTGCTCCATGGCGGGGCTTCCGTAGCACTGGCAGAAACGGTGGCGAGCATCGGCGCCTATGCGCTCATTGATCCGGAAAAAGAAAGCGTCGTTGGCTTGGAAATCAACGCCAATCACGTCCGCGCCGTCCGCAGCGGCACGGTCACGGCCACAGGGAAGGTTCTGCACCGCGGCAAAACAACGATGGTATGGGATATCAAAATCGTCGACGAACAGGAGCGGCTTGTCTGCGTTTCTCGCTGTACGATCGCTGTCATCAAAAAAAGCTAGCGTTTTTGGCAAAAACGCTAGCTTTTTTACTTAGCTATTTACTGAATAATAAACATTGGTTCATCTGTTTTTTCGTTTACATCAACGGTTAGGTTGTGATCATCAAAATACCATCTATCCTGGTCTTCTACAAAAAAAGTAATTCCATCAACCGTTGTTTGTGCAACTGGCTCTATCGGATCTTCTTTTGCCATACCAAGAGAAAATCCTTTTTGTACGGTGCTGCATCCTCCATAGCGGGCAAAGAAGCGGATAGCATCTCCCGCTTGTAAATCCATTTCTTTTTTAAACCAGTCCAATGCTTTTGGCGTGATGATAATGTTCATTATTCCTCCTCCTCAACTAATATTATAAGAAAACGATGGCCTTTATGTAAAAAGTTTCATGAACATCTTATGACATTTTGGATTAAATTGCTTCCCGCTGACAAAAAGTAAAAAGAGAGAAAACAAAATAAGGAGGGGGAAAAAGTGGAGAAAAAACGTCCATTTCCTTTAAGCTACGAATCGGATGGGCTGATGGGAAAGAAAACGAAAAAACAATCCGGCCATACCAAAAAAGAAAAAAACGAGCGCGATTTTTTTAACACAACGCCAGCCAGTGAATAAAGTAGCCAGTAGGCTGCTTTTTTCTTTGGCAAACTACTATACAAATACGTCATTCAACGTTATTATTAATCGAGGAGTACTTTTTTGGAAAGGAGTGACGTTTTCGTATATGAGTAGTCGAAGTTCGAGCGAACCAGAGCCGGAATGTAGCGGGGAGCTTTGTCTTCTTCTTTTTCGATCGTCGCAGCTACTCATCGTACGAAAACGAGCTCCGATCGGAAAAGGAGAAGCGCAAACTTCCTCGCGGTGAAAAGGAGGAAGGATGCGTATGATGAAAATGTATTTATCCGATGCAAACGGAAAAATGAAAGAAATCGATGAAATTAAAAACGGCTGCTGGATTAATTTAGTAGCACCGACCGAAGAAGAAATTCGCTACATTGCTAATCATCTCGATATTCCGATTGATTCGATCAAAGATGCGTTGGACGACGAGGAGCGGTCGCGCGTCGAAAAAGAAGACAACCACGTATTGATTATCGTCGATATTCCGATTGCTGCCAATGATGAAGTAGACGGTCCAATGTACGAAACGATTCCGATTGGCATGATTATTACGAATACGTGCTTCATTACCGTTTGCTTGCAGGAAAACCCGATTTTCGAAGAGTTTTCCAAAAACAAAATCAAAAACTTTTACACGTTTATGAAAACGCGCTTTGCTTTGCAAATGCTATATGTGATTTCCACCTATTATTTGCGTTATTTAAAACAAATTAACCGAAGAACGACCGAAATTGAAAAAGAATTGCATCAGTCGATGAAAAATAAAGAATTGTTTTCCCTTCTCAGCATGGAAAAAAGCCTGGTCTATTTTATGACGTCGCTGAAGGCGAACAATATTGTCATGGAACGGCTGTTGCGCCTGAATTATTTGCGTATGTATGAAGATGATCAAGATTTGCTGCAAGATGTTATTATCGAAAATAAACAGGCGATTGAAATGGCGGAAGTATACAGTAGCATTTTAAGCGGGATGATGGATGCCTTCGCTTCTGTTATTTCCAATAACTTAAACATCGTCATGAAATTTTTGACGGCGATTACGATTGTCATTTCCTTGCCGACGATGGTCGCAAGCTTCTATGGCATGAACGTGCCGATTCCGTATCAACATTCCCCATACGCCTTTTTAGTCGCGATGTTGCTGGCTGCCTCCTTGTCAGCCGCTACCGCCTATATTTTCTGGAAAAAACGATATTTTTAACAATGAAGAAGGCTGCCTCCTATGTTTCGGGCAGCCCTTTCTTTTTGGACGATGCCATTCCGCCGGAAAGCACAAATTTCATCGCTTCCTCCGGCTTCATGTCGATGACTTCCACTTGTTCTTTTGGGACTAGAAAAGTGATGCCTGCCACTTGGAACGTCTGCGGAACGTAGACGGCAACGTGGTCTTGGAGTGGATTGAGCCAGTTTTCGACTTCCTCGGATGTAATAAAGCCGATGCATTTCAGTTCCGTGTTTGGCAAGGTGACAAGCACAACTTTAGAAAAAGACCGTTTTTCGCCAACAAACGAGGAAACGGTATCTTTAATGACGGAATAAACCGTTTTAATGAACGGAAGGCTTTCTAGCAACCGGTCAAGAAGACGAATAATTCGGCCGCTAATATATTGCGTCGACAGCCAGCCGCAGACGGTGATAAGAACGATCGTACATAAAATGCCGATCCCTGGTATGTAATCATCCTGCAAGTACGGACGCACATAATTGCCAAGCAGCCCGTCTAAAAAGGTGAACACTTTATAGCATACGTACACCGCTAAAATAATCGGAACAATCGTAATGACACCGTTGATAAAGTTTTTTACGAAAAACCGCATTGGTTTCCCCCTCTCTATTTTGCTACTTTATCAACTTATCAATTTTTGCCCGCAAAAACAAGATAAAAAATAACGAACATTATTTGTGTATAATCATCAAAAAGTTCGTATTTTATCTTGACGAGAAGAAAAATAGTTGATATATTTACAAATGGAATACGGGAAGTGGGGGATGGACAAATGAAAAGCCATTACGATGTCATTGTCGTCGGCGCAGGTCCGGCAGGCATTTTTACTTGTTACGAATTAACGTTGAAACTTCCAGGGGCGAATGTCCTGTTAATTGATAAAGGACACGATATATATAAGCGCAATTGTCCGATTCTTCAGAAAAAGATTGAAAAGTGCCCGCCGCCGGCTGGCAAAAAAGATTACGCCGGATGCGTGCCGGCATGCTCGATTACGAACGGCTTCGGCGGGGCCGGCGCCTATTCGGACGGCAAATTTAATATCACCAGCGAATTTGGCGGCTGGATGACCGATTATTTGCCGGCGTCCAAAGTGTTGGAACTCATTCGCTATGTCGACGAGATTAATTTAAAACACGGCGCGACGACGTCGATTACCGACCCGATGACAGAAAAAGTGAAAGAAATTGAGCGCCGCGCCTATGCTGCCGGTTTGAAGCTGCTTCGCGCCTATGTCCGCCATTTAGGAACGGAGCAAAACTTGGAAATTTTAAAAAGCATTTTTGAATATTTGCATGAGCGGATTGAGATGCGTTTTAAGACCGAAGTGGAGGATATTGTAACGGAAAAAACGAACGATGGGCATCGAGTGACAGGAGTGGTCCTGAAAAACGGCGAAACGCTGACGGCGGAGAAAGTCGTCATCGCACCGGGGCGCGACGGGTCGGTGTGGCTGAGCAAAATATTGCGAAAACGCCGCTTGCGCATGATCAACAACCAAGTCGACATCGGCGTGCGTGTCGAAACATCCAACATTGTCATGGAAGAGATTAATGAACATTTGTACGAAGGAAAATTTATTTTCAACACGTCGGTCGGGACGCAAGTGCGTACGTTTTGCAGCAATCCTTCCGGGCACGTTGTCGTTGAAAACCATTCCGGCATTATGCTTGCAAACGGCCATGCTTATAAAGATCCGAAACTTGGCAGCAACAACACCAATTTTGCGCTTCTTGTATCGCACAAGTTTTCTGACCCGTTTGATAAGCCGAACGAATACGCCCATGAAATTTCGCGGCTCGCTAACGCTTTATCGAACGGCGGCATCATTGTGCAAAAATACGGCGACATTTTAAAAGGAAGACGTTCTACGGAAAAACGGATCAAAGAAGGATTTATCGAACCGACATTGAAAGAAGCCGTGCCTGGCGATTTAGGCCTTGTGCTTCCATATAATACGATGAAAAGCTTAATCGAAATGACAGAGGCGCTGAACCACGTCACACCGGGGCTGGCTTCGGAACATACGCTCTTTTACGGCGTCGAAGCGAAGTTTTATTCGGCGCGCCCGAAATTAAACGACCGGTTTGAGACGGAAATATCCGGCTTATATGTCGGCGGCGACGGCGCCGGCATTACGCGCGGACTCGCCCAAGCGAGCGCCTGCGGCGTATGGATCGCTCGCGATATCGTCGAAAAATTAACCAAATAAATGGCAAAGGATATGCGCCCATACGGGACAGCATATCCTTTTTATATGACTAGTGAAGGATTTTTCGTTCGTTTGCTCGAACAACCACATATTGAGGAGAAGGAGGGAAACTAAATGTTGAATCAGGTGATAAAACTGATCGAAGCAAAGCGATATGAAGAAGCGCAAACGATATTGCAGTCGTTGCTTGATGCACATCCTCAAGATGGAGCCATTTATTTTTATTATGCAACTGCTTTGGATGCGTTAGGTTTGGAAAGAAAGGCAATTCCGTATTATGAAAAGGCGATTGATTATGGTATTGAAGGCGAACTTCGTCAGAGAGCATTTATCCAATTAGGAAGCAGTTATCGCTGTATAGGTGAGTATGAAAAAGCGGCAAACGTATTGGGACAGGGATTAAAAGAGTTCCCTGAGAATGTAGCCTTACAAGCATTTTTGGCGATGACGCTTTATCATATGAGAGAAGAAAAAAAGGCAGTATCAATGTTGATTCATGCGCTAGTCGCTTCTTCCCCCGATCCTTGGATAAAAACATATGAAAAAGCGTTAATATTTTACGCCGATCATCTTGATGAAGTGTGGGATCAAGATAGTTAACCTTTATAAAATTTTAGTTGACAATCTAACTCCTCTTCCGATACGATAAATGTAATCATATGGAAAGGGGAGAGGTAGAATGCCAAATTGGTTGGAATTAGCCGATCGTGTCATTGAAGGCCACGAACTGACCGATGAAGAAGCGCTGGCGATTTTGGACTGTCCGGATGAAGAACTGCTGCTGTTGTTGCAGGGAGCGTATCGCATTCGCCGCAAATATTACGGCAACAAAGTGAAACTGAACATGATCATTAACGCCAAATCGGGGCTGTGCCCGGAAAACTGCGGCTATTGCGCCCAGTCCGCCGTTTCGACGGCGCCGGTAAAGACCTATAAAATGGTCGATAAAGAAACGCTCCTGCGCGGCGCGGAAGAAGCATACCGCCTGCGCATTGGCACGTACTGCATTGTCGCGAGCGGCCGCGGTCCGAGCGAAAAAGAAATCGATACGGTTGTTTCTGCGGTCAAAGAAATTAAGGAGCGGTTTGGGCTCAAAGTTTGCGCCTGCCTGGGCATCTTAAAGCCGGAACAAGCGGCGCGCCTCAAAGAGGCGGGAGTCGACCGCTATAACCATAACATTAATACATCGAAAGAACATCATCCGAACATTACGACTTCTCATACATACGATGATCGTGTGCAGACGGTGGAAACAGTGAAAGAAGCGGGCATTTCTCCATGTTCGGGCGTCATTATCGGCATGAAAGAAACAAAACAAGATGTGGTGAATATGGCGCGGAGCTTGCGTCTTCTTGATGCCGATTCGATCCCGGTCAACTTTTTGCATGCGGTTGATGGGACGCCTCTTGAAGGAACGAATGAATTGGATCCGCGTTACTGCCTGAAAGTGCTGGCCTTGTTCCGCTACATGAACCCGGCGAAAGAAATCCGCATCGCCGGCGGGCGCGAAGTCAATTTGCGTTCGCTGCAGCCGCTCGGCTTATATGCGGCCAATTCGATTTTTGTCGGCGATTATTTGACAACGGCCGGTCAAGAGAAATCGGCTGATTACCAAATGCTTGAAGATCTCGGCTTTGAAATTGATTTTTCTGCAGAAGAGCAAACGATTTGCTCCTAAGTTTACCGATGCTGCCTCCTGTTTGGAGACAGCGTTTTTTTATGCATGAATAGGAATAAGCAGCAGACAATAAAAGATAAAAACGATAATCGGGAGTGAAACAACATGTATGAATGCATTATTATCGGGGGCGGAATTGCCGGATTGCAGGCGGCGATCCAGCTTGGCCGCTACCATCACCGCGTTTTGGTGATTGATGCCAATAACGGTCGTTCCACCCTTTGCCGCGCGTACCATAACGTGCTCGGCTGGCCGGACGGGGTAAGCGGGGAAAAGCTGCGAGCGATTGGAAGAAAACAAGCGGAACAATTCGGGGTGCATTTTGCCGACGATGAGGTGATTGCCGCCGAGAAAAAAGGCAACGTATTTGTTCTGTTTGGCAAAAGCGGGAATACGTATGAAAGTGAGCGCCTGCTGTTTGCAACAGGGGTAAAAGACCGGATTCCGCCCATTCCAAATCTAATTCCATGTTTAGGGACAAGCATTTACGTATGCCCGGACTGCGACGGATATGAAGTCACCAATAAAAAAGTGATCGTGCTTGGCGCGGGCACTGCCGGGGCCAATATGGCCATAACGCTGTTATATTGGACAAACGACATTATTTATATTAATCATGACGGCGAAGAACTATCAGCAACGTGGCAGAAACAGCTACAAGCGAAAGGCATTCGTTACTTTCGCGAGCCGATTGCGTCCGTGCTCATTAAGGAAGGACCGGAGTTTTCCGGCGTCCGTCTGCAAAATGGCAACGAAATTTTCGCGGAACGCGGCTTTATTGCCTTTGGCCATAACAAAGTTAATACGGATTTAGCGAAACAGCTTGGCGTAGAGCGATTAGAAAATAAACACATTCCGACTAATCCGCGCACGAAACAAACCAATGTCCCCAATATTTGGGCGGCAGGCGACATCGGCGTTCATTCCGAGCAAGTAACGATCGCCATGGGAGAAGGCGCACAGGCGGCAATATGGATTCATAAAAGTATTGTAGAACAGCGGTGATGGTAAAAAGGCGATGAAAACGCCTTCTTTTTTGATAATTTTTTTCATGAAACTGCTTTCTAGTGCGTACTATTTCAATACAAAGAAGAGCCAGAAGCGGAAAGGAGTGGCATCCTAATTTTTTCTAGACAAAATGCTTCACAAAATGAAAAAAAATCATTAAAATGGCAACAAAGAAAACGGAAGAGGATGGTGAAAGATGGCAAAATCATTTTATCGCTATTTATTGAAATTCCGTGACGGCAAAAGTGAAGACCCGTTTGTGCGATTTGCCAACGGAGCATATTATGATCATAGTTTTCCGAAATCATCGGCAGATTATAATGAAATTAGCCAGTATTTGGAGCTAAACGGTGATTATTTAGACAGCATGATCGTATTTGATGAGCTTTGGGAACAATTTTTACAGGAGGCATAATTGGGCATTGCTTCCGCTCCCCTTTTTCGAAAGCGCTATCAATATGTTTTTCCACGGTCGCGGAGGTGTCCACTCATTGGTATATGCATATAATATACTATCACAGCTTTAGGTGGGGGGGGGATATGAATGAGTGGCCCAAAGCGCCCAAAATTTTCGGTCGGAGATATTGTTGTAAACACGCTGTATGGAACAGTTGGCACGATCACGGATATTCAACAAAGCGATGATACATTTTTATATGAAATTAACCATAGCCGCAGCTTATTTATGGAACATATGCTGGTATTGCTATCTGACTTTACCGGCGATTTATGGATTACCGAAGAAATAGAAGTGGAGCTGCCGTTTTTCCTGGGAGAAATTGTCCGCGTTCGCGACTACGGAGACCATTTATTTAAAGTGGTTGGAGTGCGCACAGAAATTTACCGCTATCATGGGGAGGGATGGGAAGAAACGATTTATGAATTAAAACGGTTAATTGACGGCTGGGAAATTGAGGTCCATATGGATGATATGATCCCGCTAGCAGATGATGAAGAAACATCTATTATTCTCATACAAAATATTGTCCAATCCGCACCAATGAAAGCATATGCTCTCCTTTCTCCTGCGGAAGGGGAGGCGAAGTTGCCATCGATTGATGAGCTGCTTGATATGTATAACGATTACAAATTCCTATACGAATGGTTTCGCGATGAACGGTATAAACAGATGATGGAAACAGTTGTAGAACGTTTACAAATGATGGCTAATTACCATAATAGAAATTGAAATAAAATAAACAGAAAGTAAGGAATTCCGGCAACCATCACGATGACTGCCAAACTGTTTACAACTGTTTCCATTATTTTATCTGCTACTGACTGCTTGTCCATATTCCATTCCCCCGTGATCGTTTTTGTTACTACATATATGGCCAAATCGGGAGAAATAGTACATCAATGAGGAAATTCTTTTGACATAAAACGGTATAATGATACATACAACATTACAAAGGGGGCGAGATGTCGTGAAGGAAATCGAAGTGGTCATTGATACGGAGGAAATTGCTGAATTTTTTTTTCATGAATTGATCCGCCGCGGTTTTGTGCCGACGAAGACGGAATTGGAGGAGCTGGCCGATATTACGTTTGATTATTTGCTGGAAAAATGCATTATTGACGAGGAGCTGGACATAGAAGACGACGAGTAATGCCACTCGTCGTTTTTTATTGGACAGTGATCGCTGCTGTTCGCAGCATCTTCACGTTATGCATATAATCAGCGGTTATATCTTTATGTTTGACGACAGGAATGGTTTCCATCATTTGAATAATTGCTTCTTTATCGGTAAACCAGTCGTGGTGGTCGGAAAACGGATGGCAAATATCCGGCCAAACCTCTTCTAAACGCGGGCTGTAAATGCGGGACGAATCCGTTGCTTGTGCGGAAAACCATTGCGGCCAAAAGTCGGCCCGCGAGCCGGTATGGGCCATTTCGCGGGCAAATTGATATGCCCGCTGTGTGAGCCGTTTTTCGAAAAACAATATACTGTAAAGCGTTTTACCGATGTGAATGCGGTGATGGACATCGGCAAAATCGCGAACAGTTGTGCCGGCAAGACGAATGCGGCGTCCCGCTTTATACGGAATAAGCACATCGTTAAAACCAAGCCATTGCTCGACAATAAACGGCATAGTTGAAAGCACGTGCGTCTGGAAAAATGGATTTTCGATGACTCGCTTTTGAATATAATGCTGTTCATTAATAATTAATGCTACGGTGATGACCGGTGCATCTTTTGTTTCCCAAAAATATTCCCAAAACGGCTTCATAAACGATGATACAGCAAAACAAGGAAGCAAATGGAATAGCGGTTTTTTCTTTTGCTTGCTTTGTTCATACAGCAAAAGCTGCGGATAGGCATCATGAAAAATAAGCGCATTTGCTCTTTCATAAAATAAAAAGAGTGGGTTGATCAGATTTTCGGGAAGAAGGCGGGGAATGACGTTTCCACGCAAATCGGTCATATTCCATCCGCCATTTCGCGAAACGATATGTGCCAAAAATGCCCAATGCACTTCAGGATGAGCCTGAAAAAAATCAAAATAGGCCGCCGTCCGCGTAATATTATTGCGATTATATTTTGCTGTTTTTTGGCGAATGGCACTGACGATTTGCTGCTCTTCATCGGTTAGACTTATCGAAGGAGTCGGATTTTCCCAGCAGCGGGCAAGGTCGAGTAAAAGATGTGAAGAGACGATCGGGATATGATGGCGGTATAAGAAAGAACGATAGATGTATTGAATTGGATGGATCATTTGCAGGAACGTGCGAATTTGGATAATACGGTCCCCCTCCTTTGCTAGTACATCTTGTATTTTCATTTTTTCCGTTTGATAGTCGTTTATTCGGGAGATGGCCAATTCCATGCCTCTAGCAAATCGCAGGGGTAACTGCTATTTAACTGGACATATCGGCTTTTTGATGTAACAGTAAAATAATGGATAATGAACATTCATGATGCTATTCGACAAAACAACAGCAATTTTGATAAAGGAATCGACATGGCTAATCACAAATATTATGGAATAAATACTAACATTTGCCAGACAAAAGGAGAGAGGGACTATGGTACGTTTATTGATGAAAAAAATGCTTCATGTCCATCACACTTATGATGTCACCATATTTCAGACGCCGCATTTTGGCCAGAAAAAAGGATATCGGCAAGTATATAGGATGACGGTGAAAGCATCGAGCCATCGTGAAGCATTATCCTACCTTTATCGCATGTTTAACGTAGCAGATTTAATACCAAAAGATTATCACGCCCGTTTTATGAGTACGGGAGATATTGTACTCATTGATGAAGGAATAAAGGGACAGGTGTATTACAGACTATGTCCGGAAGGGTGGAAAAAAATCAATCGCCTTCATCTTCATTAATAAAAAATTCGAAAGATTCTGTGTAAAGAGGGATAGATATGGTATAATGAAGAAAAAAGTCGAATAGTTTGTGCGGATTTTGGAAACGGATAATAAACGAAAGGGGGGCGATCATTTGGAACGCAACAAGAAGGAGCACGACTTACCAACCATAGCGCCGGGAATTGATGATGACGAGGAACTGAACGAAAAAGCGACGAAAGAAGAAATTGCCCGCGGGGAGTATACAAAAGTGGTGACACTGTCTTTTGATGAAGTGGATCCATCAACATGAAAACCCTTGTTATTACACAAGGGTTTCCATTTATGATTTTAGCATGATGAAGCCTTATTATGATTCTGGGTTGTCATGATGCCCTGGCCCGTTTTTCCGTCCCCCTGCGGCAGAGTATTCTTTCGCATGTGCCGCATCCTCTGCGATTAATGCTTCCTTCGGAATATGGTTGTTCTTTTTTTGGCCGTTAATACGATTGCGATGTTTTTTGCCCATAAACAGATCCCTCCTTGTTTACAAAAGTATATAGCTACGAAAGCCCGCAACTTGAGTGATCGGGATGAAGTAGAAATACGGTTTTGAATGGAGCCAACAGGCCGCTAAACACCAGCGAGTTTTTGTTCATGCTCCTTTTCACGGAGCAAGCGTGAGTGCCTGCGCGCAGGTGTAGAAAAAACTCTTTCGTACGTCAGAACCTGCCGGCTTTAGTCATGCAGAGGTTTAGTACTCTCACTGTTAGTTTGTACAGCAAAAAGCGGTTCATTGATGGGAAATCCTTGCAGTAAAGCGTGAGGGGGAAGGGGGAAACGAAGATGGCCGCACTTTTTATTTCCATGCTGTTTTGTGCAAGTTCGATTGCTGTTTTGCTATTGGTAAAGGAACAAATAGAAAGAATGTTTTTTCGCTGGAAAGACGTTCCTTTCCTGCATGTGATCAATGTCCTTGTTGCCGGGTTTATTGTCGCCGTTTCTTATTATAAATTAAGCGATATAGAACTTCATTTGTCTACGATGGCATCTGCCAAGCAGTTTTTGTACGTGTTTATCGGAGCTTTGGAACTTGTCTTTCCCATCTATCTGCTCGGCTGCTGGCTTTTTCGAAAACGGAAGAGGCGGGAAAAAAAGTATACGCGCAGCAAAGATAAAAAAGTATTGTATATTAACGAGAAATATTTAGCGCGCCGCCGCGACAGTCATGATTATCATTCAAAAACGTCCTAAAAAAGGGAGAAAAGCTCTCCCTTTTTAAAACTTTGTTTTTTCTTTTTTCGACGTGGACGGCTGATTGTTGGAGCGGGAAGACGGATTTGTTTTGTTTGCGTATTCGACGGCTTGTTCGAGCTTCTTTTTCATTCGTATGTCCCTCCTTGTTCACATGAAGGTGATCGCTGGTGAAACCAAAATGGGGAAGGCGCATACACAGTATGCCCATCACAATTATTTTTTACGTATAATACTTACTGCCATTTTCAACAAATATGTGGTATGATAAGAAAGGTATAAAACGCGGCGCTGAAAAGACGAATAGGAGGTATATACATTGAGCATACATATTGAGGCAAAACATGGGGAAATTGCCGATAAAATTTTGCTTCCAGGCGACCCGCTTCGCGCGCAATATATCGCGGAAACATTTTTAGAGGGAGCGACATGCTACAACCGTGTGCGCGGCATGCTTGGGTTTACCGGTACATATAAAGGACACCGGATTTCTGTACAAGGGACGGGAATGGGAGTTCCTTCTATTTCCATTTATGTCAATGAGCTGATTCAAAGCTATGATGTACAAACATTGATCCGCGTCGGAACGTGCGGGGCGATTCAAAAAGATGTGAACGTTCGTGATGTCATTTTAGCAATGAGTGCATCTACGGATTCGAATATGAACCGCTTAATTTTCCGTGGACGCGATTATGCGCCGACAGCGAATTTTGCGCTGCTGCGTACGGCGTATGAAGTCGGTGTCGAAAAAGGGCTTGCCTTAAAGGTGGGCAATGTGTTTACCGCCGATATGTTTTATAATGACGAGCCGAATTGGGAGACGTGGGCGCGCTACGGCGTGTTGGCGGTCGAAATGGAAACAGCGGCACTATACACGTTAGCGGCAAAATTCGGCCGTAAAGCGCTCTCGGTATTAACGGTCAGTGACCACATTTTGACAGGGGAAGAAACGACAGCAAAAGAACGACAAACGACATTTAATGAAATGATTGAAGTGGCGCTAGAAACAGCGATTCGCGCCGAAGCGTGAATCGCCTAAAGGTGTCGTCCTTTGCTTATGTGCCGCATCCGCTTTGTCGTTGCGGCAATTTCCTTGCGAAAGGGAAGGACGGCTTTTGCCGCATTAATTATTAGTTAATTATGGAAGAAAAGGTGAAATAATGAAACAGCTATGTCAAGCAATAATCGTTTTGTCACTTGTTTTTTTCAGCGGGTGCAGCCAGCTGAATGGTGCGTCCAGCGAACAGGAAAAAAAATTGCCGAATGCAGGAGAAAATGATGCAGCCCATCCGCAAAGCAAGGATAATAGCAAAAAGGAAACAGCGGAAAACATAGAGGCACCGCAGACGGGCGGAAAAAAAGGCGCGCCGAAGACAGGGGAAACAACCGAACCGGAACTGTGGCTGGAAGCGAAATATTGGAATATTGTTGAAGTGCATAATGGCATGAAAGTCATTATGAATCCAGACAATATACTGGTGCTTGTCAATAAGGAACAGTCGCTTCCCTCTACGTATAAGCCGAATGATTTAGTCGTGCCGCGCGTGCCGTTTTCTTTTGCAGAAAAGAATGTGGATAAACGATATATGCGGGCGGAAGCGGCAGCCGCATTGGAAGCGTTATTTGCCGCGGCCCGTAAAGAGGGAATCGATCTGGTAGCCGCATCCGGATATCGTTCTTATGTGCGGCAACAAGCCATCTTTACGGAAGAAGTCAAAGAAAAAGGAAGAGAAAAAGCCGTTCAAGCTGTTGCGCTGCCGGGACAAAGCGAGCATCAGACCGGATTGGCAATGGATATTACAAGTCCGTCGGTTGACTATGCGTTGACAACAGCGTTTGGAGAAACGAAGGAAGGAAAATGGGTGGCTGAACATGCCCATGAATATGGTTTTATTATCCGCTATCCAAAAGGAAAAGAAGCGGTCACCGGATACCAGTATGAACCTTGGCACCTTCGTTATGTCGGCAAAAAAGCAGCGAAAGTCATATTTGAAAGAAACATAACGTTGGAAGAATATTTCAAAATAGTCAAGAAAATATAAAAGTGGATTGCTTCTTTAGAAGTAATCCACTTTTTTACATATAAGAAAAATTTATCACCAGAACAAACCGATTAAGGCAATGGCAACGATGGCAGCGAGGGCGATTCCAAAGCCCCACCCCCATCCCCATCCCCAGCCTGCGAAGGCGTAGCCAAATCCGCCAAGGTTGCGTGGGCCGACCGGTGCAATATAAACATGGGTTGGGGTGACACGGGTGATCCGTCCTACATGGACGTTTCCAAATTTATCATGGATCCGTACCACTTGACCGCGGTAGCGGCAACAAACATGGTACCAATGCGGCGACATTTATCTCCCTCCTTTGTAAATGCTACAATTGCATTGTACGTGAAGGAAGATGGACACGTCTGTACCAATGACTATTTCTGGCAAGAAAATACACAATAACCTAGTCGATCGCCATATTGTTTTGTCATTTGCTGGTGGGTTTCTATCATTTTTAATATTGGCAAGGACATATTGGCCGTAATGAGAAATGGGGTTTGCGCGGCAGAGGGATGACTAGCCGACGAGTACGTTATGCCAATATGCTGGAAACTTTTTTTCTGCAATTCGTTTTCCCACTCTTGACTGGTAAGCAAATGGCGAAAACCGTAAAATGCGGCGATTTTTTGCTTTTCTTTATCGGTTAATTGCAAATGGCACGCTTCAATGGCGGCGAGGACCCCGTTTTGCTTTAGCACCCGATAAATTTCTGCTAATGCCCGAGGAATAGAAACAAATGCCAAAACGGATTCGCATAATACGATATCAAATTGCCCGTCGGCAAACGGAAGAGCTTCAACGGAAGCGCGGCGAAGGTGGACGGGATGTGTTAGGCTGGAAAAACGGTCTTTCGCTTTTGCCAGCATAATAGGGTGAATGTCAATCGCCGTTACGTCTGCGCCGTATTGTTCAGCAATATAGGCGGCAGTTTGTCCAGTTCCGCAGCCAACATCGAGAAGGGCAGTATGGCAGTCAATTTTTAGTTTACGTAATATATTTTTTGTTAAATCAAATCCGCCGGGGTGGGCGCCGTCGACTCCCATCTCTGCCAACATATCGAGATAAGTTGTCAATCTATATTCTCCTTTCCCACTATTTGTTTGGTTGATTGGTTTATCATACGCAGTTGTGTAGCAATTTGCTTTTATTCAAAAAAGTTATCCAAATGGGAAAAAATTTGCCTGTCTCTATACTCCTTCCGTTAGTCAACTTTTTTGCTGTAGACTCACACGCTTTTTTGCTGGTACACTGATAAATGCAGAAAGGACGACTAGGTTGGTGAAGTGTGTGGAAAGAAAAGGGAAGGCAGAAGCAGGGGCTTTCATTAGCATCGTTGCTTACGTCGCTTTAGCCGCTAGCAAGCTGTTTGTCGGTTATATCGCCCATTCCGATGGGGTAAAAGCGGATGGTTGGAATAATTTGAGCGACGTTATTGCTTCGGTTGCCGTTTATATCGGCATGAAAATTGCAAAAAAACCGCGCGATCACAATCACCCATACGGTCATTCACGAGCGGAAAATATTTCTTCTTTAATTGCAGCGTTTATGATGATGTCCATCGGCATCGATGTCATGGTGGAAGGGGTATCGGCGCTGCTCCGGCCGGAAAAGAGGGGAAATGCGCCGGAATTGTCTGCTGCGTTCGTCGCCGTTGCCTCTGCTTTTGTAATGTTATTTGTCTATTCTTTTAATATGCGGCTGGCGAAGCGAACCAACAGCCAGGCGCTTACCGCCGTTGCAAAAGACAACTTGTCCGATGCGCTTGTCAGCATCGGAACGGTCATCGGCATCGCTGGTGTACAAATCAAGCTTCTATGGCTGGATCCGCTTGTTGCGGTGATCATCGGCGGAATTATTTGCAAAACGGCCTGGGAAGTATTTATGGAAACATCCCATACGTTAACCGATGGGTTTGATGAACAAACGTTAACGGCATACAAGCATGAAATTGCCGCTATTGATGGAGTAAAGGATGTTGCGGATATAAAAGCGAGGATGTTAGGGAATGACATTGTTCTTGAAGTAACGATCCATGTTGATCCGTATTTGACTGTTGTCAAAAGCCATGAAATCGCCGACGAGGTGGAGCGATTAATGAAAAAACGCTATAACATTGAGGCGACACATGTCCATATTGAACCGGAGAAGACCCCTTAACCGCCTTCTTTCCAAGCGGTTAAGGTTTTTTTTATATGAAAATGCAAACACTATAATATGCAAACTTTATGAAAGAAAGGAATTTGACGATGGCATACCATCCTACACAGACACTGGAAATAGAGGGGCAATATCGTCATCATGCCCCTATTGGAAACGGTGCGTGTTGGCTGCATTTTACGAAAGCTTCGAAAATGGATTTAGAGAGGCTGTTAGACGCGCTTTCCGTTCATCCGCTAGCAAAACAGCGGCTGTTGTTCGGAACGGATATTCCCATGGTAGACGAATATGGGCAGCATTTATTTCTGGCGCTTTTTGTCATTCGTCCTGAGCTGCAGACGGCAAAAATTCACTTGCTTGCGACAGAACGGTATGTCATTAGTTATATGGAAGAAGATGATCCGCTGGTAGAAAAAGTAAAGGAACGGCTGCTTCACCACCGTGAACATGCCATACATCCTGGATATGTAATATACCATTTTTTAGATATCACTGCTATCCGTTTTTTGCAAGTCATTGATGATATTGCCGACCGCATTCAGGTATTGGAAAAACAAGTATTTAAAACGCCGTTTGCCAATGAAATCGGGCGTAGTATTTACCGATGGAAAATTCGCATTCATGAGTTGCGTCAAGTGGCTGAAGCCCAAGAAGAGATGATGAAAACGATCCAGCATACAACGCTTCCATATATCAATGCCGAAACGAACCCTTATATGCAAGATGTCGCTGGCCGTTTTGCCCGCATTACGGCGGCATTGGATACGTTTAAAGAGTCGTTGTCTGGCATTTTTGATTTGCAGCTTTCGTTGAAATCCGATCATATGAACGTCATTATGAAAACATTAACGTTAGTGAGCGTGATTTTTATGCCGATGACGTTTATCGCCGGGGTGTACGGCATGAATTTTGAGGTAATGCCGGAACTAAAATGGAAATACGGCTATGGTTTTGCACTTTTATTGATGGCGGCAACGGCTGCTTTGATTGCGCTTTATTTTAAGAAAAAAGGCTGGTGGGGGGAGACCGGTACAAAAGAAAAATAAAGATGGACAGTGTTTCTGCCCATCTTTTTTTCGTGAAATTGGGCGATAGCCCGCCCGAGGGAGTGGGCGGATGCATATAATGGCGGTGAACAGACGAAGGGGGTGCCCGCCGTGAGCGGCATATTCGACAGCGGTTATACGATTATTGTCGTACTGTTTATTTTGTTAATTATTGTTGGTTGTGCATGTATCATTCATTATTGAGGAAAGGGGAGAGGACGATGTGGTACTATGACGGATGCGTGCCGCATTACTATGGCTACGGATACGGAGGACATCGCTATGGCTACGGTTTTTCCTTTGCATTAATCGTCGTGCTGTTTATTTTGCTGATCATCGTGTTAGCGGCAATTAGATAATTAGGAAAAACGCCTGCTCCTTTTACAGGCGTTTTTTCTTGGAAGGAAACAGAAAATGGGGTTATAATGAAACGGAAGCAATAAAAGTAAAAGGAGATAGAGCAAGTGAGCCAATCGCACGAAGAAAAAATTGGAATCATCTATACGGCGTTTTCGTATTTGTTATGGGGCATACTGCCGTTGTATTGGAAGCTGTTGGAAGTCCGCCCGGCGTTGGAAATTTTAGCGCACCGCATCATCTGGTCGTTTCTGTTTATGATTGGACTGCTGTGGGCCACCCGGCAGCTGAAAGCGTGGCGCCATCAGCTGTCTGCCATTTGCAGGCAGCCAAAATTAGTGGGGGGAATCAGCGCGGCTGCCATTTTAATCAGCGCAAACTGGTTTATATACATATGGGCGGTCAATCATGGCCATATTGTCGAGACAAGTTTAGGATATTATATTAACCCGCTCGTGAGTGTTGTATTGGGGATGATCGTGTTAAAAGAGCGGCTTAACGTATGGCAATGGATTTCTTTTGCGCTCGCCTGCCTTGGAGTCTGTATCATGACCTTTCAATACGGTACATTCCCATGGGTTGCGCTGTCGCTTGCCTTTTCGTTCGGATTTTATGGACTGGTAAAAAAACTGGCAAGCTTCGATGCTGCCGTTGGTTTGACGCTCGAGACGATGGCGGTGACACCAATTTCCTTTGTCTATCTTCTGCTTCTGTATAACGATGCCCCTTCTTTGCTGTCATCGGTGACCATTTGGCAGGGGGTATTGCTGCTTGGGGCCGGTCCGGCAACCGCGATCCCGCTTTTATATTTTGCAAAAGGAGCAAGACGAATTTCCATGACCATGCTAGGGTTTTTGCAATATATTGCCCCGACGATCAGCTTGCTGCTTGGCGTGTTTTTGTTTCATGAGGCGTTTACGAAAACGCACATGTATGCGTTTAGCTGCATTTGGGGGGCGCTTATTATTTTTTCTTTCGCTAAAACAAAGCGAATGCAATGGTTGCATGACAAATGGATGAAACGGAATTCCCTTGAAGTGTAAAAACGGATTGGAAGAACCAGTCCGTTTTTTTTGTTTTCCCGGCGGCCCGGCAAATACCTATTTTTATGAAAACATCTAACCATTTACCCGTTAGTTGAATAGTCTACTAGTACAAAAGTGAAGGAGGTGCTTTCAAGTGGGTGCAGCTTACGGTGGCGGATTTGCGTTAGTTGTTGTCTTGTTCATCTTGTTGATTATTGTTGGATGTGCGTGTATTGGTGGCTGGGTGTACTAACAACCAGTGATTTTGTAAAAGGAGGTGAAGAATGATGCCATTTGGCTTATACGGCTTTGGCGGCCCTTGGGGCGGCTTCGGCTGTGGCGGCTATGGCTATGGCGGCTTCGGCTATGGTCGTGGTTCTAGTTTCGTGCTGATCGTTGTCTTGTTCATCTTGCTCATCATTGTCGGAGCAACATGGTGCTAATGACTAACTAGCCACATCACATGGACAAATGGGAAGAGGCTGGGGTACAGCATCTTCCCAATATTTTTTAGAAAGCAGAAAAGTGAAGTTGGAGAAACTTAGGCTTTTTCCGTTTCATGCATTTTTTCAGGAGCGCGAACCGGAAAAAGAAAAATCGATCGCGAAATATTGAAATATATAAAAAACAGTATTAATAAATAATGGAAGGCTGACAGCTTGGATGCATGTCAGCCTTGTTCGTTTCTGCATCCGTAGCGGCGCTGGATAGAAAGAAGGCGGAAAAAGAGAAATATCGCGCCAGCAGCAAGTCCTGAAATCAGCCCAATCCAGTAGCCAAAAGCTCCTAGAGTAGTAAAGTTGGCGAGCGTGTAACCGAGCGGAAGCCCAATGCCCCAGTAGGCGACGAAGGCGGCCCAAAATGTGGCATTCACATCTTTGTAGCCGCGAAGCGCTCCTTGGATGGGAGCGGCGACCGCATCGGAAAACTGGAAGAAAATCGCATACAATAAAAATTGTGCCGTCAGCGCTAAAACATCAGGCTCATTCGTATAAATACGGGCGATATCGGCGCGGAAAAAATAAAGCAAAAGCGATGTTACGACTGCTGTCGCTACCGCCATGCCGATGCCAAGATAGCTGTATTGCTTCGCATCTTGATAGCGATTCGCCCCGACCTCGAAGCCGACGGCAATGGTCAAAGCGGTTGAAATGCTGAGCGGAATCATATATAGCAGCGAAGCAAAATTCATAGCGCTTTGATAGGCGGCGATCGTCGTCGTGCTGAATTCGCTCATCAGCAACGTAACGGCGGCAAAAATGCTCGTTTCAAAGAAAATCGCAAAACCAATCGGCACGCCAATTTTCAAAAGCTCTTTCCACGCAGCGAAAGAGAGAGGATAAAAACGCGTAAACAAGCGGTAGCGGGCAAAACGCTGAAACTTTCGGACAATAATAACGGCGATAAAAAAGCAATACCAGTAGGTAATGGCGGTTGCATAGCCGGTACCGACGCCGCCGAGCTTTGGAAATCCGCATTGGCCGTAAATAAGCAAGTAGTTGAACAAAATATTGATTGGCAGCGCCGTTAAAGTGATAAACATCGTCATTTTTGTCTGTCCGAGCGCATCGATAAAGCAGCGCAAAACATAGTAAAGTAAGAGCGGGATGATGCCAACAGAAAGGGCCATTAAATAGTGAAAAGCGACGCGCTGCACCTTGTTGTCTAGATTCATATGGTTCAGAATCGGATGCAAAAGGATGGCGCCTATGGCAATGATAAAAAGTGCGATCACACCCGCTAAATACATCGCTTGGATAACCGCATGGGGAATTTGTTCATGCCGCTTCGCTCCAAGATGCTGGGAAACGATGGGGGTTAGCGCCAGCAAAATGCCGCTCGTTCCGGTAAACACCGGAACCCATAAGCTGGATCCAATCGCGACTCCCGCCAAATCTTTGGAACTGGCATGACCTGACATAGTGACATCGGCAAAATTCATTGCATATTGGCCGACTTGGGTGATGAATACGGGAAGAAAAATATGTAGCAATTGAACGATTTTCTCTCTATACGTCATCGTTTGCTGCATCGCCAACAGCCTCTTTTCTATAAAAAAGATTGCACTATTAATATAGAATAATAGAAAAGAAAGGAAGAAACAAGAATGAAATCTCTTGCTTTGCAATATGATTTATTACTAAACATTGTTCTAAATACAAAGTATAAAAAAGAAACTACTTTTAAATAAAAGTACAAGCAAAAAAGCTGCCCCGTTTATTATACGGACAGCTTTTTATCGTCAATGGGAAGCTCAATAAAAAAACATGTGCCTTTGTCGCCGCTTTGCACTTTCATCGTTCCTTTGTGAAGTTCGATGATTTTTCGCGATAGCGAAAGCCCAAGGCCGGTGCCTGTTTCTTTTGTCGAGAAAAACGGATCAAAAATATGATCAATCACTGTCGGAGGTATGCCCGGCCCGTCATCGCAAAATTGAATTTGCACCATGTTGTTCGATCGTTTGCTAGAAATAGTGACATTCATCGTCTTTTTTACTTTAGCCTCGACCGAATTGCGGAATAAATTTAAAAACACTTGCAGCAGCTGATTTTTATCACCGTTTATTTCACACCGATCTAGCTGGTCATCTAAATCAAAATAAACATTTACATTATTTAACAAAGCTTCACTCTGCAACAGCATTCCGACGTCTTTGCGAATAAATTGGTTGAGTTTAATTTTTTCCATTTTTATATCCGCAGGCTTTGCGGTGCTTAAGAAGTCAGTAATAATGTTGTTGGCGCGATCCAGCTCGGGAATAAGCAGACGATCGATAAGCGAAATAATTCGATCTGGAAGATCGTTTTTCAAAAATTGCAAATAACCGCGAACAGTCGTCAGTGGATTGCGAATTTCGTGGGCAATCCCAGCGGCGATGCGGCCGGCGACGGCAAGCTTTTCGGTTTCCTTCATCATGTTTAACGATTGGAACATGCTAATGACCCGTTTGATCGAACCGTCGTCATTATAAATAATGCGCGTATTAATGATGCCGTAAAAGCGGTCTAATACTTCCTGATTATAGATCGGTTCCTTTTTTTCAATGGACTGCAGCGTCACAATCAGCTCATCGGGCAGCTGCAATAATTCGCGGATATGTTTTCCAATAATCGCGTCGCGGTCCACCCCGGTATCGTTGGCCGCTTGCAAGTTGCAAAGCGTAATGATGCCGTTGCCATCGACAAACACAATATGATGAGGAACAAGGTCAAGAATCGGCGTTAAAAATGTTTCGATTTTCTCAAACGGTATGTCTCGATAAAAATCGATGTCCCATTGTAATTCTGCCTCTTTTGCCGGAGATGCAGGAATCGGCTTCATGATTGGCGCTGCTTTTTCGCGGCTTTTTTCTAATTTTATTCCTGTTTTGTAATCGGTGAAAACAAATGGAAATGGAATTTTTTTAATAAAATTTTGATAACATTGTATTTGTTGTTCTAATTCTGCTATTCGCTGTTTCAGGTTTTCGTAGGATAAATCATCCATCATCCCAAACTCCTTAATTGAACATCCGTTAGTTATTGTACAAAAATACACTTATTTTGGCTATCATTGAAGGCACAATCTTTTCGTATTGGCGGTGATGACGGAGGCGAACGTTTCGCCTGCTTTTGTTTTCATTCCAGTATCCGATAGCTGGAGGGCAAATCGGTGGAAACCGCTACTACCCCGTAACTTCTGCTTCCCGCCATGTTTTTATATTTCTTCAATATGTCTATACTAGTCAAGATGAAAGTGAGCGTCAATCACAGGCGCTCACCTTTTTGATATCGTCTTGCAATAAACGGAGAAACTTCTGCATCTCTTCTTCGGAAGGAAAAACGGCTTGCGCCTGCCGCTCGTTTCCGCCACCTTTTCCGCTTGATAATGACAGCATTTCTTTGAGCCACTTTCCGATGTGCAGAGAAAGGGAAGGCGCTTTAACGATTACGATGCGCTGCTCTAATGCTGTAGCCAGCACCGCTGTTTTTTCATAGCGG
The DNA here is from genome assembly GCF_000632715.1 of Parageobacillus caldoxylosilyticus NBRC 107762. Classification (GTDB taxonomy): domain Bacteria; phylum Bacillota; class Bacilli; order Bacillales; family Anoxybacillaceae; genus Saccharococcus; species Saccharococcus caldoxylosilyticus. The sequence goes on along the minus strand of NZ_BAWO01000031.1, from coordinate 39,597 downwards.
TTGGCAATCATGTTGGCAATGGTTTGTATGTCCTTTAAGGTATATTGTTTATAAACGCGCATGACGACTTGTTCTTGCTTTGCCTGTTGAGCGGCGTTTTCCGCCTCTATGGCAAATAGGATCTCTTTATATTGTTCAAGCTGCTTTTGCAACTCTTTCTTTTCCGCTTCCCATTTGCCGAGAACGTCAAGCAGCATATCCCGATTCGTCCCCAGTTGCTGAGAAACAGCGGTCGCGATGCGATGGGACAGCTGATAATCGGTAAGCGCACGTTTGCCGCAAACAAACGAGAGACGAGTCATTCCACGGTGGCGTTCCGCTTTCAACAGCTTAATCATGCCGATTTCCCCCGTCCGCGATACATGCGTGCCGCAGCAGGCGGAAACATCAATCCCTTTTATTTCGACAACGCGGATATTTCCTTCGATCTTAGGAAGCTTGCGAAACGGAAGCTGGCGTGCTTCTTCTTTTGTGACGTAATAGGTTTCGACAGGGATGTTGGCGTAAATCAATTCATTGGCGCGATTTTCGATGGCCGTAAGCGCCTCTTCCGATAAAGACGGGACATTTAAATCAATCGTTACGACTTCACTGCCCATATGGAATCCGACGGTATGAGCGTCAAACAGTTCGATGCACACGGCAGACAATAAATGCTGGCCGCTATGCTGCTGGGTATGGTCGAGACGGCGCGCCATATCAATCTGACAACGAACAGTTGATGCAGCAGGGAGGGAAGGAAGACGATGATATACTTCTTCATTTTTTTCGAACACTTCAAGCACAGGGATACCGGCGATCACTCCGTTGTCGCACGGCTGCCCGCCGCCTTCGGGATAGAAGGCCGTTTCTGACAATGTGATAATGTATGTATCTCCGTCTTTTTTTGCGCTTGTGATCGTTGTTGTCCATTCGCTAGTTGTTGGGGAAGTGTAATACCATTTTTCCGTCAATCTGTTTCATCCTTTCCCGTATTGTTTGTTTTTATATAAGCAAATTTTGAATAAATCTGACGGTTTTTGCAAGGTTGTGATATGAATTTTTTCCGTCCCTATTCGGTTTAGAGGGGAGGCTTGTGAGTAAATTTAGAAATTAGGTTATGAAAGAGTGAAAAACTACGCCAATCGAAATATTGTGATAAAATTTCAGTTGCGTGTAGTGAAAAAATATTTTATCATTCAACATTATACAAAAATAGTATGAATATTTATAATTTTTATTAAAATATTTTCTAAATAAACAATTTAAAAAGGGGAAAGATTTCCCCTAAGATAATGTACGGCGCATCTCATTTGATTGTTTGGAAAATAGGTAGTAAAGAACGAGTGCGCAAATAGATAAGCCAATGCCAAAAAGATAAGGAAGTTCGATCATTTTCGTAAACATCCAACCGGCAACTACCGGGCCGACAATGCGCCCGAGTGAGTCAAAGGAAGAGAGAAGCCCGGTGGCGCGCCCTTGGCCGCTTGGCGCGTGTTTCGTGACAAGCGCCGATACACAAGGGCGGATGACGCCGTTGCCGACGCCAAATACCGATAAAAAGACGGCAGCGGTCAGAAAATTACGAACAAGTAAAATCAAGGCAAATCCGATGGCAGATACGATAATGCCGCCTTGAATGACGCGGCCTTCACCGAATTTGCGAATCAATTTGCCGATAAGTCCCCCTTGGACAACAGCACTCGCAAGGCCCATAATCATAAAAATGTACCCTAGCTGTGCAGAATATAATCCGGCGCGTTTGGCGGCAAAGTAAGCGAAGGTCGCTTCCAGCCCGGCGAGCGAAAACGTAATGAACCATTGCAGCAAATATAAAAACAAGAGAGGTCCTTTGAGCATATGCCACATTGGTTCTTTCGTTTTTGAACCAGACGATTGTTTTTCTTTTGATAATGATTCTTTTAAAAACAGCAGGACAAAACAGGCGGTGATGGCGGAAAGACAGCCTGAAATAAAGAAAGGGGTATGTAAATTCATTTTTGAAAAAATGCCGCCAATTGCCGGGCCGAAAATAAACCCAAGTCCCGTAGCCGCGCCGATCGCTCCCATCGCTTTTCCGCGTTCCTGCGACGTGGTGACGTCGGCCGCATAAGCCATTGCCGTAGGCATCGTAGCTGCTGACAGTATTCCGCCGATAATGCGGGCGATAAACAGCATGGCAAGCGTTTTAGCGATAGCAAACAAAAAGAAAGAAAGAGATAGACCGGCGATGCCGATGAATAAAATCGGCTTGCGTCCGTAGCGGTCCGACATCTGCCCCCAAAACGGGGCAAACAACAATTGCATTAGGGAGTAAATCGCCATAAGCAGCCCTAACTGTGTCGGAGTCGCCCCGATGTCTTCGGCTAAAAAGGGGAGTACAGGGATGATAATTCCAAATCCTGACATCACTAAAAACATGATAGCAAATAAAAGGGGAAGAAATCGATTCTTTTCCATATTATTCCCTCCGGAAGTTCGTTCCTTTTCTATCATAATGAAGTTCGGAAAGATTTGCAAAATATATATGCACTAGGAGGAAACATATGCGAAACATTCTTTCACTACATCCAATCAGCTTACATATTATCATCGGCACGCTGTTTGCAAAGACAGCGACGTTTATGACGATTCCGTTTTTGTCGATTTATTTAACCAAGGTGAAAGGAATCAGTCCTGTGGAGGCTGGGGCCATTATTGGGATTAGCGCCTTTGTTAGTTTATTTTATACGCTTTTCACTTAATGAAGGGAAAAAAGCGCTATATGCAGTATAGTTTGTAGCACTGCTCATTTTTCTTATATAATGATTAGTGTGATAGCTGAAATGAAAATAGTTAGGTGATGAAAACGATGCTAACGTTAAATGATGTGCTAGAAGCAAGAGAGAAAATGAAAGGAGTTGTTCATCAAACCCCGCTCGAGCATTCGCAAACGTTTAGCAATTTATCCGGCAATAATGTATATATGAAATTGGAAAACTTGCAAAAAACCGGTTCGTTTAAAGTGCGAGGCTCGTTTAATAAAATTATGTCGTTAACAGAAGAAGAACGAAAACGTGGGGTGATTGCCGCATCGGCAGGAAACCATGCCCAAGGGGTCGCCTACTCCAGCGGCATGATCGGCATCCCGTGCACGATTGTCATGCCGAAAGGGGCGCCGTTAAGCAAGGTCGAAGCGACAAAAGGATACGGCGCAGAAGTGATTTTGCATGGCGATGTGTTTGACGAATCGCTTGAGTATGCGCTTGAACTGCAGCGGCAGCGCGGTATGACGTTTGTCCATCCGTTTGACGATTTGGCAGTGATGGCAGGGCAAGGAACGATCGGCTTGGAAATTCTCGAGCAGCTTCCGGATATTGATGTTGTCCTGTGCCCGGTTGGTGGCGGCGGTCTGCTTTCAGGATTGGCGTTTACATTAAAACAGTTAAAACCGTCGATCCAAGTGTATGGCGTCGAATCAGCGGCCTGTCCGGGAATGACGGCGGCCCTTCGCCATAAAAAGCCGGTGGTGATTGCCTCCTCGGATACGATTGCTGATGGGATTGCGGTGAAGAAGCCAGGAAATATCACGTACCAATATATTGAGAAATACGTAGATGGCGTCGTTTGCGTCGAAGAAGCGGAAATTTCGCGGACAATGTTATATTTGCTGGAGCGGAACAAGCTGTTAGTCGAGGGGTCGGCGGCGTGTCCGCTGGCAGCGCTGTTGTATCAAAAGCTTCCATTTACCGGAAAAAAAGTCGTCGTCATATTAAGCGGAGGCAATGTCGATGTTACCCTTATTTCGCGCATTATTGAACGTGGTCTTGTCGAATCCGGAAGGTTTGTCACGTTTACGACCGTCATTTCCGACAAACCGGGCCAGCTCAATAAATTATTGCGCATTATTGCCGAATTAGAAGCAAACGTCATGTCCATTCACCATCAGCGCATTGGGGCAAAAGTATTGCCGGGACAGGCGGAAATTCATTTTTCGCTCGAAACAAAAAATCAAGATCATATTCATCAAATTCACCAAGTGTTGTTAAAAGAAGGATATGACGTCGAGTTTTTTCAATAACACCGCCTCAAGGATGGCGTAGTCACGCCATCCCTTATTGTTTTCAGTGAACGTTCGGCATATCTCGTAGTTTGGTTTGTCCGATTCCATCATGCGCCATTTTCGCTTTTAGGCTTTCGAGAATGTAAAGCCCCATCATCCCCATTAATTCCTCATCGGTCATTTCTTCAATGAGCTGCATCAAATCGTTGCGATCGAGCTCTTCCAAAATCGACATCGTCATCGCTTCCGCATCTTCTTCATCACCTGTGAGTCGGTTTTTATAGTATTCGTATAGCTCGTCGACAAATTTCATTCATTTTTCCTCCATCTGTTTCGTTTATCATCAGTTTACATAAATTTATGTATATGATGTTTGTCTGCTTTTAGTTAAATATAGCTCGAATCCATGAAAGATCGTAAATGCAAGACGAAGGGAAAACATTATGCTTATTTTTACAATAATTCAAAGGCAGGCAGCATTTACAAACATCTTGGTTTTCGCGATATCGGTACATGAACGATGTATCGCTAGAAAAGGGTGGGCCTACTTTGACTTGGGAAGTAGGCCCACCTTTCATGATTATTGCCCGTCCGCTCCGTTTGGCGTGACGCGGCGAATATGTTGGTCGCCTTGTTCTCTCATTGCTTTTGCCTTGCCGTTAACAAGTTGTTTTTGGTCGACCAATGATGATGGAGTTTGTTTTTTGTTTGCCATATTGGTCACCTCATTTGCGAAGATTTTGCACGCTGAATAAACATTTCCGCATCTTCAATGAGCCCGCATGTGCCGCATTGGACGCGGTAGCTTGGGCCGCGATACGGAAGATGGAACGGTTCTAACGCCTCGTTCGTATATTCTTGTTCAATTTCGCCTGTTTGTGGGTTGAGCTTTACTGCTCGCGGATGTTGCTCGATTAAATGGAAACGGGTTCGATTTGTTTTGCAGTTCGGACATAACATCGGTTCCAAAAGAAGCCACCTCCATCTTTATGTTTTGGAAAAACCGTCATGATTATGTATAAAATTGTAGAAACCGCCTATATGTCATAGAGGAATCGCATACAAATATAGCGAACAATAGTATTTATAGAGAAAATCAGGAGGGAGAGGGGCAAGGTGCAAAGAGCGATTACATTGACTCATCGTGGCATGACGCTGCGCGGGATGGAACATATCCCGGAAAAAGCGCTGGATGAAAAGATCCCTGCCGTTATTTTGTTTCACGGATTTACCGGTACGAAGATAGAACCGCACCGTTTGTTTTTAAAAATATCACGTGCACTTGAGAAGAAAGGAATCGCCAGCTTCCGCTTCGACTTTTTAGGCAGCGGGGAAAGCGACGGCGACTTTGAAGAGATGACCGTATCTAAAGAAATAGAGGAAGCGCATGCGATTGTCGACTTTGTCAAACGCGATGCGCGCATTAATCCATCGCGCATTTGTTTGCTCGGCCTCAGCATGGGCGGGCTTGTTGCCAGTGTCGTTGCCGGCGAAAGACCGAACGATGTCGCCAAATTAATTCTTATGGCGCCGGCAGGAAACATGTACGAGCTGATCGCGGAGACGATTCGGCAAGGAAATATCGATGCGACCGCTCCTTATTTTGATCACGGGGGAAACTTAGTTGGACGCGCGTTTTTAGAGGATTTACAAACGATCAACGTATTTGAGCGGGCCAAGCCGTACGACGGCCCTGTGCTGCTTATTCATGGGACGAAGGATGATGTCGTACCGTACCGCGTCAGCCATCTGTATAAGCAGTTATGTTACGGCAGCCGCGCCACTATCCATTTGATTGAAGGAGCCAACCATACGTTTGACGGTCATCGTTGGGAAACAGAAGTGATTGAGACGATTCTCGAGTTTGTTTCATAAGGGGGACGAGACGTTGGGGAAGTTTGGCACGTTCAAGCATGAAAAAGACGTGCCGCGCAGCGAAGCAATTAATAACGTATGAGGGATGAAGAAAAAATTCCTCCGCTGAAAACGGAGGAATTTTTAAAGAGCTTGAAAAAAAGCATTCCAGTATTTCGCTTGACTGATAGCTCGTTTGTCGTGCAAAACGTCTCCAGGAGCGTTTCCTTCTCCGATCACATAGCCGATGTATTCCAGACCGATAAATTGGAAGATGTACTGAAACTGTTGAATGAGCGGAAGACCTTTTATATACGGATCGTCACCGCCGCAAATCACGACAAAGCCTTTTTTCTTTTTCATTTCTTCTTTAAAAGAAAATCGTGTATCCCGTAAACTTTGTGACCAGCGATCGATAAATTGTTTCATATGCCCGCTCATTCCATACCAATAGATGGGAGTCGCAAAAACAAGAACATCATGTTGGCGAACGAGCTCCATCATTTGATCATAATCATCGTCAACTTTCGTAAACCCTGCCGGATCGTGGCGTTTGTCAACAATCGGCTGAATATGAAAGTCTCTAAGATGAACGTGGGTACAAGAGATTCCTTCCAACATCATGTTTGTAAGCTGTTCCGTATTTCCGTTTTCTCTTGAACTGCCATTTAACACTAATATTTTTGCCATCGTATCGTTCCTTTCTTTTTCGTTACATGATTGATGATAAACGATAGTTGACAATTCCGGCAACCATTCCGTATTTTATAATTAAACAAAAAATATTTTATTTTTCAGAAAATAGTGGTAATATAAAAGCAAAGGAGATTTTTCATGGCAGAAAAACCGCTAAAAGACCGAATTATTGACACTGCTCTTCGCCTCTTTGAAAAATATGGGTATCACGGCGTGACCGTTGACCGCATTGTGACGGAAAGCGATACGTCAAAAGGCGGCTTTTACCATAACTTTAAGTCAAAAGACGAGCTGCTTTATCACATTCATGACGTATTTATTACGTATGTCTTGAATAAGGCGCAGGAAGCGTATGAAAACTACAAAACCCCGACAGAGCGCTTATATGCCATTATCCAGTCATTTGTTAAAGTGTTTCATTTATATAAGCCTCATATTACTGTTTTTTATCAGGAAAGCACATATTTAAAGCCGGAATACTCGGAAAAGATCAACCGAAAACGTGATGAATTCAAACAAGTCATTTTTCGCGTCATCCGCGAGGGGATCGAAGCAGGGGAATTCCGTCCCGAACTATCTGTTGAAATTACTGGCATGTCGATTATCGGCATGGTCAACTGGACGTATAAATGGTATAACCCAGAAGGCCCGCTTACGATCGAGCAAATCGCGAAATATTTTGCTGATTTTATTTTGCATGCCGTGCTGAGGGAAGAAATGAAGGAAAAACCGTCCATTTCTCGATTTTTGCTTCCGTCTTTGTTTCATTCGTTTTCGAAGGAGAAATAATGTGTGTGTTTGTAAAGAAACCAACTAGTCGGTCTAAATAGAAACAGAGGCAGTTGTCATCTGTTTCTATTGTTAACGATTAAAACCGACTAGTCGGTTTTAAGATAAATGATAAATCTAATGGGGGAGAGAGAATGAATTTCGAATTAACAAAAGAGCAGCAGATGATTAAAGAGATGGTTCGTGACTTTGCCGAGAAGGAAATTGCGCCATACGCGGCGAAATGGGATGAAGAAGCGTATTTTCCTGTTGAAGTGTTTAAAAAGATGGGCGAATTAGGGCTTTTAGGCATCCCGTTTCCAGAAAAGTATGGCGGTTCGGGCGGAGATACGATTTCCTATGCCATCGCTGTCGAAGAAATCGGCCGTGCTTGCGGCGGCACCGGATTAAGCTATGCTGCTGCCGTTTCCTTAGGCGCAAGCCCGATTTATTATTTCGGCACGGAAGAACAAAAGCAAAAGTGGCTTGTTCCGATGGCGAAAGGAGAAACGTTGGGAGCGTTTGGCTTGACCGAACCAAACGCTGGATCTGATGCAGGCGGCACACGCACTACAGCGGTATTGGATGGAGATGAATATGTGATTAACGGCGAAAAGTGCTGGATTACCAATGCCCAATATTCCAGACAGGTGATTGTCACGGCGGTAACGGGAAAAGATGAACGCGGCAAAAATATTATTTCCGCCATTATCGTTCCAACGGATACGCCAGGGTTTACGATTCGCTCGAACTACGACAAAATGGGCGTCCGCGCTTCCAATACGTGTGAGCTTGTGTTTGAAAACGTCCGCGTGCCGAAAGAAAACGTACTTGGCGATCCGAAAAAAGGGTTTAAACAGTTTTTATACACGCTTGATGGCGGCCGCATTTCCATTGCTGCATTGGCGGTTGGCATTGCCCAAGCGGCATTTGAGAAAGCGCTTCAATACGCAAAAGAGCGTGTCCAATTTGGTCAGACTATTTCAAAATTTCAAGCGATCCAGTTTAAGCTTGCCGATATGGCGATGGAAATTGAACTCGCCCGCAATATGGTGTATAAAGCGGCATGGCTCAAGGATCAAGGCAAACCGTTCACAAAAGAAGCATCGTTCGCGAAACTGTTTGCTTCGGAAATGGGCTTTCGCGTTTGCAACCAGGCGATTCAAATTCACGGCGGCTATGGCTATATGAAAGAGTATGAAGTCGAGCGCCATTTGCGCGACATTAAACTAATGGAAATCGGGGAAGGCACGTCCGAAATTCAACGTCTGGTCATCGCTCGTCAACTTGGATGCTAAATACCGGGAAATGCGCATATAGCTAGAAATGAATCTGGACAAAGGGGAGGAGACGGTTTATGTTGACGGTCACGGTGGGGAAGCTGCTGGAGGAAAAAGCGAGGTTGCATCCGGATCATGAGGCGGTTGTGTATGCAGACCGCGGCCTACGGATGACGTATAGGCAATTTAATGACTATTGCCGTCTAGTGGCGCGCGGGTTGATGCGGCTTGGCATTGAAAAAGGGGAAAATGTGTCGATTTGGGCAACCAATGTGCCGGAATGGATCGCTTGTCAATTTGCGACCGGAAAAATGGGAGCAGTGCTTGTTACTGTCAATACAAACTACCGCGCCGCAGAATTAGAGTATTTATTAAAACAATCCGATTCGACGACGCTCTTTTTAATCGAACAATATCGCGGTTCTTCTTACGTGGATATTGTTTACGAGATTGTTCCGGAGCTGCGCACATGCGAGCCTGGAAAGCTTCAGTCCAAGCGTTTGCCAAAATTGAAAAATGTCGTGTTCATTGGGGAGAAACGCTATCCGGGGATGTTTACATGGAACGACATTCTTGCGATGGCGCATGATGTGCCGGAAGAACAACTTGATGAACGGATGAACTCGCTCGATCCGCATGATGTCATCAACATGCAGTACACTTCGGGAACGACGGGATTCCCGAAAGGCGTGATGCTCACCCACTACAATATTGTCAACAATGCCTATAATGTTGCGCAGTGCATGAAGCTCACCAAAAGTGACCGCCTCTGCATCCCAGTGCCGTTCTTCCATTGCTTCGGCTGCGTGATGAGCACGTTGGCATGCGCTACGGTCGGGGCAACGATGGTGCCGGTGCAGGAATTTAACCCGAAACAAGTGCTGCAAACCGTGCAAGCGGAAAGATGCACGGCCTTGCATGGGGTGCCGACGATGTTTATTGCCGAATTAAACGATCCTGATTTTGAAAAATATGATTTATCAACGCTTCGCAAGGGAATTATGGCCGGCTCTCCTTGCCCGATTGAAGTGATGAAAGCGGTCATCGAGAAAATGGGAATAAAAGAGATTACGATTGCTTATGGTCAGACAGAATCATCGCCGGTGATCACACAGACAAGAACGGATGACCCGATTCACTTGCGCGTGGAAACGGTCGGTCGTGCGCTGCCAAATGTCGAAGTGAAAATCGTCGAGCCTGGGACAAATAAAGAAGTGCCGCCAGGTGTGCAAGGGGAATTATGCACGCGCGGTTACCATGTGATGAAAGGCTATTACAACAATCCAGATGCAACGAAAGAAGTGATTGATGAAGATGGATGGCTGCATACCGGCGATTTAGCGGTGATGGATGAAAACGGATATTGCCGGATCACAGGACGTTTAAAAGACATGATTATTCGCGGCGGCGAAAATATTTACCCGCGTGAAATTGAAGAATTTTTATACAAACATCCAAAAATTTTGGATGTTCAAGTCGTCGGCGTGCCGGATGAAAAATATGGAGAAGAAGTGATGGCGTGGATTATTTTGAAAGAAGGACAGACGGCAACTGCAGAAGAAATTCGCGAGTTTTGCCGCGGGAAAATCTCGCGCCATAAAATCCCGCGCTATATCGAATTCATCGACTCGTATCCGATGACAGCCTCCGGAAAAATACAGAAATTTAAATTGCGCGAAATGGCGAAACAGCGTCTCAGATTGACGAACTAAAACAATTGTCTGGCGAAGCGGCGCGTTATTTCGCCGTCCCGCTTCGCAATAAAACGAAACTAACTAAGGAGACAAAGGGTGATGGGATGTTTGCAAAAATATTGATCGCCAACCGCGGGGAGATTGCGGTAAGGGTGATTCGCACGTGCAAAAAGTTAGGGATTCAAACGGTGGCGATCTATTCGGAAGCGGATGCTGACTCGCTTCACGTCAAGCTGGCGGATGAGGCACATTTGATCGGAAAGCCACGCGTAAGCGAAAGCTATTTAAATATCGAGAAAATTATTGAAGTGGCGAAAGCGACAAAAGCGGAAGCCATCCATCCGGGCTACGGATTGTTATCGGAAAATCCGCAATTCGCCCGCCGCTGCGAAGAAGAAGGCATCGTCTTTATCGGGCCGAAAGCGGATGTGATCGCAAAAATGGGAAGCAAAATTGAAGCGAGAAAAACGATGGAAACGGCCGGAGTGCCGATCGTACCCGGCATCGCCTTTCCGCTTCAAGATGTCGAGGAAGCGGTAAAAACCGCTGAAGCGATCGGCTATCCGATTATGTTAAAGGCTTCGGCGGGAGGCGGCGGCATCGGCATGCAAATCGTGCGCGATGAAGACGAGCTGCGCAAAGCGTTTGCCGGCAATCAAAAGCGGGCCGCTTCATTCTTCGGCGACGGGGCGATGTATTTAGAGAAATATATCGCCAATCCACGTCATATTGAGATTCAGCTTCTCGCCGACAAACATGGGAACTGCATTTATTTGTGGGAGCGGGAATGTTCGATTCAGCGCCGCCACCAAAAAGTCGTCGAAGAGGCACCATCGCCGTTTTTAGATGAAAAAACGCGGCGGAAAATGGGGGAAGCCGCTGTCAAGGCTGCCAAACATATCGGCTATACGAACGCCGGAACGATTGAATTTTTAGTCGATGAACAGAAAAACTTTTATTTTCTTGAAATGAATACGAGACTGCAAGTGGAACACCCGGTTACCGAAGAAATTACCGGACTCGATTTAGTTGAAGAACAGCTGCGCGTCGCCGCCGGTGAGCCGCTTCGCTATCGGCAGGAACATATCCGCCGCGACGGCCATGCGATCGAAGTGCGCATCTATGCGGAAGATCCGAAAACATTTTTACCGTCGCCAGGAAAAATCACGGTCTTCGGGCTGCCGCAAGGGGAATACGTGCGCAATGAAACGGCGGTGCAAAGCGGCATGACGGTCACGCCGTTTTACGATCCCATGATTGCCAAACTCATTACGAAAGGCAACGACCGCCAAGAAGCGATCAAACGCATGCTTGCAGCGCTAGAAAATTATCAAATTGAAGGAATTAAAACAAACATTCCAATGCTAAAAGAGGTGCTTTCCCACCCTGCGTTCCAAGCAGGAGATACAACCACTAACTTCGTCGAAAAACATTTGCAAACCACAACGACAAAATAGAAGAAATGGAGGAAGAAAACGATGAGTCAAGTAGTCGCATCAATGGCAGGAAGTGTGTGGAAAATTGTTGTAGCGGTAGGGGACCAAGTTGAAGAAGGGCAAGATGTGATCATTTTAGAGTCCATGAAAATGGAAATCCCGATTGCGGCGGAGTCTTCGGGAGTTGTCAAACAAATCAATGTACAAGAAGGGGACTTTGTGAACGAGGGCGACGTGCTGCTCGAATTAGAATAAGAGGTGAGAGAAATGGGCAAATGGCCAACACATGTCACCATCAAAGAAGTCGGCCCGCGCGACGGACTGCAGAATGAAAAAGCACAAATCGCCACCGAAGATAAAATTGCCTGGATTAATCAACTGTCGAAAACAGGTTTAACGTATATTGAGATTACTTCTTTTGTCCACCCAAAATGGATTCCGCAGCTTGCCGATGCGTTGGAAGTAGCGACGGGAATTGAACGGGTGCCAGGCGTGACGTACGCCGCGCTCGTTCCGAACCAAAAAGGATTGGAAAAAGCGCTGGCCACGCAGGTAGATGAAGTTGCCGTCTTTATGTCCGCGAGTGAAACGCATAACCGTAAAAACATCAACAAATCGATCGCGGAAACGTTTCCGGTGTTAGAAGAAGTGGTGAAAATGGCCAAACAAGAAGGAAAAGCGGTGCGCGGCTATGTATCGACGGTATTCGGCTGCCCATATGAAGGAAACGTTTCGATCGAACAAGTGATTCGCGTTTCAGAACGATTGTTTGCTATGGGAATTGATGAGCTTTCGTTAGGAGATACGATTGGAATCGCCACGCCGAAGCAAGTGCAAGAAGTGCTGGAAGCTGTCTTGCAACGCTTTCCAAAGGAAAAGCTGGCCATGCATTTTCATGACACGAGGGGGACGGCTTTAGCGAATATTCTCGTTTCGTTGGAAATGGGGATTACAACATTTGACAGTTCGCTTGGCGGATTAGGAGGCTGCCCGTACGCGCCAGGCGCGTCGGGGAATGTGGCGACAGACGATTTAGTCTATATGCTTCATGGCATGGATATTGCTACAGGCATCGATGTCAAACAGCTGACAGAAGCGGCGCTGTTTATTCGCGATAAAATCGGGCGTCCGCTTTCTAGCCGGTACTTACAAACCATTGCTCGGTAATCAAAGGGGGAATACGATGTCATCATTCGTTTCATACGAGTTGCAGGAAAATGGTATTGCAATAGTGACGTTAAATAGACCGGAAGCGGCGAACGCGCTGTCGTCCTCGCTCTTAAACGAGCTGTCCGAGCTTCTTGGCGATCTTGCTTTCCGGAAGGACATTCGCGTTGTCATTGTGACCGGGGCGGGGGAAAAAGTCTTTTGCGCCGGAGCCGATTTAAAAGAACGCGCCGGCATGAATGAAACGGAAGTACGGAAAACGGTCGCTCTCATTCGCGAGACGATCAACCAGGTAGAACAGCTGCCGCAGCCCGTCATCGCTGTCCTAAATGGCTCGGCGTTTGGAGGCGGTCTGGAGCTTGCTCTTGCCTGCGATATTCGCGTGGCAGTAGACACGGCGCAACTGGGGCTTACGGAAACGTCTTTAGGAATTATTCCTGGCGCAGGGGGAACGCAGCGGCTTCCGCGTCTCATCGGAAAAGGAAAGGCGAAAGAATTGATTTTTACCGCGAAGCGCATTACCGCCCAAGAAGCGGCACAAATCGGCCTTGTCGAATACGTGGTGCCGCGAGCGCAATTAATGGAGAAAGCGCTCGAAATTGCTGGGCAAATCGCCGCCAACGCGCCAATCGCCGTAAGGCAGGCGAAACTTGCGGTGAACCGCGGCTTGGATGTCGATTTGGCGACCGGGTTGCGTCTCGAGCAAATGGCATATGAAGTGACCATTCCAACAAAGGACCGTCTTGAAGGATTGCAGGCGTTTAAAGAAAAAAGAAAACCGGTCTACAAAGGGGAATAGGAGGAAGACAGCATGGGAATGAACGATGTTGCGAAAAAACAAAATGCAGTGCTGACAGAGCAATTGCAGGAGCGAATCCGACAAATTGAACAAGGCGGAGCGCCAAAATACCACGAAAAAAACGCGGTGCAAGGAAAGATGTTTGTCCGCGACCGCTTAAAATTGCTATTGGATAACGGGCTCGAATTTGAAGATGCACTATTTGCCAACTGTCTTGCCGATGGGCTTCCAGCCGACGGTGTTGTGACCGGGGTAGGAAAAATCAACGGACAGACTGTTTGCGTGATGGCCAATGATTCGACGGTGAAAGCGGGCTCCTGGGGAGCGCGGACGGTGGAAAAAATCATCCGCATTCAAGAAACGGCGGAAAAGCTGCGTTGCCCGATTCTTTATTTAGTCGACTCGGCCGGTGCACGCATCACGGACCAAATTGAAATGTTTCCAGGTCGGCGTGGTGCAGGAAGAATTTTTTATAACCAAGTGAAATTATCAGGAAAAGTGCCGCAAGTCTGTCTCCTGTTTGGGCCGTCTGCGGCCGGGGGCGCGTATATTCCGGCGTTTTGCGATATTGTCATTATGGTTGAAGGGAATGCGTCAATGTATTTAGGATCCCCGCGCATGGCGGAGATGGTGATTGGGGAAAAAGTGACGCTCGAAGAGATGGGCGGCGCCCGCATGCATTGTACCGTTTCCGGCTGCGGCGATGTGCTTGTGAAAACGGAGGAAGAGGCGATCGCCTATGCCCGCCGCTATTTATCCTACTTTCCGGCTAATTACAGCGAAAAGCCGCCAGTTACGGAAGCCAAGCCGCCAAAAGCCTTCGAAAAAACGATTGAAGATATTCTTCCGGCGAACCAAAACGCCCCATTTAACATGTACGATTTGATTGAGCGCGTGATCGACGAAGGGTCATTTTGCGAAATTAAGAAGTTATTTGCGCCAGAGATTATTACCGGACTGGCGCGCTTAAACGGCCAACCGATCGGTATTATCGCCAATCAGCCGCGCGTCAAAGGAGGGGTGCTGTTCCACGATTCTGCCGACAAAGCGGCCAAATTTATCACTCTTTGCGATGCGTTTAACATTCCGCTTCTCTTTTTAGCCGACATACCAGGTTTTATGATTGGTACGAAAGTCGAGCGCGCGGGCATTATCCGTCACGGAGCGAAAATGATCTCGGCGATGTCGGAAGCAACCGTGCCAAAAATCTCGATCATCGTGCGCAAAGCGTACGGCGCTGGGCTGTATGCGATGGCGGGACCGGCGTTTGAGCCGGATTGTTGCTTGGCGTTTCCAAACGCGCAAATCGCCGTCATGGGGCCGGAAGCAGCAGTCAATGCAGTGTATGCGAATAAAATTGCCGAATTGCCGGAGGAAGAGCGCGCAGCCTTTGTCGAGCAAAAACGAGAAGAATATCGGCGCGATATCGATATCTACCGGCTTGCATCGGAAATGGTCGTAGACGGCATTATTGCTCCAAACCAGTTGCGCGATGAGCTGATCCGCCGTTTTGACGCCTATATGTCCAAATATATGACGTTTTCGGAAAGAAAGCATGGCGTCTATCCGGTATAATGAAAGAATAGGCGGAACAAAAAGCATTAAACCTGTCACAATAAATTATTATATCTGTTTATATAAGTTGCTAAAAATGAGTATGTCAACCACTTGAAAAAAGAAGAAAGATTATGTATGATAATAATCACCAAAAAACGACTGCTGCGTTGTACGTTGAAGAATGAAGTTTCAACCGATGGCAATAGAAAGGGAGTTCTATATCGAAACGGGAATGTCATGCCTCCCTACGCGCTAGGTTAGAGGACGACAGGAACGTTTCTGCGAACACCCACCTGGTAGAGTGTGGTTGAGAAACTGCATTCCACCAACGGCAAACGCGGCGTCATGCACATGAAAAAAGCCGATCTCTTGCATAGAGGTCGGCTTTTTTCATGTACGTTTTTCCCTAAGCCCAAAACATATAAGAAAAATCGATGTTATAGATGTGATGGGTAAAAAGGTGATTTATCGCACTTGCTCACGCTCATGGATTTGCCAAATTGTTCGGATGGGATCCAAAGAAGATGTACAACCAAAAGAAAAATCCTCTGACGGAAAATTGTATCGCGTGCAAGTCGAAGCGTTCGCGGAGCGCGGGAATGGGGAACGGCTTGCAGAAGAACTCAAGAAAAAAGGATATCCGACAATCATTGTCTAACAATAAAAAAGACCTTCTCATTGAGTACATGGTGGTTTGCTCAGAATATAGAATTGAAATATCCGGGATACTCACGTTGCGAGTCTCCTGATGAAGTTACTAGTTAGAATTATAGTTGTTCATAGATCGCCGTCTCAAACTTAGCAAGTAGTTCCAAGACAGGGTCGTCCGCGAAAGGGAGAATCTGGGTAAGAAGTACACCGGTCACGCGTTTAACTGGGTCAATCCAGTAGTACGTGTTCCCGAGTCCCGCCCACGCTAGGCTTCCCGCACTTCTTCCAGTTGGTGCATCTTCAGTCGTAATCATATGGCCTAATCCCCACTTTTTGACCATGCTTGGAAAAAATTCAACATCGTTGGTAACGGAAGGGATTGCGCTTCTCATTGTGAGCACATTAAGATCACCAATTTGATTAATTCCCATTTCTTTCACTGTTTCCGATTTAAGAATGCGAACCCCTTTGAAAGTGCCACCATGTAGCAACATTTGAAGGAATTTTAAATAATCTTCGGCTGTAGAGTAGAGACCGCCCCCACCCATGAAGAACTCAGGTTCTTGCGGAACTTCAAAATCGATGCGGTTAAGCACACCGTTGTTATCACGCTGATGCATCGCGGCCATGCGCGAGCGAGCCTCGGGGTGTATGATAAAATCTGTGTCGTCCATGCCAAGTGGGATGAATATGTGGTCTTTTAGATAATCGCGTAGAGACTGACCGCTTACTGCTTCAACGGCCTTTCCTACCCAGTCGATGTTGATGCCGTATTCCCAACGGTCGCCAGGATCAAAGACTAGTGGAGTTTTGAGAGAGGCGTTTTTACATTCAATAATTCCTGGAATCTTTTCGTACTCCATGTAGCGAACCATATCAGCATTCCACATATCATAAGTGAATCCAGCGGTATGTGTGAGGAGATGACGAAGAGTAATGGGTTTCTTTGGCGCTCTAAGTTTAGGATGACCGTTACTGTCGAATCCTTCAAGCACTTGAATCGAGTCCAACTCGAGTAGCACACGATTTAACGGTTCGTCTAACTGGAGTTTCCCCTTCTCTACCAGTTGCATTGCCGCTACGGACGTTATTGCTTTTGACATGGAAGCAATCCAGAAGACGGTGTCCAGGGTCATTGGAGTGTCGCTGTCTATGCTTCGTTTACCAAACGCGCCTTGGTATACCAATCCATTATCATTTGCCGCGACCGCAACTACACCCGGCACTTTTCCTTCTGACACAGCTCTTTGCAGTATTTGGTCAATGTGCTGAGCCTTCATAGCAATACCTCCTAAATTTTGCAACATTCATTAAGTAAGCCCACTGCTATTGTATGATAATTCGGAATAATTATAACATTATTGTTTATGATTATGTACCTGTTTGTTGGCCTTGAAGTTTCTAATTTTTTCTCTATAGCCCTTTTCGAAAGGATTGTTGTTTTCTTATGCCAAATGATTGTAGTCATATGGAAAATAATGTATATTGATATTAAAGAAATGGAGTGATACGCTTGAAATTCATGCATGTACGTTTGTTGGTAAAAAACTACAAGGTTCAAAAACGGATTTTTTAGGAACATTATGATCTGATGAAATTTTCTTG
This sequence comes from Parageobacillus caldoxylosilyticus NBRC 107762, assembly GCF_000632715.1. Lineage (GTDB taxonomy): Bacteria > Bacillota > Bacilli > Bacillales > Anoxybacillaceae > Saccharococcus > Saccharococcus caldoxylosilyticus. The sequence goes on along the minus strand of NZ_BAWO01000031.1, from coordinate 22,069 downwards.
TAAAAAATTTTAAACAACATCCTGTATTGTAACATTGTTGTAAAAAATGTTAACTATGATCTTTTTCTTAAACTTTGTCAATCTTTATTTCACAAGTAATATATAGGAATTCTCGCTAGTAATTCCAAAAAAGAATTAAATACCCATGAAAGATGTTTTTTTACAATGCTAGTTTTTTTCAGGGATAGACATTGATTTTTTTATGAAAAAAATCTTTTCTTGCAGAATAAATGGTAAATTAATCCAATTACCATATTTATCTAAAAATATTACAAAAAATCCGTGTTATTATGTAGGTGCAAGCAAGGGGTGAGTTGGAGGAGGAGAAACAATGAACAAAAAATTCGTATTTTCACTTGCTGCATCTTTAGCGATTGTAGGAGCATCTTTTACAGCAAATACAGTAAAAACGGAAGCAGCTGGGCCTGCTCCATGTCCAGCTATCAAAAGCTATGAAGTTAAATATAATGTCTATCCATCTAGCATTCAAGATATTGAAAAATGGTTGCAGTTTATTTTAAATCAAACAGGAAATGCAGAAATGACAAAACTGGTACAGCAAAAACCAGTCACAACAACTGTCCAAAAACCGTCAGCGAATGTACAAGCTCCTGTAAGCAAGCCAGCAACGCAGGCACCTGCACCAAGTCAAAGCCAAAAAGCAACGAATGAAGCAGGATTAAAAGCTTATGAACAACAAGTAGTAGACTTAACGAACAAAGAACGGGCGAAATATGGCTTGCCGCCTTTAAAGGTCGATTTAGCGTTAAGCAAAGTGGCCCGTGAAAAGTCAAGAGACATGGCAGTAAACCATTATTTCTCCCATTACAGCCCGACATATGGCTCTCCATTTGAAATGATGAGAAAATTCGGCATTTCTTATACAGCTGCTGGAGAAAATATTGCAAAAGGCCAACGGACTCCGCAAGAAGTAGTGGCAGCCTGGATGAATAGCGAAGGCCATCGGGCAAATATTTTGAACAAAAACTACACTCATATCGGAGTAGGTTTTGAAGAAAACGGGTACATCTGGACGCAACAATTTATAAGAAAATAAGGATCAATATTTCTGCACCACACCACTAAGACAGGCTTTAGTGGTGTGGTTTTTTATTAAATACGTTTCTTGACAACAGAAGACTATTTGCATCAGAACCAACTTGCCGACTTTGTCGACAAGCTGAAAAGACTGATTTATTTTCTGTGGCCTAAACATCAACAATGAAATTGAATAGAGCTGATATATCAACATTTTGATTTTTGTATATTGCCATGTTATAATCATAATTCGCATAGAAATAATTCGTATTGAAACTATTTCTATTACATATAGTGAGGAGGGGGGATGTATGGAGGGCATTGGCAAAGAAATTATGTATTCGGTGTTCCGAATGCAAAAGGCGTTATACCGTCTTGTCCGCGAAGATGCGGCCCGGGTAGGAATTACAGAAGTGCAGCTAATGATTCTTTATACGTTGTTAAAAAAAGAAAATATCCGGCTGAACGATTTGGCGGAAAAATTAAATTTAAGCAACAGCAATGTCAGCGGTACGGTCGACCGCCTTGTCAGCGCTGGGTTGGTAGCGCGGGAGACTTCAAAACAAGATCGGCGCGCTGTCGTATTAAGTTTAACAGATAGAGGAAGACAGGCGATTCAAGAAGCGTTTAACCATGAATCCGTTTTGAGGAAACGATTAAAAAGAATCGAGGAAACCTTTAAGGAGGAAGAGATTTTACAATATTTATCCATCCAGCAAAAAATGAAAGACATTTTATTAGGGGAGGAGTAAAAACATGAACGTAAAACGCTTAATTATATTAAATATTATTGTTCTTATTTTGCTGGTGGGCGGCGGTTTTGCTGCTTATTATTATGTCAATGAAGCAACCAATTATATTAAAACGGACAACGCTCGTATCGACGGCCAAGCGATTACGATTGCTGCGCCATTTTCCGGAAAACTGACTTCCTGGTCCGGAAGCGTTGGAAAAACATTTAACAGCGGCGATAAAATTGGTGAAGTATCCGACGGCGAGCATAATATTCCGGTAACCGTTCCACATCATATGACGATCGCCCAGCAAAACGCTCTGGAAAATTCGTTTGTCGCGGCCGGCATGGCGTTGGCGCGCGGCTATGATTTGGATGATTTATGGGTAACGGCCAATATTGAAGAAACGGATATTGAAGATGTCAAAGTAGGCCAAGATGTCGATATTTACGTGGACGCATACCCGGATCGCAAGTTTAGCGGAAAAGTAGAGAAACTTGGATATGCGACCGCCAACACATTCAGCCTGCTTCCAAGTTCGAATGCGACCGGAAACTATACGAAAGTGACGCAAGTAATTCCAGTGACGATTTCCATTGACAATTACAACGGGGCGGGGCTAGTACCAGGAATGAACGTCACCGTTCGCATTCATAAGTAGGTGATGACCTATGTCAACATTTTTAACTGGCTATATTATCTTTTCCGTCCTTGTTCTGGTTGTACTGAATATTGCGCTAAGAAGACAAAAAAAAGATCCCGTCCCGTCTAGTCTGGAACGAGCAGAGATGGCACATGCACATGGCATGGCGGCAGATAGAGACGAAAAGCCGTTGAAAACGGCAGCGGCATCAGGACAACAAACAGGATTGGAAAATATTGGGGATAGCCGCACCAAAGTAGTAGTCACGATCATGCTTGGAGCGTTTGTCGCGATTTTGAACCAAACGCTTATTAATGTTGCGCTGCCGCATATGATGCATGATTTCAATGTGGAAACGTCAACGATTCAATGGCTTGTGACAGGGTACATGCTTGTTAACGGCGTGCTGATTCCGATCAGCCCGTTTTTAATTGCGAAATTCCCAACGAAGAAGCTGTTTTTAGCCGGAATGTTGTTTTTTGCTGCTGGAGCTTTTATTTGTTCCATCTCCCCATCGTTCGCCATCATGCTGACAGGACGCCTAATCCAAGCGGTAGGGGCGGGAATTATTATGCAGTTGATGATGGTCATTATGCTGACTATTTTCCCGCCGGAAAAACGCGGGGTAGCGATGGGAACTGTCGGGATTGCCATGATGTTTGCGCCGGCTGTCGGTCCGACATTATCGGGATGGATCGTGGAACATTACACGTGGCGCCTTTTATTCTATGTTGTATTGCCGATTGCGATTATAGATATTGTGCTTGCGTTTCTTTGGTTAAAAAATACACCGAAAACAGGAAATCCGCTTTTGGACTGGCGCGGCGCGATTTATTCGACCATCGGCTTTGGCGGCTTACTTTACGGATTCAGCGAAGCGGGAAGCAACGGCTGGAGACAGATGAGTGTAGTAGTGTCCATTATCCTTGGTGTTATATTCTTGATTTTATTTACATGGCGTTCGTTAATGGTGGAAAATCCAATTTTAAATTTCCGTGTGTTTAAATATAATGTATTTACTTTGTCCACCATCATCGGCTGCGTCATTAACATGGCTCTGTTTGCCGCGATGGTCCTGCTTCCGGTCTATTTGCAAGACTTGCGCGGATTTACGCCGGTTGACGCCGGTTTGCTGCTCTTGCCTGGTGCGATTGTGATGGCCATCATGTCGCCGATTTCCGGCTGGATTTTTGACCGCATTGGCGCGCGCATGCTCGCGATTGTCGGTTTAATCATTACGGTCGCGACAACATGGGAATTCAGCAAGCTGACGATGGATACACCATACAGCCATATTTTGGCAATTTATATTTTCCGCATGTTCGGTATGTCGATGTTGTCGATGCCGATTATGACGGAAGGATTAAATGCATTGCCGCGCCATTTATACAGCCATGGAACGGCAATGGCCAACACGCTACGGCAAGTCGCCGCTTCGCTCGGCACGGCATTTCTCGTTACCGTCATGTCTAACCGTACGAAGTTTCATGCGGAAAATTATCGCAATGAGATGACGGAAAATAATCCGTTCTTCATGGATATTGTCGCGCAGTTAAAACATGTGATTCCTAGCGATGAAGCGATCGCGCAGCTTTTATATGGCATCGTGCAGCAGCATTCCGCTGTCGAGGGAATTAACGACGCATTTTTTGTCGCCACCGGACTTGCTGTGTTGGCGCTCATTTTAGCGTTCTTCTTAAAAGGGAAAAAGAAAAATGCTCCATCAGCTTGATGGAATGCTGGCGCAAACGGCCGCATCTCGGCCGTTTGCGCCATTTTTTCTGATGGACAATGTACGGAAAAAGGAGTGTTGCTTCGAATGGTATAAAAGTGATGGAGTAGGGGGGGATTTCGTTGGAACAACAAAGCCGATGGCAAGCAAGAAAAAACAAACGGAAAAGGCATTGGCTGCTTACTGGAGTTGTGTTCGCGGTTTTTATCGTCGGCGTCTATTTAACGATGCAATGGTATATCGCGACAAGAGATATAAGCGCGTTGCAAAAACCGCTGCCGGCTCCGACCATCATTTATGACCAAAATGGCCGCGTCGCCAGCAAAATTTCCTCATCGAAGATGGAGGAGGTACCGATCGAACGAATTCCTAATCATTTTCTTGAAGCGGTGGTGGCGACCGAAGACCGTCGTTTTTATCAACACCATGGCATTGATTATTATGGAATGCTGCGAGCGCTTTTTCGCGACATAAAAGCAGGCGGATGGACCGAAGGCGGAAGCACCATTACCCAACAGCTTGCCAAAAACGTGTTTTTAACGAACGAAAAAACGTTGTGGCGAAAATGGCAGGAATGGTTTATTGCCAAAAAAATCGAGCGCACGTATTCCAAACAACAAATTTTGGAGATGTATGTAAACCGCGTATATTTCGGTGAGGGGGCGTGGGGGGTGCAAAGCGCTGCGAAAACGTACTTTGGCAAAGACGTTTCCAAATTAACCGTCAGCGAAGCGGCGCTGCTTGCCGGGCTGATTAAAGCCCCGTCCGCCTTGTCGCCGGCCAGTCATTATGGGAAGGCAATTGCCAGAAGAAACGTTGTACTTCAGCTGATGAAGGAACAAGGCTATATTGATGAGCAGACATTTTTGCACGCCAAGAATGAAAAAATGGTGATTCAAAAAGAAAAAAAACCAGACCCATACAAAGGTAAATATCCGTATTATGTGGATCAGCTGATCGAAGAGGCGATCGCGCGCTACCATGTCACACAAAGTGAAGTGCTGTCCGGGGGGCTTCATATTTATACGGAGTTGAACCCGCGCATGCAAGAGGCGTTAGAAACCGTGTATCAAAACGACGCTTTGTTTCCGCAGGGAACGGACGATCAGCTTGTCCAAAGCGGTGCGGTGCTTCTAGATCCGAAAACAGGCGGGATCAAGGCGTTAATTGGGGGGCGCGGCGAGCATGTATTCCGCGGGTTTAACCGGGCGACGCAACTACAACGCCAGCCGGGGTCAACAATGAAGCCGCTTGCCGTGTATACGCCTGCGTTAGAACAAGGATATCATATATTTGACGAATTAAAAGATGAGCCGGTCGAATTTAACGGTTACCGCCCGGAAAACTATGACCATACATACCGCGGAAGTGTCACGATGTATGAGGCGGTCATTGATTCGCTGAACGTTCCTGCTGTATGGCTTTTGGATCAAATCGGATTGGAAAAAGGAATCGATGCGTTGCGACGGTTTGGGATTCCTTTGGACGAAAAAGATCATTATTTAGGAGTCGCATTAGGCGGAATGCGGCAGGGCGTATCCCCATTGCAAATGGCTGAAGCGTATTCCGTGTTTCCGAATGATGGCGTGCGAACAGACGCGCACATTATTACAAAAATAGTCGACAAAAACGGCAACGAGATAGCGAAATGGAAACCACATGATGTGCGCGTCACATCAAAAGAAGTGGCACAAAAAATAACGTTTATGCTCGAAGGGGTCGTAAAAGAAGGAACAGGGAAACGCGCACGCATTCCTGGAAGAGCGTTAGCGGGAAAAACAGGTTCAACCCAAGTTCCAGTAGACGGAGTAAATGGGGTAAAAGATCAATGGATGGTTGGCTATACTCCACAGCTTGTCGGAGCTGTCTGGCTTGGATATGATCGTACCGATAAACGCCATTATTTACAAACGACAAGTAGCCAGACCGTCGCTGTTATTTTCCGTGAAATCATGGAAAAAGCGCTCGAAGGCACACCGGCGCAATCATTTGCCTACCCGGCTTTAAAGAAAGAACAGAAACAATGGCAACAATGGCATAAACAAAAGAAAGAAGAAGAAAAACAGAAAAAAGAAGAGAAACGAAAACATGAACACGGCCCGAAAGAAAAAAGAGAGAAGGAAAAACGACGACATCACTGGCATGACAAACATGAAAAGAAACAAAAAGAAAAAGGAAAAGGAAAAGGCCATAAACATGATAACGATGAAGAAGATGATTAAAAACGGATTGGCAATGACGCCAATCCGTTTTTTAGTTCTGTTTTTTTGTTTTTCGCCGTATATATAGGACAAGCAACAGAAAAAGGGGGATGCTTATGGCTTATTTCGGTTCCAAAGGTTGGCTCGTTCAACAGTTGAAAGAGGCAGGAGTTCGCTATCATCCTGTGGAAAGAAAAAAAGTGGAAACATACAAAACTGCCATTTTGTATGGACTGTACAAAAAATATGTACAGAAAATCCGTTAACCGAACGCTGCCATCGCGTTCGGTTTGTTTTTTGCAGCGAAATAGGTGATGATAAAAAGAAAGGAGGGATTATAGTAATGAAAAAAATTTTTGTCGTCGAAGAACAGGAAACGATTGACGAATGTCTCAAGCGCATAAAAGCAGAAGGATATCGCCCCATTCGCCGCATAGAACGGCCGATTTTCCGTGAAGTGCAGAAAAACGGGGAAACGGTCATTGAACCGTGTGGCAGAATCATCGAGTTTGAAGCTGTCTTAAACAAATAAACGAGAATACCAAATAGGCATTCTCGTTTATTGTTGCAAATCGCGCGTTTTTTTCGCTTCGTCATGATTTCCGGTCGGATTGCCGCTTGATGCTTCGTATCCGACCCGATATACGTAGTTTTTTGGCGCGTTGATCACGTTATCCATGTTGTATTGCTTGACATCTTGTTGGAATTGACGCTCGCTCGGGCGTTTTTCCATCGTGTCTCCTCCCTTATTTTGAAAAACTTTCATCCATAGCATGCCCAACAGTACTTCCATTCATCAAAAACTGTGAATGGCCATTCTTTTGATATTGCAGCCGAATCGAAATATCGCTAAAATGGGAGTAGTAATGATGACAGAAAAAGGGGAGTCGAACATGATTCATCAAACTTGGTTAAAACGCCCAACGTTAAAAAAAGTGAAATGTGTACATACAAACGCGGAAAAATACATCGTTGATCATGTGCTAACACCAGGAAAAACGTATGAAGTGAAAAACGAAACGGAAGAATTTTATTTTATTATTGATAACACCGGAAAAATTGGCGGGTTTTATAAAGATTATTTTGAGGAAGTGCGTGAGGAGAAGTAATACTTCCTCTTTTTTACAAGCTACGGTTTAGGAAAAGGTTCAACCCAACATGTGAAATAGTTATTCATATAGGTAAAATGATCATTGTACGATGGAAGCTGGCCCATCCGCTTCTTACAAACCAATGGAGGCTGTCTCCGTTTCTTACGGAAGACAGCCTTTTCGCCTATTGAGAAACGAGCGGTTTTTCTTTTGGTAACCACCTCGTGAGTACCCCAAGCAGCGGAAGGAAGCTGCACCATATCACAATGATGCAAATCAGCATTATTTAGGAGAGAGGTCCACGATACATCAGTATTTCAATTTTTCTTTCCCAAATGTATTAATGGAGATTTTTACTTTAATCTTTTTTAAACTTTCGTCTGTTAATGGAATCTCTCCGTTTTTGGAAAACTTCTTCCAATCTTCTGGCTTTTGGCGATACATGGCTTCAGAGAGGTTAAGGGTATCAATATCATATTTTAGCCCTAGCTTGTAGAGACTTCTTATTTCATCTTCCACCGTTTTTTGCGCCAAACGAACTAATTGTTTTTCCGTTAATTTTTCCCTTAACTCAATCACACTTCCTTTGGCGGTTACCTCTATGTTAAATACAGGAGTATATCCTTTGCGCTGATAGGAAATTTTTGACTTAGGTTTAAGAACAACGATTGATGCAACGACTTTGTTTCCTTTTTTTACATAAATAGGGGTTCTTTTTATTTGTTTTTCAAGCCATCTGATTCCTAGCAACTTAGAGCGATCAAAACATTTTTGAAGTTCATCATCGTGTATAAAGCACATTCCTTTTAAATTTAACATCGGTTTTTCTTTTTTTCCCTCCTTCCAATGGCGCGTAGTAATGCTGAGATAAGGAAGTCGCACTGTTTTGGAATCTTCACGCATATCAGCTTCAAAGCGATTTAAGCGAATCAGCTGAATAAATGAACTTTGATTGAAAATTTCACTAGGATTGGCTAATAAAGAATAGTATGGCGATGTATGCAAAAGTGGTGCTGCCCCAAAAAAAAGTTTTGTTATCGGCTCATCTGTCACATAAACCCATAGTGTATGCCTAATTTCGTTATATCGGTCTAAAACGTCTAAGACGTCTTCTAGCACTACTTTCTTCAGCGCTCTTTTTGTAAACACGATACTTTTCACATGCGCCCATGATACCATTCGCTGAATAGAAGGATACAGATTATCGGTTGCGATATTAAACGTTTCGCCTTCTACTTTTCCAACGGCAATGCCGGATTTTTCAAGGGCACCTCCAGACTCGACTTTCGCTAATCCGGTAAAGCTAGTGAAGGCCACATAAACGATAAACCGATTATCCTTATAATCAATACCGATTGCACCGACATAAAAAAGATGATCAATATTTTGCGATCCCCAGCATCCTGTTAACAAGAATATAGAAATCATAAAGGGAAAGGCGGTTTTGAAATTCAATTCGCTTCCCCCCTTGGTGTATCGTCCTGCGGTTTTACCAAACCTGCTCTCTTTTTGAATTTTTTCCAACCATTCGGAATTAAGGTTTTGAAAATATCCATGGTTGGAGGAGAGAGAGGCATAAGATACGGAATTCCAAATATTTTTAAATTCGCCACATATGTTAAAAGTATAAATAAAGAAACGATAAACCCAAATAACCCTAATACAGAAGAAGCGATTAAGACAATAAAACGCAATAGCGCCACGGTTCCTGACAAATTTTGATTCACTAATGTAAACGAAGCGACCACGGCAATGGCCGCAACAACAAGGCTTCCCGGTGTGAATAAGCCAGCGCTGATAGCCGCTTGCCCAATAATCAATCCGCCGACAATCGATAATGTTTGGCCAACCGCTAACGGTAAGCGCATACCCGCTTCTTTAACAATTTCGAACAGCCCCACCATGATAAACATTTCCAGTGGAACAGGCAATGGCACTCCTTGCCTGGAAAGCACAACCGTTCCTAAGAGAGTGAATGGTATTTCTCCTGGATGAAACGATAATAAGGCGGTCCAAAATCCAGGTAAGTAAATAGCCAATGAGATTCCCATGAAGCGAAGGATTCTCTGAAAAATGACAAAGATAGGGTTTGTAGCGTTATCTTCCGATGTATTCAGTAAAAACAATAAGTTTCCCGGACCAATAATGACGGTAGGAGCACCGTCTAACAGGATGATAAATCTTCCATTCAATAAACTATTCACAGCAAAATCCGGCCGTCCTGTGTAGGCAAATAACGGAAACAGAGAGAATCGTTTGTCGCCAAGCAACTCTTCCAACTGATTGGTACTCGTCAGGGAATCAATATTTAGCTGTAAAATTCTTTTTTTCACTTCATGAATCATTTCACGATTCGCGATGTCCTCTATGTACATTAATCCCACTTTTGTTTGGCTTCTTGTTCCGACGATAAATTGTTCATAACAGAGCTTATGGGATTTAATTCGCTTGCGGATAAGCGCGACGTTTTTCGAAATTTCCTCAATAAAACCGTCTTTCGGGCCGCGGATCGACACTTCCGTGTTCGGTTCTTCCGGGTCGCGGTTGGGCGGATTGGCAAGCGTAAGGGAATATAAAACATCCGCTTCTTGAAAGTAGACTAATAAATCACCGTTAAAGAGAAGATAGTCTAGATCATCCACCAGCACTTCTTTTCCAAGCAGCTCCATTGGCATCAGTTTGTTTGCTTCAATTTCCTCCACCGACTGGCAAGGATATTTACGGCACATTTCACGAAACATTGGAAATATGACCTGTTTCATCAGCTGAGTGTCACACAGCTCCTCGCAATAGACAAACACTAGGGTAAGCGTGCCGCTTGCGGTTTTTGCTGGTTGAATCGTCGAGGTAAGAATCGCGACATCTTTACAGTTCGAATAATGATCCCGCAACGTTTGCTCGGAAACAATGAGCGTTTCCTGTCCGCTATGATCATTTGGATTATTTCTGACTTGCGGCGCTCTTGAAGGAATCTGCATGATTAAGCTCTCCTCTTTTTGAAATATGAAATGAGTGCCAATATCCCAATAAGCAAAGAGAGAGATAGAATGGATAGTAGCGAAAACGGTAAAACAAATCGATATAGAAAATCTAAAAATTCGTCGTCGCTAATGGGAAGCAATGATAATAAAAAAATAGTGATATAAATAACGATCAAAATCCATAATCGTGCTTTTTTATCCGTTACGTGAAATAGCTCTGGGATGAGCGCAGTAGCCAGGGAAATTCGGATAAATGCTCCAGACATCCACTGATAAACCGCAAGAAAATCAAGATATTCAATGTACGTTCCAAAGCTGATCAATCCCCATTCTTCAAAGGCCGGGTAACGTAAATCCGCTGCTTGTTTCGGTCCAAATTCAATAATCGCGCCAATCGTTGGACCAATGCCTAAGCTTGCGGCGAGAACACTAATGATTAACAGCGATTTAAAAGAAAAGCGAGCTGGAAGATAATGTTGCATGAATAAAATAAGAAAAATTTCCACATTTCCGGCACCGGCATAGATCATCCCTTTTAAAACAGGGGTAAAGCCATTTTCCATAATTGGCTTTAACAATGAATAATCTTTATGCGGCGTAGTTGTGATCGCAACTAACATCCCAAAAATAACGACAAACGGTAAAAGAATGACCGCCGTCTTTGCAATGGATGGTATGCCATAATATGCGTTATAAAAGCACATCACTGTTAAGATTAACAAAATGGCCCAATCAGGTGTACGCGTTAAGAAGGTAGTGGTAATAAATGTAACCGTGTCGTTGACTGTAACATAGCCGATAACCAGTAATAATAGGCTTCCAAGAATAGCCACGAAATATGCAATGACACTTTTAAATTCTGTTTTTAACCATAAGAATAAATGCATTTGATTGGATTGCTTCATGACAAAATATAAAAGCGGAAGCCATAACGGCAATGCAGCAAAGGCCATGGTTGCCGAAATCCACGCATCACGACCGGCTGCGTCTAATAGCAACGGGAGCACAATGACATGATTTATTAGCCCGATGAATAACATAAACACACAAATCAGTTGAACGGTACTTAACGGAGTATGATTCACAGCGGACACCTTTCTTCGGGTGAATTACTAACTATGTTGCTATTTTTTCCATAAGCAGCAATGCCTATTCTTTTTCGCAACATACATAATAATTAGGAAAATATGAATGTATATTTCACGATAATTTGATACAATGAAACAAAATGAAATGATTATAGAGAAAAGGATGAGAAACGATGAGAATGTATTTCGATTTATTGGAAAACGATCAACCTGCGGCTCGCTTCTAAGACGGGGGAAGCAGCTAATAATCGCGCCTCGTCTTAGGGAGGACGGCTTTTCAATCCCGATGAAGACGGAGGGTTGTTTCAATGAAAAATACATTTTTCGGCGCCTTCTATTTATCGCTGGCAGCCAGCATTTGGGGCGGAATGTACGTTGTCAGCAAATATGTCCTCGATTTCGTTCCGCCGTTTACGTTAGTGTGGCTTCGTTATGCCATCGCGTTCGTTGTTTTATTTGGGATATTAAAAGTCCATCAATATAAAACAAAAGCGAGGCTATCCCTTCGAAAACAAGATTGGCTTTTGCTAGGTTGGATTGGTTTTATTGGCTATTTTGTTTCGATATCGTTGCAATTTGTCGGCACCAAATTATCCGATGCGCATACAGGGGCGTTGATCACGTCGGCAACTCCGGCGTTTATTGTCTTGTTTGCAAGATTGGTCTTACATGAGTGGATCACCTTGAGAAAAGCTTTTGCTCTTTTGCTGGCTACCATCGGGGTTGTCATCGTCATCGGTTTGGACAACAGCGGGGGGACATCATTTTGGGGGAATATGATGTTAGTTGGGGCGGCGCTGACATGGGCGCTTTTATCTGTGTACGTGAAAGTGGCTTCCACCCGCTTTTCGGCCTTGACGATCACAACCTATGCCATTTTGTTTGCTTTATTATTCACTACCCCGGTTATGATTTGGGAGTTATATGAACAACCCGTTTCTTTTCCTAGCATGATCGTCGTATTTGGGGTTCTTTATCTTGGGATTATTTCGACCGCGGGGGCGTTTTTTCTCTGGAATAAAGGAATGGAAATGATGGATGCCGGGATTGGCTCGTTATTTTTCTTTTTTCAGCCGCTCGTCGGCGCTGTTTTTGGCTTTTTGTTTTTACATGAACAAATTGCAGCTTCGTTTTATGTAGGCGGGTTGCTGATTATCATAGGGGTGTTTATTGCCGTTAAGCATCCTATCCATCAACATCAGTCAAAAGAAGGGGAGAATTATGGCCACACAAGTCTCTAGTCGCATCAAAGGACTAATGATGGTCATCACCGGTGCAGCGCTTTGGGGATTATCAGGAACAGCGGCGCAAGTGTTATTTCAGGAAAAGCAAATAACCGCAGAATGGCTTGTCGTGGTGCGAATGATGCTGGCGGGAAGCGCGTTGCTATTGTTTGCGGCATGCAAACGAATGGCGATATTTTCGATCTGGACCGACGCCAAAAGCATCGTAAACTTACTATTGTTTGGGTTTTTCGGCATGCTTGGAGTGCAATATACGTATTTTGCATCGATCGCCACGGGCAATGCCGCTACGGCGACATTATTGCAATATTTAGCTCCTGTCTATATTGTGTTATACGCCATGGTTGTCCAAAAGCATCGTCCATCGAAAGAGGCGGTGTTTGCTATTGTATTGGCTCTTTTAGGGACTTTTCTATTAATTACAAACGGTTCAACCGGGGAATTAAAAGTGCCATTGATATCTGTTGGTTGGGGAATTCTTTCTGGTGTTGCCTTAGCTTTTTATACATTATCTTCGGCACAGATGCTGAAACAGTGGCACTCCACCATCGTTGTCGGTTGGGGAATGGTCATCGGAGGGGGAGTCATGTGTTTTGTTGTTCCTCCTTTTCCGCTGCCGTTGGTCCGCTGGGATGCACAGACGTGGCTGCTTATCTTGTTTGTCGTTGTATTTGGCACTTTATTCGCATTTTTATTATTTGTCGAAAGCATTCGCTACTTATCGCCGACGGAATCGAGCTTGCTATCTAGCGTAGAGCCGCTATCAGCCGTAATAGCCTCGATTGCTTTTTTACATGTCCCGTTCGGTCTGTTTCAAGCCATTGGAGCCGTTTGCATTATGGTGACGGTTCTCTTGTTATCTCAGAAAAAAGAGAGACATCCCTCGCACTCGACATCTACATAAGAAAGGGATGTGGGCTAGCTCCACATCCCTTTCTTTCTGACAGGATCAGTTCGCAGCCTTAGGAAACGTAATCGTTAATGTGGTTCCTTTATTTACCTCGCTTTGAATATGCAGCGCTCCCTGCATCGTTTGAATCATCTTTACCGCTATCATTGTTCCAAGACCGGTTCCCTTTTCTTTTGTACTAAAGTATGGCTCGCCAAAACGGCCTACTTGTTCCGTTGTCATTCCCACGCCGGTGTCTTTAATCGTAATGATGACATGATTTCCATGCACGCGGGATGAAATCGTCAATGTCCCTCCGTTTGGCATGGCTTCGATGCTGTTTTTTATCAAATTTAAAAAACACTGTTGAAAGTACTGAATGTTTCCGACAATCGCAGCGGGTTGCAGCTCTTCAACAATTTCAATCGAGCTCATATGAGCCATTGGCACCAGCATCTGAACGACCTTTCGCAACTGGGCATCTACCATGAGACGTTCTACCTTGTTCGATGCTGGTTTGGCAAAGGTTAAATAATCGTTAATAATCGCTTCCGCTCGATTAATTTCGTCTAAAGCAATTTGAATGTAGCGATCTTTTGTATCTTGTGAAAGAGAAGGGGTTTTTAATAATTGAATAAATCCTTTGACAACGGTTAATGGATTGCGAACTTCGTGTGAAATACTGGCCGCAAGCTGACTAACCACTTCCATTTTCTCGACTTTAACCAGTTTGGAGCGCATCATAATTGCTTCTTTTAATGTTTCCATAATATACACGACAAATAGCATCCCAATGGGAGGAAGTACAATGAAATAAACAATATAAGTGTCCGTTACTGGAAAATGGGCGATGATGATGGCGAGAAACGTGGTGAGAATCGCCAGAAAAAAGGTTAACCAGACCGACATAGAGAGTTTGTTTCGGCGTTTTAATGTCTTAAATGTCGGCGAAATGAGAGCTGTGACCACAAACATGGTCATATACACAATCGCAGTAATATACTCAAATCCGTAAATCAGAGAGCGAGCAGCCAACAAAATCAGAAGCAAAATAAAGCCGACGATTCCGCCGCCATATAGTGCGCCTACAAGAAATGGAATTTGTCGTAAGTCATGGATGCAACGTTCATCAATGTAAATAGGAAATTTCATGCATAAAATGATCGAAAACCCCATGCAAATGGCAAGGAGGGCATTTCTGTATGATGGCCGCTTTTTAAATATCTCCCCGTGATCATAAATAAAATAAAAAACAAATACGCTCACTAAAATATAAAACAAATTGTTTAATACATGTTGATTTATATAAGAACCCATAAATATCTCCCATCCACGAAAATTCGACCCTATTATTATAATTATACGGAAAGAATGGGATGGAAAAATAGCTTTTTTATAAGGGAATAAACAATTGTTGAAAAAAGGAGTTGCGTTCTTGGCTTCAGGCGGCAAAAACTTTGCCGTGACATAATTTAGCATGTTGTTGTTCATAATGAAACTAACGAATCATAATCAGGATGGTGGCAATGAATGAAATGGGTGCATTTAACAGTAGAGCTTGTGACAGGATTTGTGCTTTTATTTCTCGTTGTGAAAGTGGCCGGCAAAAAACTGATCCATCAAATAAGCCCATTTACATTTATTTCGGCGCTCGTATTAGGAGAGCTGTTAGGAAACGCTCTATATGACGATCATGTCCATCTTTGGTATATTATCTATTCGATATCGCTATGGGGAGCGCTATTATTGCTTGTCGAATACATGAGCCAAAAATGGCTCCCGTTTCGCCGTCTTAGTGAAGGAAAACCGACAGCATTAATCCGAAATGGGATCATTGACTATGAAGCATTGAAGAAAAGCCGGATGACGCTCAATCAACTGCAAAGTTTGCTTCGTCAAAACGAAACGTTTTCATTGCGGGAAGTCGCTTTTTGCTATTTAGAGGCAAACGGAACAATCAGCGTCTTGAAAAAAGCAAAATATCAAAAAACGATACGTGAAGATTTTCAATTGCCGCCTCATCCCGTTCATGTTCCGGTTACGCTCATCCGCGAGGGACAGCCGCTTATCGATGAACTGCACGCAATTGGCAAAGATGAGCAATGGCTAAACGAACAATTGCGTGCTCACGGAGTGTCATCGTATCAGGACGTCATCATTGCCGAATGGCTGGAAGGGGACGGCCTGTTTGTGCAGACGTATTCGTAATGTAAGGAATATCATTTCCTTATGTTACGTTTTTTTTATTTATGGAAAATACTTGCTATTTAACTGTTATAAGTGTACTATTATTAATAGTACAGTTGATACAGATGATGAAAGGAGGGGGGGAGATGTTTGAGTTAGACGTTCGCAGCCGCCAACCGATTTATGAACAGCTTGTCGAAAAAATGAAAGAAATGATCATCCGCGAAATATGGAAGCCGCATGAGCAGCTGCCATCCGTACGGATGATGGCGAAACAATTAACGATTAATCCAAACACGATTCAAAAAGCGTATCGGGAATTAGAGCACCAAGGGTTTATTTATTCGATTCCAGGAAAGGGAAACTTTGTTTCTCCGCAGGCGAAAACAGCAAG
Organism: Parageobacillus caldoxylosilyticus NBRC 107762; assembly: GCF_000632715.1. GTDB lineage: Bacteria > Bacillota > Bacilli > Bacillales > Anoxybacillaceae > Saccharococcus > Saccharococcus caldoxylosilyticus. Next base: position 5,847 of record NZ_BAWO01000031.1, on the reverse strand, counting down.
CCAAGAAAAAATCGCAGCCATTCGCCACGATATTGTCCGTCTGGCTGCCGAGGCGTTTTTTTTAGGAGTGACAAAAGAAGAAGTGCTGCAATGGATCGAACAAGCGGAACAAGGGGAGAGAGGGGGAAAAACAGATGATTCATTTGACGAACGTAACGAAAACGTTTGACCGCTTTCAAGCGATTCGCGGAGTCAGCATGACGGTGCAAAAAGGAAGAATTTACGGCCTGCTCGGCTCCAATGGCGCGGGGAAAACGACATTGTTAAAGATGATGGCTGGGATTATCCGTCCCGATCATGGCACAGTGCTCATTGATGGGGAAGAGGTATGGGAAAATCCAAAAATAAAGCGGCGAATCATGTTTTTGCCGGATCATGTATATTTCTTCCCGCAAACAACGATCGAGCAAATGGCCGCGTTTTACGAAAGTATTTATCCATCTTTTCATCGGGAGCGGTTTACAAGATTACAAGAAATATTTTTGCTTGACCCGCGCAAAAAAATCCACCAGTTTTCGAAAGGAATGCAGCGTCAAGCCGCATTTTGGCTCGCCTTTTCGACGATGCCGGACGTGCTCGTCATGGATGAACCGCTTGATGGACTCGATGCGGTCGTCAGGCAAAAAGTGAAAAACATTATCGTCCAAGAGGTCGCCGAGCGCGAAATGACGGTCGTTATTTCTTCGCATAACTTGCGGGAAATGGAAGATCTTTGCGACTGCATCGGCATTTTGCATGAGGGAGAAATGCTGTTTGAAAAAGAGCTGGATGCGATGAAAACCGATATCCATAAAATTCAAGTCGCGTTTCGCAACGGAATTCCAAAGCAATTTGCCGAGCAGCTTAATATCGTTTACAAAGAGCAGCGCGGCAGCGTCCTTCTCCTTATTGTGCGCGGCGAAAAGCAGGAAATCGTTTCCTATATTAAGCCGTTTCAGCCGCTCATTTTCGATATCCTGCCGCTTACGCTCGAAGAAATTTTCATTTACGAAATGGGGGATGTCGGCTATGCCATCGAAAATATTATCGTTTAACCGTGGGCTTTTTGTGCAAAATCTTCGCAGCGTAGGCTGGATTGGCATCGTGCATTTCTTGCTGTGGTTCGCCGCCATTCCGCTGCAATTATTGATGGCTTACTCCCAGCAGAAAGACGGCGGCATTTATCCCGAATGGGAAAGTTTATACAGCATTTCCGCGCCGTTTCAATCGATGATTGTTTTTACGCTGCCGGTGTTATTAGCCGCATTCTTATTTCGTTACATGCAAGGCAAACCATCATCTGATTTTATGCATAGTTTACCTGTACAGAGAGCGGAACTGTTTTGCCAGCAAGTCGTGTTTGGAGTGATGCTCATTGTCATTCCAATCGTGCTTATTTCATTGCTTACCGTCGTTTGCCGCTATGGATTAAGTCTTTCCGTGCCGCTAACGATCAGTGACATCATCCGCTGGATGTGGGAAACGGCTATCATGGAACTGTTTGTTTTTGCCGCTGGCGTGTTTGTCGGAATGATGACAGGCATGTCGACGCTGCAAGTCGTATTTACGTATATTTTGTTTTTATTCCCGGCAGGCATCACGATTTTATTATTAGCCAATACCTCGTTTTTATTGATTGGATTCCCGGCCGGTTATTATTTATCAAAAAATCTGGAGACAATTGTGCCGTTTTTCCGCTATTTAAATCTTGAAGCAGAACCGTTGGCAGCGGGCGAATCGCTTATTTATCTGCTTTTTATTATGTTGTTCCTTATTTTCGCGATTTGGCTGTACCAAAAACGGCATAGCGAGGCGGCGACGCAGGCATTGGCGTTTCCGGTGCTCCGTCCGATCTTTAAGTACGGCGTCGCGTTTTGTACGATGCTCGTCGGCGGTTTTTATTTTGGCGTTACGCAAAATCAGTTTTCCTGGATTGTATTCGGATATGTCACCTTCTCATTTATCGGCTTTTTCATTGCCGAAATGATTATCGAAAAAACGTGGCGGGTTTTCCATAAGTGGAAAGGGTACACTTATTTTGCCGCGGCGATGGTGGTCATCGGCATTTTGGTTCATCTTGATATAACCGGATATGAAAAACGGCTGCCAGTGTTAGAGGATATCCGCCAAGTCTATTTCGGCAGTTCCGTCTATGATTTTGTTGAAAATGGCGAACGTTCGTATGTGCCGTTTGAACAAGAAAACCAGTTTTTAAAGGAAAAAGAAAATATTCGAGCCGTCTACGCATTTCACCAACAGCTAGTCAAAGATCAACCAAGATCGTTTCCGTCTGAGGCGCAGCGACAAGTGGTCATCGGTTATGTGTTCAAGAACGGCAAGCGGATGATCCGCCAGTATGGTGTGCCTAGCGAACCGTATTTTTCCTATTATCAACCAATTTTAGAATCGAAAGAGTATAAGAAAAACTATTATTTATTGCTGCGCGATCAAGGATATTCGCCGATTCGCCAAGTCGCCTTCCGCCACCCAGAGACGAGCGAGAAAACGTTGACGATCATCGAGCCGCAGCAAATTGATTCATTTATCGAAGCGTTAAAAGCCGACTTAATGGAAGAGCCGGCAAGCGCGATGCTGGATAGCAGCAAAGTATGGCAGGGGGATATCGAGCTTTTACAAAGTGACGGCGATACCATTCTTCTTGCGTGGAAAGAAACGTATACGCATGTAGAAAAGTGGCTCAAAGATCATCATCTGCTCACAAAAGCCCGAGGGAATGCGGAATGATAAAAGGGAATCGCAATGATTCCCTTTTTTGATTGAAAGATATTCAAATTATTGTTTGAATGAATTGACACGTTTGTTGATGAAGGAATATACTATATTCAAACGAATATTTGAATGAAGGTGACAAGATGGCGAACGATGTATGTGAAGTATTTTCCATTAACGCGGAAAAAGTCGATGCCGTCCGGCAGCGCATCAATGAAATCAGCGGGGTGGAACAGCTGTTTAAAGCACTCGCTGATGCGACGCGCTTAAAAATCACGTATGCGCTAATGCTTGAAAAAGAGCTATGCGTCTGTGATGTCGCGACGATTATCGGCTGCACGGTCGCAACCGCTTCCCACCATTTGCGTTTGCTTCGCGATATGGGAATCGCCAAGCACCGCAAAGAGGGGAAACTCGTGTTTTATTCGCTGAAAGACGACCATGTCGAACAGCTTGTGGCACTGGCGCTTGTCCACGCCAAAGAGGGGGAAGAAAACGATGGAAAATAAACATGTGTACCGCCTTCAAGGCCTTTCCTGCGCTAACTGTGCGGCACGGTTTGAGAAAAATGTGAAGTCGATTGCGACGGTCAAAGATGCTGAAGTCAATTTCGGCGCGGCGAAACTAACGGTGATTGGCGAAGCGTCGATCGCAGAGCTGGAAAAAGCGGGAGCGTTTGACGGAATTACCGTCATTCCGGAAACGGAGCGGAAAGAACAGAAAGCAGCGCCGTTTTGGAAAAAGAAAACAAACGTGCTTGCCGCCGTTTCCGCGTTGTTTCTTCTCAGCGGCTTTGTCGCGGCGCATGCGGTTGGCGAAACGAGCCTTGCCGCGATTTTATTGTTTGCAACAAGCATCCTGGTCGGCGGCTATCATTTATTAAAAACCGGAATCAACAATCTTGTTCGCCTACAATTTGATATGAAAACATTGATGACGATCGCCATCATCGGCGCGGCGTGCATCGGAGAATGGAAAGAAGGGGCGGTCGTTGTCTTCCTATTTGCGATTAGCGAAGCGCTCGAGAGATATTCCATGGATACGGCACGCCGTTCGATTCAGCGGCTAATGGATATCGCCCCGAAAAAAGCGCTCGTGCTCCGCGACGGCAAAGAGTATGAAGTGGATGTCAAAGAGGTGATGGTCGGCGATACGATTCTTGTGAAACCCGGACAAAAAATCGCGATGGACGGCGTGGTCATTCGCGGGGAATCGTCGGTCAACGAAGCGGCGATTACTGGTGAAGCGATGCCGGTTGCAAAAACGAGCGGCGATGAAGTATATGCCGGGACGTTAAACGCCGAAGGGGCGCTTGAGGTGCGCGTTACAAAGCGCGTCGAAGATTCCACCATTGCCAAAATCATTCATCTTGTCGAAGAAGCGCAGGCCGAGCGGGCGCCAACGCAGCAATTTGTCGACCGTTTTGCCCGCTATTACACGCCGGCGATTATGCTGATTGCCTTGCTCGTTGCCATCGTCCCGCCTTTATGGTTCGATGAACAGTGGCTGACATGGATTTATCGCGGATTGACAATTCTTGTTGTTGGCTGCCCGTGCGCACTTGTCATTAGTACGCCGGTCGCGATCGTTACGGCGATCGGACAGGCGGCGCGGCAAGGGGTGTTGATCAAAGGAGGAGCCTATTTAGAAGAGGTCGGAAAACTTAAGGCGATGGCGTTTGATAAAACGGGGACGTTAACAACGGGAACGCCGGAAGTAACGGGAGTTTATCCAGTAAGCCATATCAATGAAAAACAATTGCTGCAAATTGCCGCTGCGATCGAGAAACAATCAGAACATCCGCTTGCTTCGGCAGTGTTGAGCAAAGCGGAACAATGGCAGCTGTCGGTTGATGGCATGGAGATTAGGGAGTTTCGGGCAATGGCCGGCAAAGGAGCCGCAGCCCGTGTCAATGGAACGATGTATTATATTGGGAAACCTTCACTATTTTCGCATTTATCGTTAAGCGAAACGATTCATACGAAAATCGAAACGTTGCAAAAACAAGGAAATACAGTGATGCTAGTGGGCGATGAAACAAGCGTGCTGGGAATGATCGCTGTTTCCGATCAGCTGCGCCCTAGCGCCGGCAAGGTGCTGCAGGCGCTTAAAAAACTAGGAATCTCGCAAACCGTGATGCTCACAGGGGACAATGCAACAACCGCCCATACGTTTGCTGCGGATCTTCCGCTTGCCGATGTGCGCGCTGAGCTATTGCCAGAGGAAAAACTAGCCGCTATTCACGGATTGCAAAAACAATTCGATCGTATTGCGATGGTTGGTGACGGCGTCAATGATGCCCCGGCGTTGGCGGCGGCCAATATTGGCATCGCAATGGGAAATACCGGAACGGATGTGGCGCTGGAGACTGCAGATATTGTGTTAATGGGGGATGATTTGGAAAAACTTCCGTATGTGATCCGCCTAAGCCGGAAAACGCTGCGCATGATTCAACAAAACGTGGCCATTGCCCTATTCTTAAAATTATTGGCGCTCTTGCTCATTATTCCGGGATGGCTTGCCTTATGGATGGCCATTTTTGCCGATATGGGAGCAACCTTGCTTGTCTTGCTGAATTCACTAAGGCTGCTTCAGTTTGGAAGAAAAAGAAATAGCGAAGCGAAAGGAGGCTGATGCGAAAAGGGTTTCGCATCAGCCTTTCTCTTTTTTCTGTCCGTAGCCATCTTTTCATATGAAAAGGACTGACAATGGGTGGAGCGCCAAATGGACTCAAACAGTTCTATGACAGGGACGCAACACCATGAAAAAGCGCGTATTTTCAACCTGTTTGCGTTAGCATCATGATGGGGAGGGTGGATTTTCACGCATGGGGGAGGAGTAAAATTGCTCATGGTTGTTTTTGGTATTTTTTATGCTTCAAGATTTCTGCGAATAAATCAATGATCCATAGCAGCACAAATATGAAAAAAATCATCATCTCAGCACCTTTCATCACTCGAAACGGAAAAAGGATATTGTAAATGGATTGATAAAAGGAGTAACCAAGCAGTCTGTCCATTCCCATAGCGATGCCGGCTAGCGAGATGATCATAATTAGTTTGATGATCAATAATTTCATCGTACCACCTGCCGTTAAAATGATGTTTATTGTTTTTGTCCTAATTGTAAAACCGATGA
>NZ_BAWO01000032.1 GCF_000632715.1 Parageobacillus caldoxylosilyticus NBRC 107762 | reverse complement strand
ATAAGGACATATATCCTCTTTTTTCATACATAATAGATTCATTATATAGATATTGAAAATATGGTCTATTATGTATACTTATAGGCAAAACATATTTTTGTTTTAAAAGAGGTGGAGGACATAGCCCACAGCGGGAGGCGTAGCGAGGTCTTTCGACCGAGCGTAAAAAAGAAAAGATATTAGGTGGTGAAGATCTATGAGGGTGCAAGAGGTTTTCTTAGAGAATAACATTAGATACATATTAGTGGATGAAAAAGGATTTCCTGTGATTCCTGTGGTAAAGTATCTGAAGTATTTAGATACAACAGGGAAAAGCAGGAATACACTGAAGACCTACTGTTATGCGTTAAAGCAGTATTTTGTGTTTTTACAGGAAAAGAAGAAGGATTACAGGAAAGTTCGTTTAGAGGACTTGGTGGAGTTTGTCGCATGGTTGAGGAATCCATATGAAAGCACAAAGGTGACTCCCCTCCAACCTGTGAAAGCAAAGAAAACAGAAAAAACGATTAATCTGACGATTACAGCCGTCACCAATTTTTATGACTATTTGTATCGAAATGAGGAACTTCCAAATGATCTGGTCGATAAGTTGATGAAGCAAGATTTTACAGGAGGAAGAACCAGATACAAGGATTTTCTGTATCATGTCAATAAAAATAAGCCTTCTAACCGTCATATTCTGAAGGTCAAAGAGCCAAGAAAAAAGCTGAAAGTTTTAACGAAAGAAGAAGTACAACAATTGATAAAAGCAACCACTAACATCCGAGATAGATTGTTAATTCAATTGCTTTTTGAAACAGGATTGCGAATTGGTGAGGTGCTTTCTCTATTCATTGAGGATTTTATTTTTGATCATAAGAACGGACATCGGATTCGTTTAGTCCATCGAGGGGAACTGGAGAACGGAGCAAAACTAAAAACAGGGGAACGGGAAATTTATGTTTCCCAAGCCTTAATGGATTTGTTGGATGATTACTTGTATGAGGTAGTGGATGAATTGGACTTCAATACAAATTTCTTGTTTATCAAATTGCGCGGCAAGAACGTAGGTCAACCCATGACCTATAGCGATGTAGAAGCCTTATTTAAGCGATTGAAAAAGAAAACAGGGATCCATGTTCATCCTCACCTTTTACGCCATACACACGCTACCATGTACTACCAACAAACGAAAGATATTAAACAAGTACAAGAACGATTAGGACATTCTCAAATCCAAACCACGATCAATTTGTATCTCCATCCTTCGGATGAAGAAATCCGTAAGAATTGGGAGAAGGCACAACATGCGTTTGACATCACAAAAAAATCTGGAAAGGATTCGATCGAATGAATATTCAACAACACCCTATTCATCAATTAAGTTTCCATGAACGTTTACAGCAAGAGTTATCAACCTATACCGAAAAAACCATCCATGAAGACGGCTCGATAACTACCAAAGTTGAACCAAATCCATATTTTTTAGTCAATGATAAATGGGACATTAATGTAATAGGAACTATTTCTAACTTCAAAGAACAATTTTCAAACTATAAGGATACACATAGATATATTCTATTTCAAGTGAAAAGCCCATCTGTCAACTTGGAAATTAAGTATGTGTTCTACCATAAGTTATTTCGGGATGAATGGAGTTTAACAACTGTTTGGATTGGACTGGCTGCAATTCTTCGAAAATTGACCGCCTTCCTAAATGCAAAGTACCCCACCTTATATTCCCTACTTGATTTGGAGATAAATCAAGTAGAGCGAGAATGGTTGCTTTGGTTAACCGAGCAAAGGATTAAAACACAAAAAATTAAAAAACATTATTATGGTGAACGCACAGTTAAATCACAAACAGCAACCATTTTACGAGTCTTACAAACGAAGCTTTTTGAATTAACTGACAATCGTGAAGAATGGGAAAAAGACCGATGGGATGTAAGGGTCCTACATGATAAGTATGGGATTGAGTACAACAAAAGTAAGTCTGACCATTACATTGACTTCACCAAGTTTGAAAACATGAACATACGTCAGCAAGTAAAACAGTATATCAAGCAACGCTTATTAAGTAAAAACCGTTTCGCTTGGAGTAGCGCAATAAACTATTTTACCAATTTACTAAAATTCTTCTCTTTCTTGTTTTCTTTAGAACCGACTTGGAATGATTTAAGTGGGTTAAAGCGTTCCCATATGGAACAGTACATTCAATGGTTGCATGAATATGCGGAAAGCAACTTAAAGCAAAAGAATGCGCATCCTGAACGCTATATATCATATGCCCTATATATCGTAGGAAGGTTTCTTGAAGACATTCAACGATATGGATACGATATCGCTCCCGAAACTAATGTAAATTTGTTAATTTTCCCAGAAGACAAACCAAAACCAAAGAAGAAATCCATTGACCAAATTGACTATATTCCTGATTATGTGTTGGAGCAACTATTCACTCATATCAATCATCTTCACAAAGATATTCAGACTATAATATGGGTAGCCTTTAAAACAGGATTGCGGATTTCCGATGTACTAGGCTTAACACAAGATTGTTTAGTCAAACTAAACGGAAAATATTATATCGAGACCGATATTGAAAAAACCTACGTAAAAGGACATCGGATTCCGATTGATGAAGAATTAGCCAATATTCTTGCGGTATTGATTGATAAATCCATAAAAAATAGCAATGACGACAACAATCCTGAAAAATTTATTTTCGTTCGTTATCGAGGTTCCCGCAAAGGAAAACCATTTAGTCAAGCTTTCATTCGGTATGAACTAAATAAATTAGCAAAAACCAAGAATATTATAGACGAAAACGGTCATGTCTTTCATTTTAAAACACATCAATTCCGCCATACCTATGCGGTCAAAATGTTAAATAGTGGAGTCGATATTTTAACGGTTCAAGAATTATTAGCACATGCTTCACCTGAAATGACCCTGCGATACGCTAAGTTATTAGACGATACCAAGCGTAAAGCATTTGAGGAAGCAATAAAACAAGGTGTATTTAGTTTTGACCTAAATGGGGAGGTTCGGGAAGTAAAACCTAATAAGGATATTCCAGAAGATATCTTGGAAACATTGTGGCGTGATCATAAATTGAATGCGATTGATAATCCATACGGAACTTGTCACGCAAGAATCAACGGAAATTGTCCGTATGCCGAAGAACCACCATGTCTAACATGTAACGGTGGAAGCCCATGTAAGGACTTAGCCATCGGTTTTTCTGATTTGGATATACAGAAGTATGAATTATTAATCAAAACAACCACAAAAACGATAGAAGCTTTGGAACAGCGTGGCAGGAATGATATCGCTGAAAAGAATAAAAGGAATTTAGAGCGTTACGAGAAAATCTTAAACACCATTAAAGAAGGCAATATCATCTTTGGGCGATTAGAACGAATCAAACGAAAGCAAGGTGTTTCCAATGGCTAACTATGACCGTAGAGAGCATTTGAAAGCCATTCATGCCTCCAGAAAGGCTCTCACCTATCAAAAGGTCGATGAAGCCATTAAAAGGCTCATACGAGCCAATGAGAGCATTAATTTTAATAGCGTAGCAAATGAAGCAGGGGTAGCGAAAGCAACACTTTACAACCATTCTGAACTGCGTGAGCGTATTGAAACCTTACGCCAACAACAAGCACAAGCTCCTACTGCGAAACAAATAAAGCGAGAAATGAATGAGAGCAACAAAGACGCTCTTATTGAATCGTTGAAACGAAAAATCAAAAAGTTAGAAGACGAAAACAAGCAATTACGGGAACAGTTAAAATTAGCTTACGCAGAGGTATATAAGAAGTTATAGTAACAAAAGGGAACATTGTTTCCTTTCTTCTTCAACTAACGGTCAAGTTAGTTGAAGAAGAATTTATTATATTTAGGAGATTTTGAAGGCAAATTAACCAAAATAAATCATCTTTTTTAGGGGAGGCTATCTAAAAAAGGAGGTAGCTTTTTATATGAAACGGATTCTAATTTCACTTGTTATATGTTTATTATTCTGGAATTTATCATTGTCCTACCAAGTTGTAGCAAAGACTAATATTACTGGCGAGGAAAAACATACTGATTTTTATGATGCTTTGTTAGTTTTATTAGACCCATATGCGAGGAAAGCAATAAACAACAAGTACCCATCTCGCAGTTATGGGTTATGGAATGCAGAAATATTAGAAGTGAATCGGAAAACTGAAGGATATTCTCAATATGACTTTACAATAAAGGTTAAATATGATACTTATACAGGTCCTCATAATCCACCAGAAGGTCCAGTCATTCTAACTTTTGATGTAAAGTTAGATAGGGTTACTGTAACTAAGGTTGAAGGATGATTTTTGAAATCGTTTTGTTTAAGCTAACGGGATGCTTTAGTTGAATAAGAAAGGACATTACATATTAGTCATATACAATATGTAATGTCCTTTTATTTACTTATATTTCTTTAATTTAGGTCTTGATAAGCTTTTTATAGGGGAAAGCCTTTCTGGAATTTAAAGGATTCGCTGCGCTTCCCGCTGTGGGCTATGTCCTCCTCTTTAAAGTACAGTTAATTTCGGAAGTCTGCTTTTTGTTTGCATGCTGCTCGCCAATCATATAAAAATAATGTACGGACAAAACTTTCTTGGCATTAGTTGGAGGAAGAAAACGATGATTCACGTGAAGCATTTGCATAAATCATTTCGCGTGCATGCCCGCCAGGCGGGCTGGCTGGAGGCCGTGCGCAGCTTGTGGAGGCGCGAATATCGGGTGGTGGAAGCAGTCAAAGATATTTCGTTTACGATTGAAAAAGGGGAAATTGTCGGGTTTTTAGGCCCGAACGGCGCCGGCAAAACGACGACGATGAAGATGCTCGCCGGGCTTCTGCACCCAACGTCAGGAGAAATTACGGTCGGCGGCTTTGTTCCGTTTGAACAAAAGGCCGAATTTAAAAAAATGATGAGTTTGGTGATGGGGCAAAAAAGCCAGCTCATTTGGGATATCCCGCCGATGGAAACATTTTTAGTCAACAAAGCAATCTATGAGATCGATGACCGGATGTTTCGCGAAACGTTGGACGAATTGGTCGAATTGCTCGAGTTAGCGCCGCTGCTAGACAAACCGACGCGCAGTTTGTCGCTTGGGCAGCGGATGCGCTGCGAACTGGCGGCGGCGCTATTGCATCGCCCGCAAGTATTGTTTTTAGACGAACCGACGATCGGGCTTGATGTCCATACACAGGAAAAAGTGCGCCGTTTTATCGTTGATTACAATCGAGAGCATGAAACGACGATTTTGCTGACGTCGCATTATATGGGCGATGTGACGGCGCTGTGCGACCGCGTCATGATTATTAATTATGGAAAGCTGATTTATGATGGGGAGTTGACGGTGCTGACAGAGAAACTCGCCCCGTACAAGCGGCTCGAAGTTCGCTTTGCCAAGGTGCCTGATGTGCGCTGGGAAGATTACGGAGAGGTTGTGGAAATCGAAGACGGCAATGTGGCATTGCGGGTGGCGCGGGAGAAAGTGGCAGAAGTGTCGGCGCATTTTTTGCAGCATTTCCACGTCCATGACATTAACATTCAAGACCCGCCGATGGAAGAAGTGATTACACGCGCGTTTCAGGAGGGGTTGCATGATTCGTAAATACATCGCCCTTCTGCGCATGAAATATATTGAAATGTTAGCCTATCGCCTTGCAACGCTCGTCTGGATGACGGGAGCGATTGTCCAGCCGCTCATTACCATGGCCGTATGGATGAATATTGATCCGTCCCAAAGCGATGCTTTCCTTTTTTACTTTATGGCGGTCATTTTTGTCGAGCGGATGACGAGCGCTTGGGACGTTTGGGAGCTCGATCGCGAAATTCGCGAAGGGACGTTTTCCAACTATATTATTCGCCCGCTCCATCCGATTCACTGGGCGATTGCGGAAAATGTGGTGTATAAAGTATTGTTTGTAGCTATCTTGGCGCCGATATGGGCGATAGCAGCGCTGTTTGTGCCCGCGCTTCGCTTTGATGTGACAGGCGGACAGGCGCTTCTGTTTTTGGCGGCGGTGCTGCTTGGCGCTGCGCTTCGCTTTTTGCTCAGTTACATTTGCGGGCTGCTCGGCTTTTGGATTACCAAAGTCACGGCGGTCTATGGCGTGCTAGAAGCAATTTCCTTATTTTTATCGGGGCGGATTGCGCCGCTGTCCATGCTTCCGCCGATGCTGCAGCAATGGAGTGTCTTTTTGCCGTTTCGCTATATGATCGGGTTTCCGATTGACATCGTTACCGGAGCAGCCAACGGCCATGATATGCTGCAAGGTTTCGCCATCGCGTCGATTTGGGTCGCGGTGTTCATTATCGCCCTGCGGTGGATATGGATAGCGGGATTAAAGAAAAATCAGGCGGTAGGTGGTTAAGCGTGCGAAGATATGTGCGGATTTTCCGCGAGTTTTTCCGCGCCTGTTTTGTGGAAGAATTGGAATATCGCAGCGAGTTTCTCGGCAATCTCGTTTCCAGCTTTTTTGGCATTGGAATTGCGATTTTGACGGTCAACATCTTTTTCTATCAGACCGATCAATTGGGAGGATGGGCGTATGCCGATGTTCTTGTATTGCTTGGCGTCTTTAATACGCTTAGAGGGATGATTGATTTTGCGCTACGCCCAAATATGCCGCGCCTGCTCGAACATGTCCGCCGCGGCACGCTCGATTATATTTTGACGAAACCGGTCGACAGCATGTTTTACGTCAGCTTCCGCCATTTGGTGTTTTGGCGCCTGATTGACGTTTTGCTTGGCCTTGGCGTCATTGGCTACGGCTTGATGGTCAAGCGTTATATTCCGTCATTATTCGATGTGCTGATTTTTCTTATCACCATCGCGGCGTCATTCGTGTTGATTTATTCGTTGTGGATGATGCTGATGACGACGTCGTTTTGGGTCATCCGCATTGACGACTTGTCCTTTATTTTTGATTCGTTTTTTGAAACAGCGCGGTTTCCGGTCGGCATGTACCGCGGCTGGATGCGCGTCGTGCTGACATATGTACTGCCCGCTGCGGTGATCACGAACATGCCGGCGTTGTCCCTGTTAGGAAAGTGGAATATGGCAACCGCGCTCATTGCCGTTTCGCTGGCTTTGGTCTTTTTATGGCTGGCGCGCCGCTTTTGGCGCTTTGCGCTTCGCTTTTATACGAGCGCGAGCAGTTAAGGAGGGGAAGTTCTCCCCAGCAAGCAAAATGGGTTGCACGTTTGCAACCCATTTGCCAACAGTCTGTATAATTCTATTTTCCTAATAACTGATCAACTGTCACAAATTCATCCCCCTGTGCACGTAATTGATCAATGATTTGAGGGAGTGCCTTAATGCTTCCATCTAATTGGCACGGAACACGGAAGTTGTGTTGGAGGATAATGCCCCCCGGAACCACATTTCGATGTACCCTAGATAAAATTTCCTCAGAAGAAGCGCCACTCCAGTCGTTTGTGTCTATGACGAAAAATGCTGCTTTAACGCCCTTTTGCCGCAAAATTTCTAAGATTTTCGGCGTATAGATGCCTTCGGGACCATCGTCAAAAGTAAGCGCAATCCTTTTCTGACTGGAATTCCCCATGTAAATCATTCTTGGCTGAGTTTTATTCGGAATATGGAGAACTTGTCCGGGATAAATCCGATTCGGATCTTTCATCTGAGGATTCGCTCGTAGAAATTTTATAGAATGTATCGCCTGCAACCACTTTATAAGTATTTGGTTCCGGAATTTCCAACTTTTCCCCTGGGTGGATTGCTGTATATGCCAATTTGTTTTGGTTTACTAACTTATCGACTGTTGTTCCATGATTGGCAGCAATTTTCCCTAGAGTGTCCCCTGGTTAAACAGTATACGTTGCAGCCATTGCAATATTTCCAAACATGATAACGCAAATGAAACAAAATGTTACTAAACTAGCAATTTTTTTGAACATGAGCACCCCCCCTTTGTGATAACGCTATCATTATAAGGGGGATATGGGACTTGTGCACCATTTAAAATATGGTAAATTACAAGAATAACTGCCACGAAAGCCCGTGACGTTAGTCATCGGGATGAAGTGGCTGAATGATAAAATTATTAGAATATTCTTTATTATAATTGTAACCTATCTAATGTTTGGTTATCATGATATTAGATAGGGGTATTTAATGTCTAATGATCAATATATACATAAAGAAGGAATGGTTTATCTTCATCCATATCATATGATTTTCTTTCCAAAATACAGACGAAAAGTGTGAGTCGGTGAGATGGAAAAAGATTGGAGAGAAATTTTTTATCAAGTGGCGAAAGGAAAGGTGTTGATTGACCATGTTCATCTGTTTATTTCCTTTGACCCAAGAATTCATATTCATACGCTAATCCAGAAATTGAAAGGTAGAAGCAGTCGTATGTTGCATGAAAAATATCCGTCATGGAAAAGCAGACTGCCTTCCCTTTAGACTCGCAGCTATTTTGTTGTACAGTTGGATGCATTTCAGAAGAAACCGTTATGAAATACATGGAAAATCAAAAGCATGTGTAAAGGAGGTGGGTTGCATTGACGGGAGCGAAAACACCAAGCTATGTATTGACGTTGCGGCTCCAGACAGAAACATGGCAAGAACATATTCTCGAAAAGCGGTTTGAAATCGGACGCAGTTTGTATAACGCCTGTTTAGAGGAATGTTTGAAGCGGTACAAAAAGCTCCAACATGATTCCCGCTATCAAGACCTTGCTCAACAGAAACCCTCAAAAAAAAGAAATCGTCAACTTGCCGACCTTCGAGCCGAGTACGGACTCTCCGAATATGCGATGCACGCTTTCGTTCAGCCAATGCAGGACCACTTCCGTAAACACATCGACTCGCATACAGCGCAAAAGATCGCCACCAGAGCGTGGAATGCAATGAAAGAGCTCTTGTTTGGTGATGCCAAACGAGTGTATTTTAAACGGTTCGGCGAAATGGATTCGTTAGAGGGAAAATCGAATTCCGCAGGGATTCGTTTCAAAAACCATGTGCTCTATTGGAATGGACTGATAATTCCTGCCATCGTCAAACCAAATGATGTGTATGCCCATCTCGCCTTGCAGGACCGAATCAAGTATTGCCGCATCGTTCGCAAACGGATTCGGGGAAAAGTAAAGTATTACGCCCAACTCATTTTGGAAGGGGTTCCGCCGCAAAAAATCAATCAGCAAACCGGAGAAGCCAAGCATCCCCTTAGTGAAGGGGTGGTCGGCATCGACATTGGCACGCAAACGATCGCCATTTGCGCTCCGAACGAAATAAAATTGTTGGAACTCGCTCCAAGTGTGGAGGACATCCACCGGGAAAAAAGGCGGTTGCAGCGAAAACTAGACCGACAACGGAGAGCAAATAATCCACATAAGTACAACGAAGATGGAACCATCCAGCGAGGAAACAAAGAAAAGAGGGTGTGGAGCAAAAATTATTATCAAAACAAAAAATCAATTAGCGGAACTGCAAAGGAAGTTAGCGGAAAAACGCAAGCAAGATCATCATAAGTTGGCCAATTGGATATTATCGTTAGGCAATGATGTTAAAGTGGAAAGAATGAATTATAAAACGTTGCAAGCCAGAGCCAAAGAAACGACGATGAATGAGAAAACAGGAAGGTATAACCGAAAGAAACGATTTGGAAAGTCGATTGCCAACAAAGCACCCAGTTTGTTTTTGATCATACTCGAACAAAAATTGAACGATGCAGGAAAGAGTCTGAAAAAAGTGGATACCGTTGCGGTCAAAGCAAGCCAATACAACCACCTCTCGAATGAATACAAGAAAAAGAATTTGAGTGATCGCTGGACGATCATCGGTGAGGACCGTATTCAACGTGATTTATATAGCGCATTTTTAATCATGAATGTCAGGGACAATTTAAAAGAAATTGACCGTGAACAATGTTTCAAACATTGGGAAGCATTTAAATACTTTCATGACCAAGAAATCACACGTTTAAGAAAAAGCCATACTCGCTTATTGAGCAGTATGGGAATCTAAACGAACCAACGGTTTTGAACCGAACCGACAGGACGCGAAACACATGTTGTGCTTGTCCATGAAAGTCTTGTGGAACAAGAGTGAGTGTCTATACGAAGGTATAGACGAAGCTCTTTGGTACACAAGAACCTGCCGACTTTAGTCGTGCAGAGGTTCAGTTCACGATTTCCCAGCTGGCACAGGAATTTGATATCAGCACACGGACGATCCGCTATTATGAAGAGCGCGGTCTGATTGCGCCGATTCGCACGGAATCGGGGCAGCGTCTGTACACAAAAAAGGAGCGCGCGAAATTAAAGCTGATTTTGCGAGGCAAGCGCTTTGGCTTTTCGCTTGAGGAAATCCATGAAATGATTTCGCTTTTTGATCAAGACCGCACCGGACGGAAACAGCTGGAAAAAACGATTGAATATGGAAGGCAGAAAATAAAGGAGGTGAATGAGCGGATCGACGATCTTATGCAGCTGAAAGAAGAGATGGAAGCGATGCTAGTGGATTTGGAAAAGCGATTGCGCGAATTGGAGGGATCGGATGGATGAACATTTCAGAGCTGCTCGCCCGCAATGCGAGAAAATTTCCGGATAAGACTGCGATCATTGATGGGGACATAGAGCTTTCGTACGTAGAGGTCGACCGGACGGTCAACCGCTTGGCTTCGTCGCTTTCCCGGCTTGGCATTTGCCAAGGCGATAAAGTCATTTTGTATATGCCGAATACGAAAGAATTTGCGTTTGCGTATTTTGCCGTGCTTCGCCTTGGCGCCATTGTCGTTCCAGTCAACGCGCGCCTCACTGCTTCCGAAGTACAATATATTCTTCATCATAGTGAAGCCAAAGCGGTGATCGCCCATGAATGGATTTGCGGGCAGCTTGCCCCGCTGGTAGGACAAGGGAATGTCATTTGGATCAAAACAGGAGAAGCAGCCGATGGATGGGCATCCATGGCTGACTTGATAGCGGCAGGGGCGCCGGATCCGATTGTTTGCCCGCTGAACGAAGAGGATGAAGCAACGATTTTGTACACATCGGGAACAACAGGGAAGCCGAAGGGAGTATTGTTTACTTACCGCAACATTTTTGCCGTCGCGACGATGATGGTCATCGAGACGAAAATGGACCGCCACAGCCGCATTTTGCATATGATGCCTCTCAGCCATTCCGCACCGCTGCATTTGTTTTTTGTCGGCGGTACCTATGTCGGCGCCACCCATGTACTAGCACCAGCGTTTTCTCCAGAAGCGTTGCTCCAGCTCGTCGAACAGCACGAAATCACCCACTTTTTTGGCGCGCCTGTTGCTTATTTACTGACCGCAAAGCATCCGCGCCTGCATGACTATAATCTTTCTTCCATCCGCTATTGGACGTACGGCGGCGCGCCATTGTCACGTGATGAGGTGTTGTTTGTTGCCAGTCAATTCCGCACCGACCGCCTCATGTGTTTGTACGGTCTCACAGAAGCGGGTCCGAACGGAACGTACTTGTCGCCGGAAGAGCACGCCACAAAAGCCGGCAGCGTCGGCAAATACGCTGCCCTTCATTGCGAGGTGAAAATTGTCGATGACCAAGGGAAGGAAGTGCGGCCAGGGGAAATCGGCGAAATTGTCCTGCGCGGGGAAAGCGTGATGAAAGGCTACTATAAAGATGAAGAAAAGACGAAAGAAACGATCAAAGACGGCTGGGTCTATACCGGCGATTTGGCCCGCCGCGATGAAGACGGCTATATTTGGGTGGTCGATCGTAAAAAAGATATCATTATTTCCGGCGGCGTCAACATTTATCCGAAAGAAGTGGAAGATGTGCTGCGCACACATCCAGATATTATCGATGTCGCGATCGTCGGCGTTCCGCATCCGGAATGGGGAGAAACGGCAAAAGCGTTTGTCGTTGCCGCCAAACCGTTGGAAAATCTTGTGGAAGATTGTAAACGTTTTCTAAAAGAAAAGATCGCGGACTATAAAATTCCGCGATTATATGAGCAAATCGAGGAACTGCCGCGCAACGCGACAGGAAAGGTGTTAAAACAAGTGTTGAGGGGGAAGCACGATGAGACGGCTGCGCGACGTTGATCCGAATTTACTCGCCAACTTGAAAAAGTATTTAGATGACGAGTTGTATGCCTATGCCGAAGAAAAGCTGGAACAATTCTATCAGCTTTGCATGACCGATATTGACCGCCGCGCTGTGCACACCGACCGTGAAGGACAGCCACGCCTGATCAAATACGATCGCTTTGGCAATGATATTTCCGAAGTATGGGTCAATGAAGGCTACGAGCAGACCGCGAAACAAACGTATGAAACGGGAATCGTCGGCTATGTCCATAAGCCGATTCCGGAGCTGGGACGGAAAGGGAATTACATTTATTCGTACGCGCAAGGCTACCTGTTGTCGCAGGTGGAGACAGGTTTTTACTGCCCGGTGACGCTGACAATGGCCACCGCCTATTTGCTAGAGCATTTTGCCGATGAGGAATTGAAGAAGAAATATTTGCCGCATGTCATTTCTACTGGGGAAGTCGAGCTTTATGAAGGTGCCACGTTTTTAACGGAGCGCCAGGGCGGCTCTGACGTTGGCGCCAATGCGGTGCGCGCCGTTCCGTGCGGCGATCATTACAAGTTGTATGGAGAAAAATATTTTGCCAGCAACGCCGGCCGCTGCGGTGTCGCCACCGTTTTGGCGCGCATCGACGGGAGCGAGCCGGGAACAAAAGGGCTAAGCTTATTTCTTGTCCCATGGCGCAACGAAAACGGCACGCTAAACGGCATTCAAATCCGCCGCTTGAAAGATAAGCTCGGAGTGCGCGCCGTTCCATCCGCAGAGGTTGTCTTTGACGGAGCGAAAGCGTATGTCATCGGCGATCCGAAAAAAGGCTTCTATTATATGATGGAAGCGTTAAACTTGTCGCGCGTCTGCAATGCGGTCGGGTCGATCGGCATTATGAAGCGGGCGTTAGAGGAAGCGAAGCAGTATGCCGCTAACCGCACCGCTTTTGGCCGCAAGCTGACTGACTATCCGATGGTAAGGGAAACGCTCGCCAATTTGACGGCAAGGCAAGAAGTACAAACGAGCGCCTGCTTTCAAATGATTTCCGTGTTCGACCACGTCATGACTGCGCCGGATGAAGCGACGGAGGACGAAAAAGCGTGGAACCGTCTTCTCATCGCCTTGCTCAAGATGCGCACCGCTGAAGAAGCGATTGCCTTTGCCCATGAAGCGATCGAAATGCACGGCGGCAACGGCTATATCGAAGATTTTGTGACACCGCGCTTGCTTCGCGACGCGCAAGTGCTGACGGTATGGGAAGGGACGGCCAACATTTTAGGACTGGAAGTATTACGGTTAATGCGCAAATATCGCGTTCATGAGCAGTTTATTGCCAAAATGACGAAGGCGCTCTCTACGCTTTCCGCCGATGTAGAGCGGCTCGCCACCCCGGTGAAGCAAGGATTGCACGAACTTGCGGAAGCATTGAAACAGCTTGACGGCCAACCGGAAGAGGTGCAAACATGCCACGCGAAAAAAATCGCCAACCGCCTTTGCGACATTTATTTAAGCGTTGTCGCCCTCAAGCGCGCGCAAGAAAATGAACGGAATCGCTTGATTGCCCAGCTCTTTTTGCAGCACATTTGGAACCGTCATTTGCTGGATGAACAGATGCTTTCTGTTCGCTATTTTGAAACGGTTATTCATGAACAGAAACAGCTATCTCCTTCATAATGGACATAATGAAATGATACAGAGCCGCTTTTATGACGGCTCTGTTTTATTGATGAATGAATTGGGCGCAATTCGATATAATCAACAATATATTAGCTCGTTGGAGGAAGGAGAGGGAAACATCGATGGAAAGAGATACGGCAAATTTTATTGATTTTCTAGTGGAAGCAAAAAAACAGACATACGCTTCCGAGACGAATGATGCGTCGGTCCGTCCTTTATGGAACGAGGCAAAGCAGCTGGAATATCAGAAGGATGACTATTTGTACCGCGATATTTATTTTTGCTCCGTTTTTTTCGCCGGACAAGAAGTAGTGGAAGAAAAAGAGAGGCCAGTATGGTCGATGGTATATTCAGGAGGTATCGTTACTCCCAGCTTGCCACGGGCACAAGTAGCTTCTGTTTATGCGTTTTTACGTAAGGTGCTCCGATTAGTTGATGTGCAAGCGCCATATCGCGGCCCGCGTCAATGGCGAGATGGCTCGTATACATATCAAAATGATTATGAAGGCACATGGAACGCTTTTGTGGGGAAGAGCGCATTTTCATCGCGGGAGAAAAAGTGTATGAGTTGCGCTACAGCGGCGGTCTAATCATACCGTGATTCGAGAGCTCAATTTAGTGAGCGATCCATTATTTTTGAAACTGTTTTGTTGCCAAATTTGTTTCTATGGGATAATATCTAAAGTCTAGAAAACGTTTGGAAAGGAGAATGGTATGGCGGAACAGTCATCGATTACTTCGTTGTTGATTGTCGTTGTCGTTGCTTTTTTGACGCCCATATTATTGAATCGTTTGCGCCTGCAGGTCATTCCTGTTGTCGTGGCGGAAATTATCGCCGGCATTATGATCGGGAAGACCGGATTTAACCTTGTCAAACCGGACATGTGGATTGAAACGTTATCGACATTAGGCTTTTTGTTTTTAATGTTTTTAAGTGGATTAGAAATTGATTTTTCCGCGTTTGCGAATAAACCGAAAGCAAACAAGAAACAAAAGGAACCGAATCAATTTGTCGTCGCTTCGATTATCTTTTTGGCCATTTTCGTGTTGTCTTACGGGCTTTCCTATTTATTTGTATTAGCAGGTTATATTGATAATGCGTTTTTAATGACATTAATCATTTCTACTATTTCGCTTGGTGTCGTCGTTCCTACGTTAAAAGACACCAATCTCATGAAAACGACGATCGGGCAGACGATTTTGCTTGTTGCGGTTATTGCCGATTTGGCGACAATGATTTTACTGGCGGTTTTCGTTTCGATCTATGAATCAGGACATAAAAGCGTTTGGCTACTTCTTGGCTTGTTTGCCGCAGGTGTCGTCTTTTATTTTGTTGGTAAATATTTTAAAAAACGTTCCTTTGTGGAAACAATGGCAAAAGGAACAGTACAGATCGGCACGCGTGCTGTATTTACGCTGATTATCGTCTTGGTCGCCCTATCGGAGACATTTGGTGCCGAAAATATTTTAGGGGCGTTTTTAGCAGGGGTGCTCGTTTCTTTGCTGTCGCCGAATAAAGAATTGATGCATCAATTAGATTCCTTTGGCTACGGATTTTTCATCCCGATCTTTTTTGTCATGGTTGGAGTCGATTTAGATTTGCGGGCGCTGGTCACTGAACCGAAGATTTTAATGATGATTCCGCTGTTGGTGGCTGCGCTGGCGATTTCGAAAATTATTCCTGTCTCCCTATTAAAAATCTGGTATGACACAAAAACAACGCTCGCCGCGGCGTTTTTGCTTGTTTCGACTTTGTCACTCGTTATTGCAGCGGCTACGATTGCCGAACGCATCGGCGTCATTGATGAAAATATGAAGGGCGCGCTTATTTTGGTGGCGGTCATCTCCAGCATCATTTCACCGATTTTATTTAAAAAATTATTTGTGAAGCCGAAAGAGGAAGACAAAAAGATTGCCATTTCGTTTATTGGCACGAACCAATTTACGTTATCGGCGGCAAAGGAATTAGACGAACAACGCTATGAAGCGACGCTGTATCATATCCAGCAAGAAAAAATGGAGCTGCCGCTTTCCGATCACGTGTTCCCGATTGTGGATATCGAGGACTATTCGCTGCCAACATTGGAGAAACATAAAGCGTTTGCTGCCGATATCGTTGTTGCTTGGACGGGAAATGAAAAGGTGAACGCTGCCGTCGCATTGGCGGCCAAAGAGCGGGGAGTCGAGCGGGTGCTTGCGCTGGCGGAAACACCGACACAAGTCGAACGGCTAAAGGAGGAAGGCATCGAAACCATGTCCGTCTTGCTGTCGTCGACATCGATGCTGAAGGCGTCGATTGAATCGCCGCGAGTGGCGCGGATGTTTATAAACAAGGATGCGACATTGCATGAAATTACGATGAATAACAATGAATATGATGGAATCCCGCTCCGCCGCTTTCCGTTTATGGGAGATTGCATTATCGTCCGCATTTTCCGCGAAAATGAATCGATCGTTCCGCACGGGGACACAAAGCTGCAAAAGGAGGATCGCTTGATTGTCACTGGCTCGGGCGAGTATGTCAATGAACTTCGGGAATTGCTGGAGTAACTGAGACAAGATATAAGATATAACGGCGCATAGTTTATTGCCAAAATGAACGCTTCAAACAGAGTCGTTTTTCATCACGGCTCTGTTTTTTCATGGACCTTATTTTTTAGTGTGATTCTTGGTGATTGACCTATCGGTATTATTGGTATTGGTATCGGCTTAATAGTTGGTGTTCCATGAACAGACGGAACGTAGGTGTCGGTTGTTTATTCGGATTGATCGGTGTTGCGGTTGGTTTTGCTGTGCTTGTCACTGTCATGGCGCTGGCTTTGGTGTAGCCACAGCCGTTGGCTTTATCGGTTGTTTTTTACCGTTGTCGTTGCCATCGTATCACTCCTTTCGAAATAAGAAAAAGAGGGGAGAGCTGATATTATCCCTCTTGTGTGGACAGTGTAGAAAAAGGACACACTGCTATACAGGAGGGATTTTTTTGGATAAATCAGATGCAAAATACATAAGCTATAGTTTTGAATTAGATTACGTGCAGTCGCGATGTATTTGAATGAACAATTAGGGTAGCGAAAAGTGGCCAGGAGAATGGAGATAAAAAATTCTAAAAAGGTACGTATTTGGGTAAGGAACTATCAACAGTATAGGGAAGAAGGACTAAAAGAACGTAGAGGAAAAACCATTTCCTCTAAACGGGGTCGTCCAAGAATGAAACCACTAACATTTTCGTGTTCACATAACTATTAAGGAGTAAACAGACAAGGTTACATAAAGACCAACCTATTCCTCCTCGTGCTGTAAAAGAGCTTTTTAACAACGCCGGATGGTGGCCTGAGTACAGCGAGAAAGATATTGCAAAAATACTGAATTCAAATATTGCTGTTGGAGTATGGCAATGAGATTGTCTTGTAGGATTTGCTAGAACAGTCACTTTAGAGCATATATAAAAGATGTTGTAGTTCATCGAGACGTGAGAAAATAAGGATGGGCGAAAAAATGTTATCAGATGAATGATGTAAATGGAAAATGAATAGGTTTTACAATCATCTTTTTATTTATTTTCTGTTTTATTATGTATGAAGGAAGTTTGCTGCATCTATTGTGAAAAGATAGGCCTGCCGCCTATCTTTTCTGTGTCCAGTATTTAGCGGGACTTGATTTTTGCTTCAAATTGTCTAAGCGTTAATTGATTTAACTCTGGAAAACCTTCTTCTTTCAAGGAAATGGTTTTTCCTTCGTAAACAGGGTAGACTCCTTGCCATCCCCCGACAATGGTATACAATTTTGTTCCTGGAACAGGTTTTAGAAAGCAAACATATCGACCCTCAGCCATCGGTCCTGGATAAACTTTGTTGAGAGGATGTAAAGGATCAGGAAGGGGTTCAATACCGGTTGATAACACGTTGATGATTTTTCCGCCGGTTCCCTTTAAATATTTGTCGACATGAAAGCTTTGTACAAAATTGACGAGCTGCCCACCTTGTACAGACTTATTTAACGGCTGTTTCTGAAAAGAAGTATCGAACCAACCATAAGCAATTAATGTTGAGCCTCTTACTAAATCCTTTAAGTTTGCGACACGCTTGATATTTACTGCTTGTTTTGGAATGGTAATATTATGCGCCTGAACAGGTAAATGAAACGTAAACAGCAAACATATACAGATTAAAAACTTAGACCATACTTTCATTCAATCACCTCATCATATATCTTTGGTGAGCGTTATTATTGTTTAACAATCTTTCCTGGTTTATGCACGTTTCCTTTGCCCTCATCCTCCTGAATGACTTGTTTAATGCGTTGGATTTCGTAGTTTTTTCCACACTATTTAGAATAAAGTTCTCCATATAATTTATGGAGCAGATAAAATAAGCTTATGCTGTATCACCAGTTTGTGATGAATCTATTTATTTAATGACTGGGCAGCCAACCATTCCATAATTGTTGTTGTTTTGCCATTAATTGTTGTTACATATTCGTTGTTATATACATAAATCCATGACCAATGTCCATTGTATTGATATGGTGTACCATCTGCATTTTTGTACAAGCCTGTAGTGTCATGCACATCATCAAATAAGGATAAATGAACATTTTTTGCTCCAGCTTCGATCAAACGGTGCTGATTCATTGAGCAGTTTGGAATGCAATATAATCAGCGTTATCGAAAGTTCTATACACCAAAATAGTATGTTGGAGGGCGGAAATTGTTTTTAGAAGTTAAAGCTAGGAATCTTAAAATATAAGAAACTGTTTCATTGATTTTTTATTTTTCTTTTCAATAGTTCAACAATGGCTAAGGGAATTCGATGTTTTTTGGCAATATCAATGCTTGTTATTTCTGGATTTTGTTCTAATTCTTTTTCAATAATGGTTTGAATTTCTTCTTTTTTCAATTTAATTCACTCCTATTATTTATAAAGCTTTTGAAAATAATTTTAGATTTAGTACGGGAAATGTGTTTAAATACCACTCGGCGTAATCGCAATACCAAAAGGAGTGGGGGATCCAACCGGTATAGGTGCTCCGATGACTGTGTTGGTTGAGGTGTTAATGACTGATACAGTACCGGCACCATAATTGGTAACATAAGCACGAGTTCCATCTGGGGTAATGGCGACATCCAGGATTTAAAATCGGCCGATGAAGACAACGAAAAAATCATGTGGCTCACAGAAGAAGAATTCGAGGACTTATTGCATCGGATGCGGAAAAAACCGGTTCGCAGCAGAGGAGTGGATCCCGAAGAGAAATATCGCCGCGACCGCGCGGTGGTGTACTTGCTTACCTATGCGGGATTGCGGGTAGAAGAGTTATCAAATTTGAAATTAACGGACTTAGATTTAGAGATGAAGCGAATTCGGATCGTGGGAAAAGGGATGAAGGTAAGAACGGTGCCGATCTCGAACATCTTGTTGGCAGAACTCGAGGATTGGCTCAAGTTTCGCGCGGAAATGGCGAAAAAGAAGCCGCATGTCGCCGAGTCACCATACGTCTTTTACAGCCAGCGCTCGCCGAAATTTTCTGTCCGGGGCATCCAGCGAATGATTGAAAGCTACAGCCTGCCGAACAAAAAGCTAACCCCTCATATGTTCCGGCATACGTTTTGTAAGTGGATGCTAAAGGCGACGAACAATGACATCGAGAAAGTACGGAGGCTCGCCGGCCACAGCAATATCGCCACAACGTCCCGATACTTAAAAGACAGCTATAGCGATCTGGCGGATGCGTTAGAGGCGTTGCCGAAATTTTAACATCAAGATGGATGACAGTTTTAGCATCGGAGCTGTCCAAGTACATTTAGAGACTATATAGAAAAGTTTGGCCGCTGTATTCTAAGTTGTGAAATCTCCTTTGTCTCCTAAAAATGAAAAGATGGACATATATTATTAACTTGGATAAAATGGAAATAGAACATCTACACAACTGAAAAACGCGATTTTTACGGAAGGAGGAGTTCCATACATGGACGCCAAGGCGAAAAAAACGGCTTTACGCGGAATTACATACGGTTTATACATTGTCGGCACAAAAGATGAAAATGGTGCTGCCAATGCTTTTGCGGGAAACTGGCTGACACAAACGTCTTTTAATCCTCCATTGGTAGCGGTTGCAGTGAAAGTAGGCACTCGTTCCCAAGAGCAAATTGCCAAAAGTGGCGTATTTAGCGTCAATATTTTAGAAACGGGCCAAAAGGATATGGTCACCGCTTTCTTTAAATCTTTAGAACCGGAAGGAAATAAGCTGGCAGGGTACGAATTCTATACCGAAGAAACAGGATGCCCGATTTTTAAAGATGCGCTCAGTTTCTTTGAGTGCAAAGTCGTCGAAAAAGTAGAAAAAGGCGATCACTATATTTATGTGGGCGAAGTAATCAATGCGGGTGTGCATCGAGAAGGCGATCCGCTGACACTGAAGGAAACCGGATTTTATTACGGGGGGTAATTTGGGGACTCCCAACGTACAAGCCTGTTATAAGCAGTTGCGAAGGGAACGGATATGGAAACCACTGCATGTATGATATGAAGCAGGCTTTTTCCGCCTGCTTTCATCCTTTTAATGCCTCTCGAATCATCAGCGCGTGCTCCGGCTGATTAGAAGACGTAGGCGTTTCAATATAAAACTTTCCTTGATGAAAAACGATCTTCACCTGATCGATGTTCTGACATTGTTTCACCTTGATGCGATAATGACGCCCTAAATACGGCAATTTTTCTCCGCTGACAAATTCTAATGGAGCAGGCGGCTGCTTAATTTCATTCAGTGAACTCCATTTATCTAAAATCTACGGAGCTTTTTTCCGTAAAATGTGATCGATCTCCTCTTGACCCAAATGGCCGGGAGATGTCACCGTCACTCCCTCCATCCACTCTACCACAATCGAAATATCCTCTTTCCCTTTCACTTGCTGCAATGTATACTCAATCACTGTCGTTCCAAACTGAAAGGTAGGCATAAAACATGTCCCCAAAAATATCAAGTGATACCCCTATTATACAAGTCAGTTATCCACTTTTTTACTGGATTTATTCCACAATATCCCACGCATAAATACCGACGGGATCGCGAGATTATTTAGTCTCGCGCGGAAATGGCAAAAAAGAAACCACATGTGGCCGCATCGCCATAAGTCTTTTACAGCCAGCGCTCCTTAAAGTTTTCTGTTCGAGGCATTCAGGGAATGATTGAAAGCTACAGTCTGTCGAACAAAAAGCTAACCCCTCATATGTTCCGGCATACGTTTTGTAAGTGGATGTTAAAAGCAACGAACAATGACATCAAGAAAGTGCGGAGGCTCGCCGGTCACAGTAACATCGCCACAACATCTCGATACTTAAAAGACAGTTATAGCAATTTGGAGAATGCTGTGGAGGCGCTGCCGAAATTTTAACAAAGTTTGTTGTGCGTAGGTGTCGTAGGTGTACCGATAACGATTGGGATAGTCCGGTACGGCCATGGCAATCATTCTTCGAGGATTGCCATGGCCTTTGGTGTCTTCTTATCCCATTTAACCAGCGCTTCCTTAAGTCAAAGACGGCCCAATCTCCCTCTGCTTAATTAACATGAGTTTTTAAAATGAATGGATAGAGAGTTAAAAAATTACATGGATTCTCTTATATCCATCGTAATTCATATCGGATATTTGTACAATTGCATCCTGGAAATTGAGTAAAAAGAAACTTTATTTTCCGATTGGCTAAGTTTACTGAACGGAGAGGGGATTTTACCCAATCGCTAGAATGCGACCTATTTGCACACGCTACCACTCTAACATAAATTAGCGTATATAACTACATAATATTGTAGTTCTTTTTTCATCATTCGTACATCAAAAGATACTTGTAGGAGATGCGCTTCATAACAGAACGACGGTGGTCAAGGCGGACTTTCATTTTAATTCGGCTTAGCTTGCTTGTTTCTCAAATTATTCATTAGAAGTTCTTTGTTAAATTTCTTTAAAGCAATGAATAAGACTACAAATAACACAGAATAAACAATTCCTAAGGAGATGTTAGGAATTCTTAAAGCGATATCTCTACTCACATATTTTTCCGCCAGATTTACAATTCCTCCTCCAAGCAACATGCCTAATGGACTCATTCCCCAAGATAGTAATTGAAAGACTCCACTTACCCTACCTAATTTATTATCAGGGATTATTCTCTGGCGCAATGATAAGTTACAAATATTGAAAGTTACAATAAAAAAGCTGGCAATAAAATAAAGAATTCCAACAATAAACGGATTGCTTGTTAATCCAACACTTCCAAGTGTAAATCCCATCATTAATAGCGACGTTAAAATGGTGGCGTTAAAACCGAATTTATTTTTCAATAACGATATACTTTGGCTACCAATAATGCTTCCAATAGTGCCAACGGCTATTAACAGTCCAAAGCCAGAGGAGTCTAGCTTTAATATCTCTTTCACATAAAAAACTTGTATGGCCAACGTAGAGGTGAACATGAGAGTAATTCCAATCCCCATTAAAGCCAAAGTCAACAATAATTGGTTTTTCCAAACAAATTTTACTCCTTCAAGAATATCTAACTTACTCTTTTTATTTAAAGCATGACTTTTCAAACTAGCTGTTGTCTTTAATAAAAATAAAAAAGGGATAGTGGCTAGAAGTGAAATAATATCGAGAGCAAAGGGGATAAATATTCCAAAACTAATCAGGATTCCGCCTATGGACCGTCCTACCACATCACTCATAGTTAGTCTTGAAGTCATTATATAACCGTTAGCTTTCTCTAAAATATCTTTTGAAACTATAGAGGGAACTAATGTTTGAGCCGTACTGTCAAATACTACTTTTGTTATTCCGATGAGAAATGCTGCGAGAATTAACAGAGGGATGCTTATTATTTTGAACAAAATACTTACATTTAGTGCAATCAACACTATTATTCTAATAATGGCTGCTAAAATCATTAATTTCTTTTTTGGATAATAATCAATGAGGGCTCCTATGTATAAACTGAATAATAACCAAGGTAAAGTCATCGAGGCAGAAACCAGCGAAACGAAAAATGTATTAGATGTAATCGTAGATGCTAACCAAGGCATAGCCAGTAACGTCAGTCCATCACCAAAAGTGGAAAAGGATACAGCTATAAGTAAATGATAGAAATTACGTCCTAATCTTTTCGGCAATTTTATTCACTCGCTTTTTGAACAGTAAAATTAACCAATTTGTTTAAGGATTCTACTAATGGAGTTAAATATTTATAGTTAAAATACTGTTATTACCTTTAAGGATTTTTGAAACCGAACGCACCAATTAAAAGCAAACCAATATTTAATAATAAGAAAATCAAACTAAAAATAAGTAAAATCCCACGTTTTGATAACAGTGCAAAAATTAAACTAATAAAACTATAAAAAATAGGTATGAATAATCCTATAGGTCCTTTTTGACCAAACGTTGCTAAAGGAGCGTATTCATATTTTATGTTTAATAATAGAAAAGGTAGAATACTGAGTACTAAAAAAACAAAAGAAATTATTGAGTAAATATTTTTCATTTACTCCACCTAATTTCTTAAAAGAATTTTGGATGTTATTCCTAATTATAAAAAAATATGACAGTTTAATTATAACATGTAAGACCGTTTTAATACCAGTTGGTTGTATGAAGTATCTGTTGGTTGCTATTTTGGAGCAAAGGCAATTTGTGCCTTAGGATAGAAAGCAACAAAGAAGACCGAAGGTTTTTACACCTCCGGTCTTCTTCATTGGCTTTTCTTTATAATATTTCCTGCACCAGTAAAGGCAATAAAAATAGTCGCCACAACATAAAAAACTAATATATCCACACGAATGGCATATAGGTAGAAAAAGTTCGATATTAGTAAGATAACCAATAATAATATAATGGAAAACATGAATGTCCTAGAAACAAAGCGATCTATTTTGAACTTAATGTACTCATCTACTTTATTATTTTCTTTTTGCTTTCTCACTATGGACAAGAGCCACCAAAATATTAAGGAAACTAGCTGTTTTTAGATATTTTCTTTTTGCCGGAAATACAACAGACCGCCAAAGAAGAAAATGAGAAAGCTGCCGCCGACCACTGTTAAGACTTGTTCCCATGGGACAAAGAATATATCATTTTCCGCATCCCCGGATACATACATCATCAAAAATGGCTGTGCCCAAGGGTATAATGGTCCGAATTTTTCCGAGTTTACTGCCAAAATGGCTGGCAAAGTGAAAACGACGTTCACGGCAAAGGGCGCGGCGAAACTTTTAAAAAGCATCGACATCCACAATTGCAAAGCAAGAAGAGGGAACGTCGCGATCCAGCCGCCAAAAATGCTTTTCCAAAGGAGCATCATAGGAAACGGCTCCTCCGCCTCCTTCAGCACTCCAGAAGTCCAAATAGCAAGCAAATAGAGCAATTGAATGGTCAAGGCGATGAGGATGAGGATCGTATATTTGGCGAGAAATACCTGGTTCCTTGTCACCGGCATGGCCAACAGTTGCTTCCACCCTCCGTTTTGATGTTCA
The DNA here is from genome assembly GCF_000632715.1 of Parageobacillus caldoxylosilyticus NBRC 107762. GTDB lineage: Bacteria > Bacillota > Bacilli > Bacillales > Anoxybacillaceae > Saccharococcus > Saccharococcus caldoxylosilyticus. The sequence goes on along the minus strand of NZ_BAWO01000032.1, from coordinate 37,566 downwards.
TACCGGCAGATGAGGCCAGCCAAGATGCCGGTCGTGAGTGGCAAAAAATGCAAGGCGTAAAGAAGCGTGGTAAACGCGATCAAAAATTCCCACAAAAATATTTTTTCGAATCCGAATTTGTCCGGCTGGAGCGTCAGTGCATAGAAAAACGTAATGAGTGGACCAAGCAAAATGGCGGTGAAGACGAATTTGGATTTTCTTAACTTAAACCACTCCGACTGCAAAAGAGAAATCATTCATTTCACATCCCTTCGTGCAAAATCCAGCATCCCGGTGATATAAAGGATGACACCGACACAAATGCCCAAAACGACATTGACGAGCGGTTCATCCCATTGGTTTTGCAACGATGGCCACTTCCATGGCAGCCAATCCGGCAACTTAAAACTGTAGGAGGTAAACAAAAATCCAACCACTCCGAGGGAGATCGGAATCCCCTGGTTATTGCTTACGGTTGCTACCCAAAGGTGCAAAGCCAACAAAGGAAGCGATGCAAAATATGGGTAGAAGCTGAATTTGGCGATTTCCGCGTACGGTATGACAGAACCGAGATCCAAATAAATACCTAGAAGCCATGTGAAAAAGAATAATAGAACCGAAGCGACAGCCAACAAGAACGCCAATACCGTGAATTTGGACAAAAACACCCCCATTTTCGATACCGGCAAGGCGACAAGTTGTTTCCAGGCATTCGTTTCATTTTCGATACTGGCTGCAAGGGATGTCAAAATGGTGATCCCGAGTACCAGTGCAAGCGGCGTGAAGCTGTTGACATTCTGCAAATAAAACAGCCAGTCATCATCGCTTCTTTGAAGGAGCCATTCTCTCCTGCCGGGGACGAGCTCGTAATTGAACCACTGCAGCAGGACGACACCAAATGGACCTAGGACGGTCAAAAACCATAATCCTTTCCGTTTGATTTTCAAAAAATCGGTCGCAAGCAGTTTCGCGATCATCTGTCGTCACCACCTGCGGTCATCTTCAGGAAAATGTCTTCCAGCGATTGATGTTCTTCTTCCACCCGGTAAACCGAGTATCCTTCATCCACGAGGATTTCGACCACTGCGGCGACCGCTTCATCCGACTGTTCATACAAATAAATGATGTTATCCTGATAGTCCGTTTTTATTCCTTTTGCCAGCAAAGAACGGTATGCATTGTTGGCGTCGCTCACCTTTAATCGGATTTTCAGCTGGGCTTTTTTGCGCATTGCTTTAATGGAATCTTGGAAAATCAGCTTCCCCTTCGAAATGACACCGACATAGGTCGCGACTTGATCGATTTCAGAAAGCAAGTGGCTTGAAATCAGCACGGTCATGTCTTTTTCTTTCGGTAAACGCTTGATTAAATTCCGCATCTCAATGATTCCTGAAGGGTCGAGGCCGTTTGTCGGCTCATCCAGAATCAGCAATTTTGGATCGTTCAACAATGCCATCGCAATCCCCAACCGTTGTTTCATCCCAAGAGAAAAGCCTTTTACCTTTTTATCGGCTGCTTTACTCAGGTGGACAAGTTCCAGAACTTCATCAATTTTTTCCTTGGGAGAGCCCAAGATTTTCCGCATGGCTTCCAAATTTTCATAGGAGGTCAAGTGGGAGTAATAAGACGGGCTTTCCACCAATGACCCAACATTCCGAAGAATCGAAATCCGATCTTTTTTCAAGTCTCTGCCAAAAATCCGGACCGATCCAGCCGTCGGTCTCATGAGGCCTAGAAGCATCCGGAGAGTTGTCGATTTCCCCGCTCCGTTCGGACCCAAAAACCCGTATACTTCCCCTTTGGGAATTTTCAGGTTCAGGGCGCTTACGGCGATCTCCTTTCCAAATCGTTTCGTCAGATTATGAGTTTCGACGATATATTCCATCCTTCCATCACCTCGCAACACCATCATAGGAATAGAAGGTTAAAATGAGGTGTCGAGACAGTTTAAAATTTGTTTAAAAACAAAAAAGGAAAGGAAATGGATTCCTTTCCTAGCATTATCGATAATGAATGATTTTTATGATTGTCCCAGTTTCCGATGATTCGATTTTCCAGTCCAGCCCCATCTTCTTCACCATCAAATCCACGATGGCAAGCCCGACTCCCGCCCCTTTTTCGGAGCTTTTGTGCCGGAATCCTTTGCCACGGTCAAGCACGACCAACGCGTCATAAGAATCGGTTTTTTTCGTTTTCAGCCCGATATATTTTCCGTCCTTGGCGTGGCGGATGACATTTTGAAACAAATTGTCAAAAATCCGTTCCATCCAAAGCGGATCGACGTTCCAATGCTTTTTTTCCAAATCATCCAGCTGGACATCTATAGAAAAACCTTCTTTTTCAAAAACTGGATACCAGGCGGCGATGAAGGAACGGGCAAGCCGGACCACATCCGTCGGAGCCGGTTCATATTTCAATTTTTTGGCGTTTAAAAGCGTATACGATATCAAATTCTCGATCAACCGGTCCATTTTCGAAACCGACTGTTCGATCGTGTTCACAGCTTGTCTTGCCACTGGAGTCAAAGCCTCTTTCCCCAACGTATAGGCATGCGCCCGGATTTTGGTAAGCGGCGTACGCAAATCATGGGACAGATTGGCGATCAGTTCTTTCCGCAGCTGTTCCTCCGCTTCTTCCCGTTTCCGGCTTTCTCGGAGCTCATCCACCATTTGATTGAAGGCCATCTCCAGTTGGCCGATTTCATCCTGTTTTCTCACCGTGATGGATACCGGCAATCCGTCCACGTCCCGTATCTCCATGGCATGTTGCAAATAAAGGAGACGTTTGCGGATCCCCAAGAAAAACAAATACGATACGGTCACAAATAACACGATTCCCGCGGGAACGATGAAATACATAAAATCGGTATTCACTTCGGTAAATGCGGGTTGAAGCAGCTTCCTCTCGATTTCAAAAACGACGAATCCATAGGATGCATCATTTTTTGGAAAGGCAATGACCGTAAAGGGGTCGTTGTCATAACGCGCCTTGATGAAGTTGGCGGTATAGGCGGCATTCCAATGTTTCGGAATATCCGCAGCAAGGTTCCTTCCGGCGGCGAGCCGGCCTTTGCTGTCCACCCAAAACAAGCGCGCTTTCGGATAACGGTTTTGCCATTCTTCAAACATCCGGTTGATGTCTTCGCTTCCGGGGTTTTTGAGACTACGGGCATCCTCGTGCCAGGCTTTTTCGATCTGCAACGTTTCCGGGTCTTTATGGTCATAGACATTGAAGACCAAAAGGCTAGTTCCGATGACAAGGAGGTTGATGAAAAACAGGGCGGTTAAAATAATGGCCATATATTTTGCCGTAAGCGACCGCAATCTTTTTACTCTTTTCATTTTCTCACCCGATAACCGATTCCCCGGATCGTTTCAATGATTTCTGGATTTTTTGGATCTTTTTCCAGTTTTTCGCGAAGATAACGGATGTGCACCATCAATGTTTTATCCCCTTCAATATAAGGTTCACCCCAAACGCCCTCATATAACTGCTCCTTTGTCAAAATTTGATTGAGATGACGAAGGAAGTATTGAAAAATTTGATATTGTTTTCCTGTCAACAGGATTTCTTCCCCCGTTTCATGATTGACGATGCGCATATCCTTTGTATGGATGGTCAAATGCTTCAGTTTCAGGATTTCATCATTTTTGTTGAAGCGCCGGAGCAAAACCTCCACGCGGGCGGCCAACTCATCGGGGTGGAACGGCTTGGTCAGATAATCATCGGCGAAACTCAATCCTTCCACTTTGTCCTCGATGGCAGTCCGCGCTGAAAGCATCAAAATCGGCAGATCTGGATGCTCCTTTTTAATCCGTTTGCCGATGGAAAAGCCGTCCAGACCCGGCAGCATCACATCCAAAATGACAAGGTCGCAATGGGCAAGGTGCTCTTCGACCTCTTCTCCGGACCGGAGCCAAGTTACATGATGCCCACGTTCCGTAAGGTTCATGGTCACCCAACGGCCGATTTCCTGTTCATCTTCTATGTATAAAACTCGTGCCAACGTTCTCCCTCATTTCTTCTCATAATCTTAACTCTATATTAACCAATACTTGTTTGACTTGGTCAATCCCTTTATGTACTGCGCGATTACTGGCGGGAAAACGAAATTTTAACGGTTGCGCTGGAACTTTGTGAGGAAGTGGCGAAACGGACTCGTGAAATCGGGAAAGTAGGGCGCACCGTTTCGTTCAGCGTGCGCTATTCGCATAATGAAGGGGGATTCCATCAGTCCGTCACCCTTGATACCGCACAAACTTAACGATGGATATCTACCGCGTTTGCAAGCGGATTTTTCATAAGTTTTATGACGGAAGAAGCGTTCGCGTCATTCATGTGTCCCTTGAAAATTTAATGGATGAGGAAAGTTTGCAGCTGTCCCTTTTCGAAGACAGAACCAAAGAATGCGCCTTGCCAAAGCAATGGATGCGATTCGCGACAAATTCGGTCCAAACGCCCTTTTGCGCGCTGTCAGCTATACACCTGAAAGCATCGCACGCATCCGCAACGGCTATATAGGAGGGCATCAGGCATGAACCATCACGATCGAGGAATCATCAAATACGCACCCTTTTTAATGCCAGAACACCGCAACATGCTAAAGGAGCTTCGTGAAAAAGAAGAGCGAATCCAGCCCTCCCATCACGACGAGCAACAATATGAAGAATGGAATCGGATCATTTTCAAGGAGATGTAATACATAATACATACATCATTATCGTTTATCTAGCACAAAGTCGAGCCAAATAGTAGGCACATTATGTATCTTATCATCCATTCTACTGTACATGAGTTTTCCCATTACCTTCTCAACAGGTTTTAATAATTTTGACTTGCGACAAATTCCTTTGATTTTGGGAAGTTTGTATGGAGGGTATAGGTTAGACATATGGTTATATCTTGGTATCCTTGCCTACCGCTATCTATTGTATGACACCAGAACAAATTCATCGATTAGGAATGCCTTATTACTCCACAAAAGAAAAGGGAACCGGATTAGGTATGATGGTTGTGTTTAATATTATAAAATCCATGAATGGTAAAATCGATATTAAAAGTGAGCAAGGGAAAGGATCTTGTTTTTCCATATATTTTCCTTTAAAAAATGAACGGAACTAAACGAGACCATTTTTATATTCAATAGGATTGATGAAACCAATGAACGGAAATTTCTGTAAAGATCAACAAATAAAATGTAATGCCATCGATTTTCGACGTTTATATATATTTTAAAACTATGTTCTACTTAATAAATAAAAATCAGAATCATTGATCCTTTTAGGTATAGAAACTTTCTTTATTTTTTAATGTTTTTCTTACAAAAATAACATTTTTATTTACTTAACCTTTTTAATTGGTTAAATCAAAAAAATACAATATACAGTAATTTCTTACCAAATAACCATACTATATATTGTTTTTTATAGTCAACATGACATGGTGCAGATAGGTAGATATACCTAATTTAGGGAAAAATAACCAATATTTTAGACAATTTTTTTATGTTTCGTGAAAATCATTCATATAAATATAATAATGAAGGGGGGGAGAAATGATGAATGATACTACACTCGTTACATTACTTTTTGGGCTAATAATGGGGATAGCTGGAAGTGCCTTGTATGATGTGATTAAACACTTAGTCCAGCACCCCGATACACCCATTAAAAATGCTCTTTCTCTGCCACAAACAAGAGTACTGAAAGGGTGCATTATTATCAGCCTAATTGTTGTAATGTACACATTGGTGAAACTGTAATACCTTTGTTCTCTGTAACTTTTGAAACCTGCGAAATTCAACTTTTTACTTTTAGCTACTCGATAACAGAGTAGCTCTTTTTTTATCTATTATTCTATTATTCTCTCTTTAAAATAAATATTAGCAAAAGCTATGATTTTATGCTACTAATCTCTTTATAAAATATTAATTATTGTGGACAAAAATTTTTAGCAACTATCCGTCACATCCTTAATGTATGATGTGATTCAATAAATGATGAAAGACAAAAGCACAAAAAATTTAAATAAAAATATTCCTTCCTTTTTTTACCTCCCTATTCCCACCTGCTTGGGCTTGGAACTGCGAAGCCCTAAGGAACTGCGCAATCCTTCCATTGTCATCATGACGGACCACACCGACTTGGACGAACAAATATGAGGATTCTCGACCCCACGGCGTGCCAAGGTATCCGGGATTTGCGTGAATTGCTGCGGACGGCGACAAGCGTGACCATCATGACAACCAGCCAAAAGTTTCAGGACTACGTTGACAACAGGGATGAACTGTTCTGAAATGAAGCGGACGGCATCCTTGCCCTCATTGATGAGTCGCACCGAACGATTACGGGAGACTTGGTGATGAACATGCGGCCGTCGTTGCCAAACGCAGTATATATGGCATTCCCCAAGACACCATTAACAAACAAGACCGCAACACTGTCCAAACGTTTGGAACACAATAGACCATACTCTATCCGACAGGCCGTCGGCAATGGCGAGACAGTCCCGAAAGCCCCCTTCCGGATTACGGTTTGAGGGCGAGTCGCTGAACGAGGCTTTTAACCGCGTCTTTCAAGAATTCGAAGAGGACAGGGAATGAATCAAGAAGAAACACGAGACAGAGGAGGACATTATGGGGGCGCCGCAGCGCATCCGCCGGATCTGCCTCGACATCACCGAACATTATGGGGAATATATCGCACCAAGCGGCTTCAAAGCGCAAATGTCGCGATCAACCGTGAGATCGCGGTTCTGTATAAAGAAATTCCCGATGAACTCAACGGTCCGGAGCTGGTCGCCATCATCTCCTCTAACAACAGCGACTGCTTGAAAAATGCCACCTAAAGACACTACATCGAATGCTTCAAAAAGCCGTTGCATGAGGAAAAGCTGGCGTTCACCATCGTGTGCGACATGCTGCGGACAGGGGGTGACGCGCCGATCAGGTAGTCATGTACCTCAGTAAACCGCTGAAGAACATCACTTGCTCTAGGAGTCACAAGAACGAACCGGACCTATGCCAAGAAGATATACGGCCTCATCGTTGACTACGACGGCGTGCCCACATTCCTTAAGCAGGCATTAGCCATTTTTACCCCGGCGGACACCCAGGGAGAGCTGACGTCGATCCAGTCTGAAATACCGCGACTGCAGTCGCGACATCGTGTTGCCATACGCTTTTTTGACAGCGTCAATCAGGACGACATCAAGGCGTGTATGAAAAAGTGTTAAAACCGGAAGAGGTGAGACACACCTTTGACCGGTCGTTTAAACGTTTCTCCGAAAGCATGAACAACAAAAAAGAGAATTCCCCCTTTCCAAACAATAGACTGTGCGGAGGAATCCCCCCTCTATTCTAAATCCATTTCAGAGATACTCTATCTATCTTCTTGACGGTATCGTGAAAGTTTTCTTTTTTTATAAAAAATGGTGATGAATACATTTTTATACTTATCATAAATGGTGAAATTTGTTAAAATTTTATTGAAAATATAGAAAATAATAGAATGATGTTTAAACATAAGAGAAGGAAACAGGAGTCTACGATGTTTTATTATGAAAGGGTTCATTCAAGCAAAAGAAATCTTTTATTCCTATTATTCTTTTTTACACAATTATTAAACTCAATTAAACTGGGTTTAACGTTTTCCCAATACAATGGTTCTGGAAAATTTTTGAGGGAGGGTTAAAATTGTTCAGAAAAAAAATCTTACCCTTGGCAGTTGTTTCTACCATAGCTTTAGGAAGTTTATTAGGAATGGGAAGCATCACAGAAACAGATGCAAAAGAAAAGAAAGGTCATGACCATGGAAAAGTAAAAAATATCATTTTTATGATTGGTGACGGAATGGGTGTATCTTATACTTCCGCATATCGTTACTTAAAAGACAACCCAAACACAAAATTTGTTGAGCGAACTGAGTTTGACAAATATCTTGTCGGTCAACAGATGACTTATCCTGAAGACCCTAAAGAAAATATCACTGATTCTGCTTCCGCTGCGACAGCGATGGCAGCTGGAATTAAAACATATAATGCAGCCATTTCTGTGGATAATGATGGTTCAGAAGTAAAAACTGTACTCGAAGCTGCAAAAGCAGCAGGTAAAGCAACTGGTCTTGTCGCCACTTCTGAAATTACACACGCAACTCCTGCATCATTCGGTGCTCATGATGAAAACCGTCAAAATATGAACGCTATTGCCAATGACTACTATGATGAATTAATCAATAGCGAGCATAAAGTCGATGTTTTGCTGGGGGGAGGAACCGATCTATTTATCCGTAAGGATCGCAACCTTGTGGAAGAATTCAAAAAAGACGGATACAGCTATGTGACGAATCGCAACGAATTATTAAAAGATCAAAACGAACAAGTTCTTGGTTTGTTTGCCCCAAGAGGACTTCCGAAAATGATCGACCGAACTGAAGACATTCCTTCCCTTGAAGAAATGACAAAATCGGCAATTGAGCGTTTAAGCAAAGATAAAGATGGGTTCTTCTTGATGGTGGAAGGAAGCCAGATTGACTGGGCGGGACACGACAATGATATTGTTTCTGCGATGAGTGAAATGGAGGATTTTGAAAAAGCATTCAAAGCGGCTATAGAGTTTGCCAAAAAGGACAAGCATACGCTTGTTGTCGCTACAGCTGACCACTCCACTGGTGGTTACTCCATTGGAGCAGACGGCATTTATAATTGGTTTGGTGCGCCAATTAAAGCGGCAAAACGCACGCCTGACTTTATGGCAGAAGAGATTGCCAATGGCGCCGATGTTGAAGAGACGTTGAAAAAGTATATCGATTTGGAATTGACGGCTGAAGAAATACAATCTGTAAAAGATGCCGCTGAACGAGGGAAAGCGGACAAGGATAAAGGTGTAAAAAGAGTGGATGATGCGATCGAACATATTTTTGACAAGCGTTCACATACTGGCTGGACAACAAGCGCCCATACCGGGGAAGACGTTCCTGTTTATGCATATGGTCCGGGAAGTGAACGTTTCGCTGGACAAATAGAGAACACGGATCATGCCAAAATCATCTTTGATATTTTAGGAAAAGGAAAACAAAAAATTGTCATTGAAGATAAGTAGTGATCAAAAAAGCACGGAAAAAGAACACACATCCCGTTGCTCGCTCAAGCAACGGGAACTTTTTTGATATTGCATATGGAGGTTTAAACGATGAAAAAACTATTTTTGCTTACAAGTCTGATAACTTTGCTTGTCGGATGCGGCCAACATATAGATAACGGAAACAAGGCTTCTAATTCAGGCACTCAACAGCAAACAAAAAACGAACTAATGGATAAGTCGGCCAAAGATGCAAAGCAAGATAAGCTGACAAAAAAGACAAACGAATATGTTTCAAACCCGCAAGTAACAGATGACCAGAATTTACAAAAGCCAGGTGATTATTATGTAGATGAAAAGGGAGAAGCTACTTTAAAGAAAATAAAAATCGTAAACAAGACATACCATGTTGGGCCAATTGAACTTACAGTCAAAGATGTGAAAGTGATCCATTTAGTTCCCGATTACAGCCTGATTGATTATTTTCACGCCTTAACACATGAGGAACAGTTCGACTTTATCAAAGTATTCGTAGAGATGAAAAATACATCTTCACAGAAAGTAAATTTCGCGCCGATAGCTTTATTGGAATCAAGCACAGGTGAGAAATTTGATTGGGAAAAAGATATTTATCTTGAAAACTTACATGGGGAAATTGAAGGAAACGGCAAGAAACAAGGTAATCTAGGGTTTATTCTAAAAGAGCCGAACGGGGAAGATGTACAATGGGTGAAAATGACTACGAGTGACGTCGTTGGCCCAAACAAGAAAATCATTAGTAAAGCAAAAGAAATAAGATTGGAATTTTAAATGAATTCCGCTCTATCAGCTACGACGATAATGACGTGCTACTTATAGTCATAATGATATCTTTTTCAGGATTTCCGTGCCGAAGACAACCTTGCTGCGGACGAGGTTTAACGCACCGATCGAACAAGTAATGTACCTTGATAAACCGCTGAAGGAACATAACTTGCTCCAGAAGATCGCAATTTTGACGGCGTCAGTCGCGTCGACATCGAGGCGTGCATGAAAATCTTAGAACCTGAAGACGTGAGACATGCCTTTGACTGGGTGTTTAAACGTTTCTCCGAAAACTTTCCAAATTTAATTTACATCTTCAAAAGAAAACTTATAATAGATATCCTTTAATCAATGTGTTTGTATTAAACGATGGACTATACGCAACAAGCAATTCCCAACATAAAAACTATAAGCATCAAACCAGATATATCCGGTCTTTTATTTTTAATAAGCATAATGGCACCCTTTATCATAATTCCTTATTTTTCTAATGACATCTTGACTTTTTTAACAAAATATAAAAACATATATTCGTAAATAGAACATATGTTTTTAATAAACTTGCTACTCCTTCAAGAGCCTTCCATTCTCCAGAGAAGGGTACAAATATTCGGATGACTTATCAATGGCAAAGCGCAACGGGTTTTACGCATACAGCCCCTTTTTTTGTATTATACTTCTACATATATGAAACAAATTCCTTTTTTATCCGTTTATTATAGATAGGAGGAAATCCTATGTGTGGACGCTTTTCGTTAACGGTTGATATTGTGCAGCTGCAAGCATTGTTCCGTTTTGTCTATACTGGAACGTTCCCTCCCCGCTTCAATATCGCCCCAAGTCAAGAGGTGTTGACCGTTGTGGAGGAGAATGGGATACGGATTGGGAAGATGATGAAGTGGGGGCTCGTGCCATCTTGGGCGAACGATCCGAAAATCGGCTGGAAGATGATCAACGCCAGGGCGGAAACGGTCGATGAAAAAGCGAGCTTCCGCCATGCTCTCAAGCGGCGGCGCTGTTTGATTTTGGCTGACGGCTTTTATGAATGGAAAAAGGAAGGGGCGAAAAAAATTCCGTACCGTTTTACACTGCGAAACGGGGAACCATTTGCGTTTGCCGGGCTGTGGGAGAGATGGGACAAACAGGGCGAACCGCTATATACGTGCACGATTATCACCACAACGGCAAACGAATTGGTAAGTACGATTCATGAGCGGATGCCTGTCATTTTGCCGCCAGAGCGGCAGGAGGCATGGCTGGATCCGCGGCTCGATGATAGCGATTATGTGAAATCGCTGTTGCAGCCGTATCCTGCCGAAGAGATGAAAATGTACGAAGTGTCAACGATTGTCAATTCGCCGAAAAACGATGTAATGGAATGCATTGAACCAGTCAATAGCGAGTAAACGGAGGAGAAAGATGAATACAATTATCTTGTTTGACGGCGTTTGTTCGCTTTGCAGCGCCAGCGTGCAATTTATTATCGCGCGCGACCCGCATGCCGTATTTCGCTTTGCCTCTTTGCAAAGTGAAACAGGAGAGGCGCTGCGGCAGAAGTTTGGCGTTCCGGAGGTGGACAGCCTCGTGCTGCTCGAAGACGGCCGCTATTACACAAAATCGAGCGCCGCTCTCCGCATTTGCCGGCGGCTTGCCGGCGCATGGAAGCTGTTTTATATATTTTGGCTTGTTCCGAAGCCGCTGCGCGATTATGTATATGGTTTTGTCGCTAAGCATCGGTATGAATGGTTCGGAAAGCGCGATCATTGCCTGATGCCCACCCCCGACATCCGCGCGCGGTTTCTTGATGAGCGACAATAAGTAAGTAACTGGAATAGGAGGAGATGATTTCATGAACGGTGGCCAAAAAACATGGCTGGACAGCTTGACGGCGGAAGCGTTGGAACAGTTTTCCGAAGATATGATGGCGGCAGTGGAAAATGGCGAAGATAAAGAGAAACAGCGATTTTATGAAGGAATGGCAGTCGCTAGCAAGCTCGCAGCTATGAAACTCAAAGGGGAGTTTGAATATATTGATGAAGAATTTATCCATCATGTGTACGAGAACATGAAAATGCTGAACGTGGCGGAAATAGACGATACGTTCTCAACGGCTCAAGAAAATACGAACGAACGATGCTCCTTTTGTTTACAACAGAAAGCGCAGCTTGCCAGAGGGCCGTTTGCGTCGATTTGCGAAGACTGTTTGCAATTTGGGCTACAGGTTATCGAAAGTCAAAAATAATTGTTTTACAGCGATAGAAGATGAAAAGGACGTGATGATCATCGCGCGGAAAGTAGAAGTCGTCCCGTTTTGTAAACAATGGGCAACGATGTTTGCCGAGGAAGCGGAAAAGCTGAAACGGGTATTTGGGAAAGAGTGTTTGCGCATCTATCATATCGGCAGCACGGCCATCCCGGGAATGAGTGCCAAGCCTATCGTTGATATCATGATAGAAGTCCATGATATTGACCATGTCGACAGTTATAACGATGCGATGGCAGTGCTTGGCTATCAGGCGATGGGGGAAAACGGCATTCCGAAGCGCCGCTTTTTCCAAAAAGGCGGGGATGAGCGCACCCACCATGTCCATGTGTTTCCGACGGGAAGCGAGCATATTGCGAGACATATAGCATTTAAGGAATATATGATCGCCCATCCCGAGGAGGCCAGGGCATACAGCCGCCTGAAAGAAGGGCTTGCCAAACAGTTTCCTGCCGATATCGAAGCATATATAAAAGGGAAAGACGAATTTGTAAGAGAAATCGAGAAGAAAGCGTTAGCCTGGTACAAACAGAAACAATAAAACTGGAACTTCTGCTCAGCGACTTGGCATTACAGAGAAAGTTTTTGGCATCAAAGATATAAATAAAACACTCGGTTAAAGACTATCTGCCGAGTGTTTTATATTTATTTAAGTCTTCAATAATGTTAGATGGTAAATTGTAGATTGTATGTGTGTCTTTTTCGTTCATAATTGAGCCACTATCTGAACGCAACCATAAGTAATAATTAGCAGTTGTTTTGTTTTCGAAATGTAATATTAAGAAGAAAATCTGGTTTTACTATATCGACAATACCATTTACCTTTTTTGCTTTCTGAATAGCATCAACAAATGTTTGAAGTTCTGCTGCGTTTTCTTGTCCATAAGAAATGTGAGGCTCTTTAACATCATTCATATCCTCACCGATTTTCGATACAGTGACACTTACCACAGCTTTTCCATCTAATATTGCGGGAACCGTGGAAACTACTCAAGCCGTTTATGAGCATAGCCGATCAGCGGATAGCTTAATAGCAATAAAGTCACGATAAATGCGATGACGCCAAGCCAATGCAAGTGCGTCCAAAAATAGCCGCCGGCTGTGCCAGCAAGGCTGGAGCCTAAATAATAGAATAAGAGGTAAAGGGAAGACGCTTGCGCTTTATTTACGTTCGCACGTTCGCCAATCCAGGCGCTCGCGATCGAGTGGCAGCCGAAAAAGCCAAAGGTAAATAACGAAAGGCCGATGATTTTGGCAATAACAGATGGAACGAGCGTAGCAACCGCACCAAGCGCGGTTAATGCCACCGAAATGCTTAACACCAGCGCATGGCCGTGTAAATCGGCTTTTCTTCCCATATAAACCGAACTAAAGCTGCCGAATATGTATACGATAAAAAGGAATCCGAGAACGGATTGGCTGAACGAATACGGCGGTTCGCTCAATAAAAAGCCGATATAGTTATACAGTGTCACAAATCCGCCCATAAATAAAAAGCCAAGCACAATGAGAGCCATTAACGGTTTGTTTCGCAAATGAACGGCATACGCCCGCAGCGCGGTTTTTCCATTGAGCGGTTTTTTCACCGAATGACGAGGCGCCGGGAGAATGAGAGCAAAAATCACGCTTAATAGAAGAGAAATGGCCCCAATGGCAAATAGCGCCGTCCGCCACGAAAACAAGTCGGTCAACACGCCTGTTAAAATCCGCCCAGCCATACCGCCGATGCTTGTTCCGCTAATATAGAGCCCCATCACTTTTCCAATCCCAGCCGGATGAAATTCCTCGGCGACGTAGGCCATTGCCAGAGACGGGATGCCCGCGGCCGCCATGCCGAGAAAGGTGCGTGCAAGGACAAGGGAAATAAAGTTCGGGCAAAACGCCATGGCCATCGCCAGCATCGATGTCAGCAGCATGGACATCATCATCACATTCTTTTTGCCAGTTTGGTCCGATAAACTGGCCGCTACGAGCATCATTACCGCTAACGTTCCGGTAGACGCGGACACCGTTAAGCTGGCGGACGCGGCGGAAACGTGAAATTCTTTCGCGAAAATCGGCAACAGCGGCTGTGTCGTGTATAAAATCGCAAAGGTGACAAACCCGCCGAAAAATAGGGCCAAACTTGCTTTTATGTATTCGGTGCTGCCTTTTTCGATGTACGTCAATGTTTCTCGCCTCTTTTATTTCGTTTATTGTTATATTCTTACTATAACTCTTTTAGACGGAAGACGTCCATGTCCTGAAATGCCATCGAAAATCACGAAAACAAACACGCCGCAATCAGACGGCGTGTTTGCATCATTGTTACTGTTTTCGTTCCAGCATCCATTTTGGTTTTCCAAATCCTTTAAAATCTTTGTCGATTATTTCTTCGAACTCTTTCGATTCAACGGCTTCTTTAATATCTTTGACAAATGGTTTATTTAAATCTTTTGTGTTGACAACGATGCGGTTGCGATAGTCATCAGGCATGTTTTCTAATGCAAGGGCATCCGTTAAGTTCATTTTTGCGGCTAAGGCATAGTTGCCAGGAACAGCGGCCAAATCAACGCTTTCCACAGTACGCGGCAATTGGCCAGCTTCAACCGGCTTAAACTGAAGGTGTTTTACATTTTCTTTTATATCTTTTTCCGAAACAGTCAGCGGGTTGACAGATGGATCGAGCTTAATTAATTTTTTGTCTTGTAAGATTAAAAGCGCTCTTGCCAAGTTGGTGGGATCGTTCGGAATCGCAATTTCACTTCCATCTTTAATTTCATCGAGCGATTTAAATTTCTTCGAGTAAATGCCCATCGGCGCCGTTGGAACGATAATCACTTCGGAAAGGTCGAGGTGATGTTCTTTTGCGAAATTTTCCATATAAATTTTATGCTGGAACAAATTAGCGTCTAAATCACCGTTGGCTAGCGCCAAGTTTGGCTGAATATAGTCGCTGAATTCGACTACTTTTACTTTGTAGCCTTTCTTTTCCAATATCGGTTTAATCGCTTTATTGACCATGTCGCTGTAAGGACCGGAAGTAGCTCCGATCGTTAGCTCTTTTTTCTCTGGAGTGCCGGAAGCTGTTTCCTTGCCCGCGCATGCGGCAAGAAGCTCAATGGAAAGCAAGAAAACGAGAAAGACCGATAGTTTTTTCATGATAAAGTCCCCCTTAGTAGTTTATATTTTAACGACCTCACCGCTTATCGACCAAGCGGGCAATGCGGTCGCCGACAAACTGAATGATTTGGACAAGACAAATTAAAATGACGATCGTTGTAATCATAACGGTATTGTCGTAGCGGTAATATCCGAAGCGAATGGCAAGGTCGCCGATGCCGCCGCCACCGACAATTCCGGCCATTGCCGAATATCCCACTAAACTAATCGTTGTGATTGTAATTCCATGCACAATGCCAGGGCGTGCCTCAGGCAGCAGCACATCTTTGATAATCATCCACGGTGTCGCCCCGACGGCAACCGCCGCTTCAATCACCCCTTTTTCGATTTCCCGCAACGATGTTTCTACAATTCTTGCAAAAAACGGAACGGCAGCGACCGACAAGGATACGGACGCGGCGGTAGGTCCGATCGTTGTTCCGGTAATCAGTTTCGTAAGCGGCAGCAGCCCGACGAGCAGGATGACAAACGGTATCGAGCGAATCATATTGACGATAAAGCCAAGGACGGATTTGACCACTGTGTTCTCCAAAAACAGACCGCAGTCGGTGACGAATAGGAGAATTCCCAGCGGCAAACCGGCAAGGACCGCGACGAAAAGGGAAATCGCCACCATATAAATCGTCTCTAAAAACGCTTTGTTCAGTTCAGGAATTAAATCAATTAGCGCATCAAGCAGCATGTGCAATCACTTCCAATCCGTTCGTTCTTTGCGAAATGTAGTGAATGGCCCGCTTGATTTCTTCCGGTTCGCCGGTCAGCTCCATGACAAAAATTCCGAGCGGCATCTCTTGGATATACTCGATTTTTCCATGCAAAATATTGCCTTTTACTTTAAAGGATTGCAGCATATCAGAAACAATCGCTTCCTCGGCGGTCTTCCCTTTGAATTGGATCTTGACAATCGTTCCTGTCCGCTTCTGCAGCAGATGATCAGGGAGTTCAAACCGCAATACACTGTTGATAAAGGTCTTCGTTAGTTTTTCTTTCGGATTTGTAAAAATGTCGTATACGGTTCCTAATTCGATGATTTTCCCGTTTTGCATGACGGCGACGCGGTCGCATATATCCTTGACCACTTCCATTTCATGCGTAATCAGCACAATCGTAATGCCAAGTTCACGGTTGATTTTTTTCAACAGCGCCAAAATCGATTTCGTTGTACTTGGGTCGAGTGCCGATGTTGCTTCGTCGCACAAGAGGACGGTCGGGTCGTTGGCAAGCGCCCGCGCGATGCCAACCCGCTGCTTTTGCCCGCCGCTTAGCTGGGAAGGATACGCGTCCCGTTTATCGGAAAGCCCGACCATTTCAAGCAATTCATTGACTCTTTTTTCAATTTCTTCTTTTGGCTTTTTTGCCGCTTTTAAGGCAAAGGCGACATTGTCAAACACTGTTTTGGAGCTGACAAGATAAAAGTGCTGAAAAATCATGCCGATTTTTAAACGGGCTTGCCGCAGCTGTTTGTTGTTCAATGTCGTTAAATCGACACCATCGATGATGACTTGGCCGGATGTTGGGCGTTCCAAAAGATTTAAGCAGCGCAGCAACGAGCTTTTGCCGGCGCCGCTATAGCCGATAATTCCAAAGATCTCCCCGTCTTGAATGGTTAAGGATACGTTGTCGACGCCGACAACTTGCTTTTTTTTCGTGGAATAGATTTTTGTTACATTTTTTATTTCAATCATCACTTCTTCCCTCCCGATCTATTTGCGGAGTTTTAGTAATTCTGAAAAACTATTGTATATTAAGAAGTGTTGCTTCTTTGTTTTTCCTGGAGCTGAAAAAACAAAAACGCCCCTTTCATTCAGAAAGAGGCATCGGTATGTAAATTACCCGACTTATCTTTCAGAATGAAAGCCATTCTGCAGGAATTGGCACCGTTCCCTAAAAGGGAGGTTGCCGGACGTCATTGGGCCTGTTCCCTCGGTCACTCTTGATAAGCGGTTCGTTGTATGCAATTTTTACATTCATCATAATTCCAAGAAAGCCGGTTGTCAATATTGGTTTTGGCGAAGACGGGATAAGACAACGCTTACATCATTGTTATACCGCAAAAAAATTTTTTCGCAGGTGTTTTCCTCTTTCGTGGAGAACAAATTAATGAAACGGGACAAAATACATATTTAATAGATGAGGTGAGCAGAATGCATATCGTTACAGCCGCAGAAATGTACGAAATCGACCGCGACACAATTGAACAAATCGGCATCAGCGCCGATTCCTTAATGGAAAACGCCGGGCAGTCGCTGTTTCATGTGCTGCGCGAACGCATTCCCCGTTCGGCCCGGGTAGCGGTGCTAGCGGGAACAGGGAATAACGGCGGTGACGGATTTGTCGTCGCAAGAATGTTGAAAAGCTACGGATATGATGCTGATTTATGGCTTATTCCGCCGAAAGAAAAGATAAAAGGGGCGGCGAAAACGGCGCTTGAGGTGTATGAGCGTTCCGGATATGACTGGAAACCATATGCGGGAAATGAACAAGCGTTTGCCACGCACATTTTACAATACGATGTCATCATTGACGCCTTGCTTGGCATTGGCATCAAAGGGGAGGTGCGTCCGCCGTATAAAGAGATCATTGAGCTTGTCAACCGCTCCCGCGCTATTGTCTATGCGATCGATATCCCAAGCGGAACGCCAGCGGATGGGGGAGAGGCAGAAAAAGCGGTTCGCGCCGATGTCACGATCACGATTCAATGCCCGAAATTAGGGGCTTATACGTTTCCGACAGCAGATTATTACGGTGAACTGCTCCTTATCGATATCGGCATTCCGCCGCTTGCCGTCAAGCGGAATGCCGCGCCCCGCTTTGTATGGAAAGAGGACGACGTCGTGCGGACGCTGCCAAAACGAAAACGATCGTCTCATAAAGGAACACATGGAAAATTGTTGGTTGTTGGCGGTTCTCGCGCGATGACAGGAGCGATTACGTTAACAGCCAAAGCGGCGCTGCGAAGCGGAGCGGGATTATTGACGATGGCGGTGCCGGATGACATTTATTCCGTTGTCGCCAACCGTGTTCCGGAAGCGATGTACTATCCTTGCCCGGCGCGGGACGGGGCGTTTTCCGGCGCCATGGATGTATCGGCGCTTGATATCGATGCGATCGCCATCGGTCCGGGGCTTGGCCGTACGGATGGTGTCCGCGAACTTGTTTCCAACATCGTGCAGAAGCCAGTGCCGCTTGTTATTGACGCGGATGCGCTGTTTTTCTGGAACGAGTACGCCGCGCTGATCCATGAACGAAAAGCAGCAACGGTGGTCACCCCGCATCCCGGAGAAATGGCGCGCATGCTCAATCTATCGATCCGTGACATCGAAGGTGATCGGTTTGGCACATCGAAGCGTCTAGCGATGGAGTACGGTATCTACGTCGTGTTGAAAGGACCTTATACGATTGTGACAACGCCAGACGGTTCGCAATACGTCAACACGACCGGAAATCCAGCCTTGGCGAAAGGCGGAAGCGGCGATGTGCTGACGGGTATGGTTTCCGCGTTTCTTATGCAGCATCATTCTGTACAAGAAGCCATTAGCAATGCTGTCTGGGTTCATGGAAAAACCGCCGATATGCTTGTAGAACGCAGCCATTCACAATGGGATGTGCTCGCTGGCGATTTGATCGAAGCAATTCCGGCAGTGCTTTCGTATGTGCAGGAGAAACAAAGGGGGGATATGGGGTGAAAAATGGGAGATGGTGGTGGGACATGTAATGATGAGAATCGGTGCTTTTTTGCTTTGGGGGGAGTGTTGACCTTGGCGAAGCATACGCCAATCATTGGCTTCGCGAAAGCGGGGGACATGCGGACGCGGATACTTATCATATTATCTTATCCGAAGCGATTCGTATGTATCGCTCGGCAGGGGCAATTTTATTCGCCATTGGGATATGGTTTCTGCGTAAAGAAGCGATGCGCTAGAGTATAGAAGCGCATCGCTTTTCTTTTTATCGTAGGGAGTAGCTCAAATCTCCCATACCCGTTTTAGTTCGCGAATTCCGGCGCGGATGCCCTCCTCGCTCATCCCTCCAAAGCCTAGCAAAATATAAGAAGGCGGTGTTCCATCGTTTCCAAACCAATATTTCGCTGCCGAATAGACGAAAATGCCCGCTTTTTCTGCTTTTTGCACCAGTTCGTTGGCGTTTTTGTCTTTTATTTTTACAAGAAGATGGAGTCCCGCTTTGTCACCGATGATCGTTGCTTGATCACCGAAGTATTCGCGAATCGCTTCGATGAGCGCTTGCCGTTTTTTTGCGTAGATGGTGCGCATGCGGCGGATATGGCGTTCAAAATGGCCTTCACGCATAAATCGGGCGAGCGCTTTTTGAATGATAATAGGGACGGTTTGATGATAGTTGGCACAGCGTTCATGAAACCGCGCCAGCAAACGTTGCGGCAACACCATATAGCTCGTGCGGATGGCAGGAGTAAACACTTTCGAAAACGTGCCGACGTAAATGACGCGATCTTCCGTATCGAGCGCTTTTAACGCAGGGACTGGTTTGCTCCCGTAGCGGAATTCGCTATCGTAATCGTCTTCGATTATCAATCCGTTAGACTGTTGCGTCCATTTCAGCAGCTTTTGCCGCTTGCCGATCGGCAGCACCATCCCAAGCGGCAATTGGTGGGAGGGGGTGACATAGACAAGTTTGGCGTTTGTTGCTTGCAGCTGGTCGATGTTCAGCCCATCTTCTTCCAGTTCAATTGGGAGAATAGAAAAATGGTGATTTTGAAACACGGTGCGAATGACATCATAACAAGGATTTTCTAAAGCGACCGCATCGTGACGAAAATCGAACAGCTGGCATAAGACGCCAATCAGTTGTGGCGTGCCAGAGCCAATAACGATTTGCTCAGCCGAACAGCGAATGCCGCGTGCGTAGTACAAATAGTGTTGAATTTCCTCGCGCAAGCCGATATCTCCTTGACGATCGCCATACCATAGTAATTCACTTTGCTCCGAATCCATCGCTGCAAGAAGACATTTCCGCCATGTTTTCATTGGAAAATGGGCAAGGTCAATATGACCGTAGCGAAAGTTATAGCGAATTTGCTTGCTTTTCGGAGCCTTCACGAGTACATCTGGTTGGAAAACAAATGATTGGAGAGGCTCTTCCAGTTCTTTGACAATAAACCCTACGCGCGGTTTGCTTTCGATATATCCTTCGGCAAGAAGCTGCTGGTATGCGGCTTCGACGGTATTTTTGCTGATGGCTAAATGTTGGGAAAGCGCGCGAATCGATGGGAGTTTGCTTCCTTTTTGGAGATGGCCGTTTGCAATTTCCTCTTTTATATACGTATACACCTGCATGTAAAGCGGTGTACGGTTTGTTGGATCGAGAATGGGCTGCAATTCCACTACATTTTCCTCCTCTGACCCTTCTTTTTTCTTGCATTCTGTCCCTGTTCATCAGGTCAGTTTTTCTCTATGATTCAATTATATCACCATGAAGGAGGAGAAATGGATGAGAAGAGACATGTTGGGGTGCAAAGACGAGCAAAAAATCAACCGGTTTTTACAGGAAGCGTTGACCGGCTTTTTAGGTCTGGCAGATGGTGGTGAGCCGTATGTCGTGCCGCTGAATTTCGTATGGTGGAACGGTTGTGTATATGTCCATGGAGCGGAAGAAGGGAGAAAAATCGATATCATCCAGCGCAATCCGCGCGTTTGCTTTACCGTTAGTGAACATATAGGGACAATGGTGCATCCAGTGCCAGCCAAAACAAGCACCGCTTATATGAGCGTTATGTTGTTTGGCAAAGCCGAGATTGTTTCCGATTTAGACGAAGCGACCGATGCGCTTAGGCAGCTGCTTGGCAAATATGTGCCCGGCTATTTTCACCGTCCGTTGTCACAGCAACATGTGGCGTCATACCGTTCATCCATGGGCAGCGCCGCCGTTGTCATCAAAATCATTCCTGACCTTATTACAGCGAAAGAAAAACCGTTAGAGGAAGATCGTCGGTTTTATAAAGGAAGAACCGTACGGGACGATATCGGCAGGATTTTTTGATGAAATGATAGATAGAAAATTTTGTTTATTTTTATTATAATGAATATACGATTCATTTTATGGAATATATGTTTCATTATATGGAACAAAGGGAGAGCAAGATGAATAAAACAGTCGTTAAAACGATGGAAATATTAAAACTGTTCATTGACCATGAGCGGCTTACGCTGCAGGAAATGGTCGAATTATTGCAAATGCCAAAAACGTCGGTCTATCGGATGGCGCAATCGTTAGTAGAGCTCGGTTTTTTACACAAAACTAATGATTATTATCAGCTCGGTTTAACATTGTTGTCGTTTGGCATGCTCGTTGCGGAACGGCTAGATCTCCGGCAAATCGCGCTTCCGATTATGCAGCAGCTGAAAGAAGACACGAAGGAAGCAGTCAATTTAGTCATTCGTGACGGCGATGAAGCAATTTATATTGAGAAAGTCGATACATCGGAACCGGTGCGCGTGTATACGAAAGTCGGGCGGCGTGCTCCGTTATACGCCGGGGCGTGTCCTCGCATCTTGCTTACGTTTATGGAACGAGATGAACAACAGCGCTACATCGACCGTGTTCAGTTGGTGAAGATTGCAAAAAATACAATTGTCCAGCGGGACACATTGCGGGATAGGATTGAACAAGACCGAAAGCGGCAATATACGGTCAGTTATTCGGAATTAGAAGATTATTCAGCCGCGATTGCGGTGCCGATTTTCAATCATGAAGGAAAAGCGGCAGCAGGATTAAGTGTCGCTGGCCCGGAACATCGGTTTTCACCGGAAGCGATCGAACGAATGGTTCCAATGCTAAAGCAGGCTGCCCAGCAAATTTCCACCCAGCTCGGTTTTTCAAGGAAGGGATGACAATGGATTATATGATGTTTCCGTTAAGTGAATATGCGGTGACGATTCGTTTTTCCACGAAAGTAGATGAAGCAGTGAATGACTACGTTCATCGTGTCGCCGTTTTTTTAGAACAACAGAAAAAGGATGGGATTTTTGATATTGTCCCAACATTTTCCTCAGTGACGGTGTATTACGATCCGCTTGTCGTTGGAAACTACGAGGAAATGTGCGAGTGGCTTCGAACAGAGCTCGAGCGTGTCGAACAGGTGGAAGCGCCGCCATCACGAACCGTTGTCATTCCTGTTTGTTACGGTGGAGAGTTTGGTCCTGATTTAGAAGAAGTCGCCCGCTTTCACGGGATGACGGAAGAAGAAGTCATTGCCATTCATGCGCAAGGGCGCTATCGCGTTTATATGATTGGCTTTTCTCCCGGTTTTGCCTATTTAGGCGGACTGTCGCCTAAAATTGCGACACCGCGCCGCGCCACACCAAGGACACGCGTTCCTGCCGGGTCTGTCGGGATTGCCGGTAGCCAGACCGGGGTGTATCCGTTGGCGACGCCGGGCGGATGGCAAATCATCGGGAGAACGCCGCTTGCTTTATTCCGCCCGGAGCATGACGAGCCGAGTCTGCTTAGAGCGGGGGATATAGTGCAATTCCGTCCGATTACCGAAGACGAATATCGAATGTGGAGCGATCAGCATGATTGAAATCATCCATAGCGGATTTTTTACAACCGTGCAAGATCAAGGACGCGTCGGCTACCGCAAAGCCGGGGTGCCGGCCGGCGGAGCGATGGATTCGCTGGCCAGCCGCCTTGCCAATCTTCTCGTTGGCAATGATGAGAACGAAGCGGTGTTGGAAATGACGATGAACGGCCCAACGCTGCGTTTTGCAACAGACGCCGTCATCGCCATTTGCGGAGGGGAATTTTTCTGTACGTTAAACGAACGGCCTGTATCGATGTGGAGGCCGCTCACCGTGCGGCGCGGCGATGTGCTGGCCATCGGAGCGTGTCAAAAGGGATATCGCGGCTATATCGCGTTTGCCGGCGGATTGGACCTTCCGCTCGTGATGAACAGCCGTTCGACATATGTGCAAGCAGCAATTGGTGGCTTACATGGAAAACCGTTGCAAAAAGGCGATATATTATCGCTGCGTTCGCGGGCGATGGCTGTGCCAAACATTCCAATCCGTTGGGGCATCGCCTTTTCCGCCAGAAATTACATAGATGGAAAGAAAAAAGTAATTCGTGCCGCAGCAGGACCGGAGTACAGCACGTTTACTGCCGAAAGCCGCGCACAATTTTTTTCTCTCGCTTATGAAGTAACGCCCCAGTCGGACCGCATGGGCTACCGTCTGCAAGGACAAGTGCTTAGGCGAAAAGATAATACCGAGATGATTTCGGAAGCGGTTGCGTTTGGAACGGTGCAAGTGCCCGCATTCGGCCAGCCGATTGTATTGATGGCCGATTGCCAAACGACAGGCGGGTATCCGCGGATTGCCCAAGTCATTGCGGCGGATTTGCCGATTTTAGCGCAGGCGCGGCCAGGTGATCTCATTCAATTTCAAAAAGTATCTTGGCAAGAAGCACAGCGGTTATATGTTGAACGGGAGCGGCAACTAAAAAGATGGAAAATCATCATTCAGCAAAAATGGAGGGAAATGGGTTATGCGCATTGATTTAAATTGCGATTTCGGCGAAAGTTTCGGCATTTATCGTCTTGGCGAAGAAAAAGAGATTTTGCAATACGTCACTTCGGTCAATGTCGCTTGCGGCTTTCATGCCGGCGATCCGCTTGTGATGCGGAAAACGGTGCAGATGGCGTTGGAACGGAAAGTGGCGATCGGCGCTCACCCGGGGTTTCCGGACTTGCTCGGATTTGGCCGGCGCAATATAGCAGTCACTCCAGAGGAAGCGTATGCGTATGTCGTTTATCAAATCGGGGCGCTCGCCGCATTTGTAAAAGCGGAAGGAGGAACGATGTCGCACGTTAAGCCGCACGGCGCGCTTTACAACATGGCGGCTAAGGACGCGGCGTTGGCCGAGGCGATCGCCAAAGCGGTGTACGATGTCGATCCGGCCTTAATCTTATACGGACTTGCCGGAAGCGAACTGATTCGCGCTGGAAAGAAATTTGGCTTGCGCACGGCAAACGAGGTGTTCGCCGACCGAACGTATCAGAGCGATGGATCGCTTACACCGCGCAGCGATCCGCGCGCGTTGATTGTCGATGAACAGGAAGCGGTCCAGCAAGTGCTGACGATGGTGAAAGAAAAACGCGTCCGCTCTTTGCAAGGCATCGAGGTTCCGATCGAAGCAGAAACGGTATGCATTCACGGCGACGGCAAGAAAGCGGTGCTGTTTGCGAAGCGGTTATATGAAGCGCTGCGACAAGAAGGTGTGGGCGTCTGTTCGATAAACTAGAGGAAGAAAGCAAAGGAGCCCCCCACTTCAACCAAATGTATTTTTCAAAATTACGATCAGATCCGCTGCCACCGCCCGTATAATGAGAGCGGAAACCTGATGAATGCGCGTCATCTGCTTTCCTTTTCTATACAATCTAGCCAATCATTTTTCCGGCAATGGCAAGAAAGAAAAACCACAGCCAAGAAACGGAAATACAGGCGCCGGTAAAAGTAACTTTTTCGGATCCATCATTATTCAATGAATTGGTGCCAATCACTCCGATGGCGTCCAATATCGCATGGGGGTTAGTAATGAAACAGAAAGGGCAAACCAAATTTGTTTTTCGGCGGCATCGATCCTTCCTCGTTCACAAAGGACGGCTCGCTCTTCCAAACCGCTAATTCCACGCCCATCCCGTATATAACAGCATGAAGGAGAAAACCATTTGCCGCTAGATGTAATCATGAATATGAAGCCGTTGTATATGGGAACGGTGAACAAAGATGGCGAGCTGGCGCTTGTCCTTCTGCAAACGCATCCGCGCCAGCTCATTTTGTCAAAATCATGGATTCGATTTTGCGGTTGTTTCAAAAGGAGGGAACCCAATGGGCAAAATTCCGTTTGCCGTCATTTTTGATATGGACGGCACGCTGTTTCAAACGGAAACCGTTCTTGTTCCTGCCCTGCATAAGACGTTTGACCGTCTGCGCCGCGAAGGGCTGTGGCAAGGAGATACGCCAGTCCGGGAATATTTGCGCATTCTTGGCGCTCCGGTTTTAGAAGTATGGCGCCGGTTGATGCCGGAAGCGGACGAAGCGGTGCGCGGCCGAGCAGCCGAATGGTTTTTGGATGATATCATTGCTGAAATCGAGCAAGGAAACGGGCGATTATACCCAGACGTGCTCACGACGCTTGCGGCCCTTGCCGATCAAGGAATACCGCTTTTTGTCGCAAGCAACGGGCGCCAGCGCTATCTCGACGCGATTCGGACCGCCTTCCAGCTCGAGCGCTATTTTATCGACTTTTACAGCCTCGATCGGTTTTCCCTGCCGTCGAAATCCGCGTTAGTCAAGCAATTGTTGAATGATTACGAGATTGAAAGAGCGGTGATGGTAGGGGACCGGCGTTCCGATATCGAGGCGGCGAAGGATAATGGACTTTGGACGATTGGATGCCGGTTTGGATTTGCCAACGATGAAGAGCTGCGTGAGGCGGATATTGTGATTCAGCGGTTTGGCGAATTATCTCGGCTCAACTTGCCGTCTCTTGTTTCAGGAGAATGATAGTTTCCATCATTTGCATCCCCCTATGCCGTTCTGTAATATAAAAAGGCGCAGAATAAACATGCCGCAATAACTGACTGCTTTGCTTGTGTAAATGCCGAACCAAAAATGTACGTCGGCAGTGCATTGTTGCTCCTGCAACCGAAAAAATGATAAACCGATCGCAACGATAAAGAAAGGGGAAACAAGATGGACGGGGCAAACGTAAAAGCAATTGTCTTTGATTTGGACGGAACATTGTATGAAGAAACCCATCACTTTGAATATTATGCGGAACAGGTCGCCAAGCGGCTGCGCGAAGAAGACCAACACCGTTTTTGGGAAGATTACCGCGCGGTTCTCTCCGGCCGCCATCCGCTTCGCATCGGCAGTGTGTACGACGCAGGAGAAGATCTTATTCTGTTTTTGCAAAACGGCATCGTTAACGAGGCATACCACTGGGATGGGAAAAAGCTGGACGAGGAGGAAGTGAAAAAAATATATCCGGAGCGGGTGACGATTGATCTTGACCGCTTGTTTAGCATCGGCGATTTTTGGTGGGTGCCAAGCTCGATCGGCCGTCATTATGGTTTAACGAATGAAGATACATATGCGGCGTTTTTAGAAACGAGAGAATGGATGATGGGGCCGGATTTTGCGATGAACGGAGTTCCCGGGCTGGCCGAAACGCTAGAGCAACTGAAAAACCGTACCGTGCTCATTTTAATGACGAACAGCCCGGAACCGGATAGCGAGGCGATTTTGCACAAACTAAAACTGGCTGATGTTTTTCATCATAAGATTTTTCAAGCGGGCAAGCCGATCAAAACAGCAAGCCATCTGCAAACGATTCGGGATCGTTATCATATCCAGTATGAAGAGGTGATCAGCATCGGCGACAATTTGGAAAATGACATCCTCCCGGCACGACGGCTTGGCTGCCGCACTATTTTTATCGATGCGTATGGACTGGCTAAGCAAGGCGACGCCGATGTCATCGTCGCTTCGATGTCGGAATGCGTCCCAGTGTTGCGCCGCCTCCTATAACGCCGGCATTGCGCCGGCCTTTTATTTTGTCGCCCGGTTAGCGAATGGGCTTTTACGGGGAACAGACGGGGAAATCGATTTGGTCCTTTTTAGCCGTGCTATTTTTTATAAGCAACCACGATTTCTGAAAACGGAAACGTGTAAAACACTTTTCTCGTCTCGATGCGGTTGGCTAAAGGCGTGAGTATCTTGGTGTATTCCGATACTCGCTGCATATCGGTCACCAGCCTTCCGTTCGGACGCAAAACGCGCCACATCTCCCGTACCGCTTGTTCTCTGCTCTTGGCGCCTTTCATGGTTATGGATGACAAAGTGTTTGTATAAAAGGAATATTCAAAATATTATTGATATTACTGAAAAGATACGGTATCATGAAAGAAAATGCATACACATGGCATACTGACCGGTTAGTTAATAAGTGGTACAAATGATAGAGGCAATAGATTAAAAGGCGACATATTGTTTTACTAATGCATGGGATTGTAACCGCTTTCTATTGAAATTTTATAGATGGAGGAGAGGGGATTCCATGAATAAACGCCATTTTCCGTATTGGCCAAAACGGTTGAGCAAAACGCTGACCGTTCCGGAAACGACGATCGTCGATCATTTAGAAACGACAGCGAAGCGCTATCCTCAGAAAACTGCTATCCATTATTACGGCGCCTCTTATTCTTACAAGCAATTATGGGAGCAAGTCAACACGCTCGCCGGCTATCTGCAGCAAAAGCTTTCCGTTCAGCCAGGAGACCGAGTGCTTTTATACATGCAAAATTCCCCGCAGTTTATCATTTCCTACTATGCGATTTTGCGTGCCGAAGCGATTGTTGTTCCGATTAACCCGATGAACACGTCCGAAGAACTTTCGTTTTACGTCAAAGATTGCGAAACGAAAGTCGGCATTGTCGGGCAGGAGCTGTTTGCCAAAGCGGAGCCGCTATTATCTACAACCCCGCTCGAGCATATCATCGTCGCCGCTTATTCGGACTATATTTCCGAATCTTCGCCGGTCGCGCTTCCGGATGAAGTCGCATTGCCGCGGCAAGCGTATGACCATGAACATGTTTACTATTGGGCCGATTGTTTAGAAGCAAATCTTGCGCCAAACCCATATCAAGGGCATGTTGACGATATTGCCGTGCTTCCATATACATCGGGAACAACGGGAGTGCCAAAAGGATGCATTCATCCGCACCGGACGGTCAACGCCAGCATTATTAGCGCCTATCATTGGGCGAACGTAACAAGCGATGCCGTTTGCCTTGTCACCTTGCCGCTCTTTCATGTGACGGGAATGGTTCACAGCATGCATCTTCCGATTTTTGCGGGATCGGCCATGGTGGTGATGACGCGCTGGAATCGCGACAGCGCCGCGCGCTTAATCGAATTGTACGGGTGCAGCCACTGGGTCAATATCAGCACGATGCTGATTGATTTTCTATCCAATCCTTCCTTATCAAAATATGACATTTCTTCTTTGACGAGCATCTCTGGCGGGGGCGCGCCGCTTCCGGAAGCTGTTGGCGAAAAATTATTTCAGGTGACAGGGGTGCGATATTTCGAAGGATATGGGCTTTCGGAAACGATTTCCCATACACACTTCAACCCGCCGGACCGCCCGAAGCTGCAATGCTTAGGGGTGCCGTCCTTTGATGTCGATGCGCGCATCATTGACCCGGCGACCGGAAAAGAGCTTGGCGTCGGGGAAGTCGGGGAAATCGTCGTGCACGGTCCGCAAGTGTTTAAAGGCTATTACCGCCGCGAAAAAGAAACGGAAGAAGCGTTTATTGAACTTGACGGAAAGCGGTTTTTCCGCACTGGCGATATCGGCCGCATGGATGAGGAAGGATATTTCTTTATTGTCGACCGTGTCAAACGGATGATCAACGCGTCCGGATATAAAGTATGGCCGACGGAAGTTGAATCGCTTCTGTATAAACATCCGGCCGTCCAGCAAGCGTGCGTTGTCGGCGTCCCTGATCCGCGCCGCGGCGAGACGGTGAAGGCGTTTATTGTGCTCCAGGACGAATACGTCGGCAAAATAACAGAGGAGGAAATTATTGAATGGGCAAAAACGCAAATGGCCGCCTATAAATATCCGCGCCTTGTCGAGTTTCGCTCGTCTTTGCCGATGACATCAAGCGGAAAATTGCTGTGGCGGAAATTGCAAGAGGAAGAGTATCAAAAATTAGAAAAAGGGGCGAAAGCATGAAAAAAGGAATGGTGGAGACCGTCTGCGGCCCTGTGCCGGCGAGCGAGCTTGGCAAAACGCTGATCCATGAGCATTTTGTCTTTGGGTATCCCGGGTTTCAAGGCGATGTGACGCTCGGACCGCTCCGCTTTGAGGAAGCGCTCGAGGCGGGAATTGCCGTCGCGCAAAAAATGATGGCCCATGGCATCCAAACCGTTGTCGATCCGACGCCGAATGACTGCGGCCGCAATCCGGAGCTGCTCCGCCGCATTTCCGAAGCGACCGGGCTGAACATTATCTGTGCAACTGGATATTATTACGAAGGCGAAGGGGCAACGCCGTATTTTAAGTTTCGCCGGCTGCTCGGTACGGCGGAAGAAGAAATATATGACATGTTTATGGCGGAAATTACAAACGGCATTGCTGGCACCGGCATTAAACCAGGCGTCATCAAACTGGCGTCAAGCAAAAACCGGATCACCGAATATGAAAAAATGTTTTTCCGCGCCGCGGCCCGCGTGCAAAAAGAAACAGGAATCGTGATTATCACCCATACGCAGGAAGGAACGATGGGGCCGGAACAGGCGGCATACTTGCTCGAGCACGGTGCCGTTCCGCAAAAGATTGTCATCGGCCATATGTGCGGAAACACCGATCCGGAATACCATAAAAAGACGCTGCAATACGGAGTGTACATCGCTTTTGACCGCTTTGGCCTTCAAGGTATGGTCGGTGCCCCGACGGATGAAGAACGGATCCGCACGTTGCTCGTGCTGCTTCGCGAAGGCTTTGCTGATAAGATTATGCTCGCTCATGATACCGTCAATATTTGGCTCGGCCGTCCGCTGCAGCTGCCAGAACCATTTGCGACGATGACGAAAAACTGGCATGTCGAACATGTATTCGAACATATTATTCCAATTTTAACGAAAGAAGGAGTGACAGAGGAACAGCTAGAGCAAATGTTTTTGAAAAATCCTGCCGCTTTGTTTGCGTAAGCGCCGATGAAAAGGGAAAAGGCCGTTTCCAGAAAGCAACGATCCGTTGCTTTTTGGGATGGTCTTTTTTTGTTGCACAAAAAAGATGAATATTTTTCCACTTTCGTTAGAAAATATAAGGAAGATACTGATAGACAAAGGAGGGGAAAAGGTGCCGGCAATAGAAAAGCGACTCCTATTCTTCTCATTCCTTGCGATTGCTTTGTTTGTATCGCCGTACTTTCTGCTCGGCGAGGATGCGCATATGCGAGTCCACGATAATTTAGATTCGAACATTGCCTGGTACAAAGTTGTCACTAGGAGCGGGGAACTGTTTGGCTCGGTCCATGCGGTCATCCCGCAAATCATTAACGGTCTGCCGCGCAACGCGTTCGGTACAGAGTTTAGCGGGATCGTTTGGCTTCATGCGCTGTTTCCCTCGATTTACGCCTATGGCTTAAGCCAGGCGATTACACGCGTCTTTGCGTTTATCGGCATGTATTTGTTGCTGAGAAAGCATGTGATGCCTGGAGAAAAGTGGGGATGGGTCCGCGTTGGAGCATCGCTTGCGTTTGCGCTGACGCCGTTTTGGCCGTCGGGGATGCTGAGTACACTTGGCATGCCGCTCGCGCTATGGGCGTTTCTCAATATCCGCAACGGCGAGCGCTCATGGATAAATTATGCCGTGCTTACGTTATTGCCGTTTTATTCGAGCTTTGTGCTTGGCTTTTTCTTTTTCTTAAGCGCGCTAGGCATATGGTGGCTTGTCGATGTTCTCCGCGGAAGAGGTTGGAACTGGCGCTTTTTCTTGGCAATCGTCTATATGACGCTGCTTTATTTGGCGATTGATTACCGTCTCGTTCATTCGCTGTTATTTTCCGATGAACCGACGAGCCGTGATGAATACTTCCATGCCCGTTTGCCGCTTTGGCGGGTGATCCGCTTAATTTTCAAAAACTATATTCTCGGCCACACGCATGTGATGACGATGCATGGTCTTGTCATTCTGCCGGTGACGCTAGTTGCGTTATATATCGTCTGGAAGAAAAAAATATGGCAGCGGGAAAAATTATTTATCTTTTTGCACGTGCTCAATTTCGCGCTGTCCACCTGGTATGCGTTTTGGTTTTACAAAGGCTGGGCTCCACTGACAGAACGCTTCGACTTGTTGGATAAATTTAATTTCGCCCGCTATCACTTTTTGCGGCCGATGGTTATTTACGTGTTGTTTGCTGTCTCATTAAAAATTTTGTGGCAGCAAGGACAAGCGTGGAAAAGGCTATGTTTTGCCGCCATCGCCGCTCAGTTGGTGGTGCTCACTGCATTTAATGAAGAAATTGCCCATCGCCATAAGCCGTCGTTTCGTGAGTTTTATGCGGAAAAGCAGTTTCAAGAAATAAAAGAGTATATTGGCCGTCCTGTTCATACATACCGCGTCGCCAGCATTGGCATTCATCCGGCGATTGCGCAATATAACGGGTTTTATACGCTCGATACGTATAACAATTTTTATCCGCTTTCCTATAAGCATCAGTTCCGCCAAATCATCGCCAACGAACTCGCGAAAAACAAAAAGTTGCGCGAGTACTTCGATGAGTGGGGCGGACGCTGCTATATTTTTGTCGATGAACTGGGAAAACATTATATGTTTAAAAAGAATTCGAAACGAACGATTAAACATTTAGATCTCAACACCGATGTGTTCTATCAAATGGGCGGCCGCTACATTTTTTCGGCACTGCCGATTAAAAACGCCAAACAAAATAAGTTGGCGCTCGAAAAAGTGTTTCACTCGAAAGAGTCGGCATGGAAGATTTATTTGTACAAAGTGATGCCATAAGGAGGGAAATCCAATGGGTGAGCCGATGCTTACGATTGTCGTGCCTTGTTATAATGAAGAGGAAGTGTTGCCGGAAACGATCCGCCAGCTCCGCGCGCTGCGGGAGGCGCTCATTGCGGAAAAGCTGATTTCGGCTGACAGCACGCTCCTTTTTGTTGATGATGGGAGCCGTGATGCGACATGGGACATCATTTACAAAGCAAGTTTGCGCTATCCGGAAGTAAAGGGGCTGAAACTGGCGCGCAATGCCGGCCATCAAAATGCATTGCTGGCGGGAATGTTTGCCGCAAAAACGCGTTCGGACTGCATCGTTTCGATTGATGCCGACTTGCAGGATGATATTGCGGTCATTCGCGATTTTATCCAAAAATTTCAAGAAGGCTATGAAATTGTGTATGGGGTGCGCAAGCGGCGCGATGCCGATACGTTTTTTAAACGACATACGGCGCAAGGTTTTTACAAATTAATGAAAGCGATGGGGGTCGACCTCGTTTATAATCATGCTGATTATCGTTTAATGAGCCGGCGTGCGGTCGAGGCGCTCGAGCGGTTTGAAGAGGTGAACATGTTTTTGCGCGGCATTGTTCCTTTGCTTGGCTTCCGTTCAACAACGGTGTACTATGACCGCAAGGAACGGGTTGCCGGAACGACAAAGTATCCGCTGAAGAAAATGATCGCGTTTGCCCTCGACGGAATCACATCGTTCAGCATTACACCAATCCGCATGATTTCTCTTATCGGCTTTGTTTCTTTTTTCGTCAGCTTACTATTCGGCGTCTATTTTCTTATTTTAAAATTTACCGGCCACACGCAAACAGGATGGACGTCGCTGATCACCTCGATTTGGCTGCTTGGCGGCCTGCAGCTCATTGCCTTTGGATTGATTGGCGAATATATTGGAAAAATTTACAAAGAAACAAAACGGCGGCCCCGCTATATCGTCGATTTAGACTTATTTAATCTGCCAATACCGCATCGTTGGCACCAGTCTTCTTCCCTGCCTGAAGGGGCAGGAGTGCAGGAAATTCCACCTCATCGCCCATCCTAACATTTTGCTTGCAATATCGAAACAGAAAGAGTAGACTGTTTGATGAACAACGATATAGCATGCGGGAGCTTGCGGAAGCAGGCTGAGAGTACGGCTATATTCCGCCGTTGACCGTTTGAACCTGTTTGGGTAATGCCAGCGCAGGGAAAGTGAGGATGGGGCCGCTTATACACTTTGCTTGCGCGCAAAGTGTTTTTTATTTTCACAAAAAAGGAGAAGATGGGAATGGTGAATAATCAGGAAGCGGCAAGCGTGCTGCAAAAGGTGAGACAAGCTAATCCACTTGTACATAACATCACCAATGTTGTCGTCACGAATTTTACCGCCAACGGCTTGCTGGCGCTTGGCGCCTCACCGGTGATGGCATACGCCAAAGAGGAAGTGGCCGATATGGCCAAAATAGCCGGGGCGCTTGTCTTAAATATCGGAACGCTGCATCCAGAAGAAGTGGAAGCGATGTTGATTGCCGGAAAAGCGGCGAATGAAGCCGGCGTTCCGGTTGTTTTCGATCCGGTCGGCGCTGGGGCGACGCCATACCGCACGGAGACGGCGCGCAACATTGCCGCTGCTGTCAAACTGTCCGTTATTCGCGGCAATGCCGCGGAAATCGCCAATGTCATTGGGGAAACGTGGAAGATTAAAGGGGTCGACGCCGGAGAAGGAAGCGGCGATGTCGTCGCTTTGGCGGAAAAAGCGGCGGCGCAGCTGCAAACGGTTGTTGCGATCACAGGAAAAGACGATGTTGTCACAGACGGCAAGACAACGTACGTTATCCATAACGGACATCCGCTGCTCACGAAAGTAACAGGAACGGGCTGTTTATTGACCTCTGTGATCGGCGCTTTTGCCGCGGTGGAACAAGATGTGCTGAAAGCAGCGGCGGCCGCGCTTATCAGCTATGGCGTCGCCGCCGAAATCGCGGCGGGCGAAGCGGGAGAACAGGGGCTTGGAAGCTTCCAAATCGCCTTTTTAAACGCGCTTTCCCGCATCGGAGCGGAGGAGATTGGCCGATACGGCCGCATCGAACAAAAAGGGTAAAGAAGGGAGAAAATCATGGTATATAAAGCATTGACAATTGCTGGTTCTGACAGCGGCGGCGGCGCCGGGATTCAGGCCGATTTAAAAACATTTCAAGAATTAGGCGTATTTGGCATGTCCGCCCTCACTGCGGTAACGGCGCAAAATACGCTTGGCGTGCAGGGAGTATACCCGCTGTCGCCGGAAGCGGTCGCAAAGCAAATCGAATCGGTCGCGACGGATTTAGGAGCAGACGCAGTGAAAACAGGAATGCTTTTTAGCGCTGAAATTATTGAAGTGGTCGCTGCGAAAGTGAAACAGTTTGACTGGGATCGCCTCGTTGTCGACCCGGTTATGATCGCCAAAGGCGGCGCACCACTGCTGCAAGAAGAGGCGGTAAATGCGCTGAAAACCTATTTGTTGCCGCTTGCGATGGTCGTCACGCCAAATATTCCGGAAGCAGAAGCATTAACCGGTCTTATGATCCGCACGATGGATGACCGTAGGGAAGCGGCGCGCCGCCTTTATGAAATGGGAGTCCGATATGTGGTGATCAAAGGCGGCCACGACGATGATGGAGAGGAAACGGTCGATTTGTTATACAATGGCCGCGAGTTTTCCTATTTTACGGGCAAACGGATTGAGACGAAGCATACGCATGGAACAGGCTGCACGTTTGCCGCGGCGATCACGGCCGAGCTTGCCAAAGGAAAAACGGTGCAGGAAGCGGTGCAGACGGCGAAATCGTTCATTCAAGCCGCTATTAGCCATACGTTAGGCATCGGCCATGGTCACGGTCCGACGAACCATTGGGCGTACCGGGAAAAAAACGGTGCGGTAGGTGAGTAAAGGTGGCGCGAATAGCAAGTGAGGCAATGAGGGAACAATTGGAAGTATATTTTATCATGGGAAGCGTAAACTGTGCCAAACCGCCGGCAGAAATATTAGCGGAAGCGATTGCAGGCGGCATTACGCTTTTTCAATTCCGAGAAAAAGGAAGCGGTGCGCTAGTTGGCGAACAAAAATATGAGCTCGCCAAGCAATTGCAGCACATTTGCCAAGAGCATGGCATTCCGTTTATCGTCAATGACGATGTCGAACTAGCCCTCGCTCTCGACGCAGATGGAGTGCATATCGGGCAGGAGGATGGAGACGCGCGCATCGTCCGTGAAAAAATTGGTGATAAAATTCTTGGCGTTTCCGCGCATAATTTGCAAGAAGCGCTAGCGGCAGTCGCCGCTGGCGCCGATTATATCGGCGTCGGTCCCATCTATCCGACGAAATCGAAGGAAGATGCGAAAAAAGCGCAAGGACCGGGGATCATCCGTTTGCTTCGCCGCCATGGCATCGCCATTCCGCTGGTTGCTATTGGGGGCATTACGGCGGGCAATGTCGGCGAGGTCATCGCGGCAGGGGCGGACGGTGTTTCCGTGATCAGCGCCATCGCTTCTGCCCCATCTCCGGCGGTGGCTGCCAGACAGCTGGCCCAAGCAGTGCATTTAAGCAAAAAGGGTGCCCAAAAGTAAGGGCACTTTTTTTGCTTGCCTAAGAAACGGCTTGTTTTCTTTTCGGCAAACGCAGCTCTAAAAGCGGTTGTGTGATTTGTACGATCGGTTTGCTTCCAAGAAGGAACACAACGAGAAACGACAATCCTAACAGCAGCGGATAGCCGTGAACGCTCATGATAAAATTCGGAAACTTTGTCTCGTGCAAATATTTTAAAATAAACCCGTGCAATATATAAATATAAAACGTTCTTTGCCCGAACACGGAAAACGAATAACGCTGGTTTGGGATCAGAGCGAGAAAACTGATCATCATCAGTGTGCTTGCCCCATAAATCATGAGACGTCCGGCAACACCAACCTTTTCGGGAACGCCAAGTGTATCATATGATTTAGAGCCGTACAGCCATTCCTGTGGCAAATCCGGAAAACCAAAATGAATCAGAACGAACATGGTGATGAGTGCAACAATGGAAAATAAGCGAATGCGCCATGTAAATAAGCGCTCAATCTCGCTTTTTTCAAGAAAAAATCCTAGCAAAAAGAACGGGAAAAACGTAAATGTACGCGATAGGCTCAGCCATTTTTCCGCATCAAGCATTCCGGCTCCGACCCCTAAAAGAAGGGCAAGTGACAGCGATATCGATTTTGGCATTTTGGCAAATACCCATAACAGCACGTTCCAGCTGAACAAGCTGATCAAAAACCATAAACCCCAATGAGGAGTTAACAAATCAAATTCGAGCGAATCTTCTTCATATAAGAAGAAATAATAAATAGAGTAGAGCAGTTGAAAAATAAGATAGGGAACAAGCAGCTTTTTCGTAATTTTTTTAAAATATCCTTGTTGATGAAACTTTTTTGCGAAATAGCCGGAAATAAAGATGAACGCTGGCATATGGAAAAAGAAAATCCAAACGTATAAGCTATGCACCCATAGCACATTGTCGATATATGGGCGGAGAAAGTGGCCGAACACGACGAGGAGCATCAATACGCATTTCGCGTTATCGAAATAATAATCCCGCTCACTCATAGTGTCTTCCTCCCTTCTTATTTACACCAATTCGAATCATACTCCTTCTTTTTTAAGGGGTCAATAGTTGATTATTCATTTGGAAAGGTGTGGCAAGCGCATGATCGATAAGGAAGAACGGGAAACTACCGACATGACCCAGCTTTTACAAATCATCAACGCAAAAGGGGACGAAGGGGAGATAGAACAAATTGTCCATCCCGTATGCAACGACGAGTTATTCTGGAAAAGTTTGCGCGCGTTAGCGGAAGATAGCGCCAAAACAGATGAGGAAGGGAGGGAACATTTGTAATGGAAATGGTGCGTGCAAAACAAATCGCGGAGTCAGGAAAAATCGTACCAGTCACATACGAAGGCCAGCAAGTAATGATTCAACACGTGGATGAAGAACGGAAAATGGCGCGTATTTATCTCAAGAACAAACCGGAGGAAGAAATGGAAGTACCGGTTCGCCTTTTGCAAGAAGGATAGTCGTACATGCGGATGGCACGTTTCTTGTTTGTATGATATAATGAAAAAAAATAACTCAACATATGGAGTGAATCAAATGAACATCGGGTTTGGCGAAATTGCCCTTATCGTTTTCTTCGCGTTGTTGATTTTTGGACCGAAAAAATTGCCGGAATTGGGACAAGCGGCGGGAAAAACGTTGCGGGAATTTAAAAACGCGACAAAAGGAATCATTGACGACGAGGAACAAAAAATACAAAAATAAGGACTTGGTGCTGCATGCCAAGTCCTTATTTTTGTTCCAAATCGCACTCATGCAATGGAATGACTTTTGTTTTTTTCGCGAACTTATAGCCAAGCCAGACGATAAGGAAAAGAGGCAACCCGATATAGGAAACAAGCACTCCGTACCAGTCGATCGTCCCGCCTATGAACGCTGGGTAGTTTTGCCCTAAAATGACGATGGAGCAAAGAACAAAGGCAAAGATCGGACCAAACGGAAACCATTTCGCTTTATACGGTAAATCATCAAGACTTTTTCCTTGCGCCACATACGCTTTGCGGAAACGGTAATGGCTGATGGCGATGCCAAGCCAGGCGATAAATCCCGACATGCCGGAAGCGTTCAGCAACCATGTATATACCACTCCA
>NZ_BAWO01000033.1 GCF_000632715.1 Parageobacillus caldoxylosilyticus NBRC 107762 | reverse complement strand
TTTCATACTATCTTTCCGATTCCCCCAGCACGTGTCGTAAATAGATGCGCCGTCTCCGTTTTCCTTAGTGTTTATTTCTTTCTCTGGCTGATTCCGGGTCTTCCAGTCTTGTCGCGCCTTTGTATTCGAGGGATTGATCACGGTCTGATTCGACGCGTCTCGATTGTTTTAGCTTTTTTTCTTGCCGGTCTCTACCCAATGAATTTCGCTCCTTTCTTTTAATAGATATCATTCTTACTATGACTATTTTTTGTTTTGCTTATGCACGAATGAATGTTCATAAAAGATGAAATAATGAACATAATAAGGGGTGGAAAATATGGATGGCATTTATTTTTATTCATTTTTTTGGATAGTATGGGTGATTGCCACTTTTTTTATGAAAAAAACAGCTTGGCGGACGATGGTGGCAGCAGCCGCTCTCATCACGATTATTTTTTCTTCTGTTTCGTTAAATATAGGCGGCTTCCAAATAACGCTTTCTTTTCTGTTTCTTTTTTTCTTGTCTTGCTATTACGCCGCAAAGCAATCCCGGCGAAAACTTGTCTATATGGCGATAGCTGTATTGACGATTGCTTTTGCTTACACATCCTTTCAACTGCTCGTTTTCTTTGATCCGGTATGGATATGGATGGACCATAGATGGATGCTGGCAATCCTATTAGTCATTCTATGCTTTTTATTTTACGAAAATATTCAATCGCGCTTACTATGTTTAGTCATTGGCAGCTGCCAAGGGGAAATGTTGTATTCTATTATTTCGCAAAAAATTTCGTTTTCGTATATCATTGGATCTTATTCTTTTTTAGATACGGTCTCCCTTAGTGCATGCTGTACGTTTATTTGGGCGCTAGTCGATTACATTCCGGTGTACATAGACGGAAAGAAACCGATAAGGGGGACAAGACAGCCATGAATGAAGGCACTTTCCCCATTCTATATGGGGTTGGGACGGGGGTGCTGACACGGCTTTATTTATTGCGGACGGACTATCAAATGGCTCATTATCGTCAAACATTAGATGATTGTTGGGAGATGGTGTTTTTGATAAAATAAAACAGTTGTAGCCATGCCCTTCCGAAAAGGGTGTTTTTTACCGTCGCGATACGTAAAGAAAGGGTGATAGTATGACCAATCCAGTCGTGGCTATTGTTGGCCGTCCGAATGTCGGAAAATCAACGATTTTTAACCGCATTGTCGGTGAACGTATTTCCATTGTCGAGGATGTGCCCGGGGTAACTCGCGACAGAATTTACAGCAGTGCAGAATGGCTGAACCATCAATTTTACTTGATTGATACAGGCGGAATCGATATTGGCGATGAACCGCTTCTAGTGCAAATTCGCCAACAGGCAGAAATCGCGATCGATGAAGCGGACGTCATTATTTTTATGACAAACGGCCGGGACGGTGTAACGGCTGCCGATGAGGAAGTAGCGAAAATTTTGCATCGTTCGAACAAGCCGGTCGTTCTCGCCGTCAATAAAATCGATAATCCGGAAATGCGCGACTTGATTTATGATTTTTATGCGCTTGGATTTGGCGATCCATACCCGATTTCCGGCGCGCATGGAACAGGGCTTGGCGATTTGCTGGATGCAGTTGTCCGCCATTTTCCGAAACGAGGTCAAGAAGAATATGAAGAAGACGTGATTAAGTTTTGTTTAATCGGGAGGCCGAACGTTGGCAAATCGTCCCTTGTTAATGCCATTTTAGGAGAAGAGCGCGTCATCGTCAGCGATATTGCCGGTACGACGCGTGATGCTGTCGATACATCATTTGTAAGGGAAGGACAAGAATATGTTATTATTGACACAGCAGGAATGAGAAAAAGAGGAAAAATTTATGAGAGTACCGAAAAATATAGTGTGCTGCGCGCGCTAAAAGCGATTGAACGTTCGGATGTCGTTCTTGTCGTCTTAAACGCGGAAGAAGGCATTATTGAACAAGATAAAAAAATTGCGGGATACGCTCATGAAGCAGGGCGCGGTGTCATTATTGTCGTCAATAAATGGGACGCCATTGAAAAAGATGACAAAACGCTGATCGAATTTGAGCGGAAAATTCGTGATCACTTTCCGTTTTTGGACTATGCGCCAATCCTTTTCGTTTCGGCAAAAACAAAGCAGCGGTTACATAAGCTGTTGCCGCTTGTCCGCATGGTGAGCGAAAATCATGCGATGCGCGTGCAAACAAACGTGCTGAACGAAGTGATTATGGATGCCGTGGCGATGAATCCAACCCCGACGCATAATGGGCGGCGCTTAAAAATTTATTACATGACGCAAGTGGCTGTAAAACCGCCAACGTTTGTTGTTTTTGTCAACGACCCGGAGCTGATGCATTTCTCCTACGAGCGCTTTTTAGAAAACCGCATCCGCGATGCGTTCGGTTTTGAAGGGACGCCGATTAAAATCATCGCCAGACCGCGGAAATAAAGAAAAGCGGAGGCGGCGCGATAGATGACAGATCATGGATAAAAGGAAGTGAGAAACGGTGAAGAAGATTGCAGTGCTAGGAGCGGGAAGCTGGGGGACAGCGCTTGCGCTGGTCCTCGCCGATAATGGGCATCAAGTCCGGCTTTGGGGACACCGTGCAGAACAAATCGAAGAAATAAATCAAAAACGAACGAACGAAAAATATTTGCCCGGCATTCAACTGCCGGAAGGAATCGTTGGCTATACCGATCTTTGCCAGGCGTTAGACCGTATTCAAACCGTGGTGCTGGCTGTGCCGACAAAGGCGATTCGCGAAGTGCTGAGGAAAGTGCGCGATTGTATTCGTGAACCGATTACGATCGTCGCTGTCAGTAAAGGAATCGAACCGGATACACATAAGCGTGTTTCCGAAATGGTCGAAGAGGAAATGGGCGAGCTTTTAAAAGATGTTGTCGTTTTATCCGGTCCGAGCCATGCCGAGGAAGTGAGCTTGCGCCATCCGACGACGGTGGCCGTTTCCGCGAAAAACATGGAAGCGGCGGAGTGCATTCAAGATTTGTTTATGAATCATCAATATTTCCGCGTTTATACCAATCCTGATTTAATCGGAGTCGAACTGGGCGGGGCGCTGAAAAATATCATTGCGCTAGCGGCCGGCATTTCGGATGGATTAGGATATGGGGATAATGCAAAAGCGGCGCTTATGACAAGGGGGCTGGCAGAAATCGCCCGCTTAGGCTGCGCGCTTGGCGCCAATCCGCTGACCTTTGCTGGTTTAACAGGGGTTGGTGATTTAATTGTAACATGCACAAGTGTTCATTCACGAAATTGGCGCGCTGGTCATATGTTAGGAAAAGGAAAAAAACTTGATGAAGTTCTTGAAAGCATGGGAATGGTCGTAGAAGGGGTAAGAACAACGAAAGCGGCCTATCAGCTCGCGAAAAAGCTTGGAGTAAAAATGCCGATTACGGAAGTGCTTTATGAAGTATTGTTCGCCGGAAAGGATCCAAAAGATGCGGTCGATTCGTTAATGTCGCGCGTGAAAACGCAAGAGATGGACGATTTAATGAATATTCTTACGGAACCGCAGCGGTAAAAATGAAGAAAATAGGCGTTCGATGATACAAGTTGTTCACGCACTGCATACAATACTACGAACAATTATAGACTTGAGCTTCCGGAAAGGGTATTATAGTTGAACTGAAGTAAAGAAAGCCCCGCTTTACTTCAGTTTTTTTTTTTTTTTGCATGGCGAAGAAAACAGACTTAGGTGCAATGAAACACGTTTGCTGTTATAATAAGTGTCGAAAAAGGAGGAAAAACGGATGTCGCCAGCTTTAGCGAAAATGTGGGTTGCCATTGCATCGATGGTATTTATGTTTATTTCCGTCGCTTCTATTTACATTAGCCGCTATAAAGCAAAAAACAAGATCATCCGCTTTATTTTGGCATTCATCGCCTATATTTTGATGATTTTAGCGGGAATTATTATTATTTTTGTCGTCTTTAGCGGCCCTACACCAGAATAACAGTCGCAGTTAAAGGATGGATTGTAAATGAGATGGATCATTCGTTGTATTGCCTCATGTCTGATCATATTATCTCTTTCCGGTTGTTTATACCCAAAAGAGCGCCTAAAACAAAATCAAATTCCGTATGAAGATCAAGTGGCGGCGGTACAATCAGCAGTAAACCAGTACCGTAAAGCAACAGGGGGGCTTTTGCCGATTAAAACGCGTGACATGAAAACACCAATTTACCAGAAATATCCGATTGATTTCAACAAGCTAATCCCCCGCTATATGCAGGAACCACCGGGAAACGCATATGAAAGCGGCGGTGTTTTCCAATATGTCATTGTCGATGCGGAAAAGAACCCAACGGTGAAATTGCTGGACTTGCGTCTGGCTGAACGGATTCGCGACTTAAAGCTGCGTTTGCAAATGTACCAAGACAATCATCGATATCCGCCGTTTAAGAAAATGATCGCACCGGGAGTGTTTACTCTGGATTATAAAAAGCTCGGTTATAAAGAGCCGCCGTATGCGGTCAGCCCGTTTTCCGGCAACAATTTGCCGTTTGTCATCAATGGGAGCGGGGAAATTTATATCGATTATCGCATCGACTTATATAACGCATTAAAAAAAGAGAAACATCATTACCGTCCCGGCGATGATATTCGCGACATTTTGGTGAAGCATTCGTTATTCGTACCCGCCTACTCCCTTCCATACACCGTTGATGCGAAAACAAATGAACCGATTTTTTTAACAAAATGAGTCATGAACCCTTCTCTAGGAAAATACATTCTAGAGAAGGGATTTTTTATACATTTTTAGTCATAAATGAATAGGACAACATCATATGCATATAGTGTCCTACAATACTAGCAAAAAATTTGGTTGTTTATGATAACGACCCAAAGACTGGAGGGGAGTCATTTGGAAAAAGTCGATATTTTTAAAGATATCGCCGAACGGACAGGTGGCGATATTTATTTAGGAGTAGTCGGTGCGGTCCGAACCGGCAAATCGACTTTCATAAAAAGGTTTATGGAGCTTGTCGTCATCCCGAATATTAAAAATGAAGCAGATAAAGCGCGTGCGCAAGATGAATTGCCGCAAAGCGCCGCAGGGAAAACGATTATGACCACCGAGCCGAAATTTGTGCCAAATCAAGCGGTAACTGTAAAAGTCGACGAAGGATTGGAGGTAAATATCCGCCTTGTTGACTGCGTTGGCTATGCCGTCCCTGGTGCAAAAGGATATGAAGACGAAAACGGTCCGCGCATGATTCATACGCCATGGTATGAGGAACCGATTCCGTTTCAGGAGGCGGCGGAAATCGGCACCAGAAAAGTCATTCAAGAACATTCAACGATTGGTGTGGTTATTACGACGGACGGCACGATCGGCGAGATTCCGCGCCAACATTATATCGAAGCCGAAGAGCGCGTCATTAACGAGTTAAAAGAAGTCGGCAAACCGTTTATTATGATTATTAACACCGTACGTCCGCACCATCCGGAAACGGAAGCGCTGCGCCGCGAGCTTGCAGAAAAATACGATATTCCGGTGTTAGCCATCAGCGTCGAAAGCATGAGAGAAGCCGATGTATATAACGTGCTTCGTGAAGCATTATATGAATTTCCGGTATTAGAGGTGAATGTGAACTTACCGAGCTGGGTCATGGTGCTTCGCGAAGATCATTGGCTTCGCGAAAGCTATCAAGAAGCCGTGCGCGATACGGTAAAAGACATTAAACGGCTGCGCGATGTTGACAGAGTGGTGCAGCAATTTAGCGAATATGATTTTATTGAAAGAGCAAGCCTGGCCGGCATTGAAATGGGGCAAGGAATAGCCGAAATCGATTTATACGCGCCGGATGAATTGTATGATCAAATTTTAAAAGAAATTGTCGGCGTGGAAATTCGCGGAAAAGATCATTTATTACAGCTTATGCAGGACTTTGCCCATGCAAAAGCGGAATATGATCAAATTGCCGATGCATTAAAAATGGTGAAGCAAACTGGCTATGGCATTGCAGCGCCGGCGCTTTCCGATATGAGCTTAGACGAGCCGGAAATCATTCGCCAGGGCTCCCGTTTCGGCGTCCGTTTAAAAGCGGTCGCTCCGTCGATTCATATGATTAAAGTAGACGTCGAATCGGAGTTTGCTCCAATCATCGGCACGGAAAAACAAAGCGAAGAACTCGTCCGTTATTTAATGCAAGATTTTGAAGATGACCCTCTCTCGATTTGGAATTCCGATATTTTTGGACGTTCGCTCAGCTCGATTGTCCGCGAAGGAATTCAGGCAAAACTAGCGATGATGCCGGAAAATGCCCGTTATAAACTAAAAGAAACGCTAGAGCGCATCATTAACGAAGGCTCCGGCGGGTTAATCGCCATTATTTTATAAAGAAGGACTCCATGTTTGGAGTCTTTTTTTGTTGGCAGCTGGTACAAATGAATAGAAACCCTTAAAAACAAGGATTTTGTCTTGATAACCTATAACGCATATGGTAATCTTTTATCAGAAAAAGCTGCATTCATTGGCAACGAAAGCCTGTGCCGGAAGTCATCGGGATGAAACGGAACCGCTTTTGAACCGAGCCGCAGGATGCAAAGCACGAACAAAAGGGTTGCCAGGAAAGTCTAGCGGAACAAGAATGAGCGTCGACTTATAGGTGCAGAAAACCCTTTTTGTATGATAGAGTGTGCCGATTTCCATCGTGCAGGGGTTCAGTTTTTTGATGAAATATACCTAAATTTTATCGATTCGCGGAAAAATATGTTGAATTATAACGATAAATTGGTTAATATTAGGCATGTCACCGCATTTTATACGTATAGAAATGCGAGAAAGTGTGAAGAAATGGTATTAAGCAATTAATTTTGACAATCCTCTTGGGAGGAGGTGAATGGTATGAACAAGACAGAATTAATTAACGCAGTTGCCGAAACTAGCGGTCTTTCCAAAAAAGATGCAACGAAAGCGGTAGACGCTGTATTTGAATCTATTACAGAAGCCCTAAGAAAAGGCGATAAGGTCCAATTAATCGGCTTCGGGAACTTTGAGGTGCGCGAGCGCGCGGCTCGTAAAGGGCGCAATCCGCAAACAGGAGAGGAAATGGAAATCCCTGCGAGCAAAGTTCCTGCATTCAAACCAGGCAAAGCTCTTAAAGATGCTGTAAAATAAGCTTACATAAAAGGAGCTTAGGAGGAAGGGTAAGCGACGCGCTGCCCTTCTTTTTGCTTTTTTTTTGCTAGTTATGCTAGAATCGGATTACATTCAGCTTTTATAACGCAGGAGGATGTTGCTTGTATGTCACACGTGAATTATGAACAAATCGAATATGCCGTTCGTTTAATTTTAGAAGCGATTGGCGAAGA
This sequence comes from Parageobacillus caldoxylosilyticus NBRC 107762, assembly GCF_000632715.1. Lineage (GTDB taxonomy): Bacteria > Bacillota > Bacilli > Bacillales > Anoxybacillaceae > Saccharococcus > Saccharococcus caldoxylosilyticus. Next base: position 52,172 of record NZ_BAWO01000033.1, on the reverse strand, counting down.
TCCAAATCGTGAAGGACTGATCGACACGCCGAAGCGGGTCGCGAGAATGTATGCCGAAGTATTTGCGGGATTGCACGAAGATCCGAAAGAACATTTTCAAACGGTGTTTAACGAAAACCATGAAGAGCTTGTGCTGGTGAAAGATATTCCGTTTTATTCGATGTGTGAGCATCATTTAGTCCCGTTTTTCGGCGTTGCCCATATCGCCTACATTCCTCGTGAAGGGAAAGTGACAGGGTTAAGCAAGCTGGCGCGGGCAGTCGAGGCGGTGGCACGCCGTCCGCAACTGCAAGAACGCATTACCGCGACAGTGGCTGATTCGATTGTGGAAGCGCTCGACCCCCACGGGGTTATGGTTGTTGTCGAGGCGGAACATATGTGCATGACGATGCGCGGCGTAAAAAAACCGGGAGCGAAAACAGTGACAACGGCGGTGCGCGGCGTGTTTGAAACCGATCAAAACGCCCGGGCTGAAGTGCTGTCTCTCATAAAAGCATAAAAAATGCAAATCATTAAAAAAAGGAGGAGAGAATGATGTACGTAAACAGCGATTATGTGGTCATTAAAGCGCTAGAGGACGGAGTGAATGTCATCGGATTAACAAGAGGGGCGGATACACGTTTCCATCATTCGGAAAAGCTTGATAAGGGCGAAGTGTTAATTGCCCAATTTACGGAGCATACATCGGCGATTAAAGTGAGAGGAAAGGCGTATATTCAAACAAGACACGGTGAAATTGAGTCGGAAGGGAAAAAGTAATTTGTACTATTTTCTACGAAACTAGAGCGTTTGCAAAAAAATTATGGTATAATTACTCCGTTATATTGTATGCAAATTTTTAGGGGACAAGGGTGATGATTTTGAAACACATCATGAAAAAAATTGCGCTATTAAAAGAGCAAATTGAACGCTTTCTCCATCATTCGTATTTGTTCGAGCATATACCAGCGAGACAAATCGATGAAGACCGCATTTTGTTATCCTTATCCGTATTGGAAGATGCATCCATTGATCCAGAAAAAGTCGATCACTATATTATTCCGATGATGCTTGTACAAATCGCCCTTGATACCCACGATGAAGTAACGAATTCTGTTACTGAACAGGATGATTTGAAAACGCGGCAATTAGTTGTCCTTGCCGGTGATCTATATAGCGGTTTATATTACGATTATTTAGCGAAGTTGAATGAAATACCGCTCATTCGTCTCTTTGCAGAGGCGATTCGCGACATCAACGAGCATAAAGTCCGATTGTATCAAAAAGACATTGAGCGGATCGAAACGTTGTTTGACAGCGTCGGAACGATTGAATCCGCATTAATTTGCAAAATGGCCGCCCATTTTTCCGCACCTGTATGGGGGAAGTTTTCCTATTATTATTTGCTGTTAAGGCGGTTAATCACAGAAAAGGAAACGTTCGTCCGCTCCGGTTCTTCCGCTTTGTTTGAACTAATGGGAAATATTCTCTTTCCAAAATCCAAAACGGTAACGAAAGAGCAGAAGCAATATTTGCTTCATATTTGCAATCGATATATCGATCATTGCAAAGAAGCGTTGCTAAACGCGAAATTACAAGTCAATGAGATGTTGCAAATCCGCATTTCTGAGCTAACTGGCGGTTTTTCAACCATCGCGAAAAAGACGGTGGAAGAAGGGTAGAAGTATGCATCAATCGAAAGAAGAACGGGTTCACCATGTGTTTGAAAAAATTTATCAACATTATGACCGCATGAATTCGATCATTAGCTTCCGGCGCCATCTCAAATGGCGGGAAGATACGATGAAGCGGATGAATGTACAAAAAGGAAAAAAAGCGCTCGATGTTTGCTGCGGCACGGCTGATTGGGCGATTGCGCTCGCCGAAGCGGTCGGGCCAAGCGGCGAAGTATACGGGCTTGACTTCAGCCAAAACATGTTAAAAGTAGGAGAACAAAAAGTAAAAGAGCGGCAGCTGACGAACGTCAAGCTTATTCACGGCAATGCGATGAATTTGCCGTTTCCCGATAACATGTTTGACTATGTGACGATCGGTTTTGGGTTGCGCAATGTGCCTGATTATATGACGGTGCTAAAAGAAATGCACCGTGTCACAAAGCCGGGGGGAAAGGTTGTTTGTCTCGAAACATCTCAGCCGACGTTAATCGGTTTTCGTCAGTTATATTATTTTTACTTTCGCTTTATTATGCCTTTATTCGGGAAATTATTGGCGAAAAGTTATGAAGAATACTCATGGCTTCAGGAATCGGCGCGCGATTTTCCGGGCAGAGATGAGCTGGCGCAAATGTTTCGCGAAGCCGGTTTTGTCGATATCGAAGTGAAGCCGTACACGTTTGGCGTTGCGGCGATGCACTTAGGTTATAAACGATGATAGTTAAGGTGAACATCATGAAGCTAAAGGCGATGTATTCGTTTTTGAATACGGATTTACGTGAAGTGGAAAAAGAGTTGGAAGAAACAATCCAGTCCGATTATGCGCAGCTTAGCGAGGCGGCGCTGCATTTATTGCAGGCGGGCGGAAAACGGATCCGTCCCGTTTTTGTATTGCTTGCCGCCAAATTCGGCGATTATGATATCGAGCGCATTAAGCATGTAGCGGTGGCGTTAGAGCTCATTCACATGGCTTCCCTTGTGCATGATGATGTGATTGACGATGCCGAGCTGCGCCGGGGCAGACAGACGATTAAAGCGAAATGGAGCAATCGTTTTGCCATGTATACCGGCGACTATATGTTTGCCCGCTCTCTTGAGAGGATGACACGCCTCGATCATCCGCTTGCCCATCAAGTGTTAGCGAATACGATCGTGGAAGTATGCCGGGGAGAAATTGAACAAATTAAAGATAAATATCGCTTTGAGCAAAATTTACGCTGCTATTTGCGGCGTATTAAACGAAAAACCGCGCTGTTGATTGCCGCCAGCTGCCAGCTTGGGGCGATTGTGGCCGACGCGCCGAAAGACGTGGCGGAGCGCCTCTATTTATTTGGATATTACGTTGGCATGGCGTTTCAAATCACCGATGATATTCTTGATTTTACCGGGACGGAAGCGCAGCTCGGCAAACCGGCAGGGAGCGATTTATTGCAAGGAAATGTAACGCTGCCTGTTTTGTTTGCCATGGAAAATAATGAGCAGCTCAAAGCTAAAATTACAACAGTGGTGCGTCCGGAAACCACGCCGGAAGAAATGAAGGAAATTATTGCACTAATTAAACAAACGGATGCGATTGAAAAATCGTATGAGCTGAGCGACCGCTATTTACACAAGGCGTTGCGTGTATTAGAAACGCTGCCGAACAATAAAGCGCGTTCGACATTATATGATATAGCGAAGTATATTGGAAAAAGGGATTATTAGCGTTTTCAAGGATATTATTGCTATTGGCTGAAAACAATGGTACTATTTTGGTGGGGAACCCGGTTTCCTAGTACATATTACAGTAGGGGTGGAGTATACGTGATGGAAAGAACATTTATCATGGTCAAGCCTGACGGGGTTCAGCGCAATTTAATCGGCGAGATCGTTTCCCGCTTCGAGAAAAAAGGCTTCCAGCTTGTCGGAGCAAAATTAATGCAAGTATCGCGCGAATTAGCAGAACAGCACTATGCGGAGCATAAAGAACGCCCGTTTTTTGGGGAATTAGTCGATTTCATTACATCCGGCCCGGTGTTTGCCATGGTTTGGGAAGGAGAAAATGTCATTGCGACCGCACGGCAAATGATGGGAAAAACGAATCCACAAGAAGCGGCGCCTGGCACGATCCGCGGCGACTACGGGCTAACAGTTGGCAAAAATGTGATTCACGGCTCCGATTCACCGCAAAGCGCAGAACGCGAAATCAATCTCTTTTTCAAAGAAGAAGAACTTGTCAATTATTCGAAATTAATCAATCAGTGGGTATACTGAAAAGCCGGTCAGCAATATGACCGGTTTTTGTGTTGCGATTTTTTCTTTCTTCCCTATCAGCATTGCGATATACTTATGGCATAGACAGCTATCTCTGGGAAAAGGGAGAAAAGCGGGGAAAAACAGGGATGAACGACTATCAGCAATTTATCGCAAATATCAAGCGGAAAACGGGCATTGACTTGTCTTTGTATAAAGAAGCGCAAATGAAAAGACGGCTGACATCGCTTTATGAAAAAAAAGGGCTGAAAAATTTTCAGCAATTTTTCGCAGCGATGGAAAAGGATGAAGCGCTGTTTCATGAGTTTTTGGACCGGATTACGATTAACGTATCCGAGTTTTATCGAAATGCGAAACGGTGGGAAGTGCTAGAAAGGAAAATACTGCCGAAACTGCTTGCGCAAAACCGCCGTTTAAAAATATGGAGCGCTGCCTGCTCCACCGGGGAAGAACCGTATACGCTAGCCATGATATTATCCAAATTTGTGCCGCTGGCTGATATCTCGATTCTCGCTACCGATATCGATGAAAACGCGATCGCCCGCGCGCAAATCGGGCTGTATACAGAGCGCTCCTTGCAGGAAATTCCGGAAGAAATGAAAAAAAAGTTTTTTACAAAAGAAGGAATGTATTATAAGATAGACGAAAAGATAAAAAAAGCGGTGAAATTTAAAAAACATAATTTGCTTGCCGACCCGTTTGGTCGTTTCTTTGATTTGATTGTGTGCCGCAACGTGCTTATTTACTTTACGGAAGAGGCAAAACAAAAGCTTTATCATCAATTTAACGAAGCGCTGCGGCCAGGCGGGATTTTATTTGTCGGAAGCACGGAGCAAATTTTTAATCCGGTTTTGTACGGTTTCGAAATAGAAGATACGTTTTTTTATCGCAAAAAGTGAAACATTCGCCAAAGAGTTCATCGCCAAGATGAATTCTTTTTTTATCCAAAACTATTTTCATTTTTTAAATTTATGATATATTTTTACTTAACCGCGTTAAAGAGTTGAAGGGAGAGAAAAACATGCGCTATTTAACAGCAGGGGAATCACATGGCCCGCAGTTGACAGCGATTTTGGAAGGAGTGCCAGCGGGATTGCCGCTGCTTGCTGAGCATATTAATAAAGAGCTGGCAAGACGGCAAAAAGGATACGGGCGCGGGCGGCGGATGCAAATCGAAAAAGACGAAGTGAAAATTTTAAGCGGCGTCCGCCATGGAAAAACGCTTGGTTCGCCGATTACGCTTGTCGTCGAAAACCGCGACTGGAAACATTGGCAAAACATCATGGCTATTGAACCGATCGATAATGCGGAAGAAGTGAAGCGAAAAGTGACGCGTCCGCGTCCGGGGCATGCCGATTTAAACGGCGCGTTAAAATACGGGCATCGCGATATGCGCAATGTGTTGGAACGTTCATCAGCGCGTGAGACAACGGTGCGGGTCGCGGCCGGAGCAGTGGCGAAGCGGATTTTAGAGGAGCTTGGCATCCGCGTGGCCGGACATGTGTTGGAAATCGGCGGCGTCCGTGCCAAGCGGCTTGATTATCAATCACTCGAGGAGCTGCAGGAAGTGACAGAGGCCTCACCGGTGCGCTGTTTTGATGAAGAAGCAGCCGTTAAAATGATGGAAGCGATCGACAACGCCAAGAAAAACGGCGATTCGATCGGCGGCATCGTGGAGGTGATTGTCGAAGGAGTGCCGGCAGGGGTAGGCAGCCATGTTCATTATGACCGCAAGCTTGATGCTAAAATTGCCGCAGCGGTCGTCAGCATTAACGCCTTCAAAGGGGTGGAGTTTGGCATCGGCTTTGAAGCGGCGCGTCTCCCGGGAAGCGAAGTGCACGATGAGATTATTTGGAGCAAAGAAAAAGGATTTACGCGCCGGACGAACCGCGCCGGCGGCTTTGAAGGCGGAATGACAACCGGCATGCCGATTGTCGTGCGCGGAGTGATGAAGCCAATTCCGACGCTGTACAAGCCGTTGCAAAGCGTAGACATTGAAACGAAGGAGCCGTTTGCGGCCAGCATTGAGCGCTCGGACAGCTGCGCCGTACCGGCGGCCAGCGTCGTTGCCGAAGCGGTGGTGGCCTGGGAAGTGGCTGCTGCGATCGTCGACCAATTCGGACAGGATCGCATGGACCTCATCAAGGAAAACGTTGAAAAAATGCGCCGTTATGCAAGGGAGTTTTAATCATGAAACAGCTGCTTATTGAAACGAAAACAAAACAGTATCCGCTCTTTCTCGGGGAAGGGATTATACATTCCCTGCCGGAAATTCTCCGTTCTTTATCTTTCCCTAGAGGAACGAAACTGCTGATTATCACCGATCAAACGCTGGAACCGTTGTATTTGGCGGAGCTTCGTGCAATGCTGGCCGATGACTACGAAGTGTACACGCATGTCATTCCGAGCGGGGAAGGGGCAAAATCGTTCGAGCAATATTATGCCTGTCAAACTGCCGCACTCGAATACGGCCTCGACCGCCATTCCCTTATTCTTGCCTTTGGCGGCGGCGTGGTCGGCGACCTGGCTGGATTTGTCGCAGCCACTTATATGCGCGGCATTCGCTATATACAAATCCCAACCACGTTGCTTGCGCATGACAGCGCCGTCGGCGGCAAAGTGGCGATCAACCATCCGCTCGGAAAAAACATGATTGGGGCGTTTCATCAGCCGGAAGCGGTTGTTTATGACATCGCCTTTTTGCGCTCTCTGCCGGAAAAAGAACTGCGCTCCGGTTTTGCAGAAGTTATTAAGCATGCGCTGATCCGCGACCGCCGCTTTTACGAATGGCTGCGTCAGGAAATCCATACGCTTGCCGACTTAACGGGAGAGCGGCTTCAATATTGCATTCAAAAAGGAATTGAAATCAAAGCAAGCGTTGTGCGTGAAGATGAGAAAGAAACGGGAGTCCGCGCCCATTTAAATTTCGGCCATACGCTTGGGCATGCGTTGGAAAGCGAACTTGGCTACGGAGCAATCACCCACGGCGATGCCGTAGCGCTCGGGATGCTGTTTGCCATTTTTGCCAGCGAGAGTGTATATAAGCGCTCGTTTGCCGACCATCAGTTTTCCGCATGGTTTCGTACATACGGATTCCCTGTTTCCATCCCGGCATCGCTAAAACTCGAGCGCCTTCTCAAAAAAATGAAAGGCGATAAAAAAGCAAAGGCGGGAACGGTGCGCATGGTGCTATTAAAAGATATTGGCGAAGTAGACATCGAAACGCTCGACGACGATACCTTATCCGCACTGCTTTGTGAATTTGCCCAACGGGAGGTGGGATAGCATGATCCGCGGCATTCGTGGAGCGATTACAGTGGAACGTAATGAAGCGAACGAGATTGTCGACGCCACCGAAACGTTGCTGAGGGAAATGATTCGGGCCAACGACGTCGCAGCAAGCGATGTATCATTTGTGCTTATTTCGGTGACGGAAGATATTACCGCGACCTTTCCGGCGCAAGCGCTCCGCCGCTTGGAAGGGTGGACGTACGTTCCGGTTATGTGCATGCGGGAAATTCCGGTGCCAAATTCCCTGCCGCGCTGCATCCGGGTGATGATGACCGTTCATACAACGAAAAAGCAAGAAGAAATCTCTCATGTTTATTTGCGGGATGCAGTCGTCCTGCGGCCGGATTTATCGTTGACAAAAAAAACCGAAATGTAATATGATAGAAAGCAAAGTTATCCATAAGCAGAGTGAGAGCAGAGTTTAGGGTAGATGAGAATGAGCGAGTTTAGTTGAGGTGAGTGTTTGTTGAATGAATGCAAAGTCTACCCAAAGACATCTCTGTCTTTGGGTTTTTTTAATTCCCCGATTTCGCCTCACAAACCCTCATTCTCCATCCGAATAAAACGGAGGAGGAGAATCATGTCCAACTACACGCTTGCCGCATTTTTGGAAGATGCGCGCCACTTCCGCACGATTCCAATTGTGCGCCGTTTTTTAGCCGATGTGTTTGAGCCGCTAAAAATCTTTGAAAATTTGCGCGAGGATGCGGTGTTTTTGCTAGAAAGCAAAGATGACCAGTCGCCGTGGGCTCGCTATTCTTTCATCGGCTTGTCACCATTTTTGACGCTGGAAAGCAAAACTGGCCACACGTTTTCCGTCATCAATGAGCGCGGTGAAGAAATAGCAAAAACTTCTTCGCTGAAAGAAGCGTTTTGCTTCATCGAGCAGAAGCTTTGCGTCAAGCAGCTGAACGAAGCGGTTCCGTTTACCGGCGGCGCAGTCGGTTTTTTAGGATATGACTTTATTTCCGCCATCGAAAAAGTTCCCACTCATCTGAACCGTGACCTTTCCATGAAGATCGGCTACTTTACTTTTTGCGAATCGTTGATCGTATTGGATCATCATAAACGTGAGCTTGTCTTTATCCATTACGTCCGTTTAACGGAGCAAGATACGGAAGAAACGAAGAAAAACAAGTATGAACAAGGGCTTAAACGGATCGCCGCATTAATGAAAAAAGCAGCAAGCGGAAGAGAAGAGCGGTTGTTATTGCTTGATCGCGCAGACGAAGAAGCGGGCGTTTCCTTTCAAGGGGTTATCTCCAATTATGACAAAGCAAGATTTTTACAAGATGTAGAAACGATTAAACGCTATATTGCCAGCGGGGATGTGTTTCAGGCGGTTTTATCGCAGCGATTTGCCGTCCCGGTTCGCGTCAGCGGATTTCAAGTATACCGGATGCTGCGCCACATTAATCCATCGCCGTATATGTTTTATTTTTGTCTCGACGATCTTGAGATTGTCGGCAGCTCCCCGGAAAAGCTCATTCAAGTGTACAACCGCCATATAGAAATTCATCCGATCGCCGGAACGAGAAGACGAGGGCGGTCGACAGAAGAGGATGAGCGGCTTGCCGACGAGCTTTGCCATGACCCAAAAGAACGAGCCGAACATTATATGCTCGTCGATTTAGCCCGCAACGATATCGGAAAAGTGGCCAAATACGGAACGGTTCGGACGCCTGTATTAATGGAAATCGGCAAGTTTTCGCATGTCATGCATTTGATTTCGAAAGTAACAGGCGAATTAAAGGAAGAGGTGCATCCGATCGACGCCTTGCTTGCCGCATTTCCGGCCGGGACGGTAAGCGGCGCGCCAAAGGTAAGAGCGATGCAAATTTTACAGGAGCTAGAACCGACGGCGCGCAATTTGTACGCCGGCACGATTGCCTACATCGGCTTTGACGGCAATATTGATTCATGCATTGCGATTCGCACGGCGATCGTCAAAGACGGTTGCGCGTATGTGCAGGCCGGCGCGGGGATTGTCGCCGATTCGGTTCCTGAACTTGAATGGAAAGAAACACGCAATAAGGCGAGCGCCTTAATGAAGGCAATCGAGCGTGCAGAACAATTATTTATGAGAGGGGAGAACCTATATGTTGAAACAACTTCTTTATAAATGTATTGACGGATATGTGCTGACGGAGGAAGAAGCGTATGAAGCGATGATGGCGATTATGTCCGGGACAGCGACAGCGAGCCAAATTGCTAGTTTTCTATCGATTTTGCGCTTGCGCGGGGAAACGGTCGATGAATTGACAGGATTAGTGAGGGCAATGCGCAGACGCATGATGACCCTCGATTATGAAGAAGAAGTCATCGATACGTGCGGAACCGGAGGAGATGGGGCATCGACGTTTAATATTTCCACAGCAGCAGCGATCGTCGTTTCCTCGCTCGGCGTCAAAGTGGCGAAGCACGGCAATCGCGCCGTTTCCTCCAAAAGCGGAAGCGCGGACGTGCTAGAAGCGCTTCACATTGACATTCAAACAACTCCAGAGGAAGCGAAACAAGCATTAAAAACGAAAGGATTAGCGTTTTTATTTGCGCCGCTGTATCATTCGGCGATGAAACATGCTGCACTGCCTCGGAAAGAGATCGGCTTTCGCACCGTATTTAATCTCATCGGGCCGCTCGCCAATCCGGCGCGCTGCAAGCGGCAAGTCATTGGGGTTTATTCGACGCAGTATGCGGAAAAACTTGCGGAAACGCTGCGCCGCCTTGGCTCTGAGCATGTTTTATTCGTAACGGGAAAAGATGGACTTGATGAATGCAGCATCGCCGCAGAAACGGATGTGGTTGAACTGAAACACGGAGAAATCCGCCGCTTTGTCATCACGCCGGAACAATACGGGCTTGCGCGCGGAAAATTGGAACATATTCAAGTGCACACCGTTAAGCAGAGCGCCGAATTGTTAAAAGCGGTCATGGAAGGAAAGGCGAATGAAAGTGCGACCAATGTTGTCATTTTAAATGCCGGCGTCGCTTTATATGCGGCGGGGAAAGCGGACACGATTCACGAAGGGGTGGAAATGGCGAAAGAAGCGCTGATGACAAAGAAAGCGCATGAACAATTTGAGCGCTTGCGCCTGAAAGAGGTGGAAAAATATGCTTGAACAAATTATTGCCACGAAACGCGAAGAAATGAAAACATTGACCTTGCCGGAGCCGATGCCAATGAGAGCGCAGCGTTCGCTGCGGGCGGCGCTCGAGCAGCCTAACCGCTCGCTTGGTTTAATCGCTGAGGTGAAAAAGGCTTCTCCGTCCAAGGGGGTCATCCGCCCGGATTTCCATCCAGTCGATATTGCTAAAGCGTATGAAAAAGCAGGTGCCGATGCGATCAGCGTATTGACGGATGAACGTTATTTCCAGGGACACCGCCGTTATTTGCGCGAGGTGAAGGAGACGGTAGGCGTTCCGGTTTTACGCAAAGATTTTATTATCGATCGCTTGCAGATCGAGGAGAGCGTGCGCATTGGCGCCGATGCGATTTTATTAATCGGCGAAGCGCTGCCGCCAAAATCGTTATACGAACTGTATCAAGAGGCGTATGACAAAGGGCTGGAATGTTTAGTCGAAGTGCATGCGCGCGAAACGCTGGAGCGAATTCTTGACTTGTTTACTCCAGAAATAATTGGGATTAATAACCGCGATTTGCATACGTTTGTGACGGCTTTGGAAACAACCGAAAAAGTAGCTCCGTTGATTCCGGCTTCGAGCATCATCGTCAGTGAAAGCGGCATCGCCACTTTCGACGATGTCAAGAAAGTACAAACGTACGGGGCCAATGCCATGCTTGTCGGCGAAGCGCTGATGCGCAAAGCCGATGTGCAGGCGGCGGTATATGAATTGTTCGGGGAGGTTGATTCGCTTGCCCGTCCGTCTTAAATATTGCGGCAACCGTTCCGCGTCTGATTTGCAAAAATCGCTGCAAAGCAAAGCGGATTACATCGGGCTGATTTTTGCCGACAGCAAGCGGAAAGTAGAAGTGGAAGCAGTGAAGCAATGGCTGCAAACGATCGAGCTTGGCAATAAGCAGCTTGTCGGCGTGTTTGTCAATGCGCCGACGGAGCTGGTTGTCAACGTAGTCTCGCAGCTGCCGCTTGCGGTCATTCAATGCCACGGTCATGAAACAGCGGCGCATGTCGCAGCGATCAAAGAAGCGACAGGACTTGTCGTTTGGAAGGCGATTCATCATGATGAAGATGCCGTTAGAAAGATGCAACAATACGCTGGCGTCGCCGACGGTTATGTCGTTGATAGCCGGGTAAGCGGGGCATGGGGAGGAACGGGAGTGGCCTTTGACTGGAGCAATGTTCCGCTTTATTTAGAAGAAGCGGCTCGGCAAGCCGTCCCTTGCTTTATTGCCGGGGGGATTACGCCGGAAAATGTCGAGCGGCTTTTAGCCTATCGGCCGTACGGCATTGACATTAGCAGCGGGATTGAAGAAAACGGCGAAAAAAGCGTGGAAAAAATGAGAGAAATCGAAAAGAAGGTGGCGAACTATGTATAACGTTCCAAACGAGAATGGCAGATTTGGAGATTTCGGCGGAAGATTTGTGCCGGAAACATTAATGCTTCCGCTTGAGGAAATAGAAGAAGAACTAGCGAAGGCGCTGGCCGATGAGACGTTTAAAGCGGAGTATATCCGCATTTTGCAGCAATACTCCGGGCGCCCGACTCCGCTTACGTTTGCGCCGAATTTAACGAAACTGTTAAACGGTGCTAAAATTTATTTAAAGCGCGAAGATTTAAACCATACCGGCGCTCATAAAATTAATAATGCCATTGGACAGGCGCTTTTGGCGAAGCGGATGGGCAAGAAAAAAATTATTGCCGAAACGGGTGCGGGGCAGCACGGAGTCGCCGCTGCCACCGTAGCGGCGCATTTCGGCATGGATTGCATCGTCTTTATGGGCGAGGAAGATATTAAGCGGCAGGAATTAAACGTTTTTCGCATGAAATTGCTGGGCGCTGAGGTTGTTCCGGTATACAGCGGCAACCGGACCCTAAAAGATGCGACGAACGAAGCGATTCGTTATTGGGTGCAGCATTGCGATGATCATTTTTATATGATTGGCTCTGTCGTTGGGCCGCATCCGTATCCAAAAATGGTGCGCGAATTTCAGCGCATCATCGGAGATGAAGCGAAGCGGCAATTTCTTGAACGCGAAGGAAGGCTGCCGGACGTCATTGTCGCATGTGTGGGCGGCGGAAGCAATGCGATTGGCATGTTTTATCCGTTTTTGGAGGATGACGTCAAGCTTGTCGGCGTAGAAGCGGCGGGGAAAGGAGTCGATACCCTGTATCACGCCGCGACCATCACCAAAGGCACGAAAGGCGTTATCCACGGCTCTTTAACATACTTGCTGCAAGATGAATATGGGCAAATTATCGAACCATATTCCGTTTCCGCCGGTCTCGACTATCCAGGCGTCGGCCCGGAACATGCTTATTTGGCGAGCATCGGCCGCGTTCGCTATGAAAGTGTGACTGACGAGGAAGCGATCGCCGCGTTTCAATTGTTGTCGCGGGAAGAGGGAATTATTCCGGCGATTGAGTCGGCACACGCATTGGCCAAAGCAGTGGAGCTGGCGAAAACGATGGACAGCAGCCAAACGGTGCTCGTCTGCCTGTCGGGCCGCGGGGATAAGGACGTGCAAACGATGATGCGCTATGTCAACGTAAAGGAGGATGACGACGTTGCCGCTGTGTACCGTGACTAAACCGATGTTTATTCCGTTTATTGTCGCCGGGGATCCAACCCCAGATATTACGGTGGAACTAGCGTTTGCGCTTCAAGAAGCAGGCGCCGATATGCTAGAGCTTGGCGTGCCGTATTCCGATCCGCTTGCGGATGGCCCGATTATTCAGCGGGCAGCCGCACGGGCGCTCTCCGGACAGATGACGCTGCAAAAAGCGGTCGAATTAGTTCCGGAAATGCGAAAAAAAGGCATAAAAATTCCGATTATTATCTTTACGTATTACAATCCTGTGTTACAATTAGGAGAAGAATCCTTTTTTGCTTTAGCGCAACAAAACGGAGTGGATGGGGTGCTAATTCCGGATCTTCCGTTTGAAGAAAGCGGCCCGATCCGCCGGCTTGGTGAAAAAACAGGCATCCCGCTTATTTCGCTAGTGGCGCCGACATCGAAAAAGCGGATTGAAACCATCGCTTCCCATGCGCAAGGGTTTTTATACTGCGTTTCATCGCTTGGGGTAACCGGGGTGCGCGACACGTTGCCGGAAACATTAAACGACTTTTTAACGGAAGTAAAGCGGCATAGCCGCGTCCCTGTGGTTGTCGGATTTGGCATCTCTACTAGCGAACAAGTGAAGATGCTAAAAGACTATTGCGATGGTGTAGTAATTGGCAGTGCGCTCGTGCAAAAAATAGAGCAGCTGAATGAACAGTTGCAAACACCAGCAAACAAAGAAGAGGCGCTTGCTGAGTTCCAATGTTACGCCCATTCGCTTGTGGCACCGCTGAAGCATGCGTGTTCATCGCAATGAAAGTTCGAAATAAGGAGTGTCGTTATGGAAATCAAAGCACAGTTAAGGGGGTTGTCCCCTTATCAGCCGGGAAAATCGATTGAAGAAGTGAAGCGGCAATACGGACTTTCCGATATTATTAAACTAGCATCCAATGAAAATCCATACGGATGTTCACCTGCTGTAAAAGAGGCGATCATCCGTGAATTAGACCGTCTGGCCGTTTATCCAGACGGATATGCGCGCCTGTTGCGGGAAAAAGTGGCGGCACATTTAGGTGTAAAAGAAACGCAGCTTATTTTTGGCAACGGGTCGGATGAAGTCATACAAATTATTTCGCGTGCGTTTTTATCAGCCGGCACGAACACGGTCATGGCTGTGCCGACATTTCCGCAATATCGTCATAATGCGGTCATCGAAGGAGCGGAAATTCGCGAAGTCCCGCTTGTTAACGGACGCCATGATTTGGAGGCGATGCTTGCGGCTATTGATGAAAATACGCGTGTCGTTTGGATTTGCAACCCGAATAACCCAACTGGCACGTATGTCACGGAACAGGAGCTGCGGTCGTTTTTGGAGCGCGTTCCTAAACATGTCCTGGTCGTGCTGGACGAGGCATATTATGAATACGTGAGGGCGGACGATTATCCGCAAACCGTTCCGCTTCTTGCGCAATATGATAATATGATGATTTTGCGGACGTTTTCCAAAGCATATGGACTAGCGGCGCTCCGGGTCGGATATGGCATTGCCAGCGAAGCGCTTATTCAAGGGATGGAGCCGGCGCGCGAACCATTTAATACATCAAGCGTCGCACAGGCAGCGGCGATCGCAGCACTAGATGACCAAGCGTTTATCCGTACCTGTTCGGACAAAACCAGAGAAGGGCTCGAGATGTTTTACCGTTTTTGCGAGGAAAACGGCTTGCGCTACTATCCTTCGCAGACGAATTTCATTTTGATTGATTTTGCGATCGAAGGAAATGAAGTCTTTCAATATTTGCTCGAGCGCGGCATTATCGTCCGCTCCGGCAATGCGCTCGGCTTTCCGACGTCCGTGCGTATTACCGTTGGTTCGAAAGAGCAGAACGAACGGGTGATTAGCGCGTTGGCGCAAATGATCCGGGAAAAACAACTTGTATAGCGGATGAACCGTCCCGTTGCTTCCCCAGGCAGCGGACGCATTTTTACAAATGTATATACCGCTTCATCCCGTGACTGAGGTCTTGGGATGAAGCGGCACACGATTTTGAATCGAGCCGATAGGATGCTAAACATGTTTATCCATGAAAGTTTGGCGGAACAAGAGTAAGTGCTTGCACGCAGATGTAGGAAAAACTCTTTCGTACGCCAGAACCCACCGACTTTAGTGGTGTGGAGGTTCAGATGAAGAGGTGAAGCGATTGGAAGGAAACATCTTTGTCGTTGGCCTTGGTTTAATTGGCGGGTCGATCGCGCTGGCGGTGAAAAAAGCACACCCGGACGCTGTCATCATTGGATATGACGTCAACGAACAGGAGCTGAAACTTGCCCGCTCCTTAAAAGTGATTGATGAAGCTGCTTCGTCACTTGAGCAGGGAATGGAGCAAGCGGACTTGATTATTTTAGCGACGCCTGTCATGCAGACGGAAAAAATTTTGGCGCAAATGCCCGTCCATCTACTAAAAGAAAACGTGATTGTCACCGATGTAGGAAGCACCAAACAGCGGATTGTCCATCATGCGCGGCGATTGGGAAAGCAAGGAATTACGTTTATCGGCGGCCATCCGATGGCGGGCTCGCATAAAAGCGGCGTCGCTGCAGCGCGGGCGCATTTGTTTGAGAACGCCTTTTACGTATTGACGCCGACAAACGGGGTGGCTGTGGAGAAAATCGAACGTCTCAAAGAGTGGCTGAAAGGGACGAAAGCGCAGTTTGTCGTGCTGTCGCCAGAAGAACACGACCGCATTACCGGCGTGATCAGCCATTTCCCGCACATTATCGCTGCAAGCCTTGTACATCAGGCCCAACAGTATGAAAAAGAAAATCCGCTTGTCAGCCGCCTTGCCGCAGGAGGCTTTCGCGATATTACGCGCATCGCCTCCAGCAACCCGGAAATGTGGCGTGATATTTTTATACATAATAAACACGAACTTTTAACGTTGTTTGACCGCTGGATCGCGGAGATGAAAAAGCTCCGTTCCATCGTGGAAGAAGAAAACAGCGCAGCGATTTATCATTATTTCCTAGAGGCAAAACAATTTCGCGACGGTCTGCCGGCGCGGACAAAAGGGGCGATTCCATCGTTTTACGATTTATATGTCGATGTGCCCGATTACCCCGGAGTTATTTCCGAAGTCACTGGCTATCTAGCCAAAGAGAACATCAGCATCACCAATATCCGTATTATTGAAACAAGGGAAGAAATATACGGGGTATTGCGGCTTAGCTTTCAAAGCGAAGAAGACCGAGCGAAGGCGAAAGCATGCATACAACAACATACGAATTATGAAACGTATGAAGTATAAAATGGAGGGGATGACGTGCAGTTAAGAACAAATGTTTCATCATTGCAAGGAATCATCCATGTACCCGGAGACAAATCGATTTCCCACCGCGCGGTGATGTTGGGAGCGATAGCGCACGGTACGACGACGATCGAAAATTTTTTGCCGGGGGAAGATTGTTTAAGCACGATTGATTGTTTCCGGAAAATGGGGGTAGTGATCAAGCAGGATGGAAGCCATGTCGTTGTCGAGGGAAAAGGGCAGGGCGGACTACAGGAGCCGTCTGACATTTTACATGTTGGCAATTCGGGAACAACGGCGCGGCTGTTGCTCGGCATTCTAGCCGGATGTCCGTTTCACGCCTGCCTCATCGGCGACGAATCGATCGCCAAACGGCCGATGGGAAGAGTGACGAAGCCGCTGAAAATGATGGGAGCGCGCATTGACGGGCGCGAACATGGAAACTATACCCCGATATCGATCCGCGGCGGTGAACTTCAGCCGATTCATTATGAATCTCCTGTTGCGAGCGCGCAAGTAAAATCGGCCATTTTATTGGCGGGCTTAGCAACGGATGGCACGACAGCAGTAACAGAGCCAAACCGTTCCCGCGATCATACGGAGCGCATGATCCGGCTGTTTGGCGGCAATGTGGCGGTAGACGGCCTTACGGTGGCGGTTACAGGGCCGCAGCAGCTGGCAGGGACCAGTATATACGTTCCTGGAGATATTTCTTCGGCCGCCTTTTTCTTAGTAGCGGGCGCTGTTGTCCCAAACAGCGAAATTACATTAAAAAACGTCGGATTAAATCCGACAAGAACCGGAATTATCGATGTACTGCAAAAAATGGGGGCCGATATAACGATTGCGAACGTTCGCAATGAACAAACCGAGCCGTTTGGCGATATTACCGTCCGCACTTCGCGGTTGGCGGCAACGGAAATTAGCGGCGAATTAATTCCGCGGTTAATCGATGAGATTCCAATCATCGCCCTCCTTGCCACCCAGGCGGAAGGAACGACGGTGATTAAAGATGCAAGCGAACTAAAAGTGAAGGAAACGAACCGAATTGATACAGTCGTGACTGAATTAAGAAAGCTCGGTGCCGAGATTGAGGCGACGGAAGACGGCATGATCATCCATGGCAAATCAGCTTTAAAAGCAGAGAAAGCTGTTGTCGACAGTCATGGCGATCATCGCATCGGCATGATGTTGGCGATTGCCGCCTGCATTACGAAAGGGGCCGTCCATTTAAAACGTCCAGAAGCGGTCGCTGTTTCGTATCCGGCGTTTTTTGACCATCTTCATTCTTTAATTTGACACTCCGCACGACTAAAGCCGTGGGATTCTTGGGTGGTAGTCGGAAGTCCATTTCTGGTATCCGTAGTTCCCCCAAGTTCAGGGGTGTGCCATCACCCCGTCCTACGGCAGAGCCTATAGCTCCGTAGGCTGGCAGACTTTCGCTTACGCTACTCCATCTGCCACAGGTGCTTTCAAAATATTCCACGCACCCACTCGATCCCGATGCGAGACGTACCCACACCCACATACATACTTGCGGTCTCTAACTTTATTTTTTGTTCCGCACTGCGGACAATGTTGAGAGGTGTATTTCGGTTCCACATACACGACCGAGATTCCAGCTAACGCAGCTTTGTATTCAATAAACCTTGAAAGCTGATAAAAACTCCATGTATGCAAGTGTTTTTCGTTTTTACGGCTTGTTCTTGCCGTCTGACGAATGTTCGTCAGCTTTTCCAGTTTCATAACGGAAACCTCTTCCTTGATGGCCATGTTGACAATCTGGCGGCTGATTTTGTGGTTGATGTCTTTCATGATGCGCTGCTCTTTATTGTTCATCTTGCGAATAGCGGACAACTTCTTGAGTTTCCCTAACTTTCTTCTTCTTTGTTGATATTTACGGCGAATATGTTTGTTTTGCCTTCCATTTCCGAAGAAACGAGTTTTTCCATTCGAAGTCACCGCTACCGCGGGAACTTTTAGTCCGAGATCCACCCCCATGACCTTTTCATTTGTCTTTTTGGTCACAGGGATGCTTAACGAAACTTGCGCATACCACTTTCCTGCCTTTTCCACAATGCGCATCAGTCCAAGTTTGGCACGTTGGATCAGGTTTTTATCCCGCTCTGTCACCATCGCCCGAAACCTTGTTTTTCTCGTTTTTCCATTCAACATAATTGGAAATGCGATCATTTGCTCGCCAATGGTGTAGTTTTGATTATTTACGAAATATACCGGTTTTTTGAGGATGGGGCGCTTCCCTTCTTTTTTCATCTTCTTTGATACACTTTTCGCATCACGAATCGCTTGATTCAGAACAGCCGAAGGAAGATGGGCGTCCACATCTTTTGTCGTTACTTTCGGGAAAGAACCTTCTTTCTCAGCAAGTTCTTTAAACCGAATTTCTACTTGACCTGTTCATATCTTTCATCGATAGCGCGGACAAAAAACAAAGTGGTAGTGGATGAGAGAAACGGTGGTTTTTGTACGTCTGTATTCTTGTCTTATACGTTGATTGTATCAGTTGTCCCAACAAAATCCAACAAAAATGAATGATTGAAAAAATAAAGACGTTTCATCCCACCTTTAAAGAAGTGGGCTTTCACATCTTCTCTTCTGTAAGTGAGGAAGAAGGAGTTAAGGTCAATCATATGTTGCCTCATTCCCTCATATCCTGTCGTAAGGGGGAATGAAGACATGCCATATATTATTGAAAGCGCATATGTCATTCGTCAAGAACGGCTACAACACTGTGCGCTCGTGGTGGATCATAATCGCATTGACTACATAGGTGAGCAAGCGAAGCACTATACATGGATGCGCATGGAAATAGGAGAAATGATCGTCACACCCGGGCACGTGATGGTTGATTTTTCTTTTCAACAGCCGCGGACATTTGCCCAATTTAAACAATATGTTCAGCAATATCTCATCAAAAACGGCTGCACCACGCTGCTAGCTGTTTGTGATGTCCCTTCGGAACAGGAGCTCGCTCCCGCACTGCGTAAGCTGCGACAACATTTGTTAAACAGCCCCATCGATTATTTCATCGGCGTAAAAGTACCCGCCCGTATGCTGACCCCGTCCTTTGTGCTTGCCTGCAGGAGATGGAAAATACGAATCATTTTCGTCGAAATTAAGGAGAGCGATGTTTTGCATTCTGTACCATGGTATTGGATTGCCGACATCCTAAAAACAGCCCCGCTTGCTTTTGTGCCATATTGGCCGAACGAAAAGCGAATGAAAAAGCAGGAAGCGGCATGGCGAAACTTGCTTGCTGCGCACCATATTCCATTTATTCCGTTTCCGCTGCGGGAGCGAACGCCGCTAGGGCTTAATGTGTTAAAAAAAATTGGCATTTACCCGCAAAAAGGAGATCTGCGGATTGGCGGCGAAGTAGATTATAATCTATATAGGAAGGAAGCGATGAGCCGTTTAGTTGCCGAAACGCTTATTGTCGATTATGATAATCATGTTCCGGTTATTACGGTTCATAAAGGAAGGTTGCTGAAGGTGGAAAATCAACTTTATTTTTATCCCGGATTTGGCACGGAGCGGATCATTCGTGCAGCTGGGATGTTTGTTGCACATTTTTCGTAAGGAAGGGTTCATGTCTATGACACGCGTCGAAGAAATTGTCCGTTTGGTTGAAAATGGAGAAGTGAATAAAGCGTTATCTTTGGTGCCTGAAGTGAAGAAAAACGGAAGTGATGAAGAAAAATATGAACTTGCCGATTATTTATATTCATGGGGAATGCTAGAGGAAGCGAAAGAACTGCTTGAAGAGTTGTCCCTTCGCTATCCGGACGAAGGGGAAATCCGTTTGTTTTTGGCGGAAGTATATACAGAGCTCGACGAAGAGGACAAGGCGCTCGAGATTTTAGGGCGAATTGAGGAAGACGATCCGTTGTTTGCACGCGCCTGTCTGATTGCCGCCGATCTGTATCAAATGCAAGGGCTTGAGGAAGTCAGCGAACGAAAGTTAAAGCAGGCATATGAAAAAATGCCGGATGAACCGATTATTCAATTTGCCTTAGCGGAGCTATATTTTTCGATGGGACAATATACAAAAAGCATTCCATTTTACGAAAAAGTGCGGGAAAAAACAAAGGAAATGGCCGGCACCCTCATTGCTGAGCGGCTTGCCGAGGCGCTCAGCCTATGCGGGGAGTTTGAGCAAGCGCTGCCGTATTATGATGAAGCGCTAAAAACAAAAGTCGACAGCCGGACGTTATTCGGCTATGGGGTTACGGCATTCCAAGCGGAATATTATCAAACCGCCATTGAAAAGCTAAGCGAGTTAAAAGAACTCGATCCGGAATACGTTCCGCTTTACTTGTACTTAGCGAAAGCGTATGAGCATGAAGGAAAGCTGAAAAAAAGCTATGACATTGCCAAGGAAGGCATCCATGTCGATGAGTGGAACAAAGAATTGCTGCTCTATGCCGGAAAAATGGCGCTAAAGCTGGGAAAGCCGGACGAGGCGGAATCATGGCTGAAAAAAGCAATCGAAATTGACCAAGGCTATATTGAAGCGCTGACGACGTTATGTGCGCTGCTCTTGCACGAGGAGCGGTACGAAGACGTTGTTTCCTGCCTAGAAGAAGCGCTGGCACAAGGAGAGTATGACCCACAGTTTGAATGGGATTTAGCACGTGCGAAACATAAGCTTGAAATGTATTCCGATGCATTAAACCATTACCAAGAGGCATATACTTTCTTTAAGAACAACATTGATTTCCTTGAGGAGTACGGCTATTTTCTCATCGAAGAAGGCGACAGAGAGAGAGCCAAAGAAATATTTCAGCAAATTGTACGTCTTGATCCTGGGCACATGGAGGCAGCCGACATGCTGCTGCAGTTAGAGGAGTAGGAGAGCCGCGGTCCATATTACCTCTTTCTTGGAAAATGATAGAGGGGGAAGCGCATAATGACGCACGTATCTGTAAATGAAAAAAAAGAGTTTATTCGTTGGTTTTTAAGCAACTACCAGTTGAAGCGCCGCGAATGTGTCTGGATTTTAAACTATTTAATGAGCCATGACCAGCTGATGCAAAAGGTTCATTTTGTGGAAAACGCCCAATATTGTCCGCGCGGCATCATTATGTCAACCCATTGTGTCGATGATGTTCCGTTCCGTTTTTACAAAGGCAATGTGATGACGACCGATGCGGAAAAATCGTTCCATGACATCCGTCTAAACCGTGATGAGGATATTTATATCCAGCTGAATTTCCGCGCTTCTTTTCATTCGCCGCAATATGTTGCCGTACTCGAAGAAAACCCGTATGCGCCAAAACAAGTGCATGTCAGCGAAAATGAACAGCGTTTGGCCGAGCAATTTTTGGAAAAATCGCTGTATGAATTTCAGCGGGAACGGTTAATGAAGCTGATTGATGAGGCGTTAGACCGCCAAGATAAAGAAGCATTCCGCCGTCTTACCGAAGAGTTGAAAAAGTTATGAAACCTTGCTGTACGCAAGGTTTTTCTTTTGCAGAAAAATATGGTATGGTGATAGGGGAAATGAACTTTCAAAAAAAGGGGAGTACATATGAAGTGGACAGCAGCGGATGTGGAACTGTATCAAAAAGAAAAAGATTATATTGACACGGCGCTTATTCCTCTTATTCCTATTACGATGGACGATGGCGCCAAAACGGCTGCTTCCGGGGGAGAGTTTGTGCAGCTTGTTGCCGGGGAATTGGAGCGGCAATTAAAAGGCAGAGTGTTTTTATTTCCACCGTTTTCCTATTTCCTCAGCGAATCGAGACAATCGCTTGTAGAAAGGCTGACGGATTGGACAAGCCTGCTAATGGAACAAGGAATGAAATATGTGTTTTATGTAACATGCGACCGCGAATGGAAAGGGAAAGAAACAGCGATTTCGGACAGGTTGTGGCTTGTTCCGGCCGTTCCGTTAGAAAATATGGACGAATCGTATAAGTACGAGCTGATCCGTGACCAAACATCCGGACTGCTTCGCTTTTTTATTTCACAATGGTCATGATGAAGCGAGGCAGAAAGTTGGCAGGTTAAAGCGATGACAATATTGACCTTGTCCGCTGATTGAGCTATCATTAGAATGTCCTAGTTTTCTATTGTGTTATACGATACTGTCCGGATGGACTTCATTTTGTATAGAGGGGGGAAGACGATGAGTGACAAACATCGCGTAACGAGACGCCAATTTTTGAACTATACGCTAACTGGCGTAGGCGGCTTTATGGCTGCTGGAACTTTAATGCCGATGCTCCGTTTTGCCTTTGATCCGATTTTAAAGGATGAAGCGGGAACGGAGATGGTAGCGGTAGCGGATGTAAAAGACATTACGACCGAGCCAAAGCGTTTTGACTTCAAAGTAAAAGTAAAAGACGCTTGGTATGAGTCGGAAGAGCCGAGATCGGCATGGGTGTATAAAAATGAAAAGGGAGAAATCATTGCATTATCTCCGATTTGTAAGCACCTTGGCTGTACGGTAGACTGGAATACGGATAAAGAGCATCCGAACCAATTTTTCTGTCCTTGCCATTACGGGCGCTACACGAAAGACGGCACGAACGTTCCGGGAACGCCGCCACAAGCTCCACTAGATCGTTATGAGTACAAAGTGAAAGACGGAAAATTATACTTAGGAAAAGCGAAACCACGAGGGGAGGCGTAATACATGTTAAACAAACTGTATGACTGGGTTGACGAACGTTTGGATATTACGCCTTTGTGGCGGGATATCGCTGACCATGAAGTTCCGGAACATGTGAACCCGGCCCACCACTTTTCCGCATTCGTTTACTGCTTTGGCGGGTTAACGTTCTTTGTTACGGTCATTCAAATTTTGTCCGGAATGTTTTTAACGATGTATTACGTTCCGGATATTAAAAACGCTTGGGAATCTGTTTATTACTTGCAAAACGAAGTGGCGTTCGGTCAAATCGTGCGCGGTATGCATCACTGGGGTGCAAGCCTTGTTATTGTCATGATGTTTTTACATACATTGCGCGTCTTTTTCCAAGGTGCATACAAAAAGCCGCGGGAATTAAACTGGATCGTTGGCGTGCTTATTTTTATGGTCATGATGGGGCTCGGCTTTACTGGCTACCTGTTGCCATGGGATATGAAAGCGCTGTTTGCGACAAAAGTAGGTTTGCAAATCGCGGAGGCAACACCGGTGATCGGTCCGGCGATCAAAACATTGCTCGCAGGGGATCCGGAAATTGTCGGGGCACAAACATTGACAAGATTCTTTGCGATTCACGTTTTCTTCTTGCCTGCCGCACTGCTCGGCTTAATGGCAGCGCACTTTTTAATGATTCGCAGACAAGGTATTTCCGGTCCACTATGATGCGATGAACGTTGCTGATTGATAGAAAAAAGGAGGGAAATATGAATGCATCGCGGTAAAGGAATGAAATTCGTCGGCGATTCCCGCGTTCCCGCCGTGAGAAAGCCGAATATTCCAAAAGATTATTCGGAATATCCTGGGAAAACGGAAGCGTTTTGGCCAAACTTTCTATTAAAAGAATGGATGGTCGGTTCTGTCTTTTTGATTGGCTTTTTATGTTTGACGGTCGCCCATCCGTCTCCGTTAGAACGTATTGCTGACCCGACGGATACGGCATATGTTCCGCTGCCAGACTGGTATTTCTTGTTCCTGTATCAATTGCTCAAATATTCGTATGCGTCAGGTCCTTATACCGTCATTGGAGCCATTGTCATACCAGGTTTGGCATTCGGTGCGTTATTATTGGCGCCATTTTTGGATCGCGGTCCGGAACGCCGTCCATGGAAGCGTCCAGTCGCTACCGGGATGATGCTTCTAACGCTTGCGGCAATGATATATTTAACTTGGGAAGCAGTTGTGACGCATGACTGGAAAAAAGCTGCGGAACAAGGGAAAATCCGTGCGGAAGTGGAAATTGACAAAAACGCCGAAGGGTATAAAATTGCCCAAGCTAACACATGTACGTCCTGCCACGGCGAAAACTTATCCGGCGGCGCGGCTGCACCATCGCTTATCGGTACAGGCTTGAAGCCGGAAGAAATCGCAAACATTGCGAAAAATGGTAAAGGCAACATGCCTAAAGGCGTTTTCAAAGGTACGGATGAAGAGCTGAAAAAGCTTTCTGAGTTCATTGCGGGATTAAAAGAGAAATAAACGATTCATCGAGAAAAAAGCTGGCTATGGTTAGTCAGCTTTTTTCATTCACGACAAGCATAGAGAGCAGGTGCATAGGAGTGAAATGGCTGTATCCGATATTAGCATATCGGCCATTTTTATGGCTTTTATTCATCATAAATATCCTTGGAACGATTTACGGGTATATATGGTACCGTTATCAATTGGCGGAAACACCGCCCATTTTTTTGCCGTTTGTGCCTGATAGCCCGACGGCAAGTCTCTTTTTTGTGTTTGTTTTGCTCGCGTTTTTGTGCCGCCGCCATTTTCCTTTATTAGAAGCATTAGCGCTTGTCACGTTAGTAAAGTATGGGATTTGGGCGGTAGTGATGAACTTATTGGTATGGAAAGTGACAGGAGAGCTCGATGTGGCGGGCTGGATGTTAATCGTTTCGCACGGCGCGATGGCGATAGAAGGAATGCTCTACGCGCCGTTTTATCGCTTTCGCGGCATGCACCTAGCGATTGCTGCGGTTTGGGCGCTGCACAATGACATCATCGATTATGTATTTGGAATGATGCCCCACTATAGCGTGCTGCAGCAGTATGCTGCCCAAATCGGCTATTTTACGTTTTGGCTCAGCATTGTTTCGATTGCGATTAGCTATTTATTATGTGTACGAAAAAACCGTTTTGTCCTCCCGCTAAATTAATGGTCTACTCTTGTCCACTCCTTCATACATTGTAGTAGTTAATGGAGGAGGGACAAGGATGAAGCGAATATGGCTGCTTGCTTTGATGGTATTCGTCTTTTTATTTCCATCGCTAAACGATGCCGCGGAACAGGATGATGGCTGGAAAAAACTAGATCAAATTTCGGATCAAGCGCTGCGATTGGCGAAAAATGGACAATTTGAAGAAGCAAAAGAAGTATTGCTCTATTTTTCCGAGCAGTTTTTTGCAACGAATGCGCGCGACCGGCTGAAATCAGCCGACGAACTCCGCGCTGTTACGATCACTCATGAAAACGCCCTGAAAACGGTTGCCGCCTCTTCATTGCCGGCGGAAGAAAAAATCGATAAAATCACGCAGTTTCGTCTTGTTGTTGATGCCATTCATTCGGCTCATCAGCCGCTTTGGTCAGAGATGGAATCAACGGTGATGGAAACATTTGACCAGCTTGAGAAGGCGGTAGATCAAGAAAGGGATGAATCGTTTGCCGCTTCCCTCCACAACTTTTTAAATCGTTATGAACTAATTGAGCCGAGCGTCAAAATCGATGTGCCGGTTGAGGAAGCGAAAAAAATAGATAAAGACATAGAAATGTTACAAGCTCCCGCTTTTGGGCAACTAAGCCTCAAGGAGAAGCACGAACATTTAAAACAGATGCGCGAAGATTTGCAGGCGTTGTTTGACGATGTTCGAAAAGATGAAGCTGATCCGTCTTTAATATGGGTGATGGTTTCGACAGGAGGAATTATTATATTGACGCTATCTTACGTAGGCTGGAGAAAATATCAAGGCGAGAAGGAAAAAAACCGTACCCGCCAAAAAGAAGAGTAAAAGGGGCATTGTGCCCCTTTTTATTGTTCAATAGGCTGTTTTCGCTCATCAAGCGTAAAGCCTTCGCCGAGCACATCATGAACGTCTGTGACCGCCACAAACGCATGGGGATCGACGGAAGTAATGACACTTTTCAGACGCGGCAGTTCATTTTTTGCTACCACGCAGTACAGCACATCGCGGTCGCGTTTCGTGTAGGAACCTTGCCCCTTTAATATCGTGACACCGCGGTCCATTTCTGTTAAAATCCGGTTGGCGATTTCCTCGCTCTTTTCCGAAATAATCGTCGCTCCTTTTGCCGCATAGCCGCCTTCCTGCATAAAATCAATGACGCGGGCCGCGATGAACACCGCCACAAGCGTATACATCGCCTCACGATATGAAAGATACAGCAAGGAAAGGGTGATGACGACCACATCAAACGTAAACATCGTTTTTCCCATGCTGATTCCTTTATATTTATAGACGAGTCTGGCGATAATGTCGACGCCGCCGGTCGTTCCGCCGTAGCGGAAAATAATGCCAAGGCCGACGCCGATAAAGACGCCGGCAAACAATGCGGCCAACGTCATATCGTGTTTCAGGGGCATATGAATGGTGTAGCGTTGAAAAATCCAAAGAAAGAGAGAAACGCTAATGGTTCCGATAATCGTGTATAAAAAAGTTTGGCGGCCAAGCAATTTCCAACCAATAAAAAAGAGCGGAATATTTAATGCCAAGTTTGTATAGGACGGATCAATGTCAAACAAAAAGTAAAGCAGCAGCGTGATTCCGGTAAAGCCGCCTTCTGCTAAATTATTTTGCATGTTAAAATGGACAAGCCCAAACGCAAAAATCGCAGCGCCAAGCAAAATGAAAAGGATGTTTTTTATTTTTAGCCCGAAAATCATACATTCCCTCCATATTCAGAGTAGTCGGCGTCCTTAATTATAGATGAAGTTGTCCATTCAGGCAACGCGGACAGGCGGCGTGCGAAAATATTTGTCAAAAACGCCGCTTTTCGCTAACATGAAAACATGAGAGGTGACATGGATGCAGGAAAAAACAATCAAGCAACTGCAACAAGAAGTCGACGAATATATTAGCCAATTTAAAGAAGGGTATTTCAGCCCGCTGGCAATGCTGGCACGGCTGACGGAAGAGCTTGGCGAACTGGCGCGGGAAGTCAACCATTATTATGGGGAAAAGCCGAAAAAACAGACGGAAAAAGAAAAAACGGTGGCGGAAGAACTCGGCGATTTGTTATTTGTGCTCATTTGTTTTGCCAACTCTTTAAACATTGATTTAGAAGAGGCGCATGATATGGTGATGAAAAAGTTCCGCACCCGTGATAAAGACCGTTGGACACGAAAAGAGGAGGAGAAATAGTCATGGAAACGATTCGCATTGCCATTGCTGGCCCGCGCGGCCGCATGGGGCGTGAAGCCGTTTTGCTTGTACAAAAGACCGAGCATTTTCAACTTGTCGGCGTCATTGACCGGAAAAATGACGGCGGAGACTTAGCGGACATCGAAGGGTTTTTCGGCATCCACGCTCCGATTTACACCGATGCGGCCCGATGTTTTGAGGAAGTCAGACCGGATGTGCTCATCGATTTAACGACACCGGAAGCAGGAAAAAAACATGCGGAAATCGCGCTTCACTACGGAGTCCGTCCGGTTGTCGGCACGACCGGCTTTACGGATGAAGATATTAAACGGCTGACTGCATTGGCGGAAGAAAAAGAAATTGGCGCGATCATTGCTCCTAACTTTGCGGTCGGCGCGGTGCTAATGATGAAATTTGCGCAAATGGCAGCCAAATATTTTCCTGATGTCGAAATCATTGAATTGCATCACGATCAAAAATTAGACGCTCCATCGGGAACAGCATTGAAAACAGCGCAGCTCATTTCCACGGTGCGTCCATCGAAAAAACAAGGGCACCCCGATGAAAAAGAAACGCTTGCCGGGGCGCGCGGCGCAACATATGATGGCATTCCGATCCACAGCGTCCGGCTGCCTGGATTGGTCGCCCATCAGGAAGTGATTTTCGGCGGCAACGGCCAATCGTTAACGATTCGCCACGATTCTTTTCACCGAGGTTCGTTTATGTCAGGCGTAAAGTTGTCTGTCGAAACGGTGATGAAGTTACATACGCTTGTATACGGGTTAGAACATATTATCGAGTAGCGCTGCTGCAGGCCTAGCGAGAAACAATAAGCAAAAACGAGCGGGGGTGCTATCGTGAAAATCGCATTAATCGCGCATGATAAAAAGAAAGAGGATATGATTGCATTCGTAACCGCCTATCAGCCGATTTTGGCGCAGCATGAATTATATGCGACCGGCACAACCGGCCTTCGCATTCAAGAAGCAACCGGGCTGCACATCCATCGCTTTCAATCTGGTCCGTACGGAGGAGACCAGGAAATCGGCGCAATGATTGCCCGCAATGAAATAGATATGGTTATTTTTCTGCGCGACCCGCTTACGGCGCAGCCGCACGAACCGGATGTGAGCGCCTTGATTCGTTTATGCGACGTGTACTCTGTACCGCTGGCAACGAATATGGGGACGGCGGAAATTTTAATCAAAGGATTAGAACGCGGCGATTTTGCGTGGCGCAATATTGTCCGCGGCAGAAAAGGTGAAGACGATGAATGAGGAGCTGCATATACTGGCGTTTGGCGCCCATCCCGATGATGTCGAAATCGGCATGGGCGGAACGATTGCGAAGTACGCGGAGAAAGGCTACCGCATCGGCATTTGCGATTTAACGCTTGCCGAATTGTCGTCCAACGGCACGGTCGAACGGCGGCAACAGGAAGCGAACAATGCCGCGCGTATTTTAGGCGTTGCCACGAGAATCAACCTTGGACTCCCCGACCGTGGTTTATATCCGACCGAGGAAGCAATTAAAAACATTGTTACTGTCATCCGGCGCTATCGTCCACTTGTAGTGTTTGCGCCTTACTGGGTGGATCGCCACCCGGACCACGGACATTGCGCCCGGCTTGTCGAAGAAGCAGTTTTTTCCGCCGGCATCCGCCGTTACCAAGCGGAACCGGGTTTGCTGGCTCATCGTGTGTCTTCTGTCTATTATTACATGATTAACGCCTGGGACCGTCCGCATTTTGTCATCGACATTAGCGATACGATCGAGAAAAAAATCGCCAGCTTGCGCGCTTATGAAAGCCAATTTACAAAGACAGCGGGTTCGGTTGATACGCCGCTTACAAACGGTTATATTGAAACCATCGAAAGCCGCGAACGCCTGTTCGGGAAAGAAGTCGGCGTTATGTTCGCTGAAGGCTTTTTCACCAAAAAGCCAATTCATATTCATGATTTGCTAGGAGTGTGACGATGAAGCTAAAAATAGGCATCGTTTGTTACCCGTCTGTAGGGGGTTCGGGCGTTGTCGCCACAGAGTTGGGAAAACTGCTGGCGGAAAAAGGCCATGAAATTCACTTTATTTCTTCAAGCATGCCGTTTCGCCTAAATAAAATATACGGCAATATTTATTATCATGAAGTGAGCGTCAACCAATATTCCGTTTTTCAATATCCGCCGTACGATTTAGCGCTTGCCAACAAAATTGCTGCAGTGGCGAAACGCGAGCAGCTGGATGTGCTGCATGCCCATTATGCCGTCCCGCACGCCGTTTGCGCCGTGCTCGCGCGGCAGATGGTCGGGGGGAAATTAAAGATTGTCACGACATTGCATGGGACGGATATTACCATTTTAGGATACGATCCTTCGCTGAGCGATATGATTAAATTCGGCATTGAACAATCCGATGTCGTTACCGCCGTTTCTAACGCGCTCGTTCGGCAGACGTATGAGCTGCTTGACGTGCAAAAGCCGATCCAAACCGTCTATAATTTTGTCGATGAACGGGTATATTGCCGCAAAGATGTCAGCTACTTAAAAAAGGAATACGGAATTGGCGAAAATGAAAAAGTGATCATTCATGTATCCAACTTTCGCAAAGTGAAGCGGGTCCCTGATGTCGTGCGTGCGTTCTCGCTTATTCGCAAACAGTTGCCGGCAAAGCTTTTGCTTGTTGGCGATGGCCCGGAAATGCCGGTCGTTTGCCGCTTAGTCAGGGAGCTTGGGCTTCAGGAAGACGTGCACTTTTTAGGAAAGCAGGACAAGCTTGATGAACTGTATTCGATCAGCGATGTCATGTTGCTATTGTCGGAAAAAGAAAGTTTTGGTCTCGTCCTTCTCGAGGCAATGGCTTGCGGCGTGCCGTGCATCGGCACAACGATTGGCGGCATTCCGGAAGTGATTGAAGACGGGGAAACAGGATTTTTATGCGAACTTGGCAATGTCGAAGAAATAGCAGAGAAAGCAATGCGGATTTTAACCGATCCACATCTTCATATGTATATGGCTAAACAGGCAGTCCAAACCGTATATAAAAAGTTTCATTCCAGAGAAATTGTCGAACAGTATGAAGATATTTATGTTTCGCTCGCAAAGAGGTGAGTCCATGAAAGAACCTTTTCAAAAAGCGCTTGGCATCATTCGCCAGCTAAAACAGCACGGGTATGAAGCGTATTTTGTCGGTGGGGCGGTGCGCGACCTTTTGCTCGGGCGGAAAATTGGCGATATCGATATCGCGACAAGCGCGCTGCCGCATGAAGTCATGAAATTGTTTCCGAAAACGATTGATATCGGTTCGCAGCATGGCACCGTCGTCGTTATTTGCGGAGGGACTCCGTATGAAGTGACTACGTTCCGCACGGACGGCGACTATGAAGACCACCGCCGGCCGGAATCAGTGACATTCGTCCGTTCTCTTTATGAAGATTTAAAGCGCCGTGATTTTACGATGAATGCGATCGCCATGGACGAAGAAGAAAAGCTGATCGATCCGTTCGGCGGGCAAGATGCCATAAAAAAGCAGGTCATTTGCACCGTTGGTGAAGCAAAGCAGCGCTTTTCCGAAGACGCTTTACGAATGATGCGGGCGATCCGCTTTGTCAGCCAGCTCGGCTTTTCTCTTGCCGAAGAAACAAGGCGGGCGATTGTCGAAAACGCCTCACTGCTTTCTCATATTTCGGTAGAGCGGATGACGATGGAATTTGAAAAGCTGCTCGAGGGGCCGTTTGCCAGCCGCGGCTTATCCCTGCTGGTGGAAACGGGTCTGTTTTCCTACTTGCCTCAGCTTCACGATAAGGAGCGTGAACTAAAGGAAGCGGCCGGCTACGACTGGAACCTGCTTGACTCGCGCG
This sequence comes from Parageobacillus caldoxylosilyticus NBRC 107762, assembly GCF_000632715.1. Classification (GTDB taxonomy): domain Bacteria; phylum Bacillota; class Bacilli; order Bacillales; family Anoxybacillaceae; genus Saccharococcus; species Saccharococcus caldoxylosilyticus. The sequence continues at coordinate 21,078 of NZ_BAWO01000033.1, read as the reverse complement.
GACAGCGCTGGGGGCTGTTGTGCCAAGCGCTTCATATCGGCGATGCCGATGCCTTTTTGCGTGCCTGGAAATTGCCGAATCGGCTGATTAAAGAAGTGAAGGCAGTGCTCTTGATTTTGCAGACGATCCGTTCATTTGGCGACTGGACGAAAGAGCGGTTATTTGTTTTTGGATTGGAACACGCCATTTCCGCGGAAACGGTTCGTTCGGTGATAAGCGGAGAACCGGTCGAAAAGCATCGCCAAATATTAAACGAGATGTTTGCTGCCCTTCCGATTAAAACAAAAAATGAGCTGGCTGTAAGCGGAAAGGATTTGATGGAATGGTTCGAAAAACCGGGCGGCCCTTGGGTAAAAGAAATGCTCGCCGCAATTGAGCACGCCGTGATTCATGGAGAAGTAGATAATCATAAGGAGCGGATTTACGAATGGCTCATGGATCGCAATCGGATACAAGAAAAAAATTGTTAGAGCTATTTGCGGAAGCGAACGGCGATTTTATTTCCGGGCAAAAAATCAGCGAAATACTTGGCTGTTCGCGCGCCGCTGTGTGGAAGCATATTGAAGAGCTGCGCAAAGAAGGGTTTGAACTCGAGGCGGTGCGCCGTCTCGGCTACCGGATCGTCAGCACTCCCGATAAAGTGACCGCCAATGAAATTCAGCTCGGCCTCAAGACGAAAACGTTTGGTCATTTCGTTCATTTTGTGGAAGAAGTCGATTCCACGCAAAAAATCGCCTTGAGGCTTGCCTATGATGGGGCGAAAGAAGGAACGCTCGTCATTGCTGAGCAGCAGACAGCAGGGCGCGGCCGCATGGACCGCAAATGGTTTTCGCCAAAAGGGACGGGCATCTGGATGAGCCTCATTTTGCGCCCGCCAATTCCGCCGCAAAAGGCGCCGCAGCTGACGTTGTTAACAGCGGTGGCGGTCTGCCAGGCGATTCAGCAAGTAACCGGTCTCGTGCCCGATATTAAATGGCCGAACGATATTTTATTGAACGGAAAAAAGTGTGTCGGCATTTTAACGGAGCTGCAGGCTGATCCGGACCGCGTTCATTCCGTCATTATCGGCATCGGCGTGAACGTCAACCAAACGATCGAGCAGTTTCCGGAAGACATTCGCACCGTCGCGACATCGCTTGCCATGGAAAAGGGCGAACGGATCAAGCGCGCGCATCTCGTGCAGGAAATTTTGCTGCAGCTGGAGCGGCTGTACCACCAATATTTGCAGCATGGATTCCGTCCGATTAAGCTGTTATGGGAAGGGTATGCCGTCAGCATTGGTAAAAAAATTACGGCGCACACGTTAAACGGCTCCATAAAAGGAACCGCTCTTGGCATCACCGACGAGGGGCTGTTGATGCTTGAGGATGAGGACAAACATATTCATTATATTCATTCAGCGGATATTCAATTATAAAATACCGTCTAGAAAACTTGTGACAATTTTGTTAAAATACAAACGAACAAGGAAAAGGGCAGTATCTTTCGCGAAAGAACTGCACCGTGCATCAAGGGAAACAACAAAAAATGCGATCTGCCTTGATCCTTAGAAGGACTGGGACAGAGGGGTGAACTCAGCCGATGATGGTCAAGAACGTCCTTCTTTCTCAAGGTAGAGAAAGAAGGCTTTTTTGTTCGGTCGATTCATCTCCTCTGCAAAAAAAAGAGGAGGGAATAAGTGGTGAAAACGAAAACGGACTTTCTGAAAATGAAAAAAACGAATGAGCCGATTGTCATGGTAACCGCCTATGATTTTCCGTCGGCGAAACTGGCGGAAGCGGCGGGGGTGGATATGATTTTGGTTGGCGATTCGCTCGGCATGGTCGTTTTAGGATATGATTCGACGATTCCAGTTACCGTCGAAGATATGATTCACCATACGAAAGCGGTCCGCCGCGGCGCGCCGAATACGTTTATTGTCACCGATATGCCGTTTATGTCCTACCATTTATCAAAAGAAGAAGCGCTCCGCAACGCACAGCGGATTATGCAGCAATCCGGGGCGAACGCCGTGAAGGTCGAAGGTGCGGACGATGTCGTTCAGGTGATTCGCGCCTTGACACAGGCGGGAGTTCCGGTCGTCGCCCATCTTGGTCTGACGCCGCAGTCTGTTGGGGTTCTCGGCGGTTATAAAGTGCAAGGAAAAGATGCGGAAAGCGCGAAAAAATTAATCGATGATGCCAAGCTTTGCGAACAGGCTGGCGCGATTGCGCTCGTATTGGAATGTGTGCCAAAGCAAATCGCCGCCGCCGTTACGAAAGAGCTGGAAATACCAGTCATTGGCATCGGCGCCGGCGATGAAGTCGATGGCCAAGTGCTCGTCTATCATGATATTCTCGGTTATGGAGTGGATCGGGTTCCGAAATTTGTGAAAAAATACGCCAATATTCAAGAAGCGATTACCCACGCGCTTGCCAATTACGTCGCTGACGTCAAACTGCGCCAGTTTCCGGAGCCGAGCCATATGTTTATGATGAAAGAAGAAGAGTGGACTGCGCTTTATGGAGGAAAACAATCATGATGGTGATAACGAAGATAAAAGATATGCAAACAGCCATGCAGCAATACCGACGCGAAGGAAAAACGATCGGCTTTGTCCCGACGATGGGCTATTTGCACGAAGGCCATGTCGCTTTAATCAAAAAAGCGCGTGAGGAAAATGACATCGTTGCTTTAAGCGTGTTTGTCAATCCATTGCAGTTTGGACCAAATGAAGATTTTGAGCGCTATCCGCGCGATCTCGAACGCGATCAGCGCATTGCCAAAGAACATGGCGTCGATGTTTTCTTTTCTCCAGATGTCAAGGAAATGTATCCGCACCCGTTAAGCGTGCAAGTAGTCGTCAAAGAGCGTGTCGATGTCCTTTGCGGCAAATCGCGGCCAGGCCATTTTGACGGAGTGGCTACCGTGTTAACCAAGCTGTTTCACATTGTGATGCCGGACCGCGCTTATTTTGGTTTGAAAGATGCCCAGCAAGTGGCGGTGGTGGACGGGTTGATTCGCGATTTTCATTTTCCGATTCAATTAGTGGCGGTGCCGACCGTTCGCGAGGAAGACGGTCTTGCCAAAAGTTCCCGCAATGTTTATTTATCGCCGGAGGAGCGAAAAGAGGCGCCAGCATTATACAAAGCGCTGCTGCAGGCAAAAGCGGCTGTCGAAAACGGGGAAAGAAACGCAGAGGCAGTTTGTGCGCTAGTAAAACAATATATTCAAACCCATACTCACGGTGAAATTGATTATGCGGAAATTTATTCTTATCCGGACTTAAAACCGCTCGAAACGCTCGCTGGAAAAGTGATCATTGCGGTGGCGGTCCGTTTTGCAAATGCACGTCTGATCGACAACATTATCTTAGATATAGCGTAACAGCCGGTTTCTAAGGAGGGATTGTTTATGTTCCGCACATTAATGAACGCGAAAATTCATCGTGCCCGTGTGACAGAAGCCAATTTAAATTATGTTGGCAGCATTACGATCGACGCCGATATTTTAGACGCCGTCGGCATGGTTGCTAATGAAAAAGTGCAAATCGTCAACAATAATAATGGTGCGCGTTTTGAAACGTATATTATTCCCGGCGAGCGGGGCAGCGGGGTATTTTGTTTGAACGGGGCAGCCGCGCGCCTCGTGCAAAAGGGGGACATCATTATTGTCATTTCTTATGTCATGATTCCGGAGGAGAAAATCGCCCAGCACCGTCCGAAAATCGCCATTATGGACGAGAATAACCGTATCCAGCAGCTTATTGTCGAAGAGCCGGCGCATACGGTTTTATAAAATAAAGCAAGGGAAAGGGGCTATTTCGAAATACGGAAAAGCCCCTTTCGTTAGGCCGTTGATTTTGAGGTGACCACATAACATGAATGCACGTTTTGTTGTTATTGATTTAGAAACAACTGGGAATGTCCCCAAAAAAGGAGACCGCATTATTCAGCTTGGGATGGTTGTGGTCGAAAACGGAAAAATTGTCAACCGTTTCTCTAGCTTTTTTAATCCCGACCGGACAATCCCTCCATTTGTTCAACAATTAACAAATATTAACGAACAAATGGTGGAAAACGCGCCAAGCTTTGCCGAAAAAGCGGCGGAAATAGTCGATATGCTGCAGCAGTCTTATTTTGTTGCCCATAACGTTTCTTTTGATTTGCCTTTTTTACAAGAAGAGCTGCAAATGGCGGGCTTGCCGCTCTTTACCGGTCCAACCATTGATACGGTGGAATTGGCCCGCATTGTGCTGCCGACAGCAGAGAGCTATAAATTAGGCGATTTGGCCAAACTGCTCGATATTACTCATGATCATCCCCATCAAGCGGACAGCGATGCCGAAGTAACAGCAAAGCTGCTGCTAAAGCTGTTCGATCGTCTGCACCAGCTTCCGCTCATGACGCTGCAGCAGCTAAAGCGCTTGTCCCCTTATTTGAAAAGCGATTTGCATTCGTTGCTCGATGGTATCATTATGGAAAAGATGACAACGTTAGCAAACGAACCGCCACATATATTTTACCGCGGCATTGCGCTAAAAAAACCTGAGCCCATGCCGGAAAAAGACAAAGATTCCCATCCGCCGGCGTCTTTTACCGCGTTTTATGCCGGTCCGCAATGGCTCCCGCTCGATCATTATGAAAAGCGGGACGGGCAATGGGAGATGATGAAGCTTGTTTATGAAGCGCTGGATGCCCCCCAGCACGCTTTAATTGAAGCGGGCACCGGAATTGGCAAATCGCTCGCTTATTTAATTCCGAGCGCTTTTTTTGCCTACGAGCAGCAAAAGCGGGTCGTTATTAGCACCCATACGCTGCAGCTGCAGCAGCAGCTTTTGGAGCGGGATATTCCGCTTTTGAACAAGATCGTTCCCTTTCCGCTGCGCGTCGCGGTGCTGAAGGGAAAGCGCAACTACCTTTCCGTCGATAAGTTTATTGCCTTTTTGCGCGAACCTCATCCAACGTATGATATGGTGTTATTGAAATGTCAGCTGCTTGTTTGGTTGATGCAAACAGAGACAGGGGATATAGATGAACTGAATATCTCATCCGGCGCGCGCTTGTTTTGGCCGTCTTTATGCATCGATGACGAGGACAGCGCCAGTAAATATAATTTCTTTTTGCGGGCAAAACAGCGTGCGGAAGAAGCTCATATCGTGATCACCAATCATGCGTTTTTATTGCATGATCTCATTTCTTCCACTCCGCTTCTTCCGGCGCATGACCATATGATCATTGATGAAGCGCATCATTTAGAGGAAGTGGCGTCGCATTATTTCGGACAGCAGGTCGACTATGTTTCCATCCGGCTGTTGTTGACGAAAATTGGAAAAGCGGGTGAAAATGGTTCATTGGCCAAATTAATGAAGCTGTTTGCAGAGCAGCATTGGCATGCAGAAGATGCGTTTTTGCGCTGCGAGCATCTTTTGCAGGAGATGCAGTTTGAATGCGATGAATTGTTCCGCCTGCTGCGCCGTTATGCTCTAGAAAGAAAAACAGCGAGATCGGGGCGCTGTCGTTACCGTTTTGCGCCGGAAAAGGAAGGCGGACGGCAGTGGAGCGCGGTGAAAGAATTATGCTGGCGCATTCGCGGCCATATGGCGGAATTGGCGGAGAAAACGAAGCGATTGCAGTCGATATGCAATGTACAAACGCCATCGCCCAAACCAGCCAGCTCCTATTCGTATTTTTCTGATGTTTCCGCTTTGCAGCAACGGATTGACACATTGTTCGATTTGCTTGAAAGCGACGATCCGATGGTGGTGCGCTGGATCGAAGCGGAAGAAAAGGGGGCGGCAAACGCCACTGCCCTGTATTCGTAGCCTATTCAGTTGGATGAATTTTTTGCCGAGCGCCTGTTTATGGTGAAAAAAAGCGTTGTGCTTACGTCTGCAACGTTAACGGTCGACGGCAGTTTTGCCTATATGGTATCGCGGCTTGGCCTCAGCGATTTTTATCCGCTTTGCCGCGCGATTCCGTCTCCTTTCTCGTATAAAGAACAGGCGGTTTTAATGATTCCGACCGATTTGCCGGCCATTTCTTCCACCGCCTTGGAAAAGTATGCCGAAGCCGTTGCGGACGGGGTAGGAAGAATTGCAAGGAAAATAAAAGGAAAAATGCTTGTGCTTTTCAACTCTTATGAATTGCTGAAATTAACGGCAGCGGCGATGAAGATGGAGGAAAGGAATGAAGATTTTGTTCTCATTGCCCAAGGGGTGCAAAGCGGGAGCGCAGCAAAGCTGACAAGAACGTTTCAACAGTTCGATCATGCGATTTTATTTGGGACAAGCAATTTCTGGGAAGGAGTCGACTTGCCGGGCGACGAGCTGACGATCGTGGTGATCGTTCGCCTGCCGTTTGCGCCTCCGGACGATCCGGTGATGGAGGCAAAAAGCGAGCACATTCGCGCCGTAGGCGGAGATCCTTTTTATGAATTATCTCTCCCGGAAGCGATTCTTCGTTTTAAACAAGGATTCGGCAGGCTTATCCGCACGGAAAAGGATAAAGGGGCGGTCTTTGTCTTTGACCGCCGTCTCACGACCGCGTCGTACGGAAAATACTTCCTAAACTCGCTGCCATCCCTGGGGATTTGCGAAGATTCGCTGGATCGGCTGCTGCAAAAACTCGAAACATGGCTTTGATAAATATCAAAAAATAACGTAATCTATAGCTAGATTGGCCAATGTGCAGTGGTTCGGAAGAGGAAAAACGAATCAAAAAAAGCGCCTTGCCGCATATACAGCAGCAAGGCGCTTGTGAAATGGATTTTGGTGGTGTAGGCGGGCAAATTTTTTATGAAATAAACAGGCAAACTTGTTATAATAGTGAAGAAGCACAACATGTATTGTGTTTGTTGTATTTGTATTGTTGCCGTTCACGACGGCCTGTATAAGTAACAAAATTTGTGTCACGCAGGAGGAAACGATGTAAATGGAAAGTAAAATCGAAGTGCTCGCGACCGTCAAAATTCAGCATTCCGATGATTTGTACAAAATCGTCGATTGCTTAAACCGGACGTTAAAGCGCAATAATCTTATGTTTGGACTTGCTTTAGATGAAAACGATAAAAGCAAGGCGGTTTTTACGATCTATCGAACGTAGTGAGATGTGATAGCAATGAGAAAATGGACAATTTTGCTTTTTATTTTTTTGTGTCTTGCCATTTGGCAGGCAGTTTCCGTTTATCAGGACGCGCTTTGGCCAAAGCAGTCCATGGAAGCGAAAGCGCTCGAGCGTGCTAAAGAAAAAGTCGCCTTCGCACAGATTGACCGTATTTATACATACCATGGAGAAGAGGCGTATATCGTTTTTGTCGGCAAGACGAAAAAAGGGAAAAAATATGTCGTCTGGGTTCCGGAGAAAAAGGGAAAGATTGTCATCAAACGGGCGGAAAGCGGCATTACAGAAGCAGAAGCGATCGCCGCATTAAAGGCGGAGCGCCATCCGAAAAAAATTATTTCCGCCAGACTCGGCATGGAAAAGGGAGTGCCTCTTTGGGAGTTAACATATATTGATCAATACGACCGCTATTCGTTTTATTATGTAAGTTTTACAGATGGAACATTTCTCAAGAGGTACAGTTTTCAACAATGACACAATTAGGGGGAAGAGACGATGAAACTGGCAAAACGTGTTGCTTCACTCACACCATCGACGACATTGGCCATTACCGCCAAAGCGAAAGAACTAAAGGCGGCTGGCTATGATGTCATTGGCCTTGGCGCGGGCGAGCCGGACTTTAATACGCCGCAGCATATTATCGATGCAGCGGTAAAGGCGATGAATGAAGGACATACGAAATACACGCCATCGGGCGGTCTGCCGGCGTTAAAAACGGAAATCATCAAAAAATTTGCCAAAGATCAGCAGCTTCAGTATGAACCTTCGGAAATTATTGTTTGCGTCGGTGCCAAACATGCGTTATATACGCTGTTCCAAGTAATTTTAGATGAAGGAGACGAGGTTATCATTCCGACGCCGTATTGGGTCAGCTATCCGGAGCAAGTCAAGCTTGCCGGCGGTGTTCCTGTTTATGTCGAGGGCTTGGAGAAAAACGAGTTTAAAATCACGCCGGAACAGCTAAAAGCGGCCATTACGGAGCGGACAAAAGCGGTGATCATCAACTCGCCAAGCAATCCGACGGGAATGATTTATACGGAAGAGGAGCTAAAAGCGCTCGGCGAAGTTTGCTTAGAGCATGACATTTTGATCGTTTCTGATGAAATTTATGAGAAATTGGTGTACGGAAACGCCAAACACGTATCCATTGCGCAATTGTCGCCGGAATTAAAAGCGCAAACGATCATTATCAACGGCTTGTCCAAATCGCATTCGATGACGGGATGGCGGATTGGCTATGCTGCTGGAAATAAAGAAATTATTAAGGCAATGACCGATCTTGCCAGCCACAGCACTTCCAATCCGACATCGATTGCCCAATACGCAGCGATTGCCGCGTACAGCGGTCCGCAAGAGCCGGTTGAAGAAATGCGCCAAGCGTTTGAAGAGCGGCTGAACATTATTTATGAAAAACTCGTGCAAATTCCAGGATTTACTTGCGTGAAACCGCAAGGAGCGTTTTATTTATTTCCGAATGTGCGCGAGGCGGCGCGAATGGCCGGATATGATACGGTAGACGGATTTGTTGCCGCACTGTTAGAAGAGGCAAACGTAGCGCTTGTTCCAGGATCCGGATTTGGCGCTCCAGACAATGTCCGCTTGTCATATGCCACTTCGCTCGATGTATTGGAAAAAGCAGTCGAACGCATCAAACAATTTATGGAAAACAAACTGCAACGTGCATAAACAAAGCGGCTTTGCTTCCAGCAAGGCCGCTTTCCTAATGGACAAGTGCCTTTTCTATTGCCTCTGTTTTTGTCGAAATGTATAATATTGAATGATTGTACATACATTGTGTTCGAACAGATGTTGGAGGGAAAATGTACGTGAAAACAACGATTGCAGAAGTAAAAAATTACGTTGGACAAGAAGTAACGATCGGTGCCTGGCTGGCCAACAAGCGCTCAAGCGGCAAAATCGCCTTTTTGCAGCTGCGCGATGGGACAGGCTTTATCCAAGGCGTTGTCGAAAAATCAAAGGTAACGGAAGAGGTTTTTAAAATCGCCAAATCGATCACCCAAGAAACATCGCTATACGTAACGGGAACAGTGCGTGTCGACGAACGTTCTCCGTTTGGATATGAGCTTTCGGTGACCAATTTAGAAATTATTCATGAGGCTGTTGATTATCCGATTACTCCAAAAGAGCATGGCATTGAGTTTTTAATGGATCATCGCCATCTTTGGCTGCGTTCGCGCCGCCAGCATGCGATTATGAAAATCCGCAATGAAGTGATTCGCGCTACGTATGAATTTTTTAATGACCGCGGTTTTGTGAAAATCGACCCGCCGATTTTAACCGGCAGCGCGCCGGAAGGAACAACGGAGCTGTTCCATACGAAATATTTTGATGAAGATGCGTATTTGTCGCAAAGCGGCCAGCTGTATATGGAAGCGGCGGCGATGGCGCTCGGCAAAGTATTTTCCTTCGGTCCGACGTTCCGTGCCGAAAAGTCAAAAACGCGCCGCCATTTAATTGAGTTTTGGATGGTTGAACCGGAAATGGCGTTTTATGAATTTGAAGATAATCTCAAACTGCAAGAGGAATATGTATCATATCTTGTTCAATCTGTGTTGAAACATTGCGAGCTGGAGTTAAAACGGCTAGAGCGTGACACGACGAAACTGGAGCTCATCAAGCCGCCGTTCCCGCGCATCACGTATGATGAAGCGATTCAGTTGTTGCATGAAAAAGGATTTAACGACATCCAGTGGGGTGATGATTTTGGTGCGCCTCATGAAACAGCAATTGCCGAAAGTTTCGATAAGCCTGTATTTATTACCCATTATCCGACGAGCTTAAAGCCGTTTTATATGCAGCCGGATCCAAACCGTCCGGAAGTGGTATTATGCGCGGATTTAATTGCCCCGGAAGGATACGGGGAAATTATCGGCGGTTCCGAGCGGATTCATGATTATGAATTGTTAAAGCAGCGTCTCGAAGAGCATCATTTGCCGCTGGATGCGTACAAATGGTATTTAGAGTTGCGGCAATACGGTTCTGTGCCGCATTCCGGATTTGGTCTTGGACTTGAACGCACGGTCGCTTGGATTTGCGGCGTCGACCACGTTCGCGAAACGATTCCGTTTCCGCGTTTGCTTAACCGCCTTTATCCATAAGAGAAAAACCCCCGAGAAAAAGGGGGTTTTTTTATCCGGTTAATGTTATACTATAGTTGAGGTGCATCCGCATGGATAAAAAGAAAATAGCCGAATGGCTGGCGCAAGGAAGCGTCGCCGTTCCCAAATTATTGTTGAATCATTATAAGTATCTCGGTTTGTCGGAAGGGGAGTTCGTGTTATTATTACATATGCATTCCTTTATCGAAGACGGTGTTTTATTTCCTACTCCGGCCGAGCTGGCCGAAAAAATGACCGCTGCCCCTTCTGAATGCATGGAAATGCTCCGTCGACTGCTGCAAAAAGGATTTATTGTCATTGAGGAGCATACGGATGAAAAGGGAATCCGCAGTGAAAAGTATTCGCTGCAGCCGCTTTGGGAAAAGCTTGTTCAATATTTATACACCGAGTGGGCAAAAGAAGAAAGACAGGATCAGCAAGAGGAAGAGGAAAGCTTATATACCATGTTTGAACAAGAGTTTGGCCGGCCGCTTTCACCGTTTGAATGTGAAACATTATCAATGTGGATTGACCAAGACGGACATAGCCCGCAGATTATTAAAGCGGCGCTTCGCGAAGCGGTGCTGTCGGGAAAATTGAATTTCCGCTACATCGACCGCATTTTATTTGAGTGGAAAAAGAATGGAATACGTACGATCGAGCAGGCGCAACATTACGGCAAAAAATTCCGTAAACATCAGCAGTCCGCACGATCAACGAAGACAGCACCGAGCGAATATAAACAAACCATTCCTTTTTTTAACTGGCTGGAATCTTAGCGAGAGGCATTGTCTCTCGCTTTTCTTTGCAAATAGAAAGGAGAATGACCGTGCTTACGAAACAGCAAATTCGCTACTGTTTAGATAAAATGGGGGAAATGTTTCCGAACGCGCATTGCGAGCTCGTGCACCGCAATCCGTTTGAATTGTTAATCGCTGTTGTTTTATCCGCGCAATGCACCGATGCCTTGGTCAATAAAGTGACAAAGCGTTTATTTGAGAAGTATAAGACTCCTGAAGACTATGTCGCCGTGCCGCTCGAGGAACTGCAGCAAGATATTCGCTCGATCGGTTTGTACCGCAACAAAGCGAAAAATATTCAAAAATTATGCGCGATGCTAATCGAGAAATATAACGGCGAGGTGCCGAAAGACCGCGATGAACTGATGAAACTGCCGGGAGTAGGCCGCAAAACGGCAAATGTAGTCGTTTCGGTTGCTTTTGGCATCCCGGCTATCGCCGTCGATACGCATGTTGAGCGCGTCAGCAAGCGCCTCGGTTTTTGCCGGTGGAGCGATTCTGTTTTAGAGGTTGAAAAAACGTTAATGAAAAAAATCCCGAAAGAAGAATGGTCTATTACTCATCATCGCATGATTTTCTTCGGCCGTTATCATTGCAAAGCACAGTCGCCGCAATGTCACGTTTGTCCACTTCTTGATTTATGCCGGGAAGGAAAAAAGAGAATGCGAAAGAGGGATGAAAACAGTGCAGGTGCCAAATGAATTTGCCCACCCACTGTTTTTTCGTGGGGGAGAAGTGTTCGAAGTCAAAAATGAACTAGCTTTTCCGCAGATGATGAAAAACGTGCCCTTTTATTATGATATGACGGAGCGTGAGCCGTTTCCGTGGGAGCATATCGAGCAATCGATTCCGGCGGTACAGCAATTATGGAACGAGGAAAAAGCGATATTGGAACACTGCTTTGCCAAACGCGACCGCCGCGCCGCCCGTCAGCCGATGATCCGCGGGCTTTCCTATTTGCTTTCTTGTTTGTTTTGGCTCAACGGCAAGAGAGTAAGCAATGTGCGGCATTGGCAAGAAGAAATCCGCGCCTTGCCGGTTAAGCCGGTAAACTGTCTAGAACGGCTGCAGTTTATTTTTGACCGCTGCGATGTATATCATTCATTTATTCAACTGTGTGAACTGTTTGGAGAGACGGAGAAGTTGGCATATAAGCAAATAGCGATAAACAAAAGGATGGCTCGGTAGGCGAGCCATCCTTTTGTTGTTTACGTTAATTTTCCGCACCAGAGCGCTGCGCATTGGTTCCGAATGCATTTTTGACTTGGTTATTTCCATTGATTGCCCCATTATTGTTTATTGGCGGCGGTGTAGTTGGCGCAGTGCCACCGTTGTTGCCGCTGTTGTTGCCGCCATTGTTGCCGCCGTTGTTGTGGCCGTTGTTGTCGCCATTGTTGTCGCCATTGTTGCCGCCATTGTTGCCGCCATTGTTGCCGCCATTATTGCCGCCATTGTTGCCGCCGTTGTTGCCGCCATTGTTGCCACCATTGTTGCCGCCATTGTTGCTGCCATTATTGCCGCCATTATTGACATTGCCGTTGTTATGATTGTTTTGATTTTCGTCGGTGCCGTTATTATTTTGGCCTGGCTGCTGCTGGTTGTTTCCATTTTCATTTGGTTGATCGATAGAAGGAGTTTCGTTTTCTTCTCCCCCTGGAATCCGCACGCTTGTTAGCGCCGGTTTGCTTGTAAGTTCGTCTTCTTTGGCGTAGACAGCAATCGTATACACAGCGCCTGGAGTTGGGTTGCTGATCGCAATCGTTTCATCTTTCGTCGTTACGACATTACCTGCCCCTTTGTCGGTTTTAATGTGTACTTCAAAAATGGTGTTGTCATGTTTATCACTATATTTCCACGAAACGGAAATGGTATTTGTTCCTTGGTCATATGACGCCTGCAAATCCGTCACGGACGGCAGCGTTTCTGGTTCATCTTTCGCCGTTTCGGTCGGCTCCGTACCGCGGACAAAGCATTCATACATAATTTCGCTTTCCGGAGTGTATTTGCTTGCCAATTTTGGCGGGTTTGTTCCTTTTTTAATTGGCAGTTTTACCACGCTATCCGGCATTTTAAAATCGCTGCCGCCGTCGTCCACATGGGAAATAACTTGTTTAAACAGCAGTTTCGAAATGCGTTGTTCCCATTTTGATAAATCGGCGGTGCTGCTTCGTTTGCTAAAGCCGGTCCATACAGCGGCCGTATAGTTTGGCGTGTAGCCGACAAACCAGCTGTCCGGCACGGCGCGTTCGGACAGGCCGTATTGTCTTGCGACTTCAGCTGGATAGTTGGTCGTTCCCGTTTTGCCGGCAATATGGAGTCCCGGAACGTTAGCCGCCGTTCCTGTACCATATTGGACGACCGATTTTAGCATATCGGTAATCATGTACGCTGTATAGTCTTTCATCACTTTTTTCGGTTTCGGTTTTAAGTCCATCTCTGTGCCGTCCGGAAAGACAATTTTTGTGACGGCATGCGGTTTAATGTAGACACCGTTATTGCCAAAAGCGCTGTATGCTCCAGCCATTTGCAGCGGAGAAACGCGGTTGGCGATACCGCCGATAGCATACGCTTCTTCGACTTGGTCAAAGCCCATGCCGAGCCGGTTGGCGAATTCTTTGGCGCGTTCTTTTCCAACGGCTTGGAGCGTTTTTAATGCCGGGATGTTGCGCGATGTTGCCAGCGCATAGCGCATTGTAATCGGTCCTAAGTATCTTCTGTCGGCGTTGCGGATCGGTTTTCCGTTTGAGTAAGTGTATGGTTCGTCGACAATTTGATGAGCGGTCGACCATTTTAAATATTCAATGGCTGGACCGTAATCTAGAATAGGTTTAATCGACGAGCCAGGCTGGCCGACAGGCTGGATTGCATAGTTGAATCCAAACTTCACGTTTTCCCGGTGGCGTCCGCCGCCGAGCGCGCGAATTTCACCTGTCTTTGTATCTATTAGGGCAATAGCAGACTGCAAATCTTTTTTATCGGTAAATAGCGTATCTGAATTTAATAGATCTTCTACATATTGTTGCGCATCCTGATCTAATGTTGTATAAATTTTTAGTCCGTCTTCAAAGACGTTGACGTTTGCTTGATCGGTGACTTCCTTGATCACCTCATCGATAAATGCGTCGTACGGAATGGAATTTTGATGCTTTTTCCGTTCAACCAGCATCGATTTAATCGGAACCTGTTTTGCTTTTTCTGCCTCTTCTTTTGTGATAAAGCCATGTTGTGCCATAAGCGACAGCACGACATCGCGGCGTTTTTTCGCTGCTTCCGGGTGATCATATGGGTTGTAGTTGTTTGGACTCTGCGGCATCCCGGCGAGCAGCGCTGCTTCCGGCAGCGTCAAATCTTTTAAATTTGTTTTCCCAAAATAATATTCTGCCGCTCTAGCGACACCATAAATGTTGTCGGAATAATAAATTTTGTTTAAATACATTTCTAAAATTTCATGCTTCGAGTATTTTTGCTCCAAACGTAGCGCAAGCCATGCTTCTTGTGCTTTCCGTTTTAACGTTTTTTCTGGAGAAAGAAAAGTCATTTTTACAACCTGCTGAGTAATGGTGCTTCCGCCTTCCGAACCAAACCCATCTTTGATGTTGGCGACAACCGCTCCGGCAAGCCGGATCAAGTCGACGCCGTGATGCTCGTAAAAGCGCGCATCTTCTGTGGCCAATACAGCATCCTCTAACACTTTTGGAATGTCTTTATAAGAAATATATGTGCGCTTAGAGCCGTCAAGGCCGAGTTCAGCCACTTTATGGCCATCCATGTCGTAAACAATGGACGAAAGCGGATCTTTAATTTTTGCTTCATCAAGCGGCGGCGCATCTTTAATAAAATAAGCGAATGTAGCAATTCCGCCTGCCATTCCGATCACCATCAACAGCAAAACAGCAATAACTAATTTTTTAAAAAGCGAAAAGCCCTTTTTCTTTTTCGCTTTCTTTTGTTTAGTCTGCTTTGCAGCTTGTTTTCGTTCCACACGAGAACGATATTCACCAGACATAAGCGAATCCTGCCTTTCTTAGAATTTTGCATCGGTTCATCAATGAGAAAAGTAAACTTTTTCTACTACACTAATATAATCAATTCTCGGTTGGTAGCCAAGTGCAATGTAGTGACCGTGCTGTTCGATGTCTCGTTTCGGAATCGATTTTCTTCCGCCCGCCTGCTGTTTTTGCCAGTAAGCAATTAAATGATGTGCATCGAGAAGATACACTTCATTCAGTGTGGTAAACCGCAAAATAACAAAGCAAATTCCGCCATGCCGCATCACTTGCTCCATGTGGTGAATTTGGTGTTCATGAAAATTTTTTAATGGAAATGATGTTTTATTTTTCGTTTCTTTTGCTTCAAAGTCAATATATTTGCCGCGGTAAACGCCGTTGTAGTCGGTGGTGGAAGCTTGTTTAAAATATGCTTCTTTGATCACGGCGGCGCTTCGTTTTGGATAGTCGACACGGACGATTTGTATTGGTGTCGGCTTTTTATGAATGACAGCGATCCCTTGTTCACGGTAATATTCATTCGTCGCGTTCAAATCTTCTTCGAGAGTCATCCCCCGATTTCCGTAATGGGCTTGAAATGGACGGACGGATTGATTGGTTTCGTTTGTCCTGTATATCCTTCCGCCGGGATATTTGAATGCCATCCACCCTCATCTCCTTTGAATGTTTTTTATTATACCACAGGAGAGCGAAAAAAGGGGGGATTCAAGAAATATTGAAATTATCTCACTACATACAAGATTACGCAAATCATTGTTTTTCTTGACCGTATACTGCAATACGGATATGTCGAATTTGTTCGAAGTTATGATGTTTGCTACTTTCTTTGCCGAAATAATTCTAGTTTTGTCACATAGGCAGGGAGCCAGCGTTCCATCGCGAATTGATTATCATCATGCATGAAGAATGGGGGAGACAAGAAATGAGCAAGCGGTTCGTCAAAAAAGAGGAAGTGGAAAGAGAGCTGCAGGAAATTTTTCAATTGATCCAGCAGGTAGATGAGAAAATGGAAAAAGTGATTGCCGAAGTGCTTGAGGAACGCTACGAACAAAATAAAATACAGCTTGACCAACTGCAGGAACAGCTGACCAATGTCGAGCGCCAGCTGCATCGTGCTGATGTGGAGCGGGAACCGGGACTTCCGCTTTCCTCGAAATTGTACTTTGTGTAATTTGTTTCCTACAGGCGCAAATGGTATGGTATAGTGAAAGTATGCGTTTGGAGGAGATGGACGTGGAAAGACAATTAAAAGTGTTGACAGAACAGTTGTTGGATTATAATCAAAAAATACTAGCAATTTCCCGGCAGGCTCATGAGCGGAAACGGGAGCCTGACTTTTTTGCAGAGGTGAAGCCGTTTGCCGATCAAGTAAAACAATTGTTGGATGAATGGAAACAAATAGCCATCTCATGGGTGAAAAAAGCGCAGCCGAAGCATATTCATGAGATTCAAATCGAAACGGTGGGGGAAAATATCGAAAAAATAAGTGTGGAAGCATTTTACCCATCCGTTTCTGAGCGGCGCATCAAGCAGTTTTGCCGGTCGGTTGAATATACGCTGTCGCTCGTATTGGAGCGTTTGGAACAAGAGCTCTGCAATGGGCAATAATGAGTGAAAAAGCTGTCTCCTAAAGAAGACAGCTTTTATTGTCATAAGTCTTTTTCCACTTTTACGGAAACAGGACCGTTGTTTTCCGTGGCAACGGTGTTAATTTCGTATTCGACGCGTTCCGTATGTTTCGGTGGAACATTGTTTCCATGCTTCGGTTTTTCGTGGTCATGGCCTTTTAACTTATGTTGAAAATGCACGCCTCGACCCATGACAAACACCCCCTTGGTATTACTTTGGGGTAAGCAACGGCGAAATATGCAAAAAAAGAGGGGAAAAGTGCCCTCTATTATAAGCCTGCATACTCGTTTTTATAGTCCGGTTTATAAGCACCGGCAAGTTCTAGTTCGCGGGAAAGGTCGCGGTATTCGGCGATGGTGATTTCCCCGCGTAAATACATGTGGCGGGCGAAATCAAGCAATTCATTCACATCCGCCGGTTCGTAGTTTTTTACAGCAATAAATTTGTTTTTTAATTCCGCCATGTTCATCCTGCTTTCCCCCTTCACCTTTTTATTAATAGTACCATGAAAAATATAGAAGAACTATAAATTCGGAAAATTAAAACTTCCGACAATTGCTGACATGTCCCTGCTCACGTTTTTCCGCTTTTGTACATATACTGATGACAGCCTAGAAATTGGGAGGGGAAGCATATGTATCGGTATCCGCGTCCGTTTTCTGCACCGTTTTCTGCTCCTATGCCGTATCCACATGTATGGCATCCGTATCATCCATATTCTTATGCTTCAATGCTGCCAACTCATTGGCCTGGCGTGCACCAAGGGCATCCCGCTGCCACTTCGTATCCAACGCCATACCCAAAACCCCGCCCGGTGTTGACAGGGCCGGCGCCTGGTATTCAATCATTAATGGCACAGTTTAAAAATTCAGACGGCACGTACGATATCAATAAAATGATGAACACGATGGGACAAATGATCAACACCGTCAACCAAGTGAACGGAATGCTGAAAGGATTAATTAGCGCCTTTAAAAAATAATCAACTCCTCCGCACCAGCCCAAAGGAGTTTGCTTTATGAACCTCTCCCACCTTCATCCCATGAAGAGGTGGGAGTTTCTTACCATTTCCATCGAAGAAGCTTCTGCGCAGAAGAAGGCGGTTTCCTTCTACTCGATGAATTCATCGGAAGTCTTCTGGATGGGTCAAGTAAAACATCGGCATCACACCGATGGGGCGGTCCAACCCTTCTACTACTTCTTGCTTACGCAATCCGTAGATACGTCAGATTCATTTGTACGTTCCAGTGTTTGAAGGCGCCGTGCAGCGCTTTGTTTAAGATATTTCTCACGCCGTGAACGTCACGATGCTCCTCATACCCACACCGGCACACAAACAGGCGGGAAGATGCTTTTTTTCTCTTTTGGCAGACAGGACATGTCTGCTTGTATACGATTCCTCGATTTCATGCAAGCGAATGCCGTGTTGGGCCAGCTTATAATTAAGATACTTCTTCACTTTCCCGAATGACCAATTCGAGAGTCTTTGCGCTTGTTTGCGGCTTGTCCGCTTTTCTTTCTCGTGTTGCGCTGCACCCCTTCAACGTTTTCGATATACACATCGGAGGCGGATTGCTTCAAACACCAGTCACCAGTCGACAAATTGTTTGGTCATTTTATGGAGCGCATCCCCCAGCTGTCTTTCGGATTTGGATAACACGTATTGTGTCGCCCGCTCATACTTTTTCCATTGACGGGATCCTTTTTGACATTTGGATTGACGCCGCTGGATATCCGCCAGTTTTTTATTCCGCAGCCGGTGAAGGGAGCGTATTTTTCTTCCCGTGATGAGGAGGGCTTGTCCGTTTTCGCAAAACGCGCCGATGGTATGTATTTCTCCAAGATCAACTCCGATGGAGGAACCCGGTTTGTACGCTGTTGCTTTTTGCCCATCTTCATACGTCACAGCCAAATAAAGACCTTGATCCCAGCAGCATTCGATTTCTTTGATCGTTCCCTTTGGCATATGCGACGCATACACGACGATCGGCTTTTCCCGTTTTCCGTGATGAATGCCCATCGACAGTTCGATTTTTCCGTTTTCGTAAACCTTGAAACCGTCTTTCGCCCATTTCGTTGGGAAGTACTTCTTTTTCTTGTAGGGATAACGAGCAGGATGTCCTTGTTGGATCGCTTGGTGTGCAGCTTGTCTTGCGAAGAGATATTTGTGGCAGACTGCTTGAATCGTTTAGCTGTGGAGATGGAACTTTCTTTTCGTTTGTTTTTGCAGTTCGTTTTTGGTGATCCATCATCCATGTTGGAGGAAGTGCTCTTTGGCTAAGCGGAGGCATTCATTCCAAACACGGGCAGATTCGCGATTGCAGGCGTACAATCGATCTAAATCCGCTTTTGATGCCCGGAAGAACACTTTTTGGCCACGAAGCATGAGCATTTCCTTTTTTCTTTGTTTGATGGATGGTTTAATTATAGCACATATGTTCGTTTTTTGAGAATCAAAAACTTCCCGATTCATCTCCCTCCTTCACTCTCGTTTAGAGGAAGGAGACTTCTCGGGAAAAACGTTAAATTAGCAGTTCATACACTTCATTTAGCTGATATACCCGTTCAAAATCTCGCTCATCCATCGCATAGCGAATTTCATGAGGCAAAATGCGGTCTAAAAATGCGGTTTCTTCTTGTGACAGGTCACGTACAAATTCCCCTTCGCTTTTATACGGCTTGCTTAGCAGCTTTTTATAAATGCGTCGAGGGGTGTCATCGTGATATTCCAGATAGTTGGATAAAATTTCCCTTAAATACGCCAGCGTCTTCTCCATTATGCTTCCTCCCCTTTAAAAAACGCTTCGAACGTTTTGCTAACGTTTTTCTTCCCTTGCGCATAAGGATTTTCTTCTGTCGCTTGTTTCGGATCCAAATTCGTTTTAATCACTAACATTGGTTCGTCAGACGGCTCATTAATAAGCCGGTCTGTTAATTGCCTAAAATCGGGCAGATTTTTCATGATTCGGCACCTCCTATAAGTAGAGTGGATTAAGCGAAACAAAAGTATGTATAGCGTAAGAAGCGGTTAATAAAGCAGAAAACGGCATAAGCTAACAAGGAACCGGAGGTATAAGCAGTTAGATAAACATCTATAAATATGAAATCATGTAAATATCTCCTGTTATTGGACGTGGAGAGGTGGATGTTCTCCATCTTTTCCATCGTCTTCTGTCTTAGGATAAAAAATCATCTCTCCCTTCCTCATGTAAAAAGGAAATGAAGAAGAATTGGCGAATATATGTTCTGAAGGATTCAAACATAGGGGGAAGGCAAGGGGATGAAAACGGTTCGGGTGATGAAAATCGTTTCTCATGATGAATCACAGCTTCGCTCATTAGATGAGCTGATGCGCGTCTTTTGTTCCGCGAAGCGATACGCGTTCAACCGTTTGCTGGAGGGATGGAACGCAAAAGACATCATCAAGCACCTTCCACACCAATTTCGGCTCAACAAAAGGTTTGCCGAAGATGCGGTCCTGCTTGTTCAATCGCTGATTTCCTCTCAACGTGAGCTGCTTCCAATGCGCCTAGAGGATGTGCAGGTGAAAATCGAAAAAACTGAAAAGAAAATCGATGAGTATCAACATGGAAGAAAAACACCGAAAAAAGTCGATCTTCCAACATGTCTAGGTGGATTGCACCAACGGTTAGAAAAGCTCAAAGCGAAAGAAGCCGAGCTAAAGCACCATCTCGGCCAAGGAACGATTCCACGTGTGATTTTTGGCGGGAAACAGAACTTTTATAAGCGCTTGAAAGGAAAAATCACGAACGAAGAATGGAAAGATGTGCGCTCGAATCAGTTGTATGCCAGAGGCGATAAAAGCAAAAAAGGAAATTTAAATATTCGCCTAGTGTATGACGATCACACTGATGAATGTTATGTGGAAATTGCGAATCCACTTGGACAACAAGAAGGGAAGCACGCTCCCCGTTTACGATTCCCTGTGTCCGTTCCTGAAAAATATGAAGAGGAAATCATCGATCTCGTCATGGGAGAACAAGTCGGAGTGAATGCAAAAGGCAAGCCGATCATGGAATATCAACCATACACTGTCGAAATCAAACGCAAAAACGGGGAATATTATGTCCATCTCGTCTATGAAGAAGAGGTATATGGCAGGGAACTTACCTACGATGAACCGATTCAAGCGGAACGAATCGCTGGTATTGACATCAACATTGACCGTATTGCCGTAAGCATTGTTTCGAAACAGGGAAACTTTCTTCAATCAAAGGTGTTTTACTGCCATGAACTCGAATATGTGCGGGCGAATAAACGAAACAACATCGTTGGTGAAACCGTACGAGACGTGTATGACTGGCTGATGCAAGAAAATGTCGGTGTCGTCGTCATCGAAAACATTCAACTAAGACAGCGGCACGACACGGACAAACGATTCAATCGCTTCACCCATCATTTT
>NZ_BAWO01000034.1 GCF_000632715.1 Parageobacillus caldoxylosilyticus NBRC 107762 | reverse complement strand
AATGCTCCTTTAACCACGATTGCGGCGTTTCCTGAAAAAATCGGCATTCATGCGGCTGATATTTTGCATCAACGCATGACAGGCGAAATAAGTGAACCGAAACGGCTTATTTTACAGCCGGAGCTTGTCGTGCGGCAGTCGAGTTCATCTCATTTTCATGATCTGTTTTAAAGGAAGGGCGCTGATATGGGGACATATTGTAACATTCCGCTTCGGGAAAGAAATATAGTGTTAATCGGTTTTATGGGAGTAGGAAAAACAACGATTGGCCAGCTTGTAGCGAAAAAGCTGTATCGTGACTTTATTGATGTAGATCAGGAAATCGAGAAACGGCATCAAATGTCGATTCCGGCCATTTTTGAACAAATGGGAGAAGACTATTTTCGAAAAGTGGAGAGGGAACTGATCGTTGATCTTTGCACGAACACCCGCTTAAAAATTCTTTCCCTCGGGGGAGGCGCGTATTTGCAAGAGGAAGTAAGAAACGCTTGTTTATCCCATTGTATTGTCTTCTTTTTAGATTTGTCATGGGAGTGTTGGAAAGAGCGCCTTCCGTTAATTGTCGATAATCGTCCTGTGCTAAAGAATAAAACATTAGAGGAAATCGAACAATTATTTTTCCAGCGAAGAAACGCCTACTCCATCCACAATTCCCGTGTGTTAACGAACAACCTTGATCCGGAAACAGTAGCAAACGAAATCGTGGAATCGATCAAATGGACATGGGAAGTGTACGAACCAAATGAGTAACAGCGAGTTTGTTCCCATGCGATTCCGCTGAGCGGTAGCTGTTGTACAGACAGACGGCTTAATTAAAGATCGAACAGCTTATTTATTGTAATGAGAAACGGCGAGTCCGCAAATGGCGGGCTTGTTTTTTTATGGGAAAAATAGATAGGCAGACAACGGGAGAGGAAGTAAAAAGATTATTGCTGCCGATATAACTCGCGGATTTTCCGTTCATGCTGGAGCGTTTTGCTTGAGAGAAAATCGACCGTTTCCTGTGTTTCTGACAGTTCGATGCGCAGGCTGTCTACTTTTGTTTCCAACTGATTAAATCGCTTATCCATTTTTTCTTCTAGTTTTCCGACCATCTCTCGCATTTCTGTTCTAAGTTGGTTACCCACCTCTTGCATTTCCGCTCTAAGCTGGCTGCTCATTTGTTGAATTTCTGCATGAATATGGCCAGAATGCAGTTCCAATGCCTTCAAAATTTCTTTTAGCATGGCTTCTTGTTCCATTCTCTCCCCTCCTCCTTCTCCTATAAAAGCAAAGTAGAAAAGGAACATCTATTTTTATTTTGATATGTTGGTATGTAACTCGAATCAGCGTATGCGGCGAATGAGCTTTTTCACTCAATTTTCACCGTCCTGTTGTATGTTGGAAACACGTAAAAGAAGAGGTGGCGAATCAAGAAAGGGAGTGGGAAGGAAGATGAAATCGATCAGGCGGGTGGATGGATGGCTGCTTGTCATTGTCCTTCTATCTATTTTTTTCAATTTCTATCATATCGGCAATGCAGGGTCAAATGTATATTATACCGCGGCGGCGAAAAGCATGACGGCGAACTGGAAGGCGTTTTTCTTCGCATCGCTTGATCCAGAAGGATTTATTACCGTTGACAAGCCGCCTGTCGCGTTATGGTTTCAAGCGTTAAGCGTGGCCATCTTTGGTGTAAGCGACTGGGGTGTCCTGCTTCCGGAAGCGCTCGCTGGCGTCGGTTCGACGCTGCTGATTTATTTTATTGTCAGGCCATTTGCCGGCAAGGCGGCCGCTAGATGGTCGAGTCTGATTTTCGCTTGTACCCCTATTTTTGTGGCGGTGGCGCGCACGAACAATATTGATGCGATCTTAATTTTCACCTTGTTGGCGGCGTCATGGGCATTGATGAAAGCCGTACGGAAACAGCGGGTTTCGTGGCTGCTCGTTAGCTTTGCGCTCGTGGGCGTGGGCTTTAACATGAAAATGCTGCAGGCGTATATGGTGCTGCCGGCGTTTTATTTGTTCTATTGGCTGGCAGGAAAAGCGTCCTGGAAAAAGCGGCTTTGGCATTTAACGGCCGCTACGGTCGTCGTCTTGGCTGTTTCGCTTTCCTATGCGGTCATCGTCGACGCGATTCCGAAAGATAAACGTCCGTATATCGGCAGCAGTCAAACGAATTCGGTGCTCGAGCTGGCGCTTGGCTATAATGGGATCGACCGTTTAACAGGAGCGGCGGGGCCGGGCGGGAAGCGGGCCATGCACGGCGATATTGTATTACAAGGTGGAAATGGACCAACGAATCGTTCCGCAAACGAATCTTCTCCTTCATCGCTTTCTGATCATCCAAACGATCCGCTACATAGCCGGCCAAATTTCCCGAACGACGGGCGGCCTCCTGGCGGAATGGGGGGAATCGGAAAAGGAGAGACGGGAGATCCAGGTTTGTTCCGCCTATTTCAGCAACAGTTAGCCGGACAAATCAGCTGGCTTCTGCCGTTTGTGCTGTTTGCCGCGATTGGGTTGTTCGCGTCGATCCGCCGGCAGCGGGCGTTCACGCCGTTTCATCAATTTATGCTGTTTTGGTTCGCCTGGCTCGTGCCGATGGCCGTGTTTTTTAGCGTAGCCGGATTTTATCACCGTTATTATTTAAGCATGATGGCGCCGGCGATCGCTGTGCTGGTCGCGGTCGGAAGCGAGCTTTTGTGGCAGTTTTACAAGGAACAGAGCGGCTTTTGGCAATGGCTGTTTCCATGCGCGCTGCTTATGACGCTTTTGTTCGAATCGTATATTGTATTTCAATACAGCTCTTCATTATCAAGCATTTGGCCGCTGTCGATTGCGCTCTATGGACTGGCCATGTTTTGTTTTCTCATCGCATTTCGCCAGCAAAGGAAAGCGGCGCGCTATTTGAAAATAGCCAGCTTGTTTGGACTTCTTGTCATGCCGTTTTATTGGTCGCTCACCCCGCTATTGTATGGAGGCAATAGCACGCTTCCGTACGCCGGACCGGATTTAAAGCGTCCAAACGAATACGGACAGCGCGTTTTCGGAGATAGGGAGGAAAGAGAAGTCCATGCGGATTTGCTTGCTTATCTGGAAAAGCATTATAACGGGGAAAAATATTTGGCGGCAACTATCCGCGCTAATACGGCGGCCGAGCTGATGCTAAAGACGGATAAAGCAGTCATGGCGATGGGCGGATTTTTAGGGACGGATCCGGTGCTGACAACGGAACAATTAGCGAAAATGGTGAGAAATGGCGAAGTGAAATATTTTCTTATCTCCGGATTTGGCGGAGGCGGCGAAGGAAACAGCGAGCTGATTCAGTGGATTCAGACGCATTGTCAAGAAGTGCCGCAAGCGGAGTGGCAAACGAATGCGGCAACAGCGGCGCGCCGGAGCGAACGGAATGGAATGCCGTCGCCGATGGAGCGCGGTGTGAAGCTTTACAAATATGAAGGATAGGAGGGGTTGATGTATGGTAAAGTATTCCATAGTGATTCCGGTCTATAATGAGGCGCTTGTCATTCGCGAAACGTACCGCCGGCTAAAGCGCGTGATGGAACAAACCGATGGGCCGTATGAACTGTTGTTTGTCAACGACGGCAGCGAAGATGAAACCATCGACATTTTAAAAGAACTTGCCGTGAAAGACGAAACGGTCAAATATGTAGATTTTTCCCGCAACTTTGGCCACCAAATCGCGATTACGGCTGGAATGGATTATGCGGCGGGAAAAGCGATCGTCATTATTGACGCCGATTTGCAAGATCCGCCTGAATTAATTTTAGACATGATTGACAAATGGAAAGAAGGGTATGACGTTGTTTATGCGAAGCGCGTGAAACGAAAAGGAGAAACGATGTTTAAAAAGGTTACCGCCTATCTGTTTTACCGGGTGCTGCGGGCGGCGACCGAAATCGACATTCCTGTTGATACCGGCGATTTCCGCCTTATTGACCGGAAAGTGCGCGATCAGTTAGTCTATATGAGAGAGCGGAGCCGCTTTGTCCGTGGGCTCGTAAGCTGGGTCGGATTCAAGCAGACAGCCGTGGAATATGAGCGGGAGGAGCGGTTTGCCGGGGAGACGAAGTATCCGCTCAAGAAAATGATTCGCTTTTCGCTCGACGGAATCACTTCGTTTTCGTATAAACCATTGAAGTTCGCCAGTTTGTTAGGCTTTTTCCTTTCTGCCTCAAGCGTGATTGGCATCATCATCACTTTATATTTAAAGCTATTTACGCATTCGACGGTGGCGGGATGGGCGTCGCTTTTCATGGCGACCTTATTGTGCAACGGCGTTATGTTTATGATGCTTGGCATGATGGGAGAATATATCGGCCGTATCTATGATGAAGTAAAGCAGCGCCCGCTATATATCGTCAAAGATACATGGGGAGTCGGAACAAAATATGAATATGAAAAAGTACCGTTTTATATGGAATGAACGAGAAAACATGCGAATGTTATGGCGCTTTTGCCTTGTCGGGGTCGGAAATACGTTCGTGGACTTTATTGTCTTTTTTCTTCTTACCTCGTTTGGTGTTACTGCGCTATTGGCGCAAGTATGCTCTTATACCGCCGGCGTGGTCAACAGCTATGTATGGAACCGGATGTGGACGTTTCAAGTGAAACAAAAAGCGAACATCGGAGAGTTTTTGCGTTTTATGATCGTCAATGTGCTGTCGCTGGCGGTGACGCTTCTTCTGCTTTTTCTCTGCCGGGACGTTGGGCACTGGCCGCTGTTTGCCGGAAAACTGATCGCGACGTTGGGAGGAATTGCTGTCAATTTTGCCGGCAGCCGCTTTTGGGTGTTTGCCTCGAAACCGTCCCATTCCTAACATGGGTGTACAAAGTTTCTCGTACATCAATGTTCTATTAGTTAGGCGTTTGATATTCCAAATCGGATGAACAAAGACAAAAAGGAAAAGCACCATGCAAATGTATTTTTGTTTGGGAAAAATATATGTGGTTACTTGTCCGGATACCATTAGCGGTGCATTCGTGATCAAGAAAAACTGACGGGAATGATGGGGAAATTATAATATGATCGTTGGCATTGCCGCAACGGCTGGAAGTATGATTGATCATCCTGATACGATGGTTATTTTCCCGCTTGCCGTCATTGGGCATGTGGCCTTGCGGCTTATGCGAACGTCAAAATGGCAGAGTCAAAGCCGAATCCATCGCGTTGGATTCGGCTTTTTCCGTGTTAAGAGCGGATTTGCCCCGTGCCGTAGACGAGCGATTTGGTCGTCGTGATCGCGCGCAATCCCATCGGGCCGCGGGCGTGGAGCTTCTGTGTGCTAATGCCGATTTCCGCTCCGTAGCCAAACTGTTCGCCGTCGGTGAAGCGGGTTGAGGCGTTATGGTAAAGCACGGCGGCGTCAATCGCTTGGAAAAAGAAGCGGACGTTGTCGTTTTGTTCGGAAATAATCGCTTCCGAATGCTTCGTGCCGTAACGGTTAATATGGTCGACCGCTTCTTTGATGTCTTGCACGAGTTTAACGGCTAAAATCGGCGCCAAATATTCGGTGCTCCAGTCGGCTTTGGTAGCCTGCTGGATAAAGGAATACGATGAAGCAAGTCGCGAATCGCCGCGCAGCTCGACGCCGCGCGCATGAAGCGTTTCGATGAGTTCGCTGATATACGGCCAGTTTTGATGGATTAACACCGTTTCCACCGCATTACAAACGGATGGACGCTGCAATTTCGCGTTCAATACAATATCGATTGCCATTTGTTTTTGCGCCGATTCATCGATAAAAATATGGCAGTTGCCGACACCGGTCTCCAGCACCGGCACGGTGGCGTTTTCGATGACGGAGCGAATCAGCCCTGCCCCGCCGCGCGGAATTAATACGTCTAAGTAGCCGTTTAAACGAAACATTTGCTGGGCCGCCTCCCGGCTGGTGTCTTCGAGAAGCTGGATGGCATCGGCAGGGACGGCGGTATCGCGAAGCGCCTCTTTCATGACGTAAACGAGTGCTTTGTTCGAATGAAGCGCGGAGGAGCTGCCGCGCAATAAGACGGCGTTTCCCGTTTTTAAGCAAAGGCTGGCGGCATCGACGGTGACGTTTGGCCGCGCTTCGTACACCATGCCGATGACGCCAAGCGGCACGCGCACCGTTTGAATGCGCAGTCCATTTGGCCGCGTCCATTCTTCGACGATTTCGCCGATTGGGTCAGGAAGCCCCGCAACTTGGCGGACGCCGTCGACGATTTGGTCGATTCGTTCGCTGGTTAGCTGCAACCGGTCGATTAAGGCAGGAGAAAGTCCTTGTTCTTTTCCGAGCGCAACGTCTTTTTCGTTTTCTTGCAAAATCCATTCTTTTTGTTTTATCAGCGCTTCGGCGATGCGTGCTAACGCTTCGTTTTTTTCTTCCGCTGACAGGAGGGCTAACGTTTTCGCTACTTGTTGCAGCCGCTTGGCTTTGGTAAGCAATTCGTTCATTTGATAACACTCTCCTTTCGTAATGATACCCAATTATCGCGGTGGATCACTTCAGGGCGATGGTTAATCGAATATTTTCTTGCCTCATTGCTGGCAAGGCCTTTGACTTGTTCTAAATCGCCAGAGGAGTAATACACTTGGCCGCGGCCGATGACGGCTCCTTTTCGGTTGACGACTTCAACGACATCCATGGCGGAAAACGTGCCATACACGGCGGTAACACCGGCGGGCAGCAAGCTTTTTCCACGCTGCAATAGGGCGGTTTCCGCTCCTTCGTCAATTTCGATTTTCCCAGCCACAGGTGCGTGATAAGCAATCCATTGCTTGCGCATTTGCATATGTCCGTGGAACGGTGAGCCGATATACGTCCCGTCTCCTTTTCCTTCCAAAATGTCGAAAAGTTTTTCTTTCCCTGTACCCGTTCCGACAAACACGCTTACCCCAAACGATAACGCTTTTTGCGCGGCGAGAAGCTTTGATTTCATGCCGCCGGTTCCGACCGCAGAGCCGCTGCCGCCCGCCGCTTCAATCATTTCATCGGTAATATTCGGAAGAAACGCGTATTTTTTCGCCTTTGGATTTGTTCTCGGATTATCATCATACAACCCGTTAATATCGGTTAAGATAATGAGCGCATCCGCGTGCAAAAAGCCGCTGACAAGGGCGGAAAGCATATCGTTGTCGCCAAATGTCAATTCCTCGACGGACACGGAGTCGTTTTCGTTAATGATCGGCAAAACTCCGCATTCCAGCAATGTGGTGATGGTGGAAAATAAATTATGAAACCGTTCGCGGCTATAAAAGTCTTCTCTTGTTAATAAAATTTGTCCGGTCGTAATACCGAACTGTTTAAACGCGGAAATATAGCCTTGCATCAGCAGCCCTTGCCCGACCGCTGCCGCTGCTTGTTTTCCCGCGGTGGTCGTTGGCCGGGACGGATAGCCGAGCGGTCCAAATCCGGCAGCGACCGCACCCGATGTAATCAAAATGACTTCGTGGCCTAATTGTTTCATATAGGCGATCGCTTCGACATGGTCGAAAAGTTTTTCGTGGCAAAGAACGCCTTTCGCGTCCGTTAATGAACTGCTTCCGATTTTCACGACGACTCGCTGCTTTTTCATACGTATCCTCCTTTCTGCCTGCTAATAAAAAACGCTTTTTCCCTTCCTTGTAAAAGGACGGAAAAAGCGTTCCGCGGTACCACCTTTTTTGGCGCGACATGCGCCCACCTCTTGGCCCGTAACGAGGGCGGACGGCTTATGTTTGCATAAGCGGCCTTTGTAGGGCAGGTTCAATCGACTTCCCGTGAGGAACCTTCCAGCCTACGAGTTCCACTCTCTTGCACGTTCCATCGATTTACTAGTCCCGTACCGTTTTCCGTATCAACGATTTGTTAGAAATTATCCATACAAATCAGCAGATTGTCAAGGGGTTTTTCTTCACTTTGTTATTTGCTAGAGTAATTGCTTTGTTTAGCGCGTAACGGCTTTGCCATCAGCTGGTCTAATAGGCGAAACAATAACACTCCGATTGCTGTTCCGAACGTGTTTAAAAGAATGTCATCGATATCAAACGAGCGAAACGGAACGAAAAACAATTGGACGATCTCAATACATAAGGAAAGAAGAAATCCAACGATAACGATGGTTTTCGGCCGAAGGGTAGAAGAATAGCAAGAAGCAAAAAAACCAAACGGTATAAACAACGCAATATTGCCGCCAATGTTTCGCACGGGAACGAGCCAATAAAAATGGTGAAGCGACTGCCGGATGCTCGCAAATGGAATGAGATTGATGCCGACATACGTTTCCCCTTGCAAGTGCGGATATGCATAAAACGGAAATGGGAAAATCGTTACACTATATATAAATGCGAGGGAAAAAGCGAATAATCCATGGATGATTTCGTGTTTGATAGAAAAAGTCCGTTTCCATATGTACACAATACCGCGAAATAATGCCCAAATGACCACAAACCCAATCAATGGCACAGCAAAATCGAACATAATAAACTCTCCCTCTATTTCCATTATATTGGAATTGTAATATATGATCTTGCAAGAATTCAAGCAGTTTCCAATTTTGACAAAATGATAGATGAAAGCGATGATTGCTTTTATCGAAATAAATGTAATTGTCATTTTATTTAAAAAAATGGTACAATACTAAAAACATCGAGCCTACAAAACTGCTAATGGAGGGATTCAGATTGAGAGAACTTCGCAGCAATATGATCAAAAAAGGATTTGACCGGGCGCCGCACCGCAGTTTGCTGCGCGCGGCAGGAGTAAAGGAAGAAGATTTTGACAAGCCGTTTATCGCCGTGGTGAACTCGTATATTGATATTATTCCGGGACACGTTCATTTACAGGAGTTCGGGAAACTTGTCAAAGAAGCGATTCGCGAAGCGGGCGGGGTTCCGTTTGAAATGAATACGATCGGCGTGGATGACGGAATCGCGATGGGGCATATCGGCATGCGCTATTCGCTGCCAAGCCGCGAACTTATCGCCGATTCGATCGAAACGGTCATTTCTGCCCATTGGTTTGACGGAATGGTATGCATCCCAAACTGTGACAAAATTACGCCGGGCATGATGATGGCAGCGATGCGGCTAAACATCCCGACGATTTTCGTCAGCGGCGGGCCGATGAAGGCGGGCGTGACGAGCGATGGGCGCAAAATTTCGCTTTCTTCCGTATTTGAAGGGGTCGGCGCCTATCAGGCAGGGAAAATTGATGAAAAAGGATTGCTGGAATTAGAAAAATACGGCTGTCCGACGTGCGGCTCCTGTTCGGGAATGTTTACGGCGAACTCGATGAACTGCTTGGCGGAAGCGTTAGGGCTTGCGTTGCCAGGAAACGGCACGATTTTAGCGGTAGATCCGGCCCGGAAAGAATTGGTCCGCCAATCGGCCAAACAATTGATGTATTTGATCGAGCATGACATTAAACCGCGTGATATTGTCACAGAAAAAGCGATTGACAACGCGTTTGCGCTTGATATGGCGCTTGGCGGCTCGACGAACACCGTATTACATACGCTGGCGATTGCGAACGAAGCAGGCATCAACTATTCGCTCGAACGAATTAACGAAATCGCCGCACGCGTGCCGCATCTTGCCAAACTGGCGCCAGCTTCCGATGTGCATATTGAAGATTTGCACGAAGCGGGCGGCGTATCGGCCGTATTACATGAATTAGCGAAAAAAGAAGGAACGCTGCATCTCGATACGTTGACCGTGACCGGAAAGACGCTTGGGGAAAACATCGCCGGCTGTGAAGTCAAAGACTATAACGTCATCCGCCCAATTGACAATCCGTATTCCGAAACAGGCGGACTTGCCGTATTGTTCGGCAATCTCGCTCCGGATGGCGCGATCATTAAAACAGGCGGCGTGCAAGACGGCATTACGCGCCACGAAGGGCCGGCGATCGTATTTGATTCGCAAGAAGAGGCGCTCGAAGGGATCGCAAGCGGGAAAGTAAAACCAGGCCATGTCGTCGTCATCCGCTATGAAGGGCCAAAAGGCGGACCGGGAATGCCGGAAATGCTCGCGCCAACTTCGCAAATCGTCGGCATGGGGCTTGGCACGAAAGTCGCGCTCGTGACGGACGGACGGTTCTCGGGGGCCTCGCGCGGTTTATCCGTTGGCCACGTTTCTCCGGAAGCGGCGGAAGGCGGCCCGATTGCCTTTATCGAAGACGGGGACATCATTGAAATCGACATTACGAACAGAACGATTAACGTGAAGCTTTCGGACGAAGAATGGGAAAAACGGAAAGCGAACTGGAAAGGGTTTGAACCAAAAGTGAAAACCGGTTATCTCGCGCGCTACTCGAAGCTCGTTACTTCCGCAAGCACGGGCGGGATTATGAAAATTTAACAGTCTTGTCCAAAGGCCTGTTCAACGGTTTTGCGACCGAAGTGAACAGGTCTTTTTATTGGGAAAATAAAAAGACAGTGCTTAAAACTGTACGTGATAGAAGTATAGCAGGGATATTAGATTAATAATCCCAATAAAAAAGATATTTGCATGTTCTTCAATTTAGAAAAAGATGATTATTTTTCTTTTTCACGTAAAGGTAAAAAAATAATTGACAATTTTGAATATTAATGCTATTTTTAGTTTGTATATAATGATAAATACATATAACGTTTTATAAACGTAATAGATATTTATGATTTTTTGATTAAGGATTATGTGTTATAGAAACAAGAAGGAGGAAAAATGATTTTACATTACATTGATACATCTGCAAGAAATGAAGGTATTGAGCTGTAAATTAAATACTATTTGTTAATTTTATCAATTGCAATATGTTGTTGCTAATATGGTAGGATTCCATGTTGATATAAATATATATTTACATGGTATATTTTTTGAATTTTTAAATAAAAGGAGGCGAAATTTTTAGAATTATGTAATTTTAATACATTATGGATCTTAATGATGGAATACTATTTGCGAATAAAAGAACAAGAAACATTAAAGGAGGTTTTTATATGCAATTTCAATTTGGAATCCCAAGCCAAGCAATATTTGGGGAGGGAAGTATTCAAAAACTTCCAGAAGTTTTAGCGCAATTTGACGCGAAAAAGATCCTATTAGTGTATGATAGCGGTGTGAAAGCAGCAGGTATTATAGATCATGTTCATCATCTATTAAGTAATGTGGAAGCGGATGTTGTTGTTTTTGATAAAGTACTTCCAAATCCACCAGATACCATCGTGGAAGAAGGGGCGAAATTAGCGAAAAATGAACAGGTGGATGCTATCGTTGCAGTTGGTGGCGGGAGCACAATTGATTGCGCGAAAGCTATCAATATTTTGCTAACAAATCCAAGGCCTATTCATCAATATGATGGATTAAACCTTGTAAAAAATCCGACAAAACCTCTCATTGCAGTTCCAACTACAGCAGGTACGGGCAGTGAAGTGACAGCATTTACTGTGATTACCGATACGACAGGTCTAAAAAAGATGGTTATTGGCGGGCAAAATTGTGGGGCAACTATTGCTTTGCTAGATCCTGAACTAACTATTGGGCTTCCGCCTGCGGTTACAGCTGCCACTGGGATGGATGCTTTGACTCATGCTATTGAAGCGTACGTTTCAAAAGCCGCCTCCATTCCAAGTGATATTAATGCGTTAAAAGCGGTTGAACTTATTTTCCATAACCTTGAAGAAGCTTATAAAAATGGAACAAATAAAGAAGCCCGAACAAATATGCTTCTCGGAAGCATGTTGGCTGGATACGCTTTTAATTCTGCGGTGCTCGGATTAGTTCATGCGATTGCCCACCCGCTTAGCGTTCATTGCGGGTTAGCTCACGGTGTGGCGAACGCTTGCTGTTTGCCTTATGTAATGGAGTTTAATGCGGAATGCGAAAATGTTGCGAAAAAATACAAAGACATTGCTATTGCTATGGGGCTTAATGTACAAGGTTTATCTATTAAAGAATCTGCTCAATGTGCAATTGATGCAGTTAAAGAATTGTCTAAAAGAATCGATATTCCTACTTTACGGGAATTAGGTGTTAGAAAAGAACAATTTGATAGACTCGCAGAAGATACGTTAAAAGAAATTGCGATTTTATTTAATCCGCGAGAGGCAACAAAGGAAGATGTTTTACGTATTCTTGAAATCGCTTACTAAATCTATGGTTAAAGGGGGAAGAGGATGAAAAAGTATCAGTTGTTTATTGACGGAAAATGGGTAGATTCTGTTTCTGGAAAAACGTTTACGTCGATTAATCCGGCAACGAAAGAAATTAACGGAATCATCGCAGAAGGGGATGCAGCGGATGTTGATTTGGCGGTAAAAGCGGCCCGCAAAGCATTTGAATCGGGTCCATGGGCTTCGATGTCTCCAAGCGAACGCGGCCGGTTATTATATCGAGCTGCCCAAAAACTATGGGAGAATGTTGATTATTTAGCAGAAGTGGAATCAAATGACAACGGACTCACGATTAATGAAACAAAGCTGATCGCCATTCCAGCTGCCATTGATGTACTTGAATTTTACGCGGGAATGGCAAACAAAATTCAGGGGGATACGCTTGCGTCTCCGGCAAATCGTTTTAATTATACGCTCCGTGAGCCAGTTGGAGTAGTCGGTGCCATTGTTCCGTGGAATTTCCCGATCATGCTGACAATGTGGAAATTGGCGCCGGCACTGGCAGCAGGGAATACGATTGTGATCAAACCGGCAGAACAAACACCGATTAGTGTACTAGAATTAGCAAGATTGTTGCAGGAAGCCGGTATTCCAGACGGTGTCATTAATGTGGTGAACGGTTACGGCCCTACGGCAGGGGCTGCACTTGCTTCTCATCCAGATGTGGACAAAATCGCATTTACCGGTTCAACGGCAACAGGAAGGCTTATTATGCAGGCAGCAAGTAAACATTTAAAGCCGATTTCTCTGGAATTAGGAGGAAAATCCCCAAATATCGTGTTTGATGATGCTGATATTGATGCGGCAATTAGCGGGTCATTATTTGGCATTTACTTCGCGCAAGGGCAAGTGTGTGCGGCAGGTTCAAGGCTGTTTGTACAAGAAACTATTTACGACCGTTTCGTCGAAGAGTTTGCCCGCAAAGCAGAGTCAATCCGCGTCGGCCATCCGCTTGACCCGAATACACAGATGGGTCCGCAAGTATCCGAAGAGCAGTTAAATATCATTGAAAGGTATGTTCAAATTGGCAAGCAAGAAGGTGCCACACTTGTAACAGGAGGTAAGCGAAATGAAGAGTGTGGCAATGGATTCTATTATACTCCGACCGTATTTGCGGACGTTGACAACAATATGACGATAGCAAGGGAAGAAATCTTTGGTCCTGTTGTATCCATTATTCGTTTTAAAGACGAAGAAGATGCATTGAAAAAGGCAAACGAAAGTATTTACGGATTAGCATCAGGTGTATGGACAACAAATTTAGTCCGCGCCCATCGAATGGCACGCGGATTGAAAGCGGGAACAGTGTATGTGAATACGTTTAGTATGCTAGACAGCGCCGCCCCATTTGGCGGAATGAAACAAAGCGGATTTGGACGTGAGCTTGGTATAGAAGCAATGAACATGTATACACAAACAAAACATGTGTGGGTGGATTTAAGTCAAGAGAAATTTAATTGGTATGGCTTATAAAATAACCATTACTCGTTTAAGGTCTTTCCATGTTCTTCGATTTAGGAAAGACCATTATTTTTGAAATTCTTCTTTTTCATGTAAAAGCAATAAAATAACGGTTGACAATTTTTAATATTCTATATATTTTTTGGTTTAAAAATAATATCTGCCTCGTTATAGAAACGTTATATCATATAACTTAATGTGTGATGATATCGTTTTCGTACTGATCAGAAGAAAAGCAGATATTGAAGCAGTTATCCTTTCAGAAATAAGAGAAAGTGATGCAGTACATCATCCATGAGGCTCAATGAAAAGAACTATTGATAAAAAAGTAATTAGGGGTGGGAAGATGGGCGGTTTGATGGAAAAAATGAAGGAAGATCCTTTTGCTAATTATTTAGGGATCACTATTGAAGATGTCGAAGAAGGATATGCCAAAGTATCAATGGAAGTAAAGGAACATTTGCTGAACTTTCACGGCAGTACCAATGGAGGAGCTATTTTTTCTTTGGCTGACGTGGCTTTTGCTTGTGCTAGCAACTCTCATAATCAAGCGGCGGTTGGCATCGCGATGACCATGTATTATATGCAAGCCAGCGAAATAGGTGATAGGTTGGTGGCGATCGCGCGCGAGGAAACAAAACCGAACCGTCTCGGGGTATATCGAATCGAGGTGTTGAATGACAAAGGAGAGTTAATTGCTTTGGCCGAAGGAATGGTATATCGGAAGAAAGACAAACTCGTTCCATAAACGCCAAGGAAGGGAAAATGAAACCCAGTTCCGCAAAATGTTTAAAAGAAGCCAAGGTTTTGCCTGGAGCAGACAAGATGTCCAAATGATGGCAGGAAATACTAGGAAAGCGAACAGAGGTCGCTTCTAATTTCGCATCTTGGATACGATAATCAGACGTGCTCCAGCAGCCTGGTGCAGCACGGAATGTCACTCCATTTGGGGAGCAGGCAGAATCAGACGTTCCAATGAGATTGCTAAGTTGCGGTCTTTTCACGATATTTAATCGGGAAAAGGCCGTTTCGTTTTTCTTGAGAGCGACGGTGATTGTAAAAATGGATATGCTCTGCCTCCTACAACAGGGTTCGCCATTTTTAGGAGTGGCCATAAAAAATCTCCTCCCAAGCAGATTCCTAGTAACATCCTATCCAAGGGCCTCTTTTTTGCATAAAAGCAATAAAATAATAGTTGACAATTTAGAATATTAGCGATATTTTTAACTTAAGTATGATGATAAATATGTATTACGTTATATAAACGTGATATATATTTGCTTTTTTAAAATATTAATGAAAGCGATTTAAAAAGGAGATGGGAGCATGATTTTGCATCGCATTGAAACGGCTTCGAGAGCGGAAATGGAAGCGTTGCAGCTTGAGAGGCTGCAACAAACGGTCAAGCGGGTATACGAGCATGTGCCATTTTATCGCCAAAAGCTGGACGAAAATGGCGTAAAACCGGAGCATATTCGCACGCTGGATGATGTGAAGAAGCTGCCATTTACAACGAAAAAAGATTTGCGGGACCATTATCCGTTTGGGATGCTTGCCGTTAGAATCCAAGATTGCATCCGCGTTCACGCCTCGAGTGGAACGAGCGGAAAGCCGACGGTAGTGGCGTATACGAAAAACGACATTGATCATTGGGCAGATGTGGTGGCGCGCGCGATTACCATTGCTGGCGGAGAACCGGGGCATATTGTGCATAACGCCTACGGATACGGGTTGTTTACCGGCGGGCTTGGACTTCATTACGGAAGCGAACGGTTAGGCGCGGTAACCGTCCCGGTGTCGGGAGGAAATACGGACCGGCAAATCATGATCATTGAAGACTTCCAGCCAGATATTATTTGCGGTACTCCTTCCTATGTGCTAAACATCGCTGAACGGATGAAAGAGCTCGGCAAAGATCCGCGCAAAACATCGCTGAAATACGGAATTTTTGGAGCGGAACCGTGGTCGGAGGAAATGCGGAGAGCGTTGGAAGAGGAGTTTGCGATTAAAGCGTGCGATATTTATGGATTGAGCGAAGTCATCGGACCTGGCGTCGCCATGGAGTGCCATGAGGCACAAAACGGCCTGCATGTAGCGGAAGACCATTTCTTCGTCGAGGTGATCAATCCGAAAACACTGGAACCGGTCGAAGAAGGGGAAGAAGGAGAACTTGTCTTTACGAGTCTGACAAAAGAAGCGTTTCCAGTCATTCGCTATCGCACGGGTGACGTCGCTTCGATTACAAAAGAACGATGTATCTGTGGCCGGACGACAATCAGAATGTCAAGAATAAAAGGCCGTGTCGACGATATGCTCATCATCCGCGGCGTCAACGTCTTCCCGTCGGAAATTGAGCATCATTTATTGACGGTACCGGAACTTGCCCCTCATTATCAGCTGCATCTTTTCCGCAAAGGAACACTGGATGTCGTGGAGTTGCAAGTCGAAGTTTGTGACCGCTTCTACCAGGAAGTCGGCGGAAATCTTCACGATGAACGCGTTCATTCCTTAGTAAAGGAAATACAGTATCTGTTGAAAACGAATCTCCTTGTATCGATAGATGTTCATGTGCATCCGCCTAGATCGCTTCCTCGTTCGGAAGGAAAAGCGGTCCGTGTCGTAGACCGTCGCAAAGAAAAGGCATTATTATGAGAAAATTAATAATTTTATAGTTGCAATATTTATAACGTTATTTTATAATGACGTTAGAAAAACGTTATATAAAAATGGGAGGCAAAGAAAAATGCCTGTTGTCACATCGTTTAGGCGGTTATCGGAAGAGGAAAAGTATGAGCGGTTTATGCAAAGAATTGAAGCGGGGGAAAAAATTGAAGCAGACGATTGGATGCCGGAAGACTATCGCATGACGTTAATTAAGCTTATTGCGATGCATGCTATTAGCGAAATTATGGGAGCGCTTCCGGAGAAGGAATGGGTTCCGAAAGCTCCTTCGCTAAGAAGAAAGCTTGGCATTATGGCGAAAGTGCAGGATGAAATGGGGCACGGCCAGCTTCTGCTTCGCGTTGCCGAAGACTTAATGGCCCCGCTTGGAAAAACGCGCGAGGAAATTATGCAAGATTTGTTCAAAGGGGATTTAAAGTTTCATAACGTGTTCCATATGCCTGCGCCGACCTGGGCGGACGCCGGTTTAATCGGCTGGCTCGTCGACGGGGCAGCGATCATTACACAGACCAATATGCTTGATGCGTCTTACGGACCGTATGCGCGGGCGCTAAAGCGGATTTGTGCCGAAGAAGTGTTTCACGCCCAGCACGGCGAATCGATCATTTTGGCTCTTGCCGAAGGAACGAAGGAGCAGAAAGAGATGCTGCAAGACGCATTAAATCGCTGGTGGGAAGCGCTGCTGATGTTCTTCGGTCCGGCAAGCTCGGAGACGACAGGTGCGTCCAAACAAGACATTACGATTAAATACCGCATTCGTACGAAAACAAATGAACAATTGCGCCAAGATTTCTTTACAAAATATGTGCCGCGCATTTTGGCGCTTGGGCTAAAGCTTCCAGATGAAACAATGCATTTTGATGAAAAGCAAGGAAAGTGGATTTACAAACAGCCGGATTGGAACAAATTTAAAGAAATCATCCGCAACAACGGGCCAAAATCAAAAGAGCGGCTTCGCCTTCGCGAATTATCTTACTACCATAATGCTTGGGTTCGTGAAGCGTTAAGCGGCCAATCAGCAGCAGTGTGAAAAGTGGAGGGATTTAGCAATGAGTGATGGCGCAAAAGGCTTTTATCAAGTGTTTGAGGTATTTAGCAGGAAAAATGACACGGCACCGCTCCAGCATCAATTTAGCCTGCTTGCCCCAAACCACGAAATCGCGCTGGTGATGGCGCAGGAAAATTTTATGCGGCGTGAGCCGGTGTCCGATATATGGGTCGTGAAACGCTCCGATATCCGCATGATGACGGAAGAAGAAAAAACATCGTTGCAGCGGCTCGATAATAAAGACTATCGTACTACAAAAGGGTACGGGTACTTGAAAAAGAAATGGCGTCAATACGAACAGCAAATGCTCGATGAAAAAGAGATTTTTTCATGGAAAGGCGAGATCAGGCGATGAAAATCACGAAACCAGAGGAACTTCATCAACATCCTGAATATAAGGAAGCGCTTGTCGAGCTGTTGTTCCAGCTTGCGGATGACGATTTTATCCTTTCTTACCGCGGTTCGGAATGGCTTGGACTTGCGCCGCATATTGAAGAAGATATCGCGTTTTCTTCCATCAATCAAGATACGATGGGGCATGCGGCGATGTATTATCAACTGCTAGAAGACATTGGTATTGGAAAAGCGGATGATTTGGCGCACCAACGTCCATCGTCCGAACGCCGAAACGCAGTTTTGCTCGAGGAGGTAAACGGACCTGGTCATTATTTGCACGAGCCCCGCTATGATTGGGCGTTTGCGGTTGTTCGCCATTATTTTTACACGCAGGCGAAAAAAGTGCGCATCGACTCGTTGAAGCATAGTTCGTATGAACCACTCGCTCAAGTTGCTGTTAAAATCAACATGGAACTTTATTACCATCTCATGCATTGGAGAACATGGTTCATTCAGCTTACGAATGCTCAAGGAGAGGCCCGCGAACGTATGAAAAATGCGGTTGCGAAAGTATTTGAAGATTTTGGCGGCGTGTTGACGCTCGGAGCGAAAGGAGATAGAATGGTAGAATTTGGACTTATCGAAAGCGAAGAGACGTTAAAACAACGTTGGGTTCAAGCGATGAAACCGATTTTTGAAGAAGTAAACCTCGATTTGCCAAGCGAGTTCGGCATGAAACGAGGCAATGGACGAAATGGGGAACATACGGCAGATTTAGACGAAGCGATTATGACATTGTCGGAAGTATATCGCCTCGACCCTCTGACAGCGTGGTAATCTACAAGTTTCTCAGAAAGAAGGGGTAACATGACCTTCAATCTTGCGGTAGAAAGAATTATAGAAACATTAGATTCCGTCAAAGATCCTGAAATTGATTCGGTCAGTGTCATAGATTTAGGGATGGTCGAAGACGTTCAGGTGCAACACGGCAAAGTTACAGTCAAACTACTTCCGACATTTATTGGCTGCCCGGCACTCGATATTATTCGACAACGTGTCGAACAGACTCTTTTGCGGTTAGAAGGAATCGAGCACGTTAATGTAGAATTTATCCGCCATCCACCATGGACATCTGACCGAATTACAGAGAAGGGACGGGAAAAGTTAAAAGAATTTGGCATCGCGCCGCCGCCGCGGCAAATCGGCCCAAACGGCGAGTGGCATGTCGAGTGCCCATATTGCGGATCCGCCTTGACGGTGATGGAAAACTTATTCGGTCCGACCGCCTGCCGCAGCATTTTTTACTGCAAGCAATGCAAAAATCCATTTGAAACGATGAAACCGGTTTCGACATGGATGTGAAAAAATTTAAATAGAAAAGGAGAAGAGGACGATGGTAAAAATGATTGCCCTTTACAAACAACCGCAAGATAAAGAAAAATTTGACGAGCATTATTTTCAGACACATGTGCCGATTACGGCGAAAATCCCAGGGCTTCGCAACATGAAAGTGACGAAAATTACCGGAACGCCGATGGGAGGGGAGAGCGAATATTACTTATTATGCGAAATGTACTATGACAGCTATGAGGCGTTTAAGGAAGCAATGAAGACTAGCGAAGCGAAAGCGTCCGCCAAAGACTTAATGTCCTTTGCCGGCGATATCGTCACATTGATGGTTGGCGAGGAAGTGGAAAATGACTAAGTTTGCCTATATCCGCACGCGTGTCGAAGACGAAATTGCCGTTGTTGAGCTCTATCGTCCCGATGTATTGAACGCATTAAACCGGCAGATGGTTACCGAAATTGTTTCCGCGCTAGAGGCGTATGACCGCAATGACGGGGTGCGCGTCATTGTCCTTACGGGAAGCGGGCGCGCGTTTGCGGCCGGAGCGGACATTGACGAGATGGCGGGCGATGATCCGATTAAACTCGAATTATTGAATCAATTTGCCGAATGGGACCGCCTCGCTCTCATTAAAAAGCCGATGATTGCCGCCGTCAACGGGTTTGCGTTAGGGGGAGGATTTGAGCTTGCCCTTAGCTGCGATTTGATTGTTGCTGCAGAGACGGCGGAATTTGGATTTCCGGAAGTCAATATCGGCGTGATGCCAGGCGCGGGAGGAACGCAGCGCCTGACGAAACTCATCGGCAAAACAAAAGCGCTCGAGTGGCTGTGGACGGGCGAGCGCATGTCGGCAAAGGAAGCGCATGCGCTAGGGATTGTCAATCGCGTCGTTGCCCCTGAGTTATTGCTTGAAGAAACGATGCGGTTGGCGCGAAAATTGGCCGCAAAACCTCCTTTATCGCTTCGCCTTATTAAGGAAGCCGTGAATAAGGCGGTCGATTACCCGCTCTATGAAGGCATGCAGTTTGAGCGGAAAAATTTCTATCTTCTTTTTGCCACCGAAGACCAAAAAGAGGGAATGGCGGCATTTATCGAAAAACGGGAGCCGCGTTTTCAGGGAAGATAAAGGAGGTGCTGTCGATTGTACGAAACGATTCATTATGAAGTGCGCGACCATATAGCATGGCTTACGCTAAACCGCCCTGATAAACTGAATGCGTTTACAGAACAAATGAATAAGGAAATCACGCAGGCGCTAAAGCAAACGGCTAACGATGCCAACATACGCTGCCTCGTCATCACCGGAGCGGGCCGGGCGTTTTGCTCGGGGGAAGATCTCGGCGGCGTGACAGAAGAGATGAACCACGGGGAAGTGTTAAGAACGCGTTATGCGCCGATGCTGAAAGCGCTCTACCATTTAGAAAAACCGGTTATTGCGGCGGTGAACGGCGTTGCCGCCGGCGCGGGAATGAGCTTGGCGCTCGCCTGCGATTTCCGGCTTGTCTCGGAAAAAGCGAGCTTTGTTGAAGCGTTTATTCACGTTGGCCTCATTCCAGATGCGGGGAATTTGTACTATCTGCCGCGCCTCATCGGCCACGCCAAAGCGCTTGAATTAGCCGTTTTGGGTGAAAAAATTTCCGCGCAAAAAGCGGCGGAGCTCGGGCTGGCGACCTCGGTCGTTTCGGAGGCAGCGTGGGAAGAAGAAGTGCAGCGCTTTGCCGAGCGGCTGGCCGCCATGCCGACGAAAGCGATCGGGTTGATCAAACGTTTGTTACGCGAGAGCTGGCATTGCACCTTTGAAGATTACTTGGAAAAAGAAGCATACGGCCAGCGTATTGCCGGACTGACCCAAGACCACCGAGAAGGCATTCGCGCTTTCTTCGAAAAACGCAAAGCCGTCTTTCAAGGAAAATAAGAAAGAAGGAGTGGAAGGAAAATGGCAACCGTAAAAGAAACAAAAATGGAAACACTCGCAACGAAACGGGATATGTATCATCTTATTATTAACGGGGAACGAGTTGAAAGCGCTTCGGGCGAAACGTTCATCACCTACAACCCAGCGACAGGCGAGCCGGTCGCAAAGGTAGCGAAAGGGACGAAAGAAGACGCGGAACGCGCGATCCAAGCGGCGCGCCAAGCGTTTGACCATGGCAAATGGCGCCATTTTCCTGTCAACAAACGGGCGCGTATTTTAAACAAAATTGCTTCGATTATGCGTTCTCGTTTTAACGAGCTGGTAGAATTAGAGATTTTAGATACAGGAAAAGCACTTTCCGCCGCACAGGGGCAAGTGATGCAGGCAATTGAAGACTTTGAATTTTACGCCAGCGCCATTGTCGGCCATCGCGGTACGGTCAACAACATGCCGGGTTCGTTCCATAACTTTACGGAAAAAGAGCCGGTCGGGGTATGTGCGCAAATTATCCCATGGAACTATCCGCTCATGATGGCGGCGTGGAAAATCGCGCCGGCGATTGCGGCAGGCTGCTCCGTTGTCGTCAAACCAGCTTCGCTGACGCCGCTCACTTGTATTGTGCTGGCGGAAATTTGCCACGAAGCCGGCGTTCCGGAAGGTGTCGTCAACGTGGTTACCGGGTCTGGCTCGGAAGTCGGCAATTATTTAGTGGAACATCCGCTTGTCGACAAAGTCGCATTTACCGGTTCGACGCCGGTCGGGAAGGATATTATGGAAAAAGCGTCGAAAACATTAAAACGAGTCACCTTGGAACTTGGCGGCAAATCGCCGAACATCATCTTTGAGGATGCAGACATTGATGCAGCTGTTAACGGCTCATTATTCGGAATTTTCTATAATACCGGACAATCTTGTGAAGCGCGCTCCCGTTTGTACGTACATGAGAGCATTTACGATCAATTCATGGAAAAGTTTGTAGAAAAAACGAAAAAATTAAAGCTCGGCAACCCGTTTGATCAAGATACGCATGTCGGTGCCATCATTAGCCGCGAACAACTAGAAGTTATTGACAGCTATGTTAAATCTGCTATCGAAGAGGGAGCTACGATTGTCACTGGCGGGAAAGAAGCGAAAGTGGAAGGATTTGAAAACGGATTCTGGTACGAGCCGACGATTATTACGAATGTCAACCATGAAATGAAGGCGGTCAGAGAGGAAATTTTCGGCCCGGTTGTCGTTGTGATGAAATTTAACGATGAAAAAGAAGTCATTAAATTGGCTAATGACAGTGAATATGGTTTGGGATCGGCCATCTGGACGAAAGATCATGCACGCGCGATTCGCGTGGCGAAACAAATTCAAGCCGGCATTGTCATGAT
This sequence comes from Parageobacillus caldoxylosilyticus NBRC 107762, assembly GCF_000632715.1. GTDB lineage: Bacteria > Bacillota > Bacilli > Bacillales > Anoxybacillaceae > Saccharococcus > Saccharococcus caldoxylosilyticus. The sequence continues at coordinate 34,938 of NZ_BAWO01000034.1, read as the reverse complement.
CAACAGCCCGTTCTCCGCGTTCCCAGGCACGCCGTTTGGCGGATATAAACAGTCCGGATTCGGGCGCGAGCTTTGCATCGAAACACTCGATTTATATACGGAAACGAAAAGCATTCTTTCTTATTACGGAAGCCGTCCGCTCAATCCGTTTGGCGTGTAAACAAAAAAATATGGCAGCATAGCACTCTATCCGGCAGGGTGGAGTGCTTATTTTCCATTGTCCAACATACATATAGAACGATTAAGGAGGGATTTTTATGATTCATCGCATTGTTGTTGTTGGATCTGGTGTCATGGGGAGAGGAATTGCCTATGTCAGTGCGGTAGGAGGTTTTGAAACGATTCTTGTCGATGTGAAGGAAGAACAGCTAGAAAGCGCGAAACAAGAAATAGCCGCGATTTTTGTACAAGCCGTCTCCCGCGGCAAATTGACAGAAGCCGAGCGGCAGGAAGCGGAAGCGCGCCTGCGTTACTTCTTGGATTTAGCCGAGGCGGTGCGGGAAGCGGACTTAGTGATTGAAGCCGTCCCGGAAAAATTAGAGGTGAAAAAACAAGTGTTTGAGACGATCGACAAGCATGCGCCGGCGTCTTGCTATTTTGCGACGAATACATCGACGATGAGCCCAACGGAAATCGGCTCGTTTACGAAGCGGCCGGAAAAAGTGATTGCGATGCACTTTTTTAATCCGGTCCACAAAATGAAGCTCGTCGAAATCATCCGCGGTTTAGAAACGAGCGATGATACAGTCAACGTTATTCAGCATGTCGCGGAAAAAATGGGCAAAGAAACAGTCGTCGTGAACGAGTTTCCGGGCTTTGTGACAAGCCGCATCAGCGCGTTAATCGGCAATGAAGCGTTTTACATGCTTCAAGAAGGAGTCGGAACGCCGGAACAGATTGACAAAGCGATTAAACTCGGACTTAACTTTCCGATGGGTCCGTTTGAGCTCGCCGATTTGGTCGGGCTGGATACAAGGCTGAACAACTTAAAATATTTGCATGAAAAATTGGGAGAAAAATACCGCCCGGCTCCGCTCCTCGAGCAATACGTGAAAGCGGGACGGCTTGGCCGCAAAACAGGAAAAGGGGTATATGATTACACAAAGCAGGGAAACAAGGGGGATGAATCATGTTAAGAGAAGTCGTGATTGTCGATGCGGTGCGCACGCCAATAGGGAGATATAAAGGAGCGCTCAAAGACGTCCGTCCCGATGATTTGGCGGCAACAGTCATCCGCGCGCTCGTGGAGCGCAATCCGAGTCTTCCGGTCGAACAAATTGAAGATGTGGTGTTTGGCAACGCCAATCAGGCTGGAGAAGATAATCGCAACGTCGCGCGCATGGCGGCGCTGTTGGCTGGCTTGCCGATCGAAGTGGCGGGAACGACGGTAAACCGCTTATGCGGTTCCGGGCTCGATGCTGTCAATTATGCGGCGCGCGCGATTATGACAGGAGAGGCGGAAATCATGATCGCCGGCGGAACGGAAAGCATGACGCGAGCGCCGTTTGTCATGGCAAAGCCAAGCTCCGATTTTCCGCGCGGTAATATCGAAATGTTTGATACGACGATCGGATGGCGCTTTATCAATCCAAAAATAGAGGAAATGTATGGAACTGACAGCATGCCGCAGACGGCGGAAAATGTCGCGAAACGGTTCGGCATCACTCGGAAGGAGCAGGATGAATTTGCTTATGAAAGCCAAATGAAAGCGAAAAAGGCCATCGAAACGAACCGCTTTGCCGATGAATTAGTGCCGGTCGTCTACTATGACCGAAAAGGCAATCGCGTCGTCGTCGACAAAGATGAACATCCACGTCCGGATACGACACTTGAAAAGCTGGCCAAACTGCCGCCGCTGTTTGAAAACGGCACGGTGACAGCGGGAAATGCTTCCGGCGTCAACGACGGGGCAGCGGCGCTGCTACTAGTGAGCGCGGAAAAAGCAAAAGAGCTCGGGCTGAAACCACTCGTCAAATACGTCACGTCCGCCGTGGCGGGCGTAGAGCCGGCCGTGATGGGAATCGGTCCGGTTTTCGCGACAAGAAAAGCGCTTCGCCGCGCCGGACTGACAATCGATGACATTGGCCTTGTCGAATTGAACGAAGCGTTTGCCTCGCAATCGATCGAATGCATCCGCCAGCTGGAATTAGACCGCGCGAAAGTCAATGTCAACGGCGGCGCGATCGCCCTTGGACATCCGCTTGGTGCCAGCGGCGCCCGCATTTTGACGACGCTTATTTATGAAATGAAAAAACGAGGCGTGAAATATGGGCTGGCGACGATGTGCATCGGCGTCGGACAAGGAATTGCTACGATCGTGGAAAATACGGAGGAATAAAGAGGGGAACGAGATGAAAATGACAATGGCCAACGTATTGCTGGAAAAGAAAAACCATATCGGCTACGTGACATTGCACCGCCCGGAAGTGATGAACTGTTTCGATTACGCCACGCTATGCCAGCTTGGAGAAGCGGTTGAGCGCATTCATCTTGACCGCGACATTCGCGTTGTGATTTTTACTGGCGCGGGAGACAAAGCGTTCAGCGCTGGTGCGGATTTAAAAGAACGAAAGATGCTAAACGAAATGGAAGTGCGTCGCAACGTGAAAAAAATTCGCGATGTTTTCGATGCGGTGGCCAACTTGCCGCAGCCGACGATTGCCGCGGTAAATGGCTATGCTCTTGGTGGCGGATTTGAACTAATGCTTGCCTGTGATTTCAGAATCGCGGTGAAAGGAGCGGTCATGGGTTTAACGGAAGTGAGCTGGGCGATCATTCCGGGAGCTGGCGGAACGCAACGGCTTCCTAGGTTAATTGGCGAAGCGAGGGCGAAAGAGTTAATTTTAACAGCCCGTAAAATTACCGCCGAACAAGCTTATGAATACGGTCTGTTAACAAAAGTAGTAGAAAAAGAAAATTTAATGCCAAGCTGTGAAGCGTTGGCACACGAGATGATGCAAAATGGTCCGATTGCTTTGCAGCAAGCGAAGTACGCAATTCAACAAGGCATGAATGTCGATTTGCAGACAGGCCTTGCCATTGAAGCGAAAGCGTACGAATTAACGATTCCGACGAAAGATCGTTTAGAAGCGTTAGCTGCATTTAGTGAAAAGCGCAAACCACAATTTACAGGGGAGTGACTCATCGCCGAGCCTCCCTTTTTTTATCCAAAATAACAATTTAACGTTATTTTTTCGTTCGTCTTGCCAACGTTATAAAAATTTGCTACGATTATGTCTTGAAAACAAGATAAAGGGTGTCCACAATGAGCATGAATACGCGATCGATGATTTTTACGATTTATGGCGATTACATCCGCCATTACGGCAATGAAATTTGGATCGGCAGTTTAATCCGGCTGCTGAAAGAGTTTGGCCATAACGACCAAGCGGTGCGCGCGGCGATTTCGCGCATGAGCAAACAAGGATGGGTCAAAGCGGAAAAACGCGGCAATAAAAGCTACTATTCGCTCACCGAACGTGGAGTGAAGCGAATGGAAGAAGCGGCAAAACGCATTTATAAAATCCGCCCCGAAAAATGGGACGGAAAGTGGCGCATTTTGGTGTATACGATTCCAGAAGAAAAGCGGAGCGTGCGCGATGAATTGCGAAAAGAGCTCGTGTGGAGCGGATTTGGCACGATCTCAAACAGCTGCTGGATTTCGCCGAACAACTTAGAAAAACAAGTGTACGACCTGATCGATAAATATGAGATTGAACCGTACGTCGACTTTTTTATTGCCCAATATGACGGGCCGCATACGAACAAACTGTTAGTCGAGAAATGTTGGAATTTAGAAGAAATCAATCAAAAATATGAGGAGTTTATTTCCGTCTACAGCCAAAAATACATTATCGACAAACATAAAATCCAGCGCGGGGAAATGTCCGATGCTGAATGTTTTGTCGAGCGGACGAAGCTCGTGCATGAATACCGCAAGTTTCTTTTTATCGACCCGGGCCTGCCGGAGGAGCTGCTGCCGAACGAATGGATGGGCAGCCATGCAGCGGCGCTGTTCAGCGACTATTACAAGGAATTGGCGGTGCCGGCGAGCCGCTTCTTCGAATCGGTATTTATGGAAGGAAATGAACTAAAGAAAAAAGATGAGGAGTACGACGTGTACGACCATCCTTTTATTGTGGATTGATGCTTTTTTGCAGAAAAGCAGAAACGCGCTGCCTCGTAAAAGCAGCGCGTTTGCTTTCCTTTCATTTGTGCTGGTTGGCTAGCAATTGACGGTACTCTTTTCCTTTTTGCACATACGTGTCAATTGATAGTTGAATCAAAGCCAAGTCTTTTTCCGTAATTTCGCGCACGACTTTGCCCGGTGACCCAACGACTAGAGAGCGCGGCGGGATTTTTTTGCCGGAAGGAATAAGCGTGTTGGCGCCAATGATGCATTCCTCGCCGATTTCCGCCCCGTCTAAAATCGTCGATCCCATGCCGATAATCGACCGTTTGCGAATCGTGCAGCCGTGCAAAATCACATTATGCCCCACCGTCACTTCATCTTCGACAACAAGCGGCGACCCTTCGTATAAATGGCAGGTCGAGTTGTCCTGAATGCTGCAGCGCGCGCCAATGATAATCGGCGCTTCGTCCCCCCGTAAGACCGCGTTAAACCAAATCGTTGATTCTTTGCCAATCGTGACGTCCCCAATAATATGCGCCCCTGGGGCGATAAATACGGTTTCATCTACGGTTGGCATTTTGCCTTTGTATGGATAAAGCATTCCCATCCTCCTCAAAGTATGATAAGTTTATGATAAGTATAACACAATTTTAACGGGGTGGGAATTTTATGAATGATATTTGTCGACTTTTACAAATTCGTTATCCGATCATTCAAGGGGGAATGGGAAACATCAGCAACGCAAAGCTGGCCAGCGCCGTGTCGGAGGCAGGCGGGCTGGGGACGGTCGGCGTTGGCACAATGCCGCCTGACGAAGTGGAAGAAATCATTGTTGAAACGAAGCGGCGCACCAACCGTCCGTTTGCTGTCAACATTCCGCTTCAAGTCACGCCATATTTGGAAGAAATGGTGTCGCTCGTGTTGAAACATCGCGTTCCGGTCGTCTCGCTATCGGCGGGAAATCCGGCGCCATGGATCCCCCGCTTTGCCGCGCAGGGGATAAAAGTCATTGTTGTCACCGCATCGGTCAAACAGGCGAAAAAAGCGGAAGCGGCAGGAGCGGACATCGTCGTTGCCGAAGGGTATGAAGCAGCGGGCATCAACTCTTCGCTGGAACTGACGACCATGACATTGATTCCGCAAATCGCCAGCGCGGTGAACATTCCCGTCGTCGCCGCCGGCGGAATTGGCGACGGAAGAGGACTGCTCGCCGCCCTCGCTCTCGGCGCGCAAGGGGTGCAGTTAGGAACGCGTTTGATTGCAACGAAGGACGCTCCGTTTCATGAAGCGTACAAACAGCTGATTACGAATGCCGAAGATAACGAAACGGTGATTGTCGGCCGCACGGTCGGACGTGTGCGGCGTATCATGCGCACGCCGTACGCCGAGAAATTACTCGAATATGAAAAACAAGGAATGCCGCCGGAACAGTTTCAAGAATATACGTCGGAAGACCGTCATCGCCGTGGGGCGCTTCATGGCGACTTCCACGAAGGGTTTGTCAACGCCGGGCAAATTGCTGGCTTGATCGACGATGTGCCGACAGTGGCGGAACTGTTCGGGCAAATGATGGCGGAAGCGAAGCAGCAGCTTGGAAAGCTTCGCGTTATTTTAGGAGAATGATATCGAGAGGGTGTCTGCGATAAGACGCCCTTCATTTTTTTACGATTATTATTTTTTTGAAAATTATTGACTTTATTCGCTGGCTATTGATAATATTTATTTAGTATAACGTTATTTTAACGTTATTAATGTTTTTTATAATAAAAAATGTAATCGCTTCCAAAATGTTTGCCAAACCAATTTTGAAGAAAACGAGGGGGATTAAGGATGAAAAAAGCAGTGAAACGCCTCGCTGTACCTGTGCTTGCAGGTATGTTAGCGCTTACAGGATGCGGAAAGGAGGAAGCGACCGGCGGCAAAGGAGATGGGAAGGAAGGCAAGACAGTAACGGTCGGTGTCACGCAAATTATTGAGCATCCGTCGCTGGATGCCGCTTTTAGCGGCTTTAAAAAGGCATTAGAGGACAATGGATTCAAAGAGGGGAAAAACGTCAAATACGACGTGCAAAATGCGCAAGGCGACCAAAGCAATAATCAGACGATCGCCAATAATTTTGTAGCGGAAGGCGTGGACCTCATTTTCGCCAATTCGACTCCTAGCGCGCAAAGCGCCTTAAATGCGACGAAAGACATACCGATTGTGTTTACATCTGTTACCGACCCGGTCGGCGCCGGCTTAGTCCCGTCCATGGATCAGGCGGGAGAAAACATTACCGGAACAACGGACAGCCACCCGGATGCGATTCGTAAAACCATTCAGTTTATTGACGAACAAATGGATGCCAAAACAGTCGGCTTGATTTATAACGCCGGGGAGCAAAACTCGGTGGCACAAATTAAGAAAGTGAAAGAAGCAGCGAAAAATACCGACTTGAAGTTTGTTGAAGCGTCCGTGTCGACGACGGCGGAAGTGAAGCAGGCCGCGGAGTCGCTGGCCGGGAAAGCGGATGTGTTTTATATCGTGACCGACAACACGGTCGTATCGGCGATCGAATCGGTCGTCAGCGTGGCAAACGAACACAAAATGCCTGTGTTGGCTGGCGAACTGGATTCGTTAAAGCGCGGCTGTTTTGCGGCATATGGATTTGACTACTATGACATCGGCTATCAGGCGGGGAAAATGGCGGCAGCGATTTTAAAGGGCGAGAAAAAGCCGTCGGAACTAAAGCCGGAATATCCGGATAAACTGAAGCTCGTCATTAACAAAACAGCGGCGGAAAAGCAAGGAGTCAAGCTGAAACCAGAGTGGGATAAGATGGCGGAGTATATCGAATAAACGGAGAAAGGATGAAGACCGTTGTTCATGTCGATGATCGGTGCGGTGGAAGCGGGAATTATTTATGCGATTATGGCGCTGGGCGTGTATTTGTCTTTTCGTATTTTAGATTTTCCGGATTTAACCGTGGACGGCAGCTTCGTTACCGGAGCGGCCGTAGCGGCAACGCTCATTGTCAGCGGTGTCAATCCGTTTGCGGCGACAGCCCTGGCCCTTGTTGTCGGCTTTCTTGCTGGATGCATTACCGGGCTGCTCCATACGGCGGGAAAAATTAACGCGCTTTTGTCGGGAATTTTAATGATGATCGCCTTATATTCGATCAATCTCCGCATCATGGGACGCTCCAATGTTCCGCTTCTCAATCAAAAAACAATTTTTACGACCATTCAGGAATGGGGGATGAAGGCGGGGCTCGATCCTGCCGCGGCGAAAACGTGGGGGGTTTTCCTCTCGATGACGCTGCTTACGCTGCTATTCAAATGGTTTACGGATTGGTTTTTGCAGACGGAGATCGGGCTTGCGATCCGTGCTACCGGCGACAATCCGCGCATGATTCGCAGTTTGTCGGCCAATACGAATTTATTAATTATCATCGGCCTCGGCCTTTCCAACGCGATGGTCGCCTTTTCCGGGGCGCTGATCGCCCAATACGGTTCGTTTGCCGATGTCGGCATGGGAATTGGCATGATTATTATCGGGCTTGCTTCCGTCATTATCGGAGAGGCGGTGTTTGGCACCAAAACGATTGCCAGAACAACGCTTGCGGTAATCGGCGGCTCGATTATTTACCGCATTGTCGTCAGCCTGGCGCTACAGGCGCAGTTTTTAGAAACCGGTGATGTCAAATTGATTACCGCCTGCATCGTGATCATCGCGCTCGTTGCGCCGCAAATCGTCCGCCAGCGCCAGGAGAAAAAGCGGAAAGAACGGCGGCGGCAGGAGCGGGCGCAGCTTGCCGCCGTTTCGGCAGGCGGAAAGGGGGAGAGCGATGTTACGGTTAAATCGGATTTATAAGGTATTTAACGAAGGGACGCCCGATGAAAAAATCGCCCTGCAGCATGTGAATTTGACGCTGAAAAAAGGAGATTTTGTCACGATTATCGGCAGCAACGGCGCCGGCAAGTCCACGCTTATGAACTTGATTTCCGGTGTGCTGTTTCCCGATGAAGGGACGATTTACATCGATGGCCAAGACGTCACGTCCATGCCGGAATACGTCCGCTCCCGCTATATCGGACGCGTCTTTCAAGACCCGATGGCCGGCACGGCGCCAAGCATGACGATTGAAGAAAATTTGGCAATGGCGTACGCCCGCAGTCAAAAGCGCACTCTAAGACGCGGGGTGACGAAAAAACGGCGCGATTATTTCCGAGAAATATTATCGACGCTTCACCTTGGGTTGGAAAATCGCCTGCAGGCGAAAGTCGGACTGCTTTCCGGCGGGGAGCGGCAGGCGCTGTCATTGCTCATGGCGACGTTTACCGAACCAGCGATTTTGCTTTTAGATGAGCATACCGCCGCGCTCGACCCGGCGCGGGCGGAGCTGATTACGAATTTAACGAAAGAAATTGTCAAGAAACACGGCTTGACGACATTGATGGTCACCCATAATATGCAGCAGGCGATCGATTTAGGAAACCGTCTCATTATGATGGATAAAGGACAAATCATTCTTGAAGTCGACGAAAACGAAAAGAAAGGATTGACCGTCGAGAAGCTGCTGGCGGAATTCCAACGCATCCGCGGCACGCAGCTCGCAAGCGACCGCGCGGTATTAAGCTAAACATAGAAAGCAAGATAAGTGATCCGGAAGTTTATCTCTTTTTTAAAAAGTAAAACGAATTAAATATATAACGTTTTTTAAACGTATATATAGTTTATAGGAATAAAATGATTATCTCTTTCGATTTTCCGTGTTCGGCTTTTGGGCTTTGCCCGCCGTCATCAGGGAAAAAGTCCTTTTCCCCGCCGCTGGCAACAAAACGGTTTAGGGAGGAGAAATGATATGAGCACCGTCATTAAGCAAATGAGTCAGGTGGATATATTTGCGCAAATGCGTGAGCATGAGCAAGTAGTGTTTTGCAATGATGAGCAAACAGGATTAAAAGCGATTATTGCTATTCATAATACGACGCTCGGCCCGGCGCTTGGCGGATGCCGCATGTATCCGTACGCGACGGTCGAGGACGCTTTGTTCGACGTGCTTCGTTTATCGAAAGGAATGACGTATAAATGTTTGGCGGCCGATGTCGATTTTGGCGGGGGCAAAGCGGTCATTATCGGCGATCCCCGCAAAGACAAAACGCCGGAATTGTTTCGCGCCTTCGGCCAGTTTGTCGAATCGTTAAACGGCCGCTTCTATACGGGAACCGATATGGGAACGGCGCCGGACGATTTCGTTCACGCATTGAAAGAAACGAATTGCATCGTCGGCGTTCCCGAAGCATACGGCGGCAGCGGTGATTCCTCGGTGCCAACGGCCTTAGGCGTCATTTACGGCATTCAAGCAACGAACAAAGTCATTTGGGGCAGTGATGCTCTGTACGGAAAAACATACGCCATTCAAGGATTAGGCAAAGTAGGCAAGAAAGTCGCCTTGCAGCTGTTGGAAGAAGGAGCGGATTTATACGTTTGCGACATTAACGAAGCAGCGGTCGAAGAAGTGGTGGCGTATGGCAAAAAACTCGGCGCGAGCGTAAAAGCAGTAAAAGGGTCAGAAATTTACAGCACCGATGCCGATGTGTTTGTTCCATGCGCTTTTGGCAATGTCGTGAACGATGACACGATCCATCTATTCAAAGTAAAGGCGATCGTCGGCTCGGCGAACAACCAGCTTCTCGACGTGCGCCACGGGCAGCTTTTAAAGGAAAGAGGAATCGTATACGCACCCGATTATATTGTGAATGCCGGCGGGCTGATTCAAGTGGCTGACGAGCTTTACGGACCGAATAAAGAGAGAGTGCTCGAGAAAACGAAAACGATTTATTCGACGCTTCTTCATATTTACGCCCAGGCCGAAGCCGAGCAAATCACCACGGTCGAAGCGGCCAACCGTTTTTGCGAGGAACGGCTGCGGCAGCGAAGCCGCCGCAATAACTTTTTTACCCATCATAAGCGGCCGAAATGGGATATTCGCCGCTGACAACAAGGAGGGATTCGATGGAACGGCAATTCCCAATCAGGCAAATCATGGATGAACAAGGGCGGATCGTAGAGCACGAGTATCGGGGGCAAATAACGGAAGAACTCGTAATGGCGATGTACCGCCATCTCATCCGGACAAGAACGTTTGACCGCAAATGCGTCAGCCTGCAACGGCAAGGGCGGATCGGCCCGTACGTTCCGTTTGAAGGGCAGGAGGCGTGCCAAGTCGGCAGCGCCCTCGCTTTAGAGGACGAAGATTGGATGTTTCCGACGTATCGCGACCACGGGGCGATGATGACGTTCGGCCGCACATTGACACAGACGCTTTTGTATTGGAAAGGGCGGACGGAAGGATGCATCCCGCCGCAAGGGAAAAAAATCGTGCCGCCGTACGTTCCGATCGCCACACAGCTGCCGCAAGCTGCCGGAGCGGCATACGCGGAAAAACGGAAGGGAACAAAAAACGCGGTGATCGTTTATTTTGGAGACGGCGCGACATCGGAAGGCGATTTTCATGAGGGGTTGAATTTTGCAAGCGTTTTCAATGCTCCAGTCGTCTTTTTCAATCAAAACAATCAGTATGCGATTTCCGTGCCGATCACCCGGCAAATGAAATCAAAAACGATCGCGCAAAAAGCGCTCGCCTATGACATCCCTGGCATTCGCATCGACGGAAACGATATTTTCGCCGTCTATTTTCACACCAAACAAGCGTTAGAGCGGGCGCGAAACGGGGAAGGACCGACGCTGATTGAGGCGGTCACCTGGCGCTACGGCGCCCATACGACTTCCGATGATCCATCGAAGTACCGCGATCAAGAAGAAAGCAAACGGAGACGGGAAACGACCGATCCGATCATGCGGCTTGAGCGTTTTATGCAGCGGGAAGGCTTTTGGGATGAAAACTGGGCCAACGATGTACAAGAAAGGGTAAATGCGGAAGTGGAGCAGGCGGTGGCGGAAATGGATCGCTATCCAAGCGCCAATCCGGAAGATATGTTTGATTATGTGTTTGCCGAGCCGACGTGGACGATTGCCGAGCAAAAACAAGCGTATATGGAGTGGAAACGGGGGATGGAAGGATGACAACAGCGGTGAATACAAAAACGTTGACGCTCGTGCAGGCGGTAAACGACGCGTTGCGCACGATGTTAAAAGAACGCGACGACGTCATTTTGCTTGGCGAGGATATCGGGAAAAACGGCGGGGTGTTCCGCGCGACCGAAGGCTTGCAGGCGGAGTTTGGCGAGGACCGGGTCATCGATACGCCGCTTAGCGAAGCAGGGTTTACCGGAGCGGCGATCGGGATGGCGTTAAACGGCTTTCGTCCGGTCGTCGAGATTCAATTTTTAGGATTTATTTATCCGGCGTACGAACAAATTATGACCCATGCGGCGCGGATGCGGGCGCGGACGATGGGGCATTTCACCGTCCCGATGGTGATCCGTGCCCCGTACGGCGCGGGGGTGCGCGCTCCGGAAATCCATTCCGACAGCACGGAGGCATTGTTTACCCATATGCCCGGCATGAAAGTCATCTGCCCGGCCTCGCCATATGACGCGAAAGGACTGCTGATTGCCGCGATTGAAGATCCGGACCCGGTGCTGTTTTTGGAGCCGATGCGCAGCTACCGTGCGTTTCGCGAAGAAGTGCCGGAAGGAAAATATACGGTGGAAATCGGCAAAGCGAAAAAATTGCGCGAAGGCGATGACGTGACCGTGATCGCCTGGGGAGCGATGGTGCCGGTGGCGCTGAAAGCGGCGGAAAGCGCCGCGAAAAAAGGGATTCACGCCGATGTGATCGACTTGCGCACGCTCTATCCGCTCGATAAAGATATGATCGCCGCGTCGGTGCAAAAAACGGGACGAACGGTGATTGTCCAGGAAGCGCACGCCACTGGAGGACTTGCAAGCGATATTGTCGCGCTGATTAACGATACATCGTTTTTGTACCAAAAAGCGCCTGTGGCGCGCGTCACTGGATTCGATGTCCCGGTGCCGTTTTTTGCCTACGAAGACGATTATTTGCCGACGCCGGCGCGCGTCTTGCACGCGATTGAAAAAACAGTCAACTTCTAGCGGAAGGGGTAGAAACGATGGAAGTAAAGCTTCACGATATCGGCGAAGGGATGACGGAAGCGGTTGTATTAACGTATCTCGTGCAAAAAGGTGACTATGTCAAGGCCGATCAGCCGCTCGTCGAAGTCCAAACAGATAAAATGGTGGCGGAAATCCCCGCTCCGGCGGAAGGAATCGTGCAAGACATTCTTGTACGCGAAGGGGAAACGATTGCGGTCGGCACGACGATTTTGACGTTGCAGACAAGCGCAGTGGTTCAGCCCAATCCCGCTTCTTCCTCCAATGCAGCAGAATCTTTCCGTTTGCCAAGCGCCAACGAGGAAACAGGCGGTTCCGTCCTGACGAAGAATATCCGCCGCGTGCTTGCCACGCCGTATACGCGCAAGATCGCCCGCGAACATGGCGTCAATTTGGAACAAATTGCAGGCACTGGTCCAGGCGGGCGCATTACGGATGAAGATGTATACCGCTTTATTGAGGCAAAGCAAACAAAAAGCGCAAGCAGTGCAGCGGCTCTTGAAGCGGCGCCGAAAAAAGAAAATTCGTCCGCGTCCGCCACATCGGTCCTTCCGTTTTGCGGACGCCGCAAACAAATCGCGAAAAAAATGGCGCAGTCGCTATATACGATTCCGCATTGCACCCATTTTGAAGAAGTCGATGTCACAGAACTCATTCGTTTCCGCGAAGAGCTGAAGCAGCATGACATCCACATTTCGGCAACGGCGTTTTTCATTAAAGCGCTGTCACTGTCATTAAAGCAGTTTCCGATTTTTAACGCGCGCCTTGACGAAGAGCGGGAAGAAATTCACTTATACGCCGAGCATCATATCGGCATTGCCGTCGACACCGAAGACGGCTTAATCGTACCAGTGATAAGGCATGTAGAAAGAAAATCGCTGCGGGAAATTCACGAAGAGGCGAAACAGCTTACGAAACGGGCTCAGGAAAACAAGCTGTCCGTTTCTGAAATCACGGGAAGCACCTTTACCATCAGCAACGTCGGCCCGCTTGGCGGAAGCATCGGCGCGACGCCGATCATCAACTATCCGGAAGTGGCGCTGATGGCGTTTCATAAAACGAAAAAACGGCCAATGGTGATGGAAAACGACGAGATCGCCGTCCGTTCGATGATGAACATCTCGATGTCGTTTGACCACCGTGTGGCTGACGGAGCGACAGCGGTCGCGTTTACGAACTATTTTGTGAGACTCATTGAAAATCCGAAACGAATGCTTATGGAGTTGGTGTAAATGGTCGTTGGAGAACTGGCACAGGAACGGGATGTCGTCATTATCGGCGGCGGGCCGGGCGGATATAGCGCGGCGATCCGCGCCGCCCAGCTCGGTTTGTCGGTCACATTGATAGAAGAAGGGGAACTTGGCGGCGTCTGTTTAAACAAAGGATGCATTCCGTCGAAAGTATTTGCCCATGCGGCGCAAAAGATGGCAGACATCCCGCATCTAAAAGACATCGGAATAGATTTAGAGAACACTGGCTTCCAGCTTGGCAAGCTGCAAAACTATAAAGCGAAAATCATCACTCAGCTCCGCCAGGGCGTCGAAGCGCTTTGCAAGGCCAACCGCATCGAGATCCTCCGCGGCCATGCCTCGTTTTTGGCGGAAGACCGCATCGGTGTTGAAGCGGGCGATGCTTTTGAAGTCTACCGTTTCCGGCATGCGATCATCGCTGTCGGCGCGTCGCACGTTTCGCCGCCGACCGTTTCCGTTGACCATGAACGGATATTAAACGTCGATTCCATCTATAGTTTAGAAACATTGCCCGGCCATTTGCTTGTATATGGGAACGACTATATCGCGCTCGAAGCAGCAATGAGCTTCCACGCGTTTGGTTCGCAAGTGTCAGTCATCAGCGATGACGGTACGTTTGGCTTGGACGACACCATTGCGAAAGAACTACAGCGCATATGGAAAAAACGAAAAATCAAACTGTATACACGATGCCAGATCGAACGGGCCGAATCCTCCCTCGACTGCGTTGCGGTCACGATCCGGACAGCAGAAGGAGAAACGGCCACCCTTGAAGGCTCCCATTTATTTGTTTCGTGCGAGAAAAAAGCAAATACCAATGGATTAGGCATTGAGCGGCTTGGCATGAAAACGGATGAAAACGGGTTTATCCAGGTCAACCGTCAGGCGCAAACATCCCTTTCCCATATTTATGCCATTGGCGATGTCACGGGCGCGCCATTTTTGGCCGTCAAAGCGATCAAGCAGGGAAAAGCGGCGGCGGAAGCGATCGCTGGGCAATTGGTGGAAGTCGATCTTACCTTTCTTCCAACTGTCGTCCATTCGATCCCGCCAATCGCCAGCGCCGGCCTGACAGAAACAGAAGCGCGCCGCCAGTACGGGGCGGTCCGCATCGGCGAATTTCCGCTCGCCGGAAACGGATATGCAAGCATCCTCGGGCAAAAGGACGGGGTCATCAAAGTGATCAGCGACGCCGCCACCGATGTCCTTCTGGGCGTGCACATCATCGGCGCCGGGGCGGTGGAGCTGATTTCCAGCGGAGTGCTCGGCTTGGAAATGGCCGCGCGCGAAGAGGACTTCCGCTTTCCGTTCTATCCGCACCCAAGCGGAAACGAAGCGCTGCTGGAGGCGATCGAAGCACTCCGCGCGCAGGCAATCCACCTGGCACCGGCAAAGCAAGGGAAAAAAGAAGACCATACAAAAGGAGTCACTATCTAGTAGCGGCACAAAAAGGATGTCTCGAAAAAGGTTTCGGGACATCCTTTTTCATCGGATTGGAAGGTACAACGTTAGGTTAGGAGATTTGATGAAGTTGTTTTCATAACGGAAGAGGCTTGGCAAGGGTAGAGATCGCGTACTTCGAACCCAGTCGTATCAAGGATTTCAAGCTTATTCCAATAAGATAGTATTTCATATGAAACGAGGGAGATGGGTAGGAAATCTTTTTTGTTTAGATAAGCAATAAGGGGACGATGATAGCAAATTAAAAGCACTCATAAAAGTTTGTACACTTTTATGGTGCTTCAGGCTGTCGATAAGCTGAAAAAATAATATTTATATTTTTTATAATATTATTTAAATTTTATAAAAATATATGTTAATATTTAAGAGAAAATACAGTATTACTTAAATAAAATTCAGTAATTCTAAAATAATTGACGTGGTATTGAAAGGAAGTTTAGTATGGATGAAATTCATAAGAAAATAAAGGACATACGATTAAGAAATGGTTTAACACTTAAGGAACTTAGTGAAAAAACAGACTTATCCATAAGTTTTTTATCCCAAGTTGAAAGAGGAACCTCTTCTTTGGCCATTACATCTTTAAAAAAGATTGCAGATGCATTAAATGTAAAGATCACGGAGTTTTTCGAAACTGAATCAAACGATAATTATCTTGTAAAAGTAGGACATCAAAAACCTTTTAAGATTGAGGGGTCTGATTTTACCTATGTGCGTTTAAGCGGTGAATTTAACGGAAGGGTACTTGAACCGATGCTTGTTACTTTAGCTCCCAACCAAAAACGAACTCAAACCTTCAATCATCCTGGTGAAGAGTTTTATTATGTGTTAAAAGGAGCTGCATTATTTAACGTGGATAACCAAGAGTATTTAATTCGCCAGGGGGATAGTTTGCATTTTCCTTCAACTTGTCCTCATTTTGTTGAAAATGTGCTTGACGAAGAAGCCGTCCTGCTTTGTGTATTGACCCCAGTTATTTTTTAACTGGTTTAGCAAATAACTCTTATAGGAAAGGTGGAGAATAATGAGAGTTGCAACAGATATTGGCGGAACTTTTACGGACTTAGTCTATGTTGATGATGATGGAAATTTTGGAGTAGCCAAAAGCCATACGACACCTCCAAATTTTGAACAAGGGGTTATTGATGTTATTCGAAAAAGCGGAATTAATCAGCAAGCCATTCGGACATTTATTCATGGCACTACCGTTATTATTAACGCTTTAACAGAAAGAAAAGGAGTAAAAACCGGGCTTATTACGACAAAAGGGTTTAGAGACGTTTTAGAAATTGCCAGAGGGAATCGTCCGGATCTCTTTAATCTTCGTTACAAAAAACCGGAACCTTTTGTGGAACGCTATCTCCGCCAAGAAGTGGAAGAGAGACTTAATTATAAAGGAGAAATTATTGTTCCACTAAATAAAGAACAAATTAAAGAAATCGTTTCTTATTTCAAAAAAGAAAAAGTCGAGGCGATTGCAGTTTCCTACCTTCATTCATACGTAAATCCAATTCATGAACAAGAAACGGTAGAAATCATTAAAGAACTTTGGCCTGATGTCGCTGTGACCGCCTCTCATGAAGTGACAAAAGAATGGCGTGAATATGAAAGAACGAACACCGCAGTTTTGAACTCCTATGTAAAGCCTATTGCCGCTTCTTATATTGACCGCTTACAATCGAAACTCATCGAAAATAAAACCAATAGTCAGAATTTTATTATGCAATCCAATGGCGGAACAACCACATTTAGTCAAGCTAAACAAACTCCGATTCATATGGTGGAATCTGGACCTGTAGCCGGGATTTACGGTGCTGCCGTTCTAGGAGAGATGATAGGGGAAAAGAATATTATTGCCTTTGATATCGGAGGAACTACGGCAAAATGTTCACTCATTAATAATGGTGAAGTGAAAGTAACAACCGATTACTATATCGAAAAAAATGAGCGGAGTGCTGGTTACCCGATTAAAGTCCCGGTTGTAGATATTGTCGAAATTGGTAATGGCGGTGGCTCTATTGCCTGGATTGATGAGGCCGGTTCTTTGAAGGTAGGACCGCAATCAGCCGGAGCTTTGCCAGGACCTGTTGCCTATGGGTTAGGAGGAACAGAACCGACAACAACGGATGCGAATCTAGTAACTGGGCGCCTATCTCCAGAAAATTTTGATTATAAAGTAGATTTAGAGAACGTGCGCAGAGCAATTAAAGAAAAAGTGGCTGATTATTACGGAATTTCTGTAGAGGAAGCGGCATTAGGAATCATAAGAATTGCGAATTCTAACATGCTTAATGCGCTAAAACTCATTTCTATTCGAAAAGGTTATAACCCGAGAGAATTTACACTTATTGCATTTGGTGGCGGAGGTTCTATGCATGCACCTGCTCTTGCTAAAGAATTAGGCGTGAAAAAAGTCATTGTTCCTGTCGCATCCTCTGTTTTCTCAGCTTGGGGAATGTTAATGACGGATCTTCGTCACGATTATATCCAAACGTATATTAAGAGACTAACGGATATTGATTTGACAGAAATCAACAAGGAATGGGCTAAGCTAGAATCAAGAGCCATTTCCCAATATAGCGAAGAGGGAATCGGAGAAGAAAATGTGTTATTTACGAGATTTGCAGATATGAGATATTTAGGGCAAGAACATACCGTTAAGGTACCTGTTCCAAATGGAGAATGGACAAGCGACACTCTAGAAGAGATCGCTCATCGATTCCATCAATTACATGAACAGCACTACACATTTAAGCTCGAAGATACACCTACTGAAATTGTAAATCTTCATTTAACAGCGTTTGGAAAAGTGAAAAAACCAGTTTTGAAAAAGATTCGAAAAACTGGAAGAAAAATAGAAAATGCTTTAAAAGAAATTCGCCCTGTATTTTACGAAGAAAAAGGCTGGCTTGATACGAAAGTTTATTACCGCCATTTATTGGAATCAGATATGGAAATTACAGGTCCAGCTATAGTTGAAGAGCCATCCGCTTCAACTGTTTTATATCCAGGCCAATCATTAACCGTTGATCAATATGGTAACTTAATCATTGATACGGGGGTGGAGTAATCGATGGTAAATGTAAAATCAAAAGTAGACCCGTTTACCCTTGAAATTGTAAAGGATTCATTAATTGCCATTGGGGAAGAGATGTTTTATGCATTAGCTAGAACCTCCATGAGCCCCATTATTTACGAGGTATTAGACTATGCAAGTGGCCTAACGGATGCAAAAGGCCAATTACTCACGCAAGGAAATGGTGTCACCGGTTTTATCGGAATGTTGTCGTTCATGGTAAAAGAAACATTGCGAAAGTTTGGCAAAGAAGAATTAAGACCGGGGGATATTATTATTATCAATGATCCTTATGGAGGGGGAGGGTCCCATCTATCAGATGTTGGGCTTGTCATGCCGATTTTTTACGATGGTGAACTTATCGCTTTCTCTGCCAATAAAGCACATTGGACAGAAGTGGGCGGAAAAGATCCCGGTTCGTTTAGCAATGATGCAGTGGAAATATTCCAGGAAGGGCTGCAATTCCCTTGCGTAAAGTTGTTTGAAGAAGGAAAAGTAAATCAGGCGCTTGTCGACATTATCCGATCGAATGTCAGATTTCCTGATTTATCACTAGGCGATATGTGGGCGCAAGTCGCAGCATTGCGAACAGGCGAAAAACGTGTACGCGAATTGTGTGACAAATATGGAAAGGATATTGTGTTAGCATCTATCGAACATTTGTTAGATCACGGTGAACAATTGGCACGGAAAGAGCTGAAAAAACTTCCAAAGGGGACTTTTGAAGCGGAAGATTATATTGATGACGATGGTTTTGGTAACGGACCATTTAAAATCAAAGTGAAAGTAACGATTACGGATGATGAATTTATTTGCGATTTTCGCGGAAGTCATCCACAAGTACCGGGCCCGATTAATTGCTCATATACAGCGCTAGTGTCTGCCGTACGAACGATATTTTTAGCTGTTACGAACCCATCTCAAGATGTAAATGATGGAGTTTTCCGCCCGCTGAAAGTGATTACGGATCCGCAATCAGTTTTATCGGCGGAGCGGCCAGCCCCTGTATCGATATATTGGGAAAGTATGTTAGCAGGTGCGGATTTAATTTGGAAAGCCTTAGCTCCGGTCGTTCCGCATCGTTTGCCTGCAGGGCATTTATTATCAGTTTGTGCGGTAGTACTAGCAGGAAAACATCCAGATACGAATGAACCATTTTTAATTGTGGAACCTTCTGTTGGTGGATGGGGAGCAGCGGAAGGGCAAGATGGCGCTCGTGGACAATTCTGTCTTGGTGACGGTGAAACGTATAACGTGCCGGTTGAAGTCGCTGAAACTCGTTATGGTGTCATGGTCGAAGAGTATGCTTTAAGAACAGACGGAGCTGGTGCAGGGGAATACATCGGTGGTTCAGGTGTCATTCGCTCCTATCGTGCTTTAACAGATAAGCAAATGGTATCTGTCACATTTGGGCGAAACAAATTTTTACCTTGGGGAATCAATGGCGGACATTCAGGATCTGCAAATGAATTTATTATCCAAAAAGCAAATGGAGAAGTAGACGGTCCTTATGGAATTTATCCGAGATATCCGCTTAACAAAGGGGATGTTGTCAAGTTAATGACAGCAACAGGGGGAGGTTACGGAAATCCTCTCGACCGTCCAGCTGAAAAAGTAGCAAGAGATGTAAAAAACGGATATTTCACCACAACCCAAGCGAAAGAAATATTTGGCGTCATTTTGAACCCTGATACTTTTGAAATAGAAGGATATACCCCTTTAAGAAGCGAGAGGATGAAATCAAAATGCAAGTCATCACAATGAAAGATTTACCAACAGAAGAGCAGACTTCTGTATTCCTTTGAAAGGTTTCTGAACAAAAAAACGTAAGCGGAAAAAATAGCCATGGGAAAAGTCGTCATTCCTTCGGGAGAACATGTGCCGCTAAATGGGGTTTCTAGCCATAAACAAAATGAATACTCCATTGTCATAAAAGGAAGTTTTATTGCTGAAAGTGGAGGAAAGCAGTATCGGATCAATGCAAGGGACGCCACTTTTATTCCAGCAGGGGGAAGAACATACGGCTTATAACGATCACAATGAAGTCTGTGAGATCGTGTGGGTATTAGTTGGCTAAAAAGGTTTAATGACAATTAGTTTTTGATACAAAGTCTTGTTATATATGTCTTCTTCTTGAAAGAGGCTTGCTCATGATGTTGGAGTTAGCCTCTTTTTATAAAGTAATCTTACATTTGCAATTTGCAAGTGAAAGAGCCGAAACAGAAAAAATCGAAATCTTAATTTTTGGTTAGAAAGCGACAAAAAACAAAGGGGATGAGAGAATGGAAGAAAAAGGGTTAAACAAATCCATCGAAAAAGATGAAGCATTTTCAGCCATTCCTTTAAGTGAAAGGCAACATTGGTTAACTCCTGCGATGATTTTTGGAGGGCTGGAATTTTCCATCCCTGTTCTAATGGTAGGCGCCATGCTAACAGCTAGTTTTGGGATTACTGAAATATTTTGGATTTTAATCGTCGCAATGATTGGGTTTCAATGGGTAGGGAATGCGATTCAAGGTTATATTGGAGCTAAGACAGGGAGATCTTCTTCTGTTATTGCGAGAACGAGTTTTGGTGCTCAACAAGCCCGTTTTATTGTCGGTTTAACCATTTTTGTCGTATCTGTTGGATGGTGGGCGGTACAGACGGCTGTTACTGGAAATGCGATTTCCGCCATGATTGGTATCGATTATAAACATGAATGGATTCCATGGGCAGTTGTAACCACAATAACGGGATTATTATTTGCGCTTCCGGCTATTTTAGGTTATTCTTCGATGAAATGGACAGATTATATTGCAGTTCCAGCGGGACTACTTTTAATTGCCGGGGGAATTTTCTATGCACTAAAAAATACAGGATGGCAGACTATTGCATCTTGGGATCCGAAACCTTCCATGACGTTTTCCGCTGCCGTTAGTTTAATTATTGGTGTTAATGTTTCGCAGTGGGTCATTTCATCTGATTACACCCGTTATGCTAAGCCGAAGATCAAGGATAATATATTGATCCCTCTGGGCATCATTGCTGTTGGCTTACCACTATTTTTTATCGGTGCTGTGATGTCTGTTGGTATAGGGGATGCAGATATCGTTAATGTAATGTTAAAGCTTGGTTTTCCTGTCTGGGGATTTTTAATTCTTTGGTTTGCTACTTGGACGAGTCAAATCGTCAATAACTATAGTATGGGACTTGCATTAGCTAATATGTTAAACGTAAATTCTGGGAGAGGAAGAGCATTATTAACTCTTTGTGGAACTATTATTTCTTTAGTGATTGCATTGGCAGGAATATTAGACTATTTTATGGATTTTCTATATATGACCGCTTTGATTTATCCGGCCATTGCAGGTGTTATGATGACGGACTTTTTCTTCATCCGTAAGCAACAGTGGGTAGACAATAAAGGCTGGAACTGGATGGCGACCATCGCTTTAGTCGCAGGTACATTACTCGGTTATTGTACACAATATGTACATCCAATTGGGCTGCCGGCCGTTCAATCTGTTATCGTATCTGGTTTTGTTTATTGGGTGGCTATGAAAATAAAAGCAAAGGTTGCCCCTGATAATTTTACAGATCCATTCAACAATACTTTAAAAACAGATGTAAATACAGATACGACTATTGTTTAATTTAGATAAAAGGGATAATGCATAAAATTTTTTGTAAAGCATTAGCTACTAGACCAAAAGAACAAGAGAGACCGAACTCATCGAAGACGTTCATCTGTTAGCTAGTATAGGCTGAATTGTTACGGGAGAGAAAAATGAAAACAAAGAAGCGTTCGAAATGTTTGTGAAGCTTTGTGAATTCGTTTGTTACCACATCTGTGTGCGGATGTGGTTTTTTATTGTACATCGGTCTATATTTTGCACAGTCCTACTCACAACATTTGGGCTTATCTTTTGCCGAAATTTCAATATAATGAACAGTAAGAGGAGTCTAGATTCCATCTAATGAGTATGATTGTTTGCACAATGGAATGAAGGAGCACTCCAGCATGATACTCAATGCCCGTTGTGTCCAAATCTTGAATATGTTGCTTAGTTCTTCTACTCACGTCACCGCAGACAAGCTGGCTCAGTCCTTGCAAGTATCAAGGCGAACGGTTTATTACGATATTCAAAAAATAAATGATTGGCTACGAAGTCAAGGCTTTTCGCAACTGAAACATGTGCGC
Source organism: Parageobacillus caldoxylosilyticus NBRC 107762 (assembly GCF_000632715.1). Taxonomy (GTDB): domain Bacteria; phylum Bacillota; class Bacilli; order Bacillales; family Anoxybacillaceae; genus Saccharococcus; species Saccharococcus caldoxylosilyticus. Next base: position 12,758 of record NZ_BAWO01000034.1, on the reverse strand, counting down.
GATCTCGGTTTTTATTTGGACGATCAAGTCAAAAAGCAAATGGCGCAAAAATGGCAAACGTTACAAACGATTCGACATTACGAGTATTCTTCGGAAGAAAGAAAAGCTTGGATTGGATTATTGATTTTTATTCGCAACCGTCCGATTTTTTTACACGACTTGTTAGAGAAAATGCAAGTCAGCCGAAGTACTTTATTGAATGATATCAAGGAACTCAAAACGGAATGGCAGTTGTTTCAGTTGCAATTAGCATTCCATCGTAAACAAGGATATTTCATTAAAGGTGAAGAAATGCAAAAACGGAAGGCAATCGTACATCATGTCGCACAGCTTTTGGCAACGGTTGGCTATGAACGTCTATGTTCTGAGTTGTTAGGCGGGCGCATATCATCTATCAACGATATTATTCGCCAATCAGAAGCATTTTCTTCCATTCGTTATACGAATGACGTTATTCAAACATTAACCATTTATCTTTCTATTTTTATAAGACGATGGATTCGTGGTAAATACATTCAAATGGATGAGCAGGAAAAAGAAGTGTTGCGATCGACTCGGGAATACAAAACGGCTCATTATATCATTACTCAAATTGAAAACGCTTTCCAAATCAATGTTCCTAAAGATGAAACTTGTTATCTCGCAACCTATCTTCTGGGTTCAAGAGTCACAGACGATAAGCAAATCGATCAAAGCAATGAAATCGCCATTTTAAAACAAATGGTCAAAAACATGGTCGATGATTTTCAAACGTACGCTTGTGTACAATTCAAACATCGTGAAGAGTTGAAAAAAAATTTATTGATTCATATGAAACCGGCTTATTACCGCTTAAAATATGGTCTTCATTTGCAAAATGAATTAACCCAATCTGTCAAAGCAAATTATCATGACATCTTTACTCTAACGAAAAAAGTTGTTCATCATGTGGAGAACGTCGTCGGTCAATCCGTAAGCGATGATGAAATTGCTTATATTGCAATGCATTTCGGTGGATGGCTTGACAGAGAGGGGGTATCTGTCCCGACACGGAAAAAAGCGCTCATTGTGTGCGAAAGCGGCATTGGTACATCAAGAATTTTACAAAAACAAATTGAAGAACTATTACCAACCGTTGATGTCATTGACATTATCTCGGTAAGAGAATATCGAGCTTATTCTTTGGAACATGTTGATTTTGTTGTTACAACCATTCCGTTACAACCGCGAGATGTTCCCGTTTATATGGTTCGTCCTATTTTAACCGCTGCGGATAAAATATTGCTTTTAAGAGAAACAAACGAACTATCCGAAACGAGAACTCTATCAGTCGAAGCATTATTGGAAATCGTTAAAAAACATGCAACGATCATTAATGAACAAGCGTTAATTCAAGAACTACACGAATATATTAGTCAAAGTCAAAGAAAGGAGATTTTTAAAAAACCGATGTTGAAAGATTTGCTTACAAAACATCACATTCAATTTGTTGAAGAGGTAGGTGATTGGAAAGAAGCGATTGTGCTTGCTGCTAAACCGTTATTGGATGGCGGTTATATTACAAACGAATATATTCAAGCGATGATTGACAATGTGATGACATTGGGACCTTACATCGTGATTGCACCAGGAGTGGCTTTGCCGCATGCCCGGCCGGAACAGGGAGTAAAGAAAATAGGGATGAGCTTTCTTAAAATCAAAAACGGTTGTCTATTCTCGGAAAAAGAAGAACACCGGGTATATGTTTTAATCGTTTTAGCTGCCATTGATAATGAAACACATTTAAAAGCGCTATCACAACTGACAAAATTGTTATCAGACAAAGAAAATATGCGTGTATTATTCTCGACCAATTCGGTAGAAGAAGTACTCACATTAATCGAAGCATATTCTCATTAAAATAAGAGTTCAAACCAAGGAGGTACAAAAAAATGAAAAAAATTCTCGTCGTTTGCGGAAATGGACTTGGAAGCAGTTTTATCATCGAAATGAATGTCAAAAACGTGTTAAAAGAGCTGGGAATTGAAGCCGAAGTTTCTCATACTGATTTAGCCACAAGCAAAACAGAAAAAGCCGATTTATATTTAGGGGCAAAAGATTTAGTGGAAGTACTGGATGACGGCACGCGCAATGTGGCCAAACTGACAAATATTCTTGACCTTGATGAACTAAGATTCGTGCTACAGAAACATTTGTAATAGAAATAAGCAGGCGACCGCCTGCATAAAAGAAAAAACTTTCCCTTTTATTAGAAGTATACGAAAGAATGAGAAAACAAGAAAGAGATTTTTAGATAGAAAAAAATGATATTCCTAAAGCTTATGAATAAATAGGGGGCACATGTGCGATGTTTGATTTCATTATGAAAGATATATTAGGTTCGCCGGCGATTTTGGTCGGATTGTTTGCGTTCCTTGGTCTGTTGTTGCAAAAGAAAAGTTTTCCTGATATCGTTTCCGGCACGTTAAAGACGATTATGGGATTTGTTATTCTCGGCGGCGGCGCCAACATTTTAATCGGCTCGTTAAACGTTTTCGGGAAAATGTTTGAAAAAGCGTTCCATATTAAAGGGGTGATTCCGAACAACGAAGCGATTGTTGCCATTGCTCAACAAACGTTTGGAAAAGAAACAGCAATGATAATGCTATTCGGAATGGTTGTCAATATTCTTATCGCACGATTTACTCGTTTTAAATATATTTTCTTAACCGGGCATCATACGTTATTTATGGCCTGCTTGATTTCCGCTGTATTTGCTACTGGTGGGGTTACTGGTATTCCGCTTGTCATCATTGGTTCTGTTATTCTTGGAAGTTTGATGGTGTTGATGCCGGCGATTTTGCAACCGTATATGCGAGAAATAACGGGAACGGACCAAATCGCTTTAGGCCATTTTGGCTCGATCGGCTATTTTACTTCCGCATGGATCGGAAAGCGGCTTGGAAACAAAGCGCAATCCACTGAGGATATTAAAGTGCCGAAATCATTAGGATTCCTTCGCGATACATCCGTGGCGATGTCATTGACAATGGTTCTGTTATTCTTTATTGTTGCCCCATTTGCCGGAAAGCAGTTTATAGAGAAAGAGTTAAGCGGCGGCGTGAACTTCCTTGTCTTCTCCCTTATGCAAGGAATTACGTTCGCCGCAGGGGTATACGTTGTATTAGCGGGAGTACGGATGCTTATTGCTGAAATTGTTCCAGCATTCAAGGGGATTGCGGATAAAGTGGTGCAAGACGCCAAGCCGGCGCTTGATTGTCCGGCCGTATTTCCATACGCTCCGAACGCCGTCATCGTCGGTTTTTTATCCAGTTTTGCCGCGGGGATTATTTCGATGTTTATCTTGCCGCTCGTCGGCTTAAAAGTGATTGTTCCTGGGCTAATTCCGCACTTTTTCACCGGAGCCGCTGCCGGCGTATTCGGCAACGCCACAGGCGGCAGACGCGGCGCCATTTTCGGAGCATTTGCCAACGGAATTTTAATTTCCTTCTTACCAGCGCTCTTACTACCAGTACTCGGCTCGCTAGGATTTGAAGGAACGACGTTCGGAGATTCGGATTTTGGGATTGTGGGGATTTTGTTGGGGTATTTGATTAAGTTGTTTTCATGATGGAAGAAGAGTACCCCTACCTTGACAGAGTAGGGATCGCGCATTCGAGTCGCGTGGGAATCATGAATTCAAGAGTCCTCAATCCATATCAAGGAATTGAGGACTTTCATTTATTCTTCGATACCGTTCTTCAGCAAGGAAATAAAGGACGAGATGGAAGAATGGGAAGGTATGATCGTGTCAATCACTTGGACGGTTTGTTTATTTCGGATTTAAGTTTGGCAGTTCTTGTGGAAAACCTATCACCGGCTTGTACAACATGATTGACCGAGTTCTATTAAACTAAGGTAATTTCCGAAGGAACTTTGACATGTTTCACATAACAGAAATAATAGATAGGGAAAAAGTCCTCATTGTCATCTGGGAAAACAGGAATATATCATGATTTATCCTTATTTTCCTTGTGTTACCATTTAGATAGTGTGTGAATGGGGGAGAGGAAATCCAGGTGTTGTCTTTCTTGGAATCGATCGAAAAAGAAGTGAAACGCAGGGCCTACGAGACGATGAGCTATTGTCTCCAGTCTTATCAGGGGCAGGTCGAAGAAACGAGCGAGGAATTTGATCATGGCTTACATTCCTTTTACCACGTGAATGATGAATATGTTTCACATTGTCAAGGAGAGCCGAGGGAAGCGTCTGAGGCGATATACGGGGACTTGCGGCCAATCGAATCACATATTGATGCGGCCGCAGACGATCTTCTTCATGAAATAAGCAGGGGAATCGCCCGAATACAGCGAAAGATAGAGGAGTTATCATGACAACCATTCAAATCAAACCAGAGGAGCTGGAAGCGGTAGCAAAACATGTCCCCGATGCGGAAGACGCCTGTCAGCGCGCGCGAACCTCGCTTTCCTGGGAACTTCCCTCTTTAGTGATGGAGATTCCAGGAATCGGCTCTGATGCCATCCATGAGCTCAAAGACGAGCTTGTTTATTGGCTCCAGATCTATGAAGAAAAGCTGAATGAAGCGGAGGAACTGCTGTATCGAACAGCCGCGGCAATAAGACAGGCAGACCAAACGCTTGCCGATAACATGACAGAATTCGGTCTGGAGCTTCTTGGCTGGTATGACTTGCAGCGATTGTTTGGAGAATACGATCCAATCACCGGGGAACGGATTTCAGCAGGAGACCGCTGGCTGGCGGGAGGAATGCTATTGTTGTCCGTCATTCCTCCAGCCAAAGGAGCAGGCGTCGCCGGCAAAGCGGGGATCAAAGGAGCGAAAGCGGCAGAAACAGCAGCGGATGTTTCCGAATTAGTCTCGCAAACGAAACATGTTCTCCGCTATGATAAAGTTATGCCTGCCCTTCAAGCGGCGTATCTCCAAGTGGTAAAAGCGCCGATTACCCAAACGATCCGTTCGTTCAAAAGGCAATGGGAGAACCTTCTCGAAAATGTTGGCTCTGTCCTGCAGGGACCGCAGCCAGCCTTGGCAGAAATCGGTCCGGCCCGCGGTGTATGGATGAGTGGAGCTGAGAGGGAAGCAAAAGAAACGATGATGAACATAATTGGAAAAACTGGGGATAAGGTGGTTGGTAAGGGGACGGGTAATGCTAGACCGTCTTGGAGACAATCAGAAATTGACATAGGAAAAGAATATCCAGAATATAGTGCTCAAAAATCTTTTAAAAACGGAAAAGAAGTACCTTATGGAACCAAAGGAAGCTCAAGACCAGATTATTATAAAGAAGGATTTAGTATAGAAGTAAAAAATTATAAAATTATTACCCCAGAAGGTAGAAGCAGATTAGTAAACAATATTTCTACTCAATTTGAAAAGCGATTAGGTGATTTACCGAGAGGTACTAAACAAACTGTTATTATCGATATACGGGGACAAAATGTATCGGAAGAAATACTAGATGATTTGTATGATAAAATAATGAAAAAAACAAATGGTAAAGTAAATATTAGATTTAAAACTAATGAGTGAGGTGACAGAATGGCTGTAGGTTTTAAAGTAAAATATTATTGGTATCCAATTGGGCATGGTGACTTTTTACATTCGTTTTTTTCAACAGTAAGCTATCATTTAGAGCCAAATGGTTGGGGAACAAAGTATCCTCTTTTATTAAACAAACTATATAATGGCAAACTTGAGTATAAATATATTAAAGATGCTATTAAAGAAATAGATGAAATTCAAGAAAGTTTGAAAAATTACAGTCCATCACAAGTCATTTGGGATATTGAAGACCTTTCCAAAACACCACCATGGGGAGATAATATAAGTGATGAAATTACAGACTTATCTAACTATTTTGTTACAAGTGATGGAGAAGATTTAATAACTATTTTAAAAAAAGCCTTAAATAAGGCCTTAAAAGTAAAGTCAGACATTGAAATAGAAAGTATTTAAGTCCCTTTGCGGCTTATGCTTGTTTTGATAGTTGTGATCCTTGATCAGAGTGATAAATCAACCTAGGTGGAGGTTGACGCTTCCAAACAGCTTTCTCTAATGCTTGTATCGCGAATTGATGATTCATCCGTTCACTGATGGCCTATCCGACAATTCTTCGAGAAAACAAATCCATTATGGAAAACAGCGCTAGGCACTGTTCGCCAAGTATGATTCTGCTACGGTTGGCCAAGTTTTACAAAGCATTTTCATGAAGAAAATATTAAGACCGAATTAGATTTAAGCCACGATATCGTTCGCGTAGAAGCTCGTAGCTGAAAAGCCGATTCGCACTTAGGACATGTTTTTAATGACGGATCAGCATCGACAGGGCTTCGCTATTGTATCCATTCAGCAGCGTTGAGAAGATCTTGAAAAAGAAGGATATGGGTAGTATTTTACATTGTTTGAAAAAGAAAACCGCTAAACGGCGTCCGTTTAGCGGTTTTACATTTTTTTCGATCGTTGTTAATACTATTTTGGTGAACAAACGCATTTTGAGGGTGTTGGTGTTCGTTTAACTTGCTTGTTTCGCCGTTTTATCTTTTTGTTTGGTTGTAAGACTCCAATAAACAGGAATTCCGGATAACGTGATTAACACGGAAAGAAAAGCATCGAGCGGCTGATGGATGACGGTGCTTCCAATAATGTAAAGCGCTCCTGCGATCGCGACAATTGGCGTTACAGGATATAAAGGCACTTTATATAACGAATGATCGGGCTTTTGATTTTTCCGCAACAAAAACACGGCGTAAAACGCTAAGCCGTAAAATGAGAAAACGCTAAAAATGGCGATATCTGTCAAGCGATCTGGGCTGGTCATTAGCATCATCGCCACAGCGATCGCTGCTTGTAAGACGGTTGCTTGAACAGGAGTGTGAAACGTCGGATGAACGCGCGAGAAGAAACGGGCGCCAGGGAACAGCCTGTCTTCTGCCATCGCAAACGGCATGCGTGGGAATGTTAAAATTTTTCCATTCAAACAGCCGAAAATAGAAATTAAAATACCGATCGCAACCATTTTTCCGCCTACACCGCCAAATAGTAGCGCCGCAGCTTCTTTTGCGGCGTTCGGGCCAAGCTCGACAATTTTACTTGCAGGAAGAACGTGAAGGAGCGCGATATTGACGGCTAAGTAGCAAAGCATGACAATGACAATTCCAGTAATAATGGCTTTTGGCAACGTTTTTGCTGGATTTTTCATTTCGCCTGCCACAAACCCGACGTTCATCCAGCCGTCGTACGCCCAAAGCGTCGCTAACACAGCAGCCCCCATGCTGATCGCTTGGCTGCTTTCGCTTTTCATTCCGAATACAGGCACATCTCCTTGAAACATTCCAAACACAATAATAAGGAAGATTGGAAGCAGTTTTGCTAATGTTAACAAGCTTTGAACTGCACCGCCGTATTGTGTTCCTAGCATGTTAATGAGCGCAAGAAAAAGAACGGCTAAAATTCCGATCCATGTTTCCGTCTGCTTTGAAAAACCAAACACCCCTGCAAATAGCGAACCAAAGTATAATCCGAGCGCTCCGATCACCGCTGGGCCGTAGATAATCGTTTGCACCCATCCGCATAAAAAGCCCCAAAACTTTCCGTACACCTTTTCTACATAAACATACAGTCCTCCGGTTTTCGGAATTTTTACGCTCATTTCCGCGATCGTCAACCCGCTCGCTAATGTAATAATGCCGCCGATGATCCATGCCCATAGGGCCATTGTCGAGTCGCCGGCGGCGGCGATGACAACGCCTGGTTTCACGAAAATGCCGGAACCGATGACCGTGCCGATGACTAAAGATGTTGCGGCGATAAAGCCGATGCTTTTTCTTAATTCAGCATGCCTCATGGTGTTCACCTCAAAAGGACAAATGTTTTTCTTATGAGTACTGGATCATTATAACATAGGATTTAAGTAAATTTCTATTTTTTGAAAATTAAAATATTATAGATTTCACTTCATTTCTTGACATGAACGGGTTTTTTTGTACACGATGAAACATGTGACAATTTTCATGATATAAGTAGTATAATAAAAATCTACAACGAATGATGTAGGGAGTCGCGGGAAATGAATTGGATACGGTCACGTATTTTTTGGAAAATTTATATCATTAATTTAGCCGTTATTTTTGCTTTGCTAGCTTTAATGTTTATGATTGCTCGGATGTATTTGCCTGAAATCACCAAAGAGCAATATCGGCACATGACGGATAAAACCGTTTTGAGAATGAAAGAACAAATTGTTCAAATTGGCGAGGATTTAAATAAGTTTGAGCAATACGTGCAAAACGATCCACATTTTCGGGTGAATGATGCCAAGCAATGGTCAGAAGGGCTTGAACGTATTATTGAAATTTCTCCTTATATTGATGGCGCTACAGTATTAGATTCGCACGGATATGTGAAAGGTTTTTATCCGAATGACCTGAGCCGTCTATTAAACTATAACTTAAGTAAGCGTGAATATTTCCAACAAGCGTTGCAAACGAAAAGAGCTTACTTCAGCGATGTTGTTTCCGCGGATACGGGACGTTATTTGCTTGTCATTTCTGTACCTGTTTTAAATGAACGGAATGAAGTGGAGAGAGTCGTCAACTTATCGATGCGAATTAAACAAAATAAGCTATTTCGATCCATTGTTCAAAGTTTTCGAATTGGGGAGCACGGCTATACGTTCATCGTCGATCGCAATGGGAACATTATTTCTCATCCATCGAAAAAACGAATTGGCGATCATGTCGCTGAAAACGCTATTGTGCAAAAATTGCTCCGAGGACAATCGGGTTATGAAGAAGTCGTCAATACGGAAGGGGCAAAGATGCTTGCTTCCTATGCGTACATTCCGATTTTGCAATGGGGGGTTGTTGCGCAAGTCCCTGCTTCGGAAATTTATAAACCTTATGCGCTGTTTGAAAAGGCGCTTTGGCTTGCTTCTATTGCGGCATTTTTCATTTTATCGCTTTTAACGGCGCTCTATGCCCGGCAAATTGTCCATCCGATTCGCCGGTTGTGTGATGTGGCGGAAGAGGTCGCCAAAGGGAAAAAACATGTTCGCGCAGATGAAACCGATCCAACGGAAATTGGCTTGCTCGCAAAACGCTTCAATTACATGATTGATTCTATTCAACAGTCGGAAGAACTGTTGCGAAAATCGGAAAAACTAGCGGTTGTCGGTGAATTGGCGGCGGGGGTTGCCCACGAAATCCGCAACCCATTAACATCGCTGAAAGGGTTTATCCAGCTTTTAAAAGAGGGAGAACGCAATCAGATGTATTTCGATATTATTGAAGCGGAATTAGAGCGATTGAACGAAATTGTCGACGAGTTTTTATTGCTTGGAAAGCCGAATCCAGTAAAAAAGGCATACCATCATGTATCGGACATGCTGCAACATGTGATGAAGCTTCTTGAAGGGCAAGCGCTATTGCATCATGTGACCGTTCAATATTCCATTGATGAACAACTTCCTCCGCTTTATTGTGATGAAAATCAATTGAAACAAGTGTTTATCAACATCATCAAAAACGCAATCGAAGCGATGCCAAATGGCGGAATGTTACGGATCGAAGCGAAACCGCAGCTAGATTCTGTTCTTATTTGCATCACAGACGAAGGCTGCGGCATTCCGAAAGAGCGAATGGCTACGCTCGGTGAACCGTTCTACAGTACAAAAGAAAAAGGGACAGGACTAGGGCTAATGGTGAGTTTTAAAATCGTGGAAGCGCATGGTGGCAAAATGGAAATTCATAGTGAAGAAGGAAAAGGAACGACCGTGTGTTTGCTTTTTCCCATTTCCTCAAAGCAGGAGGGCTGAGTGAAAAGATCAGTCCTCTTGCTTTTTTAATTCCTCCTCACACACCAAAAATTTGATGTGGACATTGACACTGCGAATTTAGATGAAATGTTTGCGAATTCGATTATGGCCAATGTGGTTTTTTTGTTCATCAGTTCCTATTTTGCACAGTTCTCTGTTTGCTTGAAATGGAATTTGAAAGTGTTTCGACAACAACATGTATATCTAAGTAATTTAGAGCAAATATTAATAATTGTTACCAATCCAAAGGAGGTCATGATCATGAATGTACAACGAGCAAAAGAAATTGCCGCTTCACCAGTTATGGCTCATGTAACCTATAATGGGGTGCCTATCTATATTGAACAGGTCGATGAGGAAAATGGAACAGCGACAATCCATCCCCTTGATCAACCAGAGAATAAACAAAATGTTTCTGTATCTAGCTTAAAAGAACATTGAAATAATTTTCCAGCGGCGCTTCAAGAATTGAATTTGTGATCAAGGAAGTAGTTTGTCGCAGTCTAGATCGGATTGGAAATGGTGTTAAACTTCAGTTTGCTGATGGTATCAATGTAATGATGCTGCTGTAGATGGTGTATTAGGATTAAAAAATAATTTGACGTCTGGCCTCTTAAGCTGGGCGTTTTTTATTTTCCTGTTAAAATTGACCGCCATATGAAACAAACGAACGGTCTGAAACGAGAACTCGATCGGCCGGAGCATGATTGGAAATCGTTAAACAACATGCAGCGGTCATAAATGAACAGCATTAATTTAAGAACTGCACGAATATATTAAGGAAAGGGGATTTTAAAAGAAAACGATGCTGAAAGATTTGTTTACAAAATATCATATTCAATTCGTTGGTTGATGGTTTGGTTATCTTTACCATGCAGAAAATTTCACGTTTTTTGTAACCTTGATCAGAAAACAACCGGATTGTCAAGTACATTTTGTGGTGAAGAGTCCATCATATTTCTAAACAAATTACATAAACACACCGCTTTTAATCAATTTTTTATTAATGGAAAAATTATCTTTCAATTGCAATTTCAATGGACTTTTCAGGGGCAAGCTCACTAAAATCATCTGAAGTGTAAATGAAGCAGAAATAACAAATTTAACTTTGTCAAATCCTTCAGGGCTATCATCTATATCAGCAGATGAGTTGGATCATGTAGTGAAGTCATACGAAGAAAAGCTTGCTCTATTGGAAACAGAGCTTGAAAAGATACGGAAAGAACAGCTATATATTAGCAGTGAAGAAAAGCAAAAACGACGTGAATTTTCTCAACCCCGGTCGGCATTGCCGTGCTCCAAGGACAGTATACGATTCCTTGGGGGGAAATTTCAGCGGCGACGGTTGTCGTTACGATTCCGCTTGTCATCATGGTGCTCCTGTTCTAGCGCCGCATTGCGTCCGGGCTGACGAGCGGTTCGGTGAAAGAATAATGGAAAAGCCAAAAAGGATGCCGTTGTGTATGCATCCTTTTTTGATTAGGCGTGGGGGCATTGATTCGAAACACGAAACGGCGAATACACCGTTCTATCGGTGGCTCGTCATTCATATGCTAATGACAGACGCCGGAAAAGAGAGCGTTTTCAAAGAAAAGGTTTATCTAAAATATACAGAATTTCTTAAAATTAATTCCACTGCGTACTTGAAAGGGGGTGGGAGTGGATTGACTTTTTTGACGCCAAGTTAGGAGGTGATCCAAGTTGCGTTTTGACCGCCCTTTTGAAGCGTATGCCGTAGGTGAGCGCCATCGTTCGCGTGGGCGGACGATCACCGAGACGGACATTGTGCAGTTTGCCGGCGTTTCGGGTGATTTTTATCCGTTACATATGGACCGGGAATACGCGCAGCGGACGCAGTTTGGCGAACGCATCGCCCACGGGATGCTGACGATGTCGGCGGCGACTGGGCTGTGGGTGATGGAGCCGGGCATGGTTCTCGCTTTTTACGGCATTGATTCGCTTCGTTTCGTCCGCCCGGTGAAAATCGGCGATACGATTTACGTCGAATCGGAAGTGAAGCAACTGACGGAACGGGGCGAAGCGGCGGGGCTGGTCACGGTGCATCAACGCGTTGTCAATCAACATGGGGAAACGGTCGTCGACGCGATTGTGCACGTGCTTGTCGCCCGTGAAGGTAATGGATGAACGGATTCCACCATGAGGGGAATCGTCGTCAAGGATGTGATCCATAGCGGACGGCAGAGCCGCTCCCGATGAAAAACAAGGCACTATAATTCATTTTTCCGCTTAGTGATGATGGTCAAAAGGAGAAGGAGGGTTGCTCATGGCGATATCGATGCTCGATCCGGCCGAATTAAAGCGCCATCAACTGCTTTAACTGTTTTTACAGCTTCTTCAGGACTTAACACATCTGCATCCAATACTTCACCATTTTTTAGCTTAGCAATTAATTCTTCTGCTTTTTCAGGTGAAACTCCCATTTCAATTTGTCTTTGCTTAATAAGATCATAGTCTTTCTTGGTGTATGTAACTGCATGCTGTTTTGTGTTGTCAGCTTGAATTGTCTTTGCCTCAGTGATGCCGGTACTTGAAAATGCTAGCCCCAATGCAATGGCTATTGGTAATAATTCGTTTAATTTCTTAATTTTTACCCCCATCCCCCTTATTGTAATTTAAACTATATTATACAATATTTTTAATTGTTTACAAATACATTTTGATTACAATGTAAGTGCATTTAATATTTTCCTTCTTTCTTGGACTTGCTAAAAAATCTAAATGCCATAAAAACTAGTATGATAGAAACTAAAATAATAAGAATTGAAGCTCCTTGGAAGAGAAAATCACCAACTTTCATTTTTGATCACCTCCATATTTTGGTTTAATTTACAATATTGTAACAAATATTATAACATGTTAAATTCAATTGGTCATTAATTTGTCGGAATTTCCTGTCTTATTTTAGAAATAATAAAAGCCACCGCAATC
>NZ_BAWO01000035.1 GCF_000632715.1 Parageobacillus caldoxylosilyticus NBRC 107762 | reverse complement strand
CAACTCGTTGATTTTTCCGAGCAGGCGTCCAAAAAGCGATTTTGTATTCATCGTATAGTTTCTTTTGCAAGGCTTGGCTCACATATCCTTTGTCGCCAAGTGTATACGGATGAGGAAGTTGGGCCATCACGGTTTCCGCAGCTGTCCGGTCGTGGCAGGATGCTTCGGTCAGGACATATCCCATCGGAAGCGCTTGGTCGGTAATCTGAAGATGAAGCTTAAATCCATAGTAAGCCATCTTTTTGGATGCACAATACCCAATATCTGCGATTCCTTGAAATCGTTTGACGCGATACATTCGTGCGTGGTGGCAGAGTTCAATGGGTAAGCTATCCACCACCGCATAAGCGTGATGTTGTCCACGTTTGGCGAGTTGGTGACGAATCCATTTGATCGCCCAACGCAACGACCGGCATCGACGGTTGTATCGAGAGCGCTCTGGGAACATTTCCTTTGTGAACAGGTTTCCAATGACAAATCGATGCCAAGCCCGTTCCGAAGTAAACCCCAGCAATTTTCCAAGAATGTGAATGGCGATGATGACCTCATCCTCTTGCTTCAACAAATGACAATTTCGACGTTGTAAATACATCTGGATACAAGGCAATTGTTCTGATACAAAGAAAAAGAATAAGATCGCGGCATATTGCTTTTGAATTTTTGCTTGGTCTATTGTAAAATGAAAGTGCTCTTGCATGGGACTTCTCCTTTTGGTTGTTTGTTCGCACTTTCATTTTAAAGGAGATCCTCATGCAAGGGCTGTTTTTATGTCTTGAGATTTTATCTAGCACCACGGGTATAAAACTAAAGAAAGATGATGACTTCATTTTATTGATTGAAGAACCAGAAGTTTATTTGCACCCTTCACTACAGAGAAAAATGATTAGCACATTGCTTAAAATTAGTGAAAAAAATCAGGTCATTTTAACTACTCATTCTCCAATTATCGTTAGTAAAATTGATAAAGGGAATATTCATTGTGTAACTAAGAAAAAAGGGGTCACGTCATTAGTAGAGGCGACTGTAGAAAATATAGTGCAAGAGTTGGGTATTCAAGTATCTGATATTTTAAACAAACAAGCTGTAATATTTGTTGAGGGTAAAGATGATGCGCGTTTGTTTAGTCTACTAATCAATAAAATTGCAAAATATAAAGGATTAGACTCAAACTTTTCTGAGAAGTACATTGATATTATTCAAACAGATGGATTTGATAAAATGAGTTTCTATGCTAATGCTCATATATTACATAAGGATGCTGTTAAAGTCCCTTATTGGGTAATTACGGATTCGGATGGGGAATATATTGAGGACAGGAAAAGGGCTTTAATGGGTAAAGGAAAAGCTAATGGTCTAAACTTAAAGGAAGAGCAATTTAAAATATTATCCGAATACGCTATTGAATCATATTTTTTAGACCCTAATCTATTGACACTTGTCTTTGAATTGAAGATAGGGATGCAATTCATTTATGTGACACTTATTTCCAAAAGTATGAAGAAGCATTGATGAAATTAAGAGAGGGTAAGATTGATAAGAAAACCTTTAGAAATAACTTAAAACCCAAAATAATGTTCTCAAATTTGGATAAACCAGAGGGAGCTATCGAGATTATTTTAGATAAATACTATAATGCAGATGAGGCATTCAAAAGGTCAAGGAAAATACTCATAGAAAAATGGAATAATCAAAGTGACCCGATTGGTTTCTTTATCAACCAATTAGATTATTCAGTCCTCGTAGAATCTAAAATGAGGGAGCTAATAGTTCATTTAGAGGAAATTATTGATATTATTACTGGTAAAAAGGTTACTGTTTTGAATTAATTCGGTTAATCAAATATGAGGAAAGAGGTTATCTCTCTTTCCTTTTTTTCCTTATAGCCTTATTAAAGCTTTTACTTCTTTCGCTATTCGATATGCTTTAGACCATTTACTGTTTTCATCCAAATATTTAAGTCCTAACAGTGTTATCTTTGTCATCTCATAATGCTGTATATTGTCAGCCCAATAATATTATATTCTGAATGAACATTTCTTGTATTGCTATACCTATAATATTATGAAGTTCTTCTTCGCTAATATCAAGGTTGCTTGGGGAGTAGATGATGTGATTAATTTGGAAGTAAAACCGACACCCTATTTTCAAGAAACAAAAGAACGAGCACAGATTTATCAAGAACGGATAACGAAAAAGAACTGGAAAGATATTTGGTATAAGGTTAAAGTTTTTCATATTGAAAATTCTTATTAAACTCCCATAGCAGAACAGAATTTTTCCTTAATCTGTGGTGCCGCGAAGCGATGCATGGATAGATTTTTTGTATACTTTTGGTAGG
>NZ_BAWO01000036.1 GCF_000632715.1 Parageobacillus caldoxylosilyticus NBRC 107762 | reverse complement strand
GGCCAAAATGGCCAACCAAGAATGACCAATTTGGCCAACCAAGAATGGCCAAATTGGTCACCTAATAATACTAATCTTAATAATACTAATCTTAATAATACTAATTTTAATAATACTAATCATCATCATCCCCTGATCGAAGGATTCAACCAGCAACAATCTAATCTGATTCATGAGTTTTTTGAGAAACATGCGATTGATGATGATGATCTGAAAAATAAACTATTGGAGAAACTAAAAGGAAAACGATTCAAATACATGGCCTACATAGAAAAGACATTTGAAACTGTGAAAAACATGGTGGAACCTAATTCTAGTAAAGAGCAAACCATTGGAAAACAGGTACGTAAAGAATTAATTCCAGATTGGTTGAACATGAACTACAGCCAACCGGAGGATGATGAGGATTTCGACGTTGAACGGGCACGACGGGAACTTGAGGAACGGTTGAAAAAATATAGAGATGAATAACCGATGAGACTAGCATCGATAAGACTCTTAACAACTTAATGAAACGTGTGAAAACGAAGGCTAAAGTCGCAAAAGCACGCCGCAAGCCAGCCGAGACGACCGATTATAAACTGACCGGCTTAATTTGGTACGATTTCACGAAGGAACTGGAAAGTGCCAGCACAAGTGAGCCAAATCGACCAACGTTTGACACCGACGACATGTTTGCACCGTCATTGCAGGCTGTCGCGAACATAAAAGGCGTTTAAAAACCCTTTCCGACACATTTTTGCCTGGAGCTAGTTCTGTATTTCCTTTTCAATCTGCGCAATCACTTTCGGCAAGTCTTGATAAATCATGCGCCCACTAAACCGTAGCACTTTCCAGCCATTTTTGCGCAAATAAGCGTCTTTTCGCCGATCATGGGCTTTTTGCTCAGGCGTGGAGTGATATGCTTTGCCGTCGCACTCTATGGCGATTTTATACACTGGTAATGCTAGGTCAATGCGGTACTTGCCGCAAGGTACTTGTGTTTGTACATAATAACCTAGTATTCGAAGTGTATCGTAAAGGTGGCGTTCGATGGGACTTTCGCACTTTAAACGCTCTTGATCG
The DNA here is from genome assembly GCF_000632715.1 of Parageobacillus caldoxylosilyticus NBRC 107762. Lineage (GTDB taxonomy): Bacteria > Bacillota > Bacilli > Bacillales > Anoxybacillaceae > Saccharococcus > Saccharococcus caldoxylosilyticus. The sequence goes on along the minus strand of NZ_BAWO01000036.1, from coordinate 4,607 downwards.
ACCAAAATGGTTTGTGTTTGTGGTCTCCTCAAATCGAGTACAAAGAAGACAATACCAACGATAATTAACCCGAAAAAGACAACGTACTCAATCATAGCTATCACACGTTAAAAAAGTCGTCCGGTACGTTTTTACCGAGTTGTTTCAGCGCTTTTTTAATCTTTGCTATCGTCGAGTGTTTAGGCCGATACGAGTCATCGTTACACAACCGCGAGATAGTGCCGCGACTTAGCTTTGATCGCCTTTCCAGCTCTAATTGTGATATTCCCTCGCGGTCAAGCCATTTGCCGAATTTACTCCGTTTTTTTCCAAGCCCTAGCCAATTGAACATGGTTATAAACCTCCTCGGTACCATTCTTGTCCGAGGTGTCATTTTTTAAACCTAGCGCAAAAAAGTGACAACTTGGACAAACAGTGTCGCATAGGTTATTAACACAAAAGTGACGAAGCAATAACGACGTCGTTTTCTCGTTAAATGTTCGTATAAGATAGCGAATCGACGAAAAAGCAACGTTGTAGCAACGTTTCAATAACAATGTTTCGGAAATGTATTGCGACACAAAAGTAAGAGCAGAAACGCCGCAATAGCGCCAAAAAGCCGATTTGTTAAAAGAGAGAGCGAACGCGAACGACGGAAGGGGGAGCGCGAGGGGGAAACCAAACTATTTTTTCTAAAGGGGCGATAGTGATGTTCCGCAAAAATAAAATCGAGGCGATTGACTTTCGCGAGTTCATGCCGGCAACCATCACACGCAAAAACAATCGCCTCATACTAAAAATGTACACGCTATGTCAGCGTTTTTTCCTGTAATTACGCCAGGCTCATTTTTTCCGATTCACGACCCTGTGTTTGCACTATTCCTAGCCGGAAGTGCTACGATTGCTGGCTCCGCCTTTTTCCAGCACTTTGCTGCAAAAAGTGGCTCACCAGCGATTTCGGAAGCCATCGGAGTAATTAGTAGATTTGTGTTTCCGGTCATCGTTTACGGTGCGATTTTTTGGTTTTTCTTCACGTTATAAGGAGGGGGCGCAATTGCAAAAAGTCTTAGAATTTATTCGGCGTCAACGGGCAAGATTTGCTCTCAAAAAGGCATTTTATAGCGCCGGTCTGTTTATCCCGTACAAAAATGGTGATAAGACATATAGGATATTCCCGAAGATTCACAGCGTTAAAATTGACGACGACCAAACGGAATACGTGTTTACATTGATAAACGGCATGGACCCGAAAGAGGTTAGCAAAAAAGAATATGTATTTATGCAACATTATCGAGCTGCAAGCGCCATTTCTTGACGAGAAACACGCCGAAAAGATTCTAGCGACTTATAAGTCTTCCGACTGGAAAAATCGTTTTACGGGCGATTTTAGGTCATCTAGCGAGCCGTTAACGGACGACATTTTGGGGGGGACTGTAAAATGCGCCTATCACAACGCGACAAGGCGATTATTCGCGACATTAATCGATTTCGTGTGATGGACCGCGACTCTATTGCCGAGCTTCATTTTGCGGGACTTAAACGACCTGTAAACAGTGCAAACTCTGTCCTAAAACGACTAGTGACCAATGGACATATTCGCCGATCAACGAAATTCGGGGCACCTTATTTGTATTTGAGCAAAGAAACCTCATTACGTGAGGACTCCGCAAAGATCGGTCATTACCTCGCGATCTTAGATGTTTACAAAGACATTCTTCGTCACGGAATACTTGACGTCTTTCAAGTCGAGCCGAAGTATGGAAGTAAGGGAAATGTTGAGCCAGACATGTTTTGCATATTCCGAAAGCACGGTATAACTGGCCGGACTCCGTTTTTTATCGAGGTACAAAATACGTTATATTCGCAAAAAGTCATGACGCAAAAGCTAAAGCGATACGAGGAGCTTTACCGGAGTGGATTAATCGCGCAGGAACCGTGGCAGCCGACCGACCGTCCGCCCATTTTTCCGATCGTGCTAATTATATCGGGACAACGGTACGCTATTGACGACAGCTACCCGTTTCGGGTGATACAAGCGCAATCGTTCACGCAATTTATGCAGTCGTTGAAGCCAGCGAAGCCGAAGGAAGAACAACGACCGAAACCAAAGACAGCGTCCCAACTGAAATATAGTGGAGGGATCAAGATTAATTTAGGGGTTAAATAAAAGAGCGTAGTCCTCGTTTTATATGTCGTAGTAGGTGATGTCCCGCATTCTATTTTTTTGTGATAATATAGAAATAAATTTACGTCAGACAAAAAAGGTGATTTCTATGAGAGAAGGACGATGCTATGAACAACATGATTTTCAGGTATTGATCTTATCCCAGTTTGCCCAACGCCGACCGTCTACAGAAAAGGAAAAATGGGAGCTACAACAAGAATATTTGCGCCTGATTCGTGAGATTCCTCAAATGTGGGAAGAATTCGTGCGGAAAAATCAAAACATTTATGATCGCTTTGGATATTTAGATGTCGTGGTATATGATGATTTAACGTATGAACGGAAAAAGCTAAAACAGGGACGCCCTAAAGAGGAAAATACGCTATCGCATCGTGTAACCGTCCGGTTGGACGATGAGAGTTATCAGTTGTTGAAACAATATTGTCAGACAAAAAATATTACCGAATCAGCAGCGATTCGGGAGTTAATCCAAACACTGAAATGGAAAATATGGTGAATATAAAACAGGCTGACCTAAAGGTCAAAACCTTGGTCAGCCTGTTTAGAAAAGATTGTTTATATCCACGTTTTTATAGAGATCATTATCATCATCTTGGTTTTCTTTATCTCGGTCTTTTTTCGGGTCTGGATTGTTTAAGGATTTCGCGGCTACTTTCTCTGCCTCTTCATTGTCTGCTTTCTCTGCTTCTTCATTTTGGTTTGAGACTGTTCTGTTCTCTTTGGATGTACCGGAAGAAAACTCTTGATATAGTATTCTTTGTATATCGTAATCCATGATGTCTTTGATTCCAAAACGGTTAATCATGTGTAAAACAATGTTAGTAAGAGAGACTTGAATATTTTGTTGCTTGTCCAGCCATTCATTAATCAAGTCACTTTGGGGGGTGTCAGCCACCCTCCAAGTGACGATTTTTCGTTTTGCCACGATCACTCACCTCGATCAAGCGTGTTGCTTAAATAGAATTTTTTCGTTAATGACATGCAACCCGTTTACGTTCATGTCCACGGCATATTTTTCTGGAATCCAAAGGACTTCACAGTGTACGGTATTTGCAAAGTCCAATAGCTCCTCATATAGCTCTTCTTTGAACTGGATGCTGCCTCCACCATACACGGCAATTACATCCACGTTTCCGGCGATGTCGCTGTATTTTTCTTGAATGTCTTCTAGAATACGTTGAGCCTGCGAATACCGTGCTTCTTGCATGAAGCGAACGGCTAAATCGTGAAGATGATGGGATGGATCTCTAAAAATGTCCATAAACTGCTGGCGGTTTAGGTTCAAAAAGCCGCCAACTTCCTCTTTCAGCAATTGAGTAGCTTCTTCCGTGGCATGACCCACTCCTCGTTTTTCCCCTGAACAAACATCTGTTACAGGATTCATTCCAACAGTATAGATATATTCCGTTGTTCCATCGCCAATATCCACGTGGAGAATTCGTTTGTTAGCGAAATCTTTTGGCACAGCTTGTTTTTTATAGTGCTCGTTATAATTCTTCAGAATTTCATTTTCACTTTCCAATAAGGCATATAGAGCTGGAATGCCTTCTTGAGTGACTTTCACAGTCTGAAAATGGAGTGTGATGGTCACAGGAGTTTCTCCGACATATACAATCACCACATGATCGTTGCTAGTGAAACGTCCTTCAAGGTATCTGGCTTGATCGGCACTATATTCTGACGCAGGGATTGCTGTTGTCATTGAGACATCTACTGAAATTGATGAAGGAAGCTCTTGATTTTCTTGATATGCTAATTGAACTGATCGAGCAGCAAGCATCGATAGCGTCATTAGGACTGGAATATCGTGTTTTGATTTATTCCCTAATTTGATATTCATATTTTCTACTTTATCGGCCGTCATATTGGCGCGTTTTCCGATGAAGTATAGGCCACTTCGTTTAATAGCGTTACTTGTTACATGAACAATCAATTCATCCAACAAATTAGCAATGTTTTTTTCCACATTTGTTTCCATCACATTTGGCTTGGATAACAGACGTTTGACCACCGATGGTTGTTTTATGAGCGTATCGTTCACGATCATTTTTGTTTCCGAATTCCCAATATCATTAGCCACTACTAATTTCATTTAAACTCCCCCTAATAATTCATTTTACATTCAAATTAAATTTATAATTAATTCTTATATACATTATAAAGCATTAATGTTATATAATCAATCAAAATGAATTTAAAAAATAAATATTTTTAAATGTATTTTAAATGCAAATTTAATTCATATAAGATTCACTATTATTTTTCATTCATATTTAATTTATTTTAAATGCATTATTCATTAATTGGGGGATATTATCATTCTCTATTCATTCAAATTGAATGTTTTATTCATTCATTCGTTTATTTATAAAATAGGTAGGTCTATCGGGATGAATGGAAAGCAATAGAAAGAGGATCAGAGAGGTGAAAATAAAGGAGAACA
>NZ_BAWO01000037.1 GCF_000632715.1 Parageobacillus caldoxylosilyticus NBRC 107762 | reverse complement strand
AATGCGTTTTATTTTTTTACCTCCTTCCCAAGTACGCTCCTTCCTTTGCCTCTCCCCATTATAATTTTTGCTTGTTAGGCGCGTAAAGGGTCTGCGCTCTTCGGACGGCTTGGGGAAGCCAAGTCGGCTAACCAACCCTAAAAAGCATAGCTTTTAAGGCTTGCTAAGTCATTGGGCTTCCCGCAAGCCGTCAGCGAATCGCTTGATACTTCGTATGCTCCACTTCGTTCCGCACCCTTCTACCCGCCTTGCGCAAAAATTCCCCCGTCGCCAAACAAAGAAAGGAGTGTTCGACCATGGAAAAAATCTACGAAATCCAACGCATTAAACAAGTCGTTCAGGAGGTGGAAGCTCGATACATCATCCGTTGTCCGGAGGATGCAGCAAGAGTTGCCGCGCATTTCATCGGCGACGATGACAGAGAAGTGTTCTTCGTTATGTGCCTCAATACCAAAAACGAAGTCGTTGCAGTTCATCGCTGCCATATCGGTTCTCTCAACGCATCCATCGTTCACCCAAGAGAAGTCTTTAAAGCAGCCATCCTCAATAACGCAGCTAGCATCATCGTCGCACATCAGCATCCAAGTGGTGACGTCACTCCATCGAAAGAAGATGTTGAAATGACTCGACGGCTTGCAGAAGCCGGAAGGATACTAGGGATTGAAGTTCTCGATCACCTAGTCATCAACTACAAAGCAGAATACACTTCCCTCAAAGAAAGAGGATTCTTTTCCTGAAGGAAGGTCTTCCTCCTTCCTTCTTCTTTTTCTTTCTTCCCCTTTCTCCATTTTTGAATAGCATCGAGCTTTTCAAAAATGGGCTGTTTTAAAGCGTTGCAATAAAACAGCCATTTATTTTAGGAAAAAATGTTGTGATATACAACATTTTATGCTATTATTGTAGTAACTTACAACAAAGAGGTGGATTAAATGAAAAATACTACACAAAAGATCATCAATCAATTTCCTCAATTAAAACCTTTACTGGATGAATCCAATAAAGAAGTATTGAAAACTTCCTCGACATTAAGTGAGTTAGAAAAGACATTTTTGCAATTGGCTCGATTCTTTGAAAAACCGAATGAGGAAGCATTCTCGCTCCAATTACTATATCAGCACCTTGAGGATGAATGGCTGGAATTTGCGTTGCAACTAATCGCGGAATTCTTCAAGAACGAAACGCATTTAATCAAAAACCCTAACTTCTCGATCATTAGAGACTCCCAGGACTATTACACCCAAAGTGATTTTGCACGTTATCTGGAGGATAAAGGAATTCATTTTCCACAAAACAAGATTGCTGTTTACCGCAAAAGAGGAAAGTTTCCTAAAGAGGATTTATTAATCGCTGGAACTCCGTATTGGTCAAAATACACCGTTGAAAGCTTTGCCAAGCATTTATTGGAGCAATAGAAGCAATGATCGAGGAAAAAATATAGCAAAATTTTGATTGAACAATGGGGTATACGTTTTAAAAAGCCATAAATGCCCTATAGAGACGTTTTTTCTCTTCCGAATATAAAACCATTACTTTGCGGTTGAAGACGCGTTATACGCCAATCTGAGAATCCGTTTTTTTTAAAGGGGTGCTGAAAAATTCAGGATACCTCCCCTTTTCGCCTTCCGTGAAAGTATCGCTCGCAAGTCCACTACAAAACCATGAAAAAAGAGGGCCAAATGCCCTCTGGATGACGAAATACAAATCATTTACTTTCCATCAAAAATCACCACTCACTGCGGGATGCCGAAATTTTGCCTTTAAAATAGTAAGCTGGCCAACTATCAACAATATCCACATAGTACGTTTCTGGAATCATATTATAGAAAATAACCGAACCTTCATAGCCATTCACGTAATACTGACCAAACTTTTTAAATGCTGTACAATTTCCGGTCGACGCACTGCACAATCTTACAGATAATCCGGATAAATCTGCCGGGCGTTTTGCGTAGTTGTTATTGTAGTTAACATACCAGACATCATAGACGTAAATAGCGATAGCACGTTCAGTTGAAGTAGCATTCACGGTCAACTCATATTTTCCATCTTCTGTCCGCCAAGAAGCAGGGCCAAAATTAGCAACAGCATGCGCCTGCGAAGTGAAGAAAACACCAAATGCCATCACGAAGGCTCCAAGCGACGCCGCCAGCTTTTTGAGCATACGGAAAACCTCCTCGACGATATGATTATACTTCTATTCATCAATATATATTGATTTTCGATTTATAACAATATTTCATCAATTTAAATTTATTGAAATATTTTGTACATAAAAATATGCGCATTTTGGAAACAGCTTAAGAGAACAGATCACTCAGAAGCTCTAGGATGAACCCTAGGGCTTTTTATTTTTTTCGCCCTTTTGCCTTCCGAATCGTAAAACAACGCAAGCCGACTAACCTTCTTGGCCGGCAGGACACCCGAACCTTTCCGACCAGAAGGTAAGTCGGCGAGCCAAACAGTCAAGGGGCAAAAAACTTTTTCCTTTGATTGAAAAGAATGTAGGAAAAACTTTTTTGCTGAAACCCTTGACTGTTTAGCTATGCGTGTTTTGCGCTTCTCCATGCCAAAAGGGCGAAATTGATCCCCCTTTGGAGAACTGAATCAATTCGGAAGGCAAAAAGGAGGAAGAACGAATGAGTGTAATGCTAATAGGTCAAGAAACGTTTGAAAGAGTAGGCAAATTCTTAAAAGCCTGGAAAGGTGAATCGGATGAAGTAATATTTGCTCGTTTAGTTAAATGGGAATCTTTAAATCGTCAAAACTTTGAGCGTAGATACTCAGAACCGGTTAATTTTCCGGAAATGCAAATTCGTTCGATAAACATATCCTTACAACCATTAATTAGTCCGGAGCAAATGTTGAAAAGCTTACAGTTTATTCATTATCAATGTTGTGACTATGCTGATGAAATTGACCCAGTGACACTAAAGGAAATTGAAACGTTTATAAAAGAAATTCAAAAGGATTTTACAATAAACCAAACATTTTTAGAGTTCTGCTCTTGGGGATGATGGGGATTCCTCTTCCCTTCCCATTTAGTTGTTGTATGACTTCTTTATAACGCTTTGAATTACGGTGTTCTTCTTTTTCCTCTTTGCGAACGAACCATTTCTGAACTCATTCGGAAGGAAAAGGGGCTTTTTCAAAAGAATGTATAATCGGAGGGAGAGATATGAAAACTTGCCCATACTGCGGAAGTGGAGTGCAAAATCACCATCATCATTATTATTGTGGTTTTTGCAAAATGAAGCTTGATCGAAGCGAAGTCCAGGAGAACGGAAAAAGAAAAAATCTCCTTCCTCAACAGCACCCGACGATCGAAGACGCTAAAAAACCCACTCCCGAACTGATGAAACTATCCACTGTCGAATTACTTTGCCTTTTAAAATTGGCACGAAAAGAACGATCAGATACGTACAACAACCGGTACATCTTTATCCAGGCGCTGAAGCAAGGAGCAAAAGAATTTTCTGATGCAGAACAGTATACCTATAAAGAATACGAATACTGGACGAGAAAATGCTTTATCATCGAAAACATCCTTCGCGAACGAATCGGATACATCCCTAAGAAAATCAATAAAGAGTTTATCCAGAACATGATACAACGGATGCAGCAACCCGTGAAAGACATGAACATCCAGCCTCCCAAAAAAGAAGTGGATAGGGTGAAGTAACCGCCCTCTCCACTTCTTTAGATGTTGTTGATCGCTGCTTCCAGCTTCTTAATTTGTTCGTTCAGTTTTTTCACTTGTTCATCACGTTTTTTCGCGTCTTTTTCATTTTTTTGCACCTGTTGCACCTGCATTCTCAAATCCTCGACTTGTTTTTTCTTCATCTCGAAATCCTGGACTTTCTGGCTCAGTTCAGGAGATTCCGCAGCCAATTTTTTAGCTTCATCCATTCTTCCCAAATGAAGATATGCGCTTAATAATTGTTTTTCCTGTCTGTCGGTCATTTTCACTTTGTCTTTTAATCGGACTACATCTTCCCATTTCTTATCTAAAAAAGCGACCTCGAAATTAACAACTGGATTATCAATTTTACTTTGCAGCGTTCGTAGATCGTCGTACTTTTGATTACTGATTAAGTCGTTCACGACTTCTTCCGCATATTCCGGCTTCAGCTTAATCGCTTTTTCGGACTGTCCTGTCTCTTCATATAGACTCAACATCACTTTTTGGTCTTTCTTGCTCAGATTATCAAATCCCAATCGCTCCAATTGATCTAACGCTTTTTGTTTGTCTCCCGTAATTGCCTGCCGGTAAATACCGATGAGCTTGTTAGATGGAATGACTTCTGTCTGTTCTTGTTTAGCTTTTGCTTCTTCAGGCTTGGAAAAATCAAATGCCCCTGTTGAGTTTCCAATGAGAATGACCAAAGCGAGTGCCGAAGCAGAAAGATACACGTATTTATTATCCCAAATCGACTTTTTCTTTTCATATGGTGCCGAAAGATTCGATTTTTTCTTGGAGAAACGCCAGACTGGCTGTTCAACAGTAGCAGCCGTTTCTTTTTTTGTGTTCCATTTTTTCTTAAAGGCCTCAAAGACGCTTGGTTTCGGCTGTTCTTTTTTCTCCTGTTCTAACTGACGTTCAATTTCCAAGATCGTATCTTCTACAACTCGACCGATTTCACTAACGGATTTTCCGTGCAAAATGTTTTCCGCAAAACGGATGACGATCTCCCGTTGATCGATGAAATCAATCCGTCTTGGTTTCCCCAACACACGATGAAGCGTCGTCAAAGCCAGGATAATCGTTTCTTTTAGTCCGTCCACTACATCTTGCGATACATGAATCGGATGTTTATCGAATCCAAAGATGAACGTTTTAATTTTTCCGTCCGTCAAGTCCACGAGAAGGCTATTTTTATCCCACAAAACTGGTGTCTGTTCAATATTTTTCGCCAGTTCGACTAACGAACGAAGATAGTATAACTGTTCCTCAAAAGGAAACTGCCGAATATAGTGAAAAGCCTTCATTTCCTCTAACTGGAACGTAAAACAGAAGCGATTTCGTACTAATTCGAGGTTGTTTGCAAACAAGTAATACGGGGAGTCCATTAGTTCTTTTCCTTTTCTTCGATATGCCTCTTCCAATTCATCTAGTTCACTGGCTTCTGTATATGCAATTGGAATAAAATACCGAAGTTCGTTTTGTTCCACTTCGACCTCGCCATATTTATTAATGGTGAATTGTTGCATGATCGATCTCACCTCACTCATTGAATATTCAGCTCTTCTTTGACTTCTTGTTCTATCTCCTTGCGGTTGTGCTCGTCATAATAGGCATCTTCATCTTTTGCCTCCAAGTCCATGCCTTCCAACATTGGCGCGTCCAAGATATAAATCTCTCCGTCTGTTGTTTTAACAAATCGGATGACAGAATCATGTTTTACTCCTTTAACCGATATATACGAGATAGGTAAATTTAGCTCATGAACATCTAAATACGTATAATAAATCTCTCTGAAGTTATCACCTAATTGGAAACGATCTCGACGAAGAATTAATTTACTATCTTCTTTCGTACGCTCAACAAAAGTCGTATTGTATTCTAAATTTATAAATTGTGTATCTGGATGGATCAATTTTTGTTCACGAGCTTTTTTGGTTAATTCTTCGTAAACTGCTTTATATCGATCGTTGGGATAAATAGAACGACCATGAAATTCCGTGAGAAGGACAATGAATTTTTCAGCTTTTTCTTTCGCGATTTGACGATCTTTTTTCGTAAAGACGCTTTCTGCTTTTTCTTTCGAATTGTCTTCTTTCGCCTTTGTTTTTTCCTCTACCTTTGTACTTTGTACTTCTTTTTGATTGTTCTGACATCCAAACAGGAGTATCAATGAAACAGCTGTGCCGATTATCATCCATTTTTTCATGTCTATCATCCTTCCTATCGTCTTATTGCCACTTTGGCAATGGTTTTCACCCCAGACATAACCGAACGGGCTGAACCGGTACTCAATCCCCATTGACCCAAGAGGGATGGCAACGTTACAGCGAGAATAAAAAATGCTGTTCCGATAAATAAATTGGTCGTATCACCAAAGTATTGCGGTCTCTCAAAAAAGCGTTGCAGCCCAATTGCCGTAGCGATCAATTGCAAAGCCAACGTGAGAAACGCGCTGATAAATTGTTTGAGCCAAAAATCGAAGAAGTTATAAGTATCATTAATTTTCGTAACAATAGCAATCGGGCCAACAATATACAAGATCGCAACCAGAGCGATTCGATAGAAAAACTGTAGCGCTAGAACCACCAGAATGATTCCGATGACTAAGACAGCGATGAAAGCAAATACCCCAGGAGAAAGCAATATATTGGAGATCATATTCAATACCATATCCTTAGTTTGAATTGTATCAACAATCTCAGACATGAGCTTTTCTTGGAAGTTTAAAATCCAATGGATGATGGATTCGTACAAGAACAGGAACACACAGATCACAAAGATGCTTACAAGTTTTTCGTTCATGACAATCGGACCGTCATTCGCATCAGCCATGCGGAGACTCATGATCTTCGTCATACTAAACACAATAAAGATCGCCAACACAGTTTTTGATAACGTGAACAGCCCATCTTGGTATCTTTCATACAACGGATTCTGGATGATGTCTGTAGGAGAAATGATCGTCTTTTTCATGATTTCTTTAACGAATTCCAGCGCTGAAACGCCTGTTTCAAAGATGAATTTGTAGATATGACAAGTGACCTGAAATTTCCCGCACTCAATCGTTTGACTGTTTTGATCATAGTTTTTTAGAATCTCAATATAAGCACTTGACGATCTATTCTCATCATCTAAATTTCCTGGCTCTTCAAAAAATGTTTTGTTATCTTCATAAAAATCCCCCTTTTCCGCGAAACTTGCTGTTGGAAAGATCACCAAGGACAACAGAAACGCAACGACTAGGACTCGAACAAATTTAGCCAAAGATTCTCCCCCCGATCTCTAGCAAAAGCAAAATGAAGATAAATAAGATAACTGTCCAACCCGCCGTCAATCGATATTGATACTCCCGAATTTCTTCCTCCGTCATTTCTGTGCGATACGTGAGGAAAAACTCTCTTTTCTTTCGCTCCACCGGCTTTTCATACAGCTTAAGTACAAAAGAGAAAAAACGATCGTAGACAGCGAGTATTTTTTGCGTGATCTGATATATCTGTCTACGCCGTTCCGGCGTTAGCTTCACTTTTCCCCTCCCCCTTTTCTTTAATTTGCTTGGCCAGCTTTCCGCAGCGCTTCTTCAGCTTGTTTCCGCAACATTTCGTCCCGGCTGTCTTCAAGCAAAGCCATATCTATATGATCGACTTTCCACTCCCCAGCGTCTTTCACCCAATGAGAGTTGACCGTTAATGTATGAATATAGTCATCACCGTATTGATTAGGGTCATCTGTTTCATAGCGAATCTGTACAATGGCATACGATTCCGCCTCATCATCTTTATTTTTCTGTTTTTTTGTGAACAGCTGATGAATTTTAAATTCGTTTATTTTCGCCATGTTTTTTTCCGTTGGTTCTCCATGCTCTTTCAGGCCAGCTTCATATCGCGCCAGTTGTTCTCCGGTCAGATACTTTTTATGTTTCCCATAAACCAACGCTTCGATAAAATCCTCTGATCGTTGATTCAGCTTTTCAATGTCTTGATACTTTTCAATTGTTGCTTTGGCTTCCTGAAGGTCCGTATACAAGAGGAAGCTAAAGCTTCCTGCAATCAATAGAAGAGCGATTAACACAAGGTTAGTAACGGTGATTCTCATTCATCTTCCTCCTTATTTGCTGGCTGGAAGTACGTCATTGGGTCTACTCTTTCACCATAGATGCCGCCTAGCTGAACCTCAAAATGCAAGTGGTATCCCGTTGAGGAACCGGTTGTTCCGCAAGTACCGATCTTCTGTCCTTTCTGCACCGTGTCTCCTATGTCTACATCAACATGTTCCATGTGGCCGTACAAGGTGAATTTATCGCCGTGGCTGATAATGACATGGTGCCCGTATCCGCCACCATATCCGGACTTCACGGACACTACAATTTGCCCCACATCAGCTGCATAAATCGCATCGCCTCGCGAACAAGCGAAGTCTGTTCCCTTGTGAAATTCCGTTCCGCCTCCGAACGGATCACTCCGATATCCAAAATTGGACGTGATGCTCATCGAACCGGTAGGCAGCGCGAATTCTCCTGTCCCCATGACTTCGCAGTTCATCGAGAGGCCACCTAGTTCATTTGCAATCTTGGTGACCACCGGAACCCAGTTTCTGTTCAAATTTGTCGGGTCATTGTTTGCTCCAATAGGAGCATATTTCGCTCCGATCTGTTGAATCGTTACTAATCCTTGAGATATATACACTCGATAGAGGTTTCCTGCCATAAAATCGATGCCGTCTTCCAGGCTATCAAATACTTTTAACTTTCCCGTGCTTGGATCCATAATACCACCAGGATTGTTTTTGTTTTTCACGGCAGGGGATGTTCCGTATCCTGTTTCATGCAACGCAATGGCGATAAGTAGCACGGGATCAATGCCGTATTTTTCAGCTGCGTTCATAAATACTTCTTTTTTTCCAGTGAATACTCCGGCGTTAGATAGTACTTCTTCAATCCTTGCTTCATCCACATTTCCCTTCGTACACATTGCTACTCCGCCTGAGATATTGGAGAAGCTCTCTTCTTCCCCGAAAATAGCGTTACTGATGGCACTAATGAGTACGATGATAAACAGAACCCCTGCCCCGATCCAAATCAACGGACTTGCTTTCCAAAGAAGTAGAGAGCGTATGACATCTTTCATACGATCAACTCACTTAAACTCTTCCGTTCAAACCATAGTTGTTTTTCAATATCGGTCAGCTGCACTTCCAATTTGATTTTTTTCGAGCCGACAAAATAGATGCCCTTACCTGCTTGCTCGTCTTTTCGCCCTTCAACGACCGTTAGTGTCGTTCGCTCCTCTTCAGAGAATTGATGCCCAAGATCTTTTTCCAGGAAGTTGATTTCTACTTCTTGCATCGGCAGATACAAACGTTGAATGGCTTGCGAAATCACGGCTTCCCCGTAGTTTCGTTTATCATCTTTCGCGGACAGAAAGTCTTTAATAGACTGGGTAGCCGGTGTCACTCCGCAGTTAAACGATCTTAAGACTTTCATCATGAAATACACGTATTCCATCGCCAGAGGCACTTTCGGGTCAGCGATGATATGCGCCTCGTCAATATACACTTGCGTTGGTCGACGGTCTCCGTTTAAAATGTCATAATTGATGTGCGATAATAAATTGAAGTACACTACTCGTTGTGCTTTTTCCCGGTTTTGAAGGTCAAAAATATCATAAGCGACAAGTGGATTAGAAACATCCACATTGGTATGCCCATTGAACACTTTGGCAAACATGCCTTTCGCATAAGCGTGCAACGTGGTATGGAAGTCCCTTACGTGTTCATACTCTTCAGGGGTTGTTTCCTTGATTTCTTCAAGAAAATGATAGAAGTCTTCCATGATCGGAACGTCCGTTAACGTTAGTGCATTTACGTCTGTTTCTTCCGTGATGCCAAACTTGGCGTACAGCTCAATTAATAACTTCGACAAGACATCTTCCTGCAAATCCGTCATCTGCGGATACATAAGGCGGAACATCGTCAACAAGGTACTGATTTTAGCAATCAGTGGATTTCCTTCTTCTGTTCCATGTTGATTCTTCGGAATGTCAAACGGATTGATGATGTTCCCGCCTTTTAAGCTGATTTTCACCCACTCGCCGCCGAGTGTACGAAATATCTCGCCAAATTCTCCTTTCGGATCGATCACAATGATTCTGCGTCCTAACATGTACTTCCGCATCATATCTTGAAAAATGTAAGTGGATTTTCCCGAACCGGAAATACCGATCACAAATTCATGACGGTTTAGCAGCAAATCGTCGTCCACGATTACCACGTTGCCGGTCGTCATGTTGCGACCTTTGATAATGCCTTTTTCATCAAAAATCTCGTTTTCGTGGAATGGAAAGAAATAAGAAACAGCCTCGGCATTCATCGGGCGATATGTAAGATCATATACTTTGTTTTTGCCTATTGGCAGAAAGCTGTCAAAAGCGTCTTTCATTCTTGTTGTTGGGGTTAATGTCTTAGCAAACGGGCCAACAATGGCCTTGACTTGTTGAGTTAGTGCATCTAATTCTTTGAGGTTGCTTGCGACGATGTGAATTAACATTTGGAACATGAACATTTTTTCGTTCTTGAAACTCAGCTGATGAAGCAACATTCTGGCACTGTCGATCTGCGCTTGTGCTTCGGCTTTTCCTGCATCATTGACATATTTGGAATATAGTTTCTGACTGTTTTGCTTAATGCTTTCTGATAGATGTCTCCGCACTTCTGAAGAATCATACTCCATGATGTATTGAATGACGCTGATGTTATCGCTCAAGTCATTCAAGCGTTGAATGTATTCCTGCACAATAATGGATGAATACTCTACAACAACAAGTGTTCGGGTATAGTTCGTACCCGAACGGACATAACTCTCTTTTTCTTCGATACTGTCAGGAGAAAGCAAATTCAAAATATGTTCATTAGCGTTGTAATACGATTCCTCCAAACTCTCTTCTTTCTTTTTTCGGAAAAAAGGAAGTGTAAGTCTCATCGTCCTTCCCCCTGGCTTAAATGATTTTCTCCGTTACTTCTTTCTCCCATTTCTTTTTCATCTCTCTATATGTCTCTTCCCCCAGTGTGATCGGGAATGTACTTGTTTTGATTTCCGCATTGACTTGTGCATTTTCGTAGTCAACACAGGTGTAGATGAGATGGAATAACTCTTCGTTGTTTAAGACTTCTGCTTTCAGCTGAAAGCGACCGCCGAGCATATTCTCGATTTGAGAAACAAGGATTCTTGCTTGTCTGTCGAGTTCCTCTAGTACACTTTCTCTGTTTTGCACTGTAAACGGTTTTGAGATAATGACATATCGGTTTCGAGATACCATGTTCTTAGACTTTTGAATATCGTCGATAAAATCAAGATATCCTTTCGCCAACAATTTTTTCGCCATATCTTGTTCTTGGGATGTCTGCTCTTGGATGAACAGGAAGTAGTTTTTCAAATTGACTGGTTGCGCGATCTGGCTGATTTGGAGCGTCAGATTTTTTGGAAGGTCGTTGAGGAAAGTTTCGTATGCTTGAAAAATCATGCGTTTCTCTTTGTTATTCAACAACGAAAGATTGATGCTCGACACTTTAATCACTTTAACTAATCTTTTATCCGTTGTCTCATAGCAATCCGAATAAATGTTAGAAATGCCGAGCTGTTCACGAACATCTTTTTCCTTCTTCTTTCCCATCAGATCACCCTTTGTGTAAACAAACAGTTTTTGACGGTTGTTGTACTTAATGCGCCAAACAATCCGGTGTTCGAAAAACGAAATGTTCTTCCGATCGGGATGTTGAATCGTCAGCAACAGTAAGAACGTTGCCCAGGGAGCAAAGCAGACAATCACGTTCTGCGAATTAATGCCGATTCCCGTTCGATGGATGATATACAGTGCCACAATGCCAGCAATCAGTAAAGGAAGGGAGATCAGCACGTCTCGATAACGAATGAAAGAGAGTAAATACTTTCGGGTATCAACGTTTAGAGGTAGCTCTATCTTCCCCTCTTCCCGCAACTGTTCCCTTCGTTCAGCAATTGACTGTGTTTCATATGCCAAATTCATTCACCCCTCCGATTAGAGGTTGCTTTGGAAGTAGTAAACGATCGGGCGGGCAAGCAAAAACACAATCAACCCAGAGATGCACAAAAACAACCCCCGTTTGAACTTTGCTTGGTTTTCTTCTCCACCAAATGCCGCCAATAGACCACAAATAAGAATCCCAATGGCGAACAAGGTGATAAATGTAGACGTTATGTCTCCAAACAAAGAATTCAATAGCCCTTGAAGTTGGTCAAACATACATATTCCTCCTTTTTAAATTTTTAAAAATTAACTTATTATCCTAAATTTTCTGACGCAATTTTTATACTAGCCCCTCCCTCTTTTTTAATCTAATACAATTTTATCAGAATAAATTGGAAATGTAAAGAAAAAACAGCAAAATTTAGCTGTTTTTTACAAAGATAAATCTTGACAAATCTGAGCTGCCACCAAGTTAAGAAAAAAACGATAAGACACATTCATCTCGATCGCCTTTTTTCGAATCATATCCTTCACGTTTTTCCCTAAGGTTAAATATAACAGCTCTGGTTCTTTAATATGGAACGACTTTACAGTTATTTCTTTATTTAAGATGTAGTATGAGAAGAGACTGTTGATAGAAATATATTGTTTCTCACAATACTCTACAATTTTATCTTTCACTGTCTTATCGAGCTTGATCTGCAAATAGTCTCGTTCCGTATTCACTTCTTTCTCCTCATCTATTTCATCTTTTGTTATGAAATAATGGTAATAACGATAGAAGTAGTCACAGATCAAGTAGCCAAAGAATAACCTTTTTGAAATACCATATCTAGATATGCGATCAATTTTTTCAGCAACGTGTTCGTTAATAGTCACGGTAGTCGCGTAATCCAGCTGAATAGATTCTTTTAACTTTTCAATCTCATCCTGAGTATATGACTTATTAAGAATATCTGTTAGAGCAATGGAAATGACATTTCGTTTGCTTGTTCCCATTTTTTTTGCTGCTAATTCGATAAAATGATTAATTTCTTTATTGATGAAAATATTTAATTTCAAGAAATGTCCACCCCTCCCAAATTAGCTCTTTTATTCACCTAAGAATTTTTCGATAACTACAATTAATTAAATAAACAAAAATTGTATTGGATTTTTATTTATATCTAAAAAATACCATTTTTTTTATGTGAGTTCAAACAAGACTTTCAACAAGATCAAAGTAGAAAAAAATAATGTCCTATGTTATAAAGGATTCGATATGGATTGTATCGAATGTATATCGTATGAGGTGAAGACGAATGAAGGAATATTCTACAAAAGATATAGCTAATATCGTTGGTATAGCGACTCCAACTGTTCGCAAATATGCTCAAACACTCGAAAAGGCAGGTTATACATTCATAAAGAATGATCAAGGATTTCGCATCTTTACCGATAAGGATATTCAAATATTTGAACGTATGAAAGAAATGTCTAATGATACAGGGATGCCAGTAGATCGGATCGCATCAATGCTTGTAAATGAACAAAAAAATGAAGTATCTGATACGATTCGTATCGAATCGGAAGTCGCTACACCACTAGAAAATGAGTTGAAAATTATAGATGAAAGCGATATAGATCGGATTGATCGTCAATATGAAGCGTTATTGAAAGAAATCCAGGAACTCAAACAAATGGTAATAGCGCAACAGAAATATATAGATGAACGATTGAATAAACGAGATGAGATGCTTTTGAAATCGATTCGAGCGCTACAGGAACAAAAAAGAGCGATGATTGAAGGAACGCAAAAACAAGAGAAAGTCACGTTGGAGACAGCAGCGACAACGGAGGACAAAACAACAGAGGACAAGAGGACAAAAAAACGGGGATGGTTGTCACGAATTTTTGGAAAATAAATCTTGTCGCGACACAGGAAGTAATAGTAAAATATAAATAAGTTAATATAAACGGGACAAAATAAAAGAGCTTCCAAGCGTGTGTAAGTGGTGCTGCCAACACCCTTACACCGTTCGCCGTACCCGACCTACGGCAAACACCTGCTCGAAAGCTCCCTCATTAACCATGATATGCTTTGTCTTCATTTTAATGCATATCATTGGCTAATGCAAGGGGTTATCCTTGGAAAATCTCGTTTTCCATATATTTTGACTAAAGGACAAGAGTCTCTTTTCCATAAATTAAAGGATAAGAGCGTAGAGCGTGTTTGCTGTACTAAAAAAGTGCGGCGGCACGCTCTTTTGTTTGTCCCGAAAAATTCGGGAGAAACGGGAGGAAAACGGGAACATGATGAAAGACGTCATTATTGATTTATTACGTTCGGATGGCTCAATTGTAGTGAATAAACGCTTGGCCAAAGCCATTGGATTGATGGAAGCTGTCGTTTATAGCGAAATTGTTAGCCTGTATAAATATTGGGCTAGTCGAGGAGAACTGGTAGACGGTGAATGGTTTTTCTGTACAGATGAAAAACTCTCAGAAAATACAACAATTCCAGAAAGAACAGTAAGACGAAAAGTAGCCGAATTAGTCAAGCTGGGTCTTATCGAAAAAGAACTAAAAGGCTTGCCAGCTAAAATCCATTATCGTATAACCGATAAAATTTTTGAGGTTCTGGGGTTATGGCCGACCAAGGATGGCCAAAATGGCCAACCTGATAAAATCAATGTTTCTAGCGATAAAAATGCTGAAAAACCGCATGGTTATCAGGT
>NZ_BAWO01000038.1 GCF_000632715.1 Parageobacillus caldoxylosilyticus NBRC 107762 | reverse complement strand
TTTTTACATATTCTTCTTCTGAATTTATTTTATTATTCAATAGGTTTCTCTCTTTCCAAATGTATTCATTAAACGATAGCAACCAATCATTCACATATTCGCCATTTTGCAGCCTTTATATTTTACATACCAATCAGTGATGTTTTAAATATGAATATATATTCATTTAATAATATTGTATTGTGCATGGAAATTTCTTTATTGTTGGTTTTTAGCCACATTTCATAACAGAACAAAGCCTTTTTATGAAGTAAAATGATATAAGATATTACTAACCTTACTTAGGGAGGTTTTTGATAGTGTTAAAAATGAAAAAGTTATTCGCGTTGGCTTTAATAAGCCTTTTTGTACTTGGTGGGTGTAGCCAGGAAAAAGAAGCCCCAGAATTGATTGAAGTAAAATTTAAAACAATTCCAGAGAATATAAAGGTCAATAAAGAGGTGGAATTAGTCGCCACTGTTACTCAAGGAACCGAAAAAGTAGAAGATGCTGATGAAGTAACATTTGAAATTTGGAAGGAAGGACAAACGAAAGACCAACATAAAAAAATTGAAGCCAAACACACTAAAAATGGTGAATACAAGGTTACTTATGTCTTTAAAGAAACAGGAAAGTACTATGTCATTTCACACACAACAGCTAGAGGAATGCATAATATGCCTAAAAACGAAGTAATTGTAAAGTGAAAAAAACTCCTTAAAGAAACTTCAGCTTATCGATTTTATGGACAAGCTAAAGTTTCTCACGGACGGTGAAATATTTAACGAATCAGTTTGCAGAGGAACTCGCCAAGCAAACCGTACGGGCGATGGCGATTGCCCATGCTATGCGCAGGCATGAGCGAAATGACTGAAACAGGTGCTCATAGAAGCGACGGGATGTTCGCATATCGATATTGCCAGGACGACGCCAATTATTTCGATTTATACCGGAGACGTAGCGCTCAGGATCATGTATGATACGGACGAAGAGAGAGGATAGGTGAAGGTAAAGATGAAACGAATGTTGCTTATTCTTTCCATCGTGTTGCTAGCTGCGTGCGGAAAAACGATTCCGGACGCCAAAAATTGGCCGGTAGATGATTTTACGTTTACCGACCAACATGGAAAGAGGTTTGGGTTGCGTAATTTAAAGGGAAAAGTATGGGTAGCTGATTTTATTTTTACAAGCTGTGAAACCGTCTGTCCGCCGATGACAGCGAATATGGCGAAGCTGAAAAAAATGGCGGCCAAGAAAGGGCTTAAGGTCGAATTTGTCTCATTTAGCGTCGATCCGGAAGTAGATACGCCGGAAAAGCTCGAGGCCTATGCCAAAAAATTTACAACAGATTTGTCAAATTGGCATTTGTTGACGGGATATAGCCAAGAAGAAATCGAGCAACTGGCGCAAAAAAGCTTTAAAACGATCGTGAAAAAACCGGAAAACGACGATCAAGTCATTCACGGAACAAGCTTTTATTTGGTCGGTCCAGACGGCAAAATCGTCCAGACATATAACGGAGTGCAGGATGTTCCGTACGAAACGATTTTAGAGCACATTAAAATTTTGCAATCATCCTAGGCGCAAAAATGGCGGCGCATTTTTACCTTTTCGTGGTGCTCCCAGTATGGGCGTCATCTATAAAAATCCTAGGCGGGGATTAGCGAGCGTCTACGGCTAACCAAAGGCAAGGTGTCTATCACGAGGTAGAATCTGGAGAAATCTGGAGGCAAACGCTGGTCTAGATTACACGAACCAAATTGCCCGATGAGACTGCTAGACAAGGTAAAGTCCAAAGCCGCCAAGGGCTATTTCAATAAACTTGGGTGGGCATATGAACGGAAAGATGACGCTTTTACCCAAAAAGCATGGCGGAAGACACGCACTCCTCATTTATACAGAACAAAGTCCTCGGAATTGCGTATTGGCAATCCCGAGGACTCAAGAGCATTATGCAGAAATATGTTGAACTTCATCAAGATTAGTGAACCACTTAGTTCAGGACCGCGTGCTAGGTGGTGGAGAAGACAAGGGAGAGTCGCCCCGCTCCCCTCTTACTTAATTTCGTAAGAACCATATGACTTTTATAACAGAACACATTTAAGATTTCTTGCCATGCTCGCTCTCGATAATACCTTCTCTACTTGAATGCCTTTCTTTCTAAAATGTTCAATAATCTGTTCTATACTCTTTTTCATTTTCGATTCCGTTTTTTCTGGTTTCATCCGTTTTCCCACCAACGGTTAATCTTTAGCAATTTTATTTTATGCGTGTATCAAATACATCGAAAACTTAGATGTATATTTCTTTATCTAATTTATTACATTATGTTCTTTATTCTCCCACAAAATCGTTAAGCTAATTAAAGTAACTAAAATAGTGGCACCCATATCCGATAAAATAGCAATCCAGAGTGTAAGCAAGCCCGGAATAGTCAGTAATAGAGCTAATAATTTAAGACCTAATGCAAGGGAAATATTTAGTTTGATAATACGATTTACTTTTTTAGCAGTTCTTATAGCGCTCGGTAGTTTTCCAAGATGGTCTTGCATTAAAACGATGTCTGCCGTTTCAATTGCGCTGTCAGTACCTTTTCCCATTGCAATACCCAAATCAGCTGTTGCTAAAGCAGGTGCATCATTGATACCGTCACCAATCATCGCCACTTTGCCTTTTAACGCTAATTCTTTTACCTTTTCCACTTTATCTTCTGGTAACAGATTGGCGTAATACTCTGTTACTCCCACTTTTCGTGCCACTTTCTCTGCTGTTTTTTGATGGTCACCCGTCAACATCACTGTATGTTGAATACCCGCTTGATGGAGCGCCTTAATTAAGCTTTTACTTTCTTCTCTAATTTCATCAGAAATTCCGACTAGCCCCATCACTTGACGTTCATCAGCAAGTAACACTAACGTCAAGCCTTCTTCTTTCATTTTCTCAATATCGGCTTTTACTTTCTCCGTTATTTGTAAATGCGAAATACTTTTCTCGTTCCCCACCCAATATCGTTTGCCTTGAATAAGCGCGATGATCCCTTGTCCAGAAACCGTTTCGATTTCCTCCGGATCATGTAAAGCGACTTCTGTCTCAACCACTTTTTTCATAATTGCCTTGGCCAACGGGTGGGATGAATTTTTCTCAATTGAACCGATAATCCGATAAAACTCATCTTGATCATCTATATAAACCGTTACTTTTTCAACATGTGGCTCTCCTTTTGTAAGAGTTCCCGTTTTATCGAAGGCAATCGTATTAATTTTTCCTAACTGCTCAAGAAACACTCCCCCTTTCACAAGAATCCCGTTACGGGCATTTCTTGTAATCCCAGAAACAATCGCAATCGGTGAAGATAAAATTAATGCACACGGACACCCGACAATCAAAACGGCTAAACCTTGATAAAACCATTTGTTCCACTCGGCACCAAAAAATAGTGGAGGTACCACCATAACTAAAACAGCAACAATCATGATTAGAGGAGTATAATATTTGGCAAAACGATTGATAAACAATTCTGTTGGCGTTTTTGTTTCCTGTGCTTCCTCGACTAAGTGTAAAATTTTGGCTAATGATGAATCCTCATATGATTTTGTAATCTCAATTTTCAAAATCCCTTCGTTATTAATACTTCCGCCAAATACCGTTTCTCCGCTTTCCTTTTCAACAGGTAATGACTCCCCCGTAATGGCGGCCTCATTCACGGAGCTTTTACCTTCCATAACTACTCCATCCGAAGGAATTTTTTCTCCGGGTTTTACTAAAACAATATCTCCTACTTGAAGGGACTCAATAGGAACCACTTTCTCTATGCCATCCTTCAATACTGTCGCTTGCTTTGGAGCCACTTCCAACAATTTTTCCATCGACTTTCTGGCCTTTTCCATTCCAATGCCTTCAAGATATTCATTTAATCCAAAAAGAATGGCAACAACCGTTGCTTCCTTCCACTCTCCTATGGAGATGGCCCCAATTAATGCCACGGTCATCAACGTATCAATGTTGAATTTCAGTTTAACTAAGTTTTTTAAACCTTTCAAAAACGTCTGATATCCACTAATAACCATGGCAATTAAGTACAAACCGATCACCAGAAAACTGTTTGTCTGCTTCTCAAGGAAAAACGCTATGAAATATAAAGCAGTCGAAACAATAAGTAAAAACTTTAAATTGACTCCTTGATGATGTGAATGCTCATGTTCGTGATGATGAGCTTGAGTTTTTTCAATAAATGCTCCGTCTTCTGATAAAATTTTTTCGACTTGTTTTAAATCAACTTTTTCATCAATTTTTAGTTTTCCTGTATTATAATTTAGTGTTGCTGATTCCCCATGTTCTAAACTCCGAATTTTCTTCTCGATTTCGGCGGCGCAATGAGCACATGACAAACCTTTTATTCGATATTCCTCCATGATAAAATCCCTGCCTTTTTAATGATGTCTCGCGTGATCAATTGTTTGTTTCAGGATGTTCATGACATGTTTATCGTCATGAGAATAATACAGCGTCGTTCCTGCGCGTCGGTATTTAACAAGGCGCAAATTTTTTAGAAAGCGCAATTGATGTGACACAGCTGATTGTCCTAACGACAATTTTTCAGCAATTTCGTTCACTGAATACTCCTTTTGTGATAGTAAATATAAGATTCTAATTCTCGTCGGGTCACTTAATGCTTTAAACGTTTGTGAAACAATAAATAAGGTTTCCTCGTCTAAATCCTTATCAACAGATGGTGTAGTATGTTTAGATTCTTCCATAAAATATTCCTCCTATATTGAATATATGAACACATTTTCATATATGCTACAAAAAAAGTATCATAATACTCTATACACTGTCAAACAATATTTAATGAATAAGTAATAAAAACATATAAACAAACAATAAACCAAGTAATACATACAACCCAAACTCATGAAATTTCATTTTTCTTTTGGCTTTCCATAAGATTTCATGGAACGTTACGAATGATAAAGTGCCAATTGCTCCTCCGAACAAGAGAGTATTGAGTTTGTAAGAATTGTCTCCAATTAGAAATCCGATAAAAATGCTTGCGCCAAGAACAACAGCCAAAAAAACAGCACTAATTACAAACAATACGGATGGGGATTCTACAAATGCCATTGACCCCATTAAGGCCATTCCTTCAGGAATATGATGTAGAATCAATGCGGCTAACAGTGGAGAAAGAGAAAATGCATCGGTTTTCATTGTGGTCCCTAACGCCAAACCAGTTGGCAAGTTATGAATGCCAATTGCAACAAGCAAAAGTACAAAAGAACGTATATACTCTAGGCTTCCATTAGCCACATTTAAATTTTTATGTAATAATTTCTCAGCTATACTCATCGATAAAATACCTGCTAATATCCCTAAGACAATTCCCATCCAGCTATTCTGAGTAAAACTTTCTGGAAGCAATTCGAATAGAATCAATCCGAGCAACAGACCGCCGCAGAAAACGAAAGTCCGCTCTATTTTCATTCCTAAAATAAAACGGAATAAAAAGCTGAAAATCCCCCCCAAGGTAATTCCTAAAAACATAAAAATAGTAATGATGGGAACCATTAATATTTCTCTTTCTCCCATGATGTCACCATCCATTTTGTCCATAATTCATTTTTATCTATCCTATGCATGAATGAAACAAAACATGTCTTATCAACATAAAAACACACTTTTCTTTCTGTCTTTCCGCAATAAAATGATTCGAGGTTATAACGGAAAAATTAGATCGTTATCTTTTACATCAAAATTTTTACTTCTTCCGCCTCCCTAGTATCTCATATTCCGTTTAACCACTATGTATTGTGTTGTTTTCAAACTGAAAAGCTTTTCTATGTGTTAAGAAAACGTGTATAATAGAGACGTATCTTTTATGAATATATGTTCATTTATTAATCTAGTGTCAGGAGGATATAAAATGGTAAATTACAAAAAATTTTTCCCTATTACATTATTAAGTGCGTTCTTAATTGTTGGTTGCTCTAATTCGCTACAAGAATCAGGAAACAACAAAAAAGAACATCAACAAACAGAAAGCAGAGATATTGTAGAAGAAACAAAAAGTGTCGAGGTTCTACCAAGTTTCTTGAACGATAAACCGAAGGAAATGAAAAACTTATACGCTAGCGTAGCGAAAAACAGAGAATTGCTTGAAAATATTCCGTGTTATTGCGGCTGCGGTAAATCTTCTGGTCATAAAAATAATTATGACTGCTTTGTATATAAAAATCATAAAGACGGAGCAATTGTGTGGGACGATCATGCTACAAAATGTGGAGTTTGCCTAGAAATTGCGGCCACTTCCATTCAAGATTATAAAGCAGGAAAATCAATAAAAGAGATTCGAAAAAAAATTGATGAAGCATATAAAAATGGGTATGCCGAACCGACTCCAACGCCAAACCTGTAATATCTTAATAACGTTGAAGTTTTAAAAGTCCCTGTACTGACTCTTAGATGGAGTACTCTTCAAACTTGTAAGAGTACTCCTAATCTTTTTTATAAAAAACAGCAAGCATGAATCGATAATAAGCAAAAGGAGTTAATTTTATTTTTTTGACATTAGACGCAAGAAAAATTTAATGGAAAGCATACGCTTCAACACCCGCAAAAATAAAATGAGGGCATAGACGATCTGATTCACTCCTTTTGAATAATGCCTCTTGCAACATACCAAGAACTCTTTATAAAAATAAAATTTCATAAATATAATAAATTTTTAATGAAAGATATTTTTACCTAAAAATTACTCGAATCAATAAAGTTAGTTAATATGGGACGGGAGAAAAAGCTTTAGTTTGAACTAACAAAAAACCGTACAGATGCGTTTCTGTACGGTTAATGAAAAATTCTCCAATTTTTTCTTAATGACTTCCATGCCCTTCTCCACTCTCTGGAACAATTTCAAGCTTTTCATCAATAACCCCTTGCGTTTGATACGAAATCAGTTTTTCTGTTCCGGATAAATAAGCATGATTATACGGTCCTACAGTTGGATCGTTTTCAAACGTTGGTTTTAAGGTAGCCATAAACTCATAAACTTCTGGGGTAAGTTCGCCATTCTCAAGCCAAATAAGTGGCGCATGTTTTCCTAAATGCGAAAAAGGCGCTGCTGCTAATGCCATTTCAGGAGATTTGGTCGAAACAAATGATAAACCGTGTCCCGGATTGTTTAATCCCCAACCAAATCCTGTTTTCTTATCTTTAAAAGTCGCAAATGCAACAGACTGTTGAGTTGGAGTATCTCCTGAAATTCGTGTAACCTTTCCAAATTCTTTTAACTTCTCTTCGACTTCCTTTGATATTATGGACTGAGGACCTAAAATGTAGATATTCGCTTTTCCTTTTCTTTTTTTCAATGCTTCTTCTGTTTGTTTCGGAATTTTATTTTGACTAACGTATAAAATCGGTTCTTCCATATGAGCAATCCAATTGGCCGCAGGAATCGTATAAAGTTTTGCTTTTTCCTCAAAAGAACCAATGATGACACTCTCTGGTAGTTTACCTGCTACTTCAGCATACAATTGATCAATTTTTTGTGCTAATGCTGCATAATCGGTTTCATTAATTTGTTGAACTTTATAACGTTTTAGTTTATCCAACTCTTGTTTCGGCAAGTTACCGATAACAAAAATTTGTGTACCGTCTTTAATCCCAAGTGGATTTAAACGTTGAATTTCATTCAACACTTGATTTGGAATTGTATTGTTTTTTGTAAATAAAATAGGTCCGTTATTTGGATGATGAATAAGATCAGCTGCAGCCAATGTTGCTTGCCAATTTTCAAGGGGAGCTAGGATAATCCCATTTGGTTGATTTTCTTTATGAGTAGCCGGCCATACCGTTTGTGATACTAATACCGAAAGTTCAACTGGATCATCAGTATTTAATCGAGTAACGTTTTTTGTTGACAATGTAAGAAGATTTTTACTCGCTTCTTCATTATATACACTCGGTTCTTGAACAACTATAGCTGTGTTTTCCTTGTCATTGCTTGCTCCATTCGATTGACTACTTCTATGCTGACTATGCTCCATTGATTGCTCTGCTTTTTTTGAGTCATTTCCATTTTGTGCGCTACAACCTGCCGCAATAATAGTAGACGCAAAAAGTGCAATTAACATTTTGAGAATTTTTTTTGTGTTCATCTATCCATATTACCCTCCTTGATTTCTATTATGTTCAGTGATTAAACTGTTAAAAAATACTTGTTTAAAGACTCTTAAGCTTTTTTCAACATACCGTATATTTCTACTTTTTTTATATTATCTTGAATTTGTGCAGAATTTATGGATTTTATTTTAATCAATGCTCAAATGCCATGTAAAAAGGAGAAAAAGAAAATGAATAACAAATGGAATCGGATTATTTATAAATGTTGGGCTCCTTTTTATGATTTATTTTTTAATAGAGGTGTGTTTTATTCAGCGCGAAAACAGATATTTCATGAATTTCCTTTTGGAGATGGCGAGAATGTTCTATTTGTTGGAGTAGGAACGGGTGCTGATTTGGCCTTTTGTCCATTAGAAAAAATAAATGTAGTTGCTATTGATTATTCTAAAGAAATGCTGGAAAAAGCAAAAAATAAGTATCAGAATGAAAATATAAAATTCATTCAAATGGATGCTCAATCTCTAACATTTCCAAACAATTCATTTGATGTAGTAGTAGCAAGTTTAGTCATAAGCGTAGTCCCTTCCCCCGAAAAAGTGATGTCAGAAATCGTGCGTGTAACGAAGAAAGGTGGACGTATTATTATATTTGATAAATTTGCACCTAAACATAGAGAACTGTCATTCGGAAAAAAAGTAATTCGTCCCATCATCAAGCTGTTGGGTACTGACATAGGTATTTCATTTGAAAAGGTTTACAAAAAGTTCAAACATGAATGTTACTTAGTTGAAGATAAAGATGTTATGATGAAAGGTATGTACCGAAAAATCATATTAAAAAAGAACTAGGTGATTAAAAATGATAAAAAAAATAATTCTAATGATGTTTCTTACCTTTTTATGTATTCCATCCATCGGACATGCTCATAGTTACTTATCGTCTTCTAATCCTAAAGCAAAAGAAACAGTAACTCAACCACTAGAAACAATTACTCTTACATTTGAGACAAAAATAGAGAAACTAAGCACAATGCATCTTCTCAACAATGGAAATGAAATTCCATTGAACAATATCACGGTGAAAGACAATCAACTTATCGGTACTATTTCAACCCCACTTGAGAACGGTTCATATACGATTGTATGGAAAATTGTTGGAGAAGACGGTCATCCAATCACTGGCGAAATTCCGTTTAATGTAAAAGTAGCACAAAATAAGACAAAAACGCCAACCCAGTCAACGACCTCTACAACGAAACAAGACAGCATTGAAAAAGATACGAAACTAGAAAAAAGTCAGAAAACAGAAGAAGATAGTCAAGCAAAAAATACATCTTCCAGCACATTGATCAGAATTTTAACAGTTAGCTTAGGTATTATTCTTATCGTTGGTTTGATATCAATCTTGAAAAAGAAGGGATAAGCATTGCCATTCATTGTTTCACTTAGCGAATTTTTTAACTATATTTTCTATTCTTTACTTGCTGGTCATGTTGCATTATCTTTCGTACCTGATGAAAAAAAACCAAAAATCATTATTCCAAAACCAATGCTCCTTTTATCTATATTAGGCATCATCGTCTCATCCTTTGGTCCAGTTTTACAAGTCATTTTTTATTTTTCTGATGGTAGTGACTATTTTAATCAGAAATCATGGTCAATCTTAACTGACTTTCAAGTTGGAAAAGCGTGGATTTTCATTGGTTGGGTGGCAACCTTCTTGTGGATGACCGTGTATGTGGAAGGTTCGAAATATTTACAAGCCTTTTGGTTATTATTGATGATTTTAGCAGTTGGTTACGCTAGCCATGTTGCATCATTATCATTTTGGACTGGGCTGCTTTCTCACAGTATTCACTTTTTAGCAGTAGCATTATGGACTGGAATTCTCATTCATGTTGCATGGTTTTCAAAAAACCTTCATAACTGGATGACCTTTTTAAAATGGTTTACACCATTTGCTATTGGTTGTATGGTAATCATATTAACAAGTGGCTTTTCTGTGATGCTCTTTGTAGTAGATATAAGTGATTATATCAATTCATGGGTTCTGCCTTATGGTCAAATGTTATTATTAAAGCATATCAGTATCATACCTTTACTTGCATTTGCACTAATCAATGGAATTCTTTTAAGGAGATTGTCAGCGCAGCCTAATCTTAATATTCGAGCTTGGTTGAAAGCTGAAACCATCATTATTACTGTCATATTCTTTTTCACAAGTATACTTGGCACCTTATCTCCCCCACACGATATAGATTTTACAGTTAAATCTGAGGGAGCATCTAAGTGGCTTGAATACTTAATCGGCAAAACGATTATAACTCCCGTTAATCTAAAACCAATGTTTTCTGTTGAAGGATTTTTCTTAATACTCTTTAGTTTTATATTTTTAATTATGATCTTTTTGAGCTTTTACAAAAAGATGAAGCCATATTTTGCAGTAGTTTGTGGATTGTTATTTATAGTTTGTACTTATTTTGGTCTAATGGTGAGTATAAAATAATTGGTTAACATAAAGAGTTTGTCTTGGCGCATTTTTAGGCCGTTGCATTTTAA
>NZ_BAWO01000039.1 GCF_000632715.1 Parageobacillus caldoxylosilyticus NBRC 107762 | reverse complement strand
ACGGGTTATATTAATTTTCTTATAACCTTCTTTTGTTATCAAATAATTGTTATAATTTTCTCGAAACCAAAAGGGGGATGTGTTTTATGAAGCAATTAAAGTTATTTGTTTCGTTTGTCATGGCTTTCTTTTTTATGGTTGTTCCTATGTGTGGAACAACGAATGCGGCCACAAAAAACATGTATGTGCACTTTATTAATGTTGGTCAAGGAGACAGCATCTACATAAAAGCGCCTAATGGTGAGGACATTCTGATTGATGGTGGAAACAAAGACGGCAGTGATGTAGTTGCATACCTTAAAAAGCAAAAAGTAAAAGACATTGAATTTATGATTTCTACTCATCCCGATGCTGATCATATCGGCGGATTAGATGAGGTTTTAAAAGCATTTCCAGTTAAGAATGTATACGCTCCAAAGGTTAGCCATACTTCACAAGCATATAAGGATTTTCTTACTGCTGTAAAAAATAAAAAGTTGACCATTAAAATTGCCAAAGCCGATGTAACTCTTCCTGTCAAAGGGATCACTGCGAAGTTTGTTGGCCCTGTTAAATCTTATAGTAACAGTGATTTAAATGACTGGAGCGCTGTTTTAAAGATTTCTTATGGTAAAAAGTCATTCCTTTTCACTGGTGATGCGGAGGCAAAAGCTGAAGCAGATATGGTTAAGGCAAAGAAAGATTTGCGTGCTGATGTGTTAAAAGTCGGTCATCATGGGGCAAAAACATCTACGAGCACGACATTTTTAAAAGCTGTAAAACCAACCTATGCTGTGATTTCTGTTGGGAAAAACAACTCGTACGGTCATCCAACATCTGAGGTATTAAATCGTCTTAAATCATATAAGGTAAACATATTTAGAACTGATAAACAAGGTACTATCATTGCAACCACTAATGGAACAACTCTCACTTTTAATGTAAAACCATTGAAATGATTAAATGAATAGGAAGTGAGTAAATGAAGTATATTATTGACCGTTTTGAAGGCGATTTGGCCGTTTGTGAAGCCGAAGATGGAAAAATGGTAGATATCGAAAAAAGCAATCTTCCTAAGAACGCTGAGGTCGGCGATGTAATTATACTGGAAAATGGTCATTTTCGTGTGGACAAAGAAGATACTGATAAACGAAGAAAAGAAATTGAGGATTTAATGAACGAACTGTTTGAAGATTAAAAGCAATAAGCCCCTTTCAAGGTGAGAAAGGGGCTATTTTTATGTCCTTATTCAAAAGTTTAGAAATACCAAGTAACAGGCAAATCATGCTCGCTCCCCATAATACCCCTGCCTTTCCTAAAAGAGTGGAAATTTCTACTGATGCCTGCGTATGATTAAGGGGCAAAAGTAATCGCTCTTAATGCAAAATATACTGCAATTGAGAACAGTATAAAATGAGTGAAAATCCAGAGGAATTCCAAAGGGAAATTACGGTGATAATTGCAATAACCATTATTATTGAAAAACCACCGATTAACAGAACAGTTGCTCTTGAAATTCAAATTAGAGGTATTTAGCCAGCTACTCCCGGAACCGAACCCCCCTCCAAAATTTTTATTTGTTACTTTATGATTATCTCCGCAATGGTCGTGGTAGCGAATAACGATGTCATTGGAGAAGATAATGACATCCTTTGGGAAATACCTAGGAATTGGGCTCACTGAATATGCTGAATATGTATTACTATAAAATGCTCTGTTATCTTGGGAAGGGAAAACTATGGATCTATAGAAGATAGACCATTATATAACACAAAATATAAAAGCTAGGAGGCAAGCGTATGGAAAGATATATTTTAGTGAGTACTATTTTAGGTCTTATATTATTATTATTTTTCTTTAGCGAATATAGAACTAACCAATCTCTTAATCAAGAAACTACTTTGGAAGGTTTTATAATTATGAAAGAAGGGGAAGTATATTTAGTTGAAGATCCAGATTTTGTTCAGGAAGACGCAAACAAATTAACAATACAGGAATTAAGAAGAAAATATAATATGAGTAAGTTATTAATTAAGGGGTTTGGTACTTTGAGGGGAATAGAAAATGGACAAAAAGTAAAAGTGTGGTATTCAGAGATTTTAGAATCGTATCCGGGCAAAGTCGAAGTTATAAAGATTGAACCTATGTAATTATAATTTTCAAAATAATTGAAATATATGAACTATTTGGTTATAATAACTTTGAAAAATTCATAAAGGGGGGCTACTTTATGAAAAAAATTGGATTTATCATTTTAGTAATGGTTGGGTTTATCATTTCGCCCATAATTAATGCTCCAGAAACCGTCAACGCTCAAAAAAATAGTAATAATGCTTATGACATGATTAATTCAAAAGGTGAAGTCATTAAGTATGAAGACTACATAAAAAAGTTAAAGAATTCCAAATCTTTAGTCACAGAAGGCTCGGAAGGTACCGGTGAAGTTCTTCCAAAAACAGAGATAAATACGGA
Source organism: Parageobacillus caldoxylosilyticus NBRC 107762 (assembly GCF_000632715.1). Classification (GTDB taxonomy): domain Bacteria; phylum Bacillota; class Bacilli; order Bacillales; family Anoxybacillaceae; genus Saccharococcus; species Saccharococcus caldoxylosilyticus. Next base: position 7,526 of record NZ_BAWO01000039.1, on the reverse strand, counting down.
TTTCAAAAAAAATAAACCTTACAAATATAATTTAACCCCTGAAACAACATATATAGGTGGTAAATCTCCAAATGAATATTTCCCTCAGGTCGTTATTGGTGCTGATGGTCGTACAAAGGTTTCCAATACTTCAGTCACTCCTCACAGACAAATCGCGTACATTGAATTAGAATTTAGAGATGGTTGGTATACTTGCACAGGAACTGTTATTGGGAAAGATAAAGTCCTTACAAATGCACATTGTGTTATGGATGTTACAAATCAGTCTGGTGCGATAAACGGTTATGTATATCCCGCTGTCAATAATAATACGTATTCATATGGGGTATATCAAATAGTAGATTATTATATTACAAGCAACTATGTTCAAACAGGCGATCCAACTCAAGACTTTGCAGTACTTAAGCTTAGCACATACTTAGGAAAAAATATTGGTGATGTAGTTGGATACCTTCCATTAAGACAAGTATCTAGCATTCAAGGTACATCAGCAAAACTTTATGGATACCCAGGGGATAAAATCGAACAGTATAACGAAGTTTCTCAATGGGGAATGACTGGCTCTATTTCAAAAGAAACCAATGAACTTGCATTTTATCAAATTGATACTTACAATGGGCAATCCGGTTCTTCTTTATTAAATTCATCAAATGAAATCATTGCTGTTCATAGAGGCAGTTTTAGTGTCAATGGTACCACTTACAATGGAGGACCAAAAATGATTAAACCCGTATATGATTTTATTAGAGCAGCAATGCTAAATTAAAAATTTCTCCTAGCTATTTATTAATTGACCAGCAAGGAAGATCTTAGTGATTGTAAACCTTACTAAGAGGTTTTTTAACAAGGTAGGTAAATTTTGAAGGTTTCGTAGTTTAATTGACTCTTCTCGGAAAGGGAACAAAAAAATGCCCTGAAATTCTACCCTCCAGGGCATTTTTTCTATATAGTCTCTAAATGTACTTGGACAGCTCCGATGCCAAAACTGTCATCCATCTTGATGTTAGAATTTCGGCAACGCCTCCACGGCATCCGCCAAATCACTGTAGCTATCTTTTAAGTATCGTGATGTCGTGGCGATATTGCTGTGGCCGGCAAGCCGCCGCACTTTCTCGATGTCATTGTTCGTAGCCTTTAGCATCCACTTACAAAACGTATGTCGGAACATATGAGGCGTAAGTTTTTTATTCGGCAGGCTGTAGCTTTCGATCATTCGCTGGACGTCCCGGATCGAAAAGTTTTACGTTTCGTTTATTCCTTTTCGGCTTCCAACCTCTCTGCAATCATGAACAGCTCATTCTTCAGCTGCCTATTCAGCTCCACGGGAACATGGATCATGGTGTTCGAACCCAGGGTGAACGAAAAAGGTTCGTTTTCATCGATCAATCGTGCCAACGAACGAAGACCAGCAGCCTTGAAGCGACCTTCTAACGGAAATCCGGCCATGCTACGCATATAAAACGCATTATCGCTAAAATACCCGTCAATGACTTGCAATCGATCCATCATCGGTCGGCTTTCTCCTTTCTAGAATGAAATGATTTAGGTTAGAATTTCGGCAGAGCCTCGACTGCATCCGCCAAATCGCTGTAGCTGTCCTTTAAGTACCGTGAGGTCGTGGCGATATTGCTGTGGCCAGCAAGCCTCCGCACTTTCTCGATATCGTTGTTCGTCGCCTTTAACATCCACTTACAAAACGTATGACGGAACATATGTGGAGTTAATTTTTTATTTGGCAGGCTGTAGCTTTCGATCATTCGCTGAATGCCCCGTACCGAAAACTTCGGCGAGCGCTGGCTGTAAAAGACGTATGGCGATTGAGCGACATGTGGTTTCTTTTTCGCCATTTCCGCACGAAACTTAAGCCAATCCTCGAGTTCCGCCAGCAAGATATTCGAGATCGGCACCGTTCTTACTTTCATCCCTTTTCCCACGATCCGAATTCGCCTCATCTCTAAATCTAAGTCCGTTAATTTTAAATTGGATAACTCCTCTACTCGCAATCCCGCATAGGTAAGCAGGTACACCACCGCACGGTCCCGGCGATATTTCTCTTCAGGATCGACTCCCCGGCTTTGCACCGGTTTTTTCCGCATCCGATGCAACAGGTCCTCAAATTCTTCTTCTGTGAGCCACATAATTCTTTCGTTGTCTTCATCAGCCGATTTTAAATCCTGTATGTCTTTCATTGGGTTTTGTTCGATCTTATGATGTTCGACCGCCCACGCATAAAAGCTTCGCAGCGAATTGAGCCGGCGATTGATCGTGGATATGGCCAACGGTTTCCCTTCTACCGGATTCAACATTTGCTGAATCCATTTGCGAATGTCGGCCGACGTGACGTAATCGCCTGGACGAAGATGCAAGTCTTTCAAAAACTGATTCAAGTCATTGAGATAGGAGATCACGGTGTTAGGAGAAAATCCCTTCTCTTGCAAATATGTTTCATATTCGTGCAGCATCTTTTTCATCCTTCCACTTATACGACGAGTTTAAAAGGGTTTGAAGAGCAAAAAATCGATTAAAAAAATAACATTATATGACGAGTATATCATAAAAAAGAATCAATTGTTAGTCATATAATGTATATTATACGTCCAGTTAAATTGATCTAATGTCACATAATGGCTATTATGTTGCGTTCGTCAATATCCTACAAAATTAGCAAAATCCCTTGTATATCAAGGGGTTTTATTTTTCTCAACTTCGGAAGGAATTTGAACGCAACATATGGAATGAAATTGTTAAGTTGAATGGAATATACTGGAGTGATCATCGTGAAACAAAATGATATTCTTTTCTATCTTGTAGGAGGAGCGATCTTCGGTTTTCTCTTTGGAACCATTCCTGATGAGGCTGTATTCATCATCTCCACTTTATTAGGAGGTATTCTGGCCGTATTAGTCGGTATCTTTAGGGAGTTATTGAACATCTCGAAACAATTGGAGGAGAAAAAAGGAATGACACATCAAGGGCAAAACAGCGTAGAACCGATTCAAGATCCAGAAAAAATTCGAGAAATGAAGGAGTATTTTTATATCTCCAAAAGACAAAGAACTATTTGTTAAAAAGATTGTGGAGTTGAATCAAAATATTAATATTACTTACTTATATGTAATAAAATTCAGGAGCCTTAATAAAATTGATTATTAATGTTTTAAGGGTGATAATGATAATGGAGAAAAAGAAAAGTGAGTTTTGGGGATGGATGAAGGCGATCATTATTGCAATTTTATTAGCTGCTTTTGTTCGGCACTTCATATTTGCGCCGATTATAGTAGAAGGAGAATCCATGATGCCTACACTACACGATCAAGATCGTGTGATTGTAAACAAAATAAAATATTCTTTTGTAAAACCGAAAAGGTTTGATATTATTGTATTCCATACAAAAGAAAAAAAGGATTACATAAAACGCATAATTGGGTTACCTGGAGATCGCATCGAGTATAAAAATGATATTTTATATATAAACGGGAAAGCGTATAAAGAACCTTATCTAGATGAATACAAAAAGCAAAACAAGTTTGGTGGCCCCCTTACGGAATCGTTTACTCTAAAGGACACTCCAATCGGTAGAGACACTGTTCCTGAAGGCTATTTATTTGTAATGGGGGATAATAGAAGATATAGTAAGGATAGTCGTCATATTGGGGCCATTCCAATAGATGATGTTGTTGGTCAGGCAAACATAATTTATTGGCCTTTTAAACATATCCGAATAATAAAATAAGCATTTCAAAAAGGTTTTACGACTTTTCAGTAAAACAACTGAAAAGTACCCAATAAATTTATTTTAAAATCAAATCGTAGTTATCAACACTGATAGCTACGATTCTTATTTTCGAGTGTCTCATTAATTTTTTCTCCCGGGTTCAACAGTTTGAAGTCCATTTTAGGAAAACAAAATTTGAAAAGTCCTGTTCTATCGAGGGGTTGAAAATTACTAGTCTAGAAAAAATACTGAGTTTCATAGTGGTTTTATGTCAAGAATGATGTTAGTCTAAAAATTAGACACACCAAATAGAGACGTTATAAAAGTTGGTTGCAGAAGAAGGAAACACTATCGCTGAAACAGCGCGGCATCTCGATTTATCGCCAAAAACATTTCATAGATAGGTAACCGGCTACAAAGAGGATCACGTTCACAGTTTTGCTGGAAGTGGAAACCTCTGGCCAGAAGAGTAAGCTTTAGCGAGTATGATCAAATATTGAAAAGGAGAATCGTTTAAATGAAAATAAAGATGATATGTATTTCCCTATTAATATTAATACTTTTTCTACTACTTGGTTATTGCAGAAATCAAAAAGAAAATATTAGAGAGAGATATGACTCTAGTATTAATCAAGTTATCATCTTGGAAAATAAAAGATTGCAGAAAGAAAAGAAACTTGATGATAATGAAATTTTAAAGAGAGAAGATACAGGAATTGTAGTTTATTCGGATGGTAAATATATCGAGCTCATATATGAGCTCGATTCCAATAAACAAAATGAATCTCTATACAAATATAATGAAAAAAATAATAGCTATGAACAGTTCCCACATACACCTAATAAATTGAAAAAAATACAAAAATACTTAGAGAAAACTAGTTATATAGAAAATATAGGGTTGAAATAGTATTGTTGTTGATAAGATATCATCACAATTAAATGAGATGGATTATACTTTCCATAAAAAAACGAAAGATAATCTTATTATCTTTTACTTTGATAAAAATAATATGGTTTTTAGATTTATGAAGAGTATTAAGTGTACATTGACAGAATTCTATATGGTTTATGTATCTTGGACATAATATTGTTTTTATTATTAAAGGTCAGAATATGGGAATGATGCAATAATCAATGATGGCGGCGGTTAAACGTTTATCTTCGAATAACGTATTCCACTGTCCAAATTCCGAGCTTGGTGTTACTAAGCTGAGTTTTTCATATGATGCAAACTGGTTGATTGATAGCGCTTAACAATAGACATGCGATATGAGTGTATCATAATGAAAAGAGAAATGAGGTGATATGAGGATGGCATCGTTAAGCATGTTTGGTTTTGTTGCGTTATGGAGTCCCTATTTCCTTGCATCTCTATTATTGATTACATGTCTTTATTTTATGATTGTTGGGCCTTGGAGAACTCGGTTTACAAAGGAAGGACCGCCAACGCGCAAGCAGAAAGCATACTTTGTTGCTGGTATCGTGCTGCTTTATATTTGTCTAGGTTCGCCGATTGATTTGCTCGGGCATTTGATATTTAGCGCACATATGATACAAATGGCAATATTAAGTTTTATGGTTCCACAATTACTTATTTTAGGAATACCAAATTGGCTATTTGAGCAAATCTTCCAAATCCGACCATTAAAGGCGGTAGTAACGTTTTTGACAAAGCCTCTTGTTGCGATTGTTTTATTTAATGGTTTGTTCTCGTTTTATCACGTTCCATTTATTTTTGACTTAGTGAAAAGTAATGCGCTTTACCATGCAATAATGACCACGATGATTTTTATCACCGCTTGGATGATGTGGTGGCCTCTAGTTAATAAAATGCCGGGCTGGAAGTCTCTCAGCGGCCTCAAGAAGATAGGCTATATTTTTGCAGACGGCGTTTTATTGACTCCAGCGTGTGCCTTAATTATTTTCGCGGATAAGCCGCTATATGCGACTTATTACGATCCGCAAATGTGGATGAAGTCGCTTGCTCTTTGCGTTCCTGCTGGGACATTAGCTTCTCTTAATTTAACAGGACCAGAGATGTTCTTTTCGATTCCGCTTCTTTATGACCAGCAGCTTGGCGGAGTGCTAATGAAAATTATTCAAGAAATTATTTATGGTACAGTGCTTTTTTTCGTATTTAGGGAATGGTACCGAAAAGAGCAGGAAAAGGAAAAGTTGGAAACTGCCGCATCGACACAACCTTTTGAGTCATAATGCTTTATCGAAACGTTTAAACAGTAAAATACTGGATAATCAACATCCGTGAATGAATACGATAAAATAGGTTAATAAGATGACACAGAAAGGAACAGGATATGGAACATTCCTTACCAATTTTACCGACCATTAGTACGGTCTGTATTGTCATAGCGCAGCATTAGTAGCATTAAGAGGGAGTCGATATTTGGATGACTAGCAAGGTTCTTTTTTTATGGCAAATGATTCTGCACTTTTAGGTTCTTACGATCTTTTGGTGAAAAGTCAATATATAATTGAGAATGAAAACCTAAAAAATTCTAATTTGCACACTAATTTTCTTAATTAGTCCCCTTCCTATCACCAAAATTACGTAAGAACCACTTTTATTCTGCCATATACAGTCACTTTTTATATATACAAAGCATTATATAAAATTTATAAAGTAATTATGACTGCAACGTTCAAGCAATACAACATCATGCCGTACTCTATTTAAATTTCCTATACGTTGTCGGATACCGACTTCGCAAATCTAACACTTTGATGTAAATGCAAACTTGGTATTATATGTATTTTTATTAAAAAAACTTTCTTAAAAAACCTATTTCACATTTTAACAAAAAGGCTATTGTAGGTTAGGCGTATAAAGAATAAAATTTCCCCCTTATCAAAAAAAAAAAGGGGGTGTTAATTGCAAATATCTGTTTCCGTACATTTTTTCATTTGTTCGCCTTCTATTTGTATAGTGGAGTGCTGAATGCCAAAATGCTTCTGTAACATCGCTTTTGCCTCATGTAATACATGATCGCGATCAATCCGAGAATCAACAACAAGATGACAACTCAAAGCCGGAAAGCCTGAAGTAATCGACCATATATGTAAATCATGAACACTTGTGACTCCTGATAAAGACAACAATTTATTTTTCACTTCTTGCAAATCAATATGCACCGGTCTTCCTTCCATGAGAATATGGACAGATTCCTTCGTTACACGCCAACCACTAATTAAAACTAAAACAGATACCAACACACTCACAATCGGATCAGCAATGTTCCAATCAAAAAGTAATATAAGTAATCCTGCTACAATCGCCCCAGCTGACCCAAGTAAATCTCCCAACACATGTAAGAAAGCACTTCTTAAATTAAGGTTCTCACTCCTATCTCCTTTCATTAAAATCCATGCAGCTAAAACATTAACGATAAGTCCAATTCCAGCTACTGTCAACATTCCAAAACTCATTACTTTAGGTGGATCAAAGAAACGATGGTAGGCTTCGTAGAATATATAGACAGAAATGAGTAAAAGGGTCACTCCATTCAATAATGCAGCTAAAATTTCAAATCGTTTATATCCGTAGGTTTTCGTTTCACTTGCTTGCTTTTCTCCCATCTTTAGAGCTAAAAGACTTAAACCCAATGCTGCTGCATCGCTTAACATGTGTCCTGCATCGGATATTAAAGCAAGACTGTTCGTTAAAATCCCACCTATAATTTCAACAACAAGAAATGATAAAATGAGAAAAAAACTAATTAGCAATGCTTTTTGATTTGCATGATGTGCATGAGAATGATCTCCGCAACCATGATGATGTCCCATATTTGAA
>NZ_BAWO01000040.1 GCF_000632715.1 Parageobacillus caldoxylosilyticus NBRC 107762 | reverse complement strand
AAAAATGCGTTTTATTTTTTACCTCCTTCCCGAGGACGCTTCTTCCTTTGCCTCACCCCATTGTAATTTTTGCTTGTTAGGCGCATAAAGGACCTGTGCTCTTCGGACGGCTTGCGGGAAGCTTCATATATAACGAAAATTAAACTAATTGAAAAGGTTAAGAAATAATTTTCTATACTTTTATTGATTATTTAGAACATAGTTCTAAATAATATACTTCTATGTAAAAAAATCGTATGAACAAAGAAGAACTGATGATCGAAGAAAAGAAATTGTAGATTTAACGAATGAGCTGTATCGTGATGTTGTAGCGATATTGCTATGACCTGCGAGTCTCCGCACTTTCTCGATATCGTTGTTCGTCGCTTTTAACATCCACTTACAAAACGTATGCTGGAACATATGGGGCGTGAGCTTTTTATTCGGCAGGATATAGCTTTCAATCATTCGCTGTTTTCCTTAATGTAGTCAACAGCTTGAATAAGCATTCCCGCGCTTCCAACCGTTGGATCGCATATACGCATCCCTTCTTCTGGTTTGATGAGTTTGACAATCAGACGAACTACTTGGGAAGGCGTATAGAACTCGCCGCCTTTTTTCCCTGCGTCGTCGGCGAATTGTTTAATGAGATATTCGTAAGCGCGTCCGAGAATGTCCGGATCGGATAAGTTTTCATTGCGCAAGTCGATTTTGCTGAAGTGTTGAAGTAATTGAAGCAATAGTTTATCCGGTAATTTTTCTTTGTCGTTAAAGTCAATGCTTGCGAGCACTCCTTCTAGTGCTGGGTTTTCTTCCTCCAGCTCTTCAAATGCCTTGTTGATGGCTGCACCGATGTCTTGCGTGAGTGACGTGATATAAGACCAACGCGCCCGTTCCGGCACAAAAAATTGGTGCTCGTCTCGGTCGTACCATCCATAGTCTTCTCCTTCTTCGCGCTCGATGCGCTCCGCAGTTTCGACGAACACATCATTTAGTCGTTTTAAAAACAACAGACCGAATATGTAGTTTTTATAATCAGAGCTATCGATTGACCCCCGTAGTATATTGGCAGATTCCCATAAATGAGACTCGAGTTGTTGCAACGTCAGTTTTTGCTTCGTATTTTCCATTGTGTACCTCCTGGAATGTTTGCTTATATGGTCTAATTTAATTTTACAGATAGTGTATGAGTTTGTCTTAAAATAACGAGAAAAGTTCAAGTCTTTAGTGAGAGGTAATTTTTGTATATAAATTCTTATTATTTTATGTCTGACATAAATAAAATACCATCTATCATTGATCTGATGGGATTTTGAATGAGTAGTATGTTTAGCAGTCAATAAAAAACGGATACTTTAACAGTATTTTTTTAAACGTCCCCTCGTCTTTCTTTGGTATGTGATAATATGGTGATTGATAATAACATTTTTGATGGATTACGGTGTTAATAATATCGATAAACACTTTGTCTTCGAGTTGAATAGGTTTTGCACAAACTGGGCAGCGCAACTTGCCCACTATATTGAACATAACTACTCCCCCAATTAAAAACAT
>NZ_BAWO01000041.1 GCF_000632715.1 Parageobacillus caldoxylosilyticus NBRC 107762 | reverse complement strand
CTGTTAATCCTGATAATGCAGAACGAGATTCGTCTTTGCTTAAAACTCTTGTACAACAAAGAAATAATCATTTTGGCGTTTATGCTTCTGTTATAAAAACAGGTGAAATTCATGTAGGCGATGAAGTCTTTCTTCTTGAATGATATTTTGCCAAATCACCATCAAACCAAATGTCAACTCTACTAAGCTCCCATGGAAGGACAGAACTTCTTGCATAATCTGTGGTGAAACTCGCTTCATGGTTGGCTAACGGGTACGATACTTCAGAAGGAGTATCGTTTTTCTTGTTGGACTAACGGGCAGTATAGTTGAAGTTACCTAAGTAAACCATTATTGTATTTTTATTTAAATATTTGTATAATTATGTAAAATCATATTTGATAGGGGGAACTAAAGTGGAACTAATTCCTGAGTCCACTAATTTAATGGATTATCTGGAAGAATTGGATATTATAAATTTTTCCCATCATTTAATTCAGAAAAAAATGAATGAATTGTTTCATGAAGGACAGTCAGAAATGGAAAAGGCTAAAATAGCATTTGAATTTGTAAGAGATGAGATTTCTCATTCGTGGGATATACAAAGCACAAGAGTTACATGTAAAGCTTCTGAGGTTCTTTACTATAAAGAAGGAATTTGTTATGCAAAATCAAATTTATTAGCTGCACTACTACGTTCGCAGGGGATACCAACTGGTTTTTGTTATCAACGATTGATGTTGTTTGATACGCCAGAAAAAGGTTATTGTATTCATGCTCTAAATGCAATTTTTCTGAAAACACTTAATAAATGGATTCGATTAGATGCTCGTGGTAATAAAAAGGGAATTGATGCTCAATTTTCAATTGACGAAGAAAAGTTAGCTTTTACTCCTCAAAAAGAATTTGATGAAAGAGATTACCCAATAATTTATGCGAAGCCACATCCAAAAACAATTGCTGTTTTAGAAGAACATACAGATGCATTAGAAATGTATAAAAATCATTTGCCAGAATATTTATAGTTGTTTAAGCTAAAGGTGGCGATAGTTGAACAAGGCATACAAAAAAGACCGATTTATTTCGGTCTTTTTCTGTGGTATAAAAATCAACATTAAAATTTAACAGAAGCAAAAATAAAATTACCTAAAAAACGGCTTCTCAGATTGGTGTATAAAAGAAAAGGATCATCGGATTAACTCTAAATCCTTTTCTTTAGTTTTAGCTTTTTCCTGCGTTCGTTTTTCTTCTAACTCTTGTTTCAGTCTTGCTTCCAATTCGTTGAAGCGCTGAAGCTCTTCCTTGTATCGTTTAGGATTTTTTTCAATATACATGATGGCTCTTCTAAGTGTTTTTAACCGAGCGTTTTCGATTTTTTGATTCAGCCGTTGTTCTAGTTTCTCCATTCGCTGCAATTCGGCTTTGTATCGCCGAGGATTTTCCTGTAGTTTTGTTTTCAAAATCATTAACCTGTCTTTAGCTTCCACTAAACGAAAAACGGTTCGTTTTGGGTCTTTTTTTAACGAAGTTAGCGCTCTTGCGATTTCTCGTCTCTCTGCTTTTCGAATGCTCACTTCTAGTTTCGATTCTATGCGTTGTAGGCGTTCCAATTCTTTTTTATTCTTTTTCGGGTTTTCCATCAGCTTCTGTTTAAGATCGTTCAGGTTTTCTTTTGCCTTCAGTAGAGTTTTAAGTGATTTTTCGTTTGATTTAGTTTCTTCCAATTCGCTTTTTTCATGAGAGGGAGGATTTAACTTTCGTGACCGTTTAGCCTTTTCCAAAATCTCTTCAAGTATCTCATACAAACTTTGGTTGATGTGATCTCGGGAGTCCATATTAACTGTGACCTCCTTATTCTTTTTTCTTAAATTTATCCGGCTTTTTTTCATTAATGTAGTTCGCGAAAATCTTAAACAATTCTTCTCGTTCTGGGATTGTCAAGTGTTCCAATTCAAAGTACTTTTCCGCTAGTGCGCCGGTTTGTATCAACCGATGCGCTCTTTTTTTACGTTCACGTTCTTTTGCCAATCTTAATATTTGTCGTTTTCTTTCTTCCAGTTGTTCAATTCGTTTTTGCAGATCACTGATCGGACGTTTTTTGTCCATTGGATCCCTCCGTGTTTTGACCACTACCGAAATATTTTTTTGCTTCTTCTTTGAATTTGTCAATCAACAATTTCGCCTGCTCGATATCTTCAATATCCCACGTTTCCATTAGATACTGACCGATTTCTCTTTGAGCTTGCTCGATGTATTTTCGCTGCTTCTCCTGCAATTTTTTGATCTGTTCCTCAATCTCTTGTGCTCTGGACAAAGGGTCTTTTCTTGCCATTTCATTCACCCTTTCTTCTTTGAATATTTCTTAAGAATATTTTACATGATGAGGAATTTTATGTCTATCCAAAACAAGAAAATTATGGTATAATGAAGTCACGAATGAAATGAGTGCCCATTTATACCCCTTTCAGGGGTAAATGGGAACTCGCTTCGCTCGATAAAAAGTTTGTCTTCGACAAATGACCCGCAGGGGCTAAAAAAATTAAGAAAGGAGGAATGACGATGGCATACTTTCTATTCCGTACACAAATCATTAGTAAATCAAATCGCTCAGCCGTTGCTTGCGCTGCCTATCGAAGTGGAGAAGCATTGTATTCAGAACGGGATGGATTAACAAAAAAATACGGCCATCGTGACATTCCTCCGGAAACTTATATTCTTGCGCCAAAACATGCTCCAGAGTGGGTCTACAATCGCGAACGTTTATGGAACGAAGTGGAGAAAGTTGAAAAACAACATAACGCTCAATTAGCTAGAGAAATCATCGTCGCTCTTCCAACACAATTAACCAATGAAGAGCAAACGCAATTACTTTTGGACTTTTGTAAAGAGAATTTTGCAGATGAAGGAATGGTAGCAGACATCGCTATTCACCGTGATAAAAAACATAATCCACACGCTCACATCATGTTAACGATGCGTCCGTTTAATGAAGATGGAACGTGGGGGAAGAAACGTAAAAAAGTGAACGGAAAATCCGTTCATTTAACAAACTGGAATGATAAAGAAACGCTTCTGAAATGGAGAAAAAATTTCGCCGATCGGATCAACGAAAAATTCAAAGAAAAAGGAATCAATGACCGAGTTTCTCATGAAAGTTATGAGAAACAAGGAATTGATAAAGTACCTCAAATTCGTCTTTCTCGTGAGGCGTATCAATATGAACAACGAATGAAAAGAGAAGCTGAAAAGCAAGGAAAACCGTATGAGCCGGTTACATATTACGGCAAATTGAATCAAGAAATTCAACGTATTAATCAAGAACTAAAAGCGTTAAAACAACAGGAAAAAGTTGTATCCATTTCTGAATATCAAGAAGAAAAATCATTGAACGAAACGATCGAATCCATTCGTAAAAATGCCTCTTTAAACGATGTAGAAAAAGCATCGTTACTTTTGGTTGCCAAGCGAGCAAAATCGTATGTTGATTTTGCTGTAGCAAGACGTGTATATCATGATCTCGCTGAAGGCAATTGGAAGAAAAAAATCGACAGCCAGCAGCTGAAGCTGCGAGCGCTTAAGAATGTCATCAATAAGGCGTATCATGTGTATCAGCAAGAACCAAGACAAGTGATTCAGTACGGCTTCCATCCAGGAAAATTTAATGAGCAACTAAGAGAAAAAATCGCTCAACTTAAAGAGATGGAGAAATCCTTTGAAAACGAGTTAACCAAATACGAAGCTGTTCTGAAGAAAGCCGAATTAGCACTGGAAGTGCAAAAACGGCTAACAGAAGAGGAGTTCCGAGTCTTGTATCCTCATGCCGGAGCTGACTTCCGGATTGAAGAAAAATATCATGCCGTTCAATACTTTAAGGACACAGGGGGTGTGTTGCCAGAGAGTGAAATTCCTGCTTATGCGGCGAAGAAAGAGCAAGAGATTCATCGGATGCCGACCTTCGCGGAGCAAACCCGAAACATGTATCAAAGTCTCTTCGTTTTGAATCGCACGATTCAAAAGCAATCGAAAGAGCGCATGGAGGCGTTGAAGGCAAGAGACTTTGAGCAGGCCTTTGAAGCGAGCCGGAAGATCGAGCAATGTATGTTGAGAAAAGAGAAGATGAGCAAAGAGCTCGAGGAAAACAAAGCTGTTTTGCAAGCCATTTTGAGCGAGCATTACGGCAGAGATGTGTTCATCACGAACACGGCAGCCTTGTTGCGGCTGCATGAGCTGGTGGAACGCGGCGAAAGCAGCAAAGACTTTGAAGCAGATTTACGCCGTATCCACGTTAGCGAACAACAAAAACTCGAACGTATGCCAAAACCTGAAACAGAAGCGCAGATCATGGAGTATCAATACCGGCAACATGTGGCTGATGGTTTGTTAGAAGCGATAGAAGAAGCACAACGAGCGAATGATCGCAAGAAATATGAGAAAGACCCAACGAAGAAACGGCAACGCAGAAGATATCGTGGTCAAGAATTTGAACGCTAAGGGGGAGAGGAAATCACGATGAACTTTAAAAAAGATGCCTGGAAGCCGATATTCGCTAGTGTTGTGTTGACCGTTATAGCTGCCTATGTTCTGATGGGATTGTTTTATATGATCGGGAACGGAGGCGACTTAAAAGAAATTTTATTAAGACCGAAAGAGTTAATCACGTTTGTTTACACGGAAGAGAACTTAAAAACGGTTTTCTCATTGGCTCCGTTTGTGATTTTAGCAGCGCTGCTATACGCTTTTCGGTCATCCATTATTGTTCCGAAGTTAGAATATGCTAGCGACTTTGGCTTGCATGGAACTTCCCGGTGGGGAACGCCGGATGAAGTCATCGACGGCAAGATGTTCTCGAAAAACAACTCGTATACGAAAGACCCTGTTGACGCTTTTCAGATGGAAAAAGGGATTATCGTTGGCAAAGTGCCAAAAAAACGGGAACTTCTCATCATTCCGAGAAACACGACGATCGATAACCGAAATGTCTTGGTCATTGGTTCGTCGGGGTCTGGGAAAGGTCAATCATTCGTCTTTCCTAACATGATTAACCATACGGAAGAAACCATTATTGTGACAGACCCGAAAGGGGAAATATATGAAGCTACCCATCAGATCAAAAGGGACCAAGGATACAAAGTCTATCAGGTGGACTTTATCAATTTCGTCAATTGCGATCGATACAATCCATTAGACTACGTCGAGGATGATGAGGATGCTAGGGCAATTGCTAATACGATCGCTTCTAACTCGGTTGACGAAGGAAAACGCGATTTCTGGAGTGAATCAGCTGTCGCCTTTCTGTCAGCATTCATCCTGTACGTGAAGGAAAAATACAAAGACAAGGCCAATATGCGCCATGTCGTTGAAATGGTGGCGAGAGCAGGAAAAGATGAAGAATATTTGGATGAAATCATTAAAAATATGTCCCCAGACCATCCAGCGTATCATATGTTCACCCTTGCAAACATGAGCAGTGGAAACACTAGAGCTGGCATTATGGCGACCTTGGCGCAACAAATCTCCATTTTCTCGATGCAAAAGATCGCGAAGATGACCGCTAAAAGCGATTTCAAATTTCATGACTTGCAGAAAGAAAAATCCGTTTTGTACATCAAGATTCGCATGGATGAAAACCCGTTTGTTCAATTGACTGCTACGTTCTTTGAACAGTTGATCGCTGTTCTATACGACATTGCTGACAAGAATCACTCGAAGTTACCGATTCCCACTATCTTTCTGTTGGACGAATTCGCCAACATCGGCACGATCAACAAATATCCGCGAGTATTGGCAACCTGTCGCGGACTTGGTATGGCCATGATGACGATTATCCAGGACATCGGACAGCTAGAGGACAAAAAACGATATGGCCCGGAAATGGCTCGTTCGATCATCAATAACCACGATACTCAGTTGTTTCTGCGAACGAAAGACACGAAAACAGCGAAATACTTTAGCGAACTCGCCGGAGAGACTACGGTGAAGCACAAACAGAAAAGTGCTTCCTATGGACGTAAGGAAGGCAGCAAAAGCATTTCAGAGCAATATGTAAAGCGCTCATTGATTACGCCGGGCGAACTTATGAACATGGACAAAAACACTTGTTATTTATTCGTATCTGGGGCTTACCCGATGAAGCTAGAAAAAGCGTGGCAGTTCGATATTTACGGCGATTTATTGAGCAACTATGAAAAATACCGAAGCCGTTTAGGATATACTGCGCCGTTGTGGAATGGAGAATGGGTATGGGATGAAGAAGATTCGGCTGCCCAAGACATCCAAGAAGTCAAGCAAGAGTTAGAAGAGTCGGATGTGGTATTGCTTAACGAAATGATCGATGAGATCAATAAGATTGACGAAGACGAAGAGGACGAAGAGATTACCGAAGAGGAATTGAGGGTATTACTTGGCAACGTTGAGGATGAAAACGAAGATGAAGAAAACGAATCCGAAGAAGTGGGAGAAGCAGAAGAACTACAATCGATTTTAGATGAAATTGAGGAAGAATTAGACGCATTCGATGAAATGGAAGATGAGATCACCGAGGAGGACTTAATGGAGATCATTGAAGAATTCAGCGAATTCAGCGATGACAGCGAAGGAGAGCAAGAAGAAAGCAATCAGAAAATCGCCGACGAGCTGCCAATTTGAAATCGATAGGGGGATGCTTTCATGATCGTCATTCTTGCAGAAAAACCCGACCAGGCACGAAAACTCGCATCACCGTTTCCACATACCAAAGGAAACGGTTTTCTTTCTATTCAGTCGTGTAAAGAATTTCCGAACGGGGCAACAGTGACCTGGGCAATTGGCCATCTAGTCGAGCTAAAAGAGCCAGAGGAATACCGTCCGGAATGGAAAAAATGGGACTTGGCCACTTTGCCGATTATTCCTGGGCAGTTTGAGTACAAAGTGTCGAAGGATAAAGCCAAACAGTTTCAAACCGTTAAGAAGCTGCTTAAAGAGGCTGATGAAATCATTATTGCGACCGATCCAGCCAGGGAAGGAGAAAATATCGCTCGTCTGCTTATCCTCATGGCCGGATGCTCGAAAAAACGGATTAAGCGCTTTTGGACATCATCTCTAACCGAAAATGCCATTCGAAAAGGGTTTGCTGAACTGAAAGACGGGAAAGAAACCATCCATTTGTTTCATGAAGCCCAGGCGAGACAGATCGCCGACTGGCTAGTAGGAATGAATGCTAGTCGGCTCTATACGCTGCTTCTTCAGCAAAAGGGCATCCGGGATGTATTTAGCGTCGGACGGGTGCAGACTCCCGTTTTGAAACTGATCTATGATCGCCAAAAAGAAATTGAACACTTTCGGCCGGAACCGTTTTACGAATTAGAGGGACAGTTTACAGTTAAGAACGGAACATACCGAGGAAAACTAAACAAACGTTTTTCGTCTCTTGATGAACTATACGAAACTGTCCGTCCCGACATCACGAAAGAACAACAGACCTACCAAGCAGTGATTAAGAGCGTACGAATCAGCGAAAAACGAACACCAGCTCCGAAACTCCATAGTTTATCTACGTTGCAAAGCAAGCTCAACCGAACCAAAAAGTTCAGTCCAACGAAAGTATTGGAGCTTGTGCAATCTTTATACGAGAAAGGATATGTATCGTATCCTCGAACCGATTCGCAATATATCACCGAGGAAGAATACACCTACTTACAAAAGCATGTGGACCAATATCAACAGTGTCTAGGCATTCATGTTCCTATTCGTTCGCTTCAGCCTTCTAAACGCTATGTAAATCCAGAGAAAGTGAGCGATCACTACGCCATTATTCCAACAGAAAAAGTCCCTGACACTAAGGCGTTTGAAACTTTTTCGTCTGACGAAAAAGAAGTGTATTACGAAATCTTAAAAAGCGCCCTGGCTATGTTCATGACTGATTATGTTTATGACGAAACCGTCATCATTACTTCTGTTGGAAAACAAGAATTTGTCACTAAAGGACGAACAGAGAAAGAGATGGGATGGAAGGCTCTGTATCAAAACGAAAAAGACGAAGAAAGTGAAGGGGAACAAGTAGCTATTTTACCTGAAGTTAAAGAAGGAGAATCGGCTAAAGCCGATATTTCCGTTAAGCAGGGGATGACTCAACCACCAAAGCCGTATACCCAAGGACAGCTTATCACACTAATGAAAACAGCCGGAAAGTACGTAGAAGATCGGGAGATGAAAGAAGCGCTGAATCAGGTTGAGGGGTTAGGAACCGAAGCCACAAGAGCAGCCATTATTGATACCTTGATTCAACGGCGACTAATCGAAGTAAAGAAAAACCAAGTGTTTGTGACGAAGAAAGGAGAAATCCTTTGCGAAGCAGTCAAAGGAACTATCCTATCCAAGCCGGAAATGACAGCGAAATGGGAGCTGTTTTTGCAAGAAATCGGGAAAGGCAACCGATCAAAAGAGGTGTTTATTGAGCAGGCGAAAAAGCTATGTTATGCACTGATTCAACAGGCTTCTCAGGATGTTGAACGTATCGATGCCAAACAGGCGCTTGAAGAGATCAAGAAGGAAAATACGATCGCTCCATGCCCTCGTTGTCAAAAAGGATACATTGTCGATCGAAAGACATTCTACGGATGTACAGAGTATACCAACGGGTGTAAGCAGACATTTCCGAAGTCCATTTTAGGAAAAAACATCACTAAGACACACGTTAAGCAGCTTTGTGAAAAGGGAAAAACCAATAAGATCAAGGGATTCAAAGGGAAAAAGTCCTTTGACGCCTATTTGACACTCCAAAAAGGGGAAATCCAGTTCACATTCCAATAAACCAAGACCATTTGAAGAAAGGATGACCAATTATGTACGAGTACCACGAAATCCTGGGCAGCGAAAAGCCGATTTATCGCACTAAGCCGCCAGGTCTTAAGACCCTTTTTGAGATTCCTTCAGGAGAATTTCTCATTGATTATGAGATAGTAGGGTATCTGGAATATGAAGAGAACGGGAAAAAACTGTATGAGCCACTGTACGCCATAGTGAGGGATGAATCGTGAGTTATTACCAACAATCGAATGAATACAAAGAAAAGCTGAACAAAATCCAAAAAGAAGTCGATCAAGCCATTGAACGCCTTTTCAAGAACGGAGAGTTTCAACGATACTTGGAGGTGGTTGCGCGGTTTCCAAAGTACAGCCTTCACAATGTCATGATGATTTTATCACAGAAACCAAATGCCACGTTGGTTATGGGATACAAAGCGTGGCAGGAGCTTGGCAGACACGTTCAAAAAGGCGAAAAGGCCATTAAGATTTTTGCACCGATCTTCGAGAAGAAGTTGCAACCCAAAATTGACCCTGAAACGAACGAGCCTGTCCGTGATGAAAAGGGGCGAACAGTGATGGAAAAGAAAGAAATTCTAAAAGGTTTTCGCTTTGTCAACGTCTTTGATATTAGCCAAACCCAAGGAAAAGAGCTGTTTGATATCCGAAAATTGATTCGTGAAGATTTAAAAGAAAGCGAGCACATTCAGTCGCTTTACAAGCATTTTCTGGCTCATTTGAATAAAAACAGAATTGAGGTGAAAGAAGAGGTATTGGACGACCCGAATATAAAGGGGTACTATGATCGAGCAAAGCACCTTATTCGTATTAATGCGTCTGTTGAAAATACTTCATTGAAATTCAAAACGCTCATTCACGAATACGCCCACGCTCAATTGCATCATAAAGACAGTGACATGCAAAACTTGCCTAGAGGACACAAAGAAGCACAAGCTGAAGCTGTTGCATTTATCGTCTCCAAATATTACGGATTGGACACAGAACCATACAGCGCTGGATATATTGCGACCTGGGCTAAAGACATTCAGTTGGCGAAACAGGCCATGAAAGAGATTCAGCATGTCGCCCAGGGTATTATCCAAGAAATTGACGAGTTGATGAAAGAACGAATCAAAGAATTGCGTCAGATGCATGAGTCATCTAAAGATCAAGACAAAAACAATAAAAACGAAAAAGATAAAGAGATGCAGCTGCAACGTTAATAATGAGGTGATGAATATGGAAAAGACAAAACCGTTCTGTAAAATGACCCCAGACGAATATTATGATTTTTTATGGAGTTACACGACCTTTGATAAAACAAGAGAGCAACTGATCGAAGACTTAGAAATTACGGAGGAAGAAGAAAAGTATCTTGACGAGGCCTTGAACTATTTAAAATCAAGGGTGGAAATCCATGAGAAAGAGGGACGTCCGAATCCTTCGTATGCTTTTTACTTAGTTGAGTATTTAGAAGAAGCTGTAGATGAAGGAGTACCAGAAGAAACAGTGAGAGAGATCGAAAAAGCGTTGGACGAAAACGATGAAGAAAAATTAGCCGACGCCGTAAAGAAAGCGTGGGGAATCCGTGAATAAGAATGATTGGATGTCCATTCGTACAGGAGATATTGTGTTAGTGAGGGACTATCCCAATCTTCAATATAAAGAAGCACACGCCGCCCCTACGAAAACCCGTTTTGCTGTTGTGATCGGAAATTTCAGGGGCGGATACGCCACTCTTCCTGCCCACGCCATTGTTACTAAAGGAGGAAAAACAGAGCAGCCCTATTATCGATTAAAGGAAAACGAATTAAGAGTACCTGCCAATATTATTAGCGATCGATCTGATATTGCTTTAAAAGGGGTGATTAAAGCTCATCGTTTTCCCCTTATCCGAAAGGAACAAATGATATTAAAAGTTGGCAGCTTGCCCTTAGAAACGAAGATACAATTAATTGATATTCACGAAACGATCAGGAATCGCCCGATTCATGTTCTTGAAATGGAGAAAGAAAATCCTTATTATGCAAAATTCATGGGTTTTTTCAAAGAAGTCACACTGGCCGAGAAAATGCAGTTTATGCGAGATGATCGCGGGAATCATCAATACGAGTTTGTGAGAAACGAAGAATTTAGAGTGAAGGCGATTCAATTGTTGGAAAAGAGGAATCATTTACATATTCTATCCGTACAGTTAGAAGGAGATAAAGGCACTTTCACGCACACTTTTGCCACAAAGAAATCGTTGCAAGAAATTCGAGAAGATTGGAAAGAACCGAAGAAAGCCAAAGAATGGATTCGGGAGGATGTGAAATTTTATGCTTTATGGAAGAATCCGTTCTTGCAATTAAAACCTGACCCACAACCCCATCCCGATAAATATCAATCATTAGAGAAATTCCGAGAAAGATCAAGCGTACTAGAACGATAAGAGAGGTTCTTTCGCTATAAAAGCAATATTCTTTAGTCTTGTCCTGGCGCATTTTTAGGCCGTTGCATTTAAAA
>NZ_BAWO01000042.1 GCF_000632715.1 Parageobacillus caldoxylosilyticus NBRC 107762 | reverse complement strand
AACTAAAGTAATGGAATATGGTTTGTATGGCGACCGTAGTCATGCTTTTTTAGATAAAACAAGACCAGGGAAGTTTTTAACAATAACACAATTCCCAGAAATGGTTCGATATAAAGCAAGATTTGTTGGGGAAGAGTTAATGGAAGAATACCCCAGAGTTGAAATAACGACACCTGAAGGTAAGGTTGTTGATTGGGGGGATGAAGACCTAATTAGAGAAATAGAAAACAAATCGAAACGGAAAGTTTCTCTTGTAAAATATACTCCCTCTTATGTACCTTTAGGGGCAATTGAAGAAGAACACATTCAATTGGTAACGGATGCTTCTTTGCTTAAATTAAAAGAAATATGGGGAAAAGAGGTCAATTATCAACGTTTTCGCCCTAATTTACTTATATCATTAAAAGAGAAAGTCCCATTTATTGAAGAAACGTGGTTTGGCAGAAGGATTAAAATAGGACGAGAAGTGGAGATTCAATTAAAAAGACATTGTGAACGGTGCATGATTATT
>NZ_BAWO01000043.1 GCF_000632715.1 Parageobacillus caldoxylosilyticus NBRC 107762 | reverse complement strand
GGATGAAGAAGCATGTCTTTCTTATGAAGGGCATGCTTCTTTTTTTGCCTCATTTGTTTATTTTTCTTTCCTTGACCATATGTAAAACCGATATTGGTGTTTCATTTTTGGCAAAAAAGGATATCCTATGACTAGTCATTTTTGTCGGTAACTCTTGCATTTTTTTGTAATACACTATATAGTAGAGGTAAGGTCAAATATAGTCAAAGTCAACTTTGATTGTTAAGGAGGAGGGTAGAGTGCCAAATATTTCTGATATCATTGAGCAATATTTAAAACAGGTATTAAATATGAGCGACGAAGACATTGTCGAGATTAAACGCAGTGAAATTGCTAATAAATTTCAGTGCGTTCCATCACAAATTAATTATGTGATCAATACAAGGTTTACGCTCGAGAGAGGGTATATTGTCGAAAGCAAACGTGGAGGCGGCGGCTATATCCGCATTATGAAAGTGAAAACGAAAAGCGAGGCGCAATTAATCGATCAATTGTTGGAATTAGTCGGACACCGCATCAGCCAATCCAATGCAGAAGATATCATTGAACGCCTTGTCGAGGAAAAAGTCATTTCTGAGCGGGAAGCAAAGATTATGTTAAGCGTGATGGATCGCTCTGTTTTATATATCGATTTGCCGCAGCGGGATGAGCTGCGGGCGCGCATGCTCAAAGCGATGTTAACATCGCTGAAATACAAATAGGGGAGGGGACCGCGTTGATATGTCAAGAGTGTAAACAAAGACCAGCGACGATGCATTTTACGAAAATTATCAACGGCGAAAAAACCGAATTTCATCTTTGTGAACAATGCGCGAAAGAGCATGGCGATATGTTTATGTTTTACGAAAACGATGATTTTTCTTTAAACAATCTATTAGCCGGATTGCTTAATTTCCAAACGCCGATGAAAGAAATGACCACCAATACGTTCTCAGGCCCGGATATTTTACAATGTGAAACATGTAAAATGACCTATCATCAATTCACCCAAATCGGGCGTTTTGGCTGCTCCGACTGTTATCGGACATTTGCGCGATATTTGCCCCCAATATTAAAAAGACTTCATAGCGGAAATACGACCCATTCCGGGAAAATACCGAAACGAAAAGGCGGAGTGCTTCATCTGCGCAAACAAATCTTCGTCCTAAAACAAAAGCTGCAGGAACTTGTAGCGAGAGAGGAATTTGAAAAGGCGGCAGAAGTCCGCGACCAAATTCGTTCTTTGGAATATCAGCTGCGTCAGCGTGGAGAGGGGGAAATGTAGCGGTATGTCATTTGAAAAGTTTTTTAATACGGCCGTTAGTTCTTGGATGAGCCAGGAAGGTCCTGATTCCGATATCGTGTTAAGCAGCCGTATCCGTTTGGCACGAAACATCGTTGACTTCCGTTTCCCAACCGTGTTTAGCAGCGAGGAGGCACAACAAATTGTTTCCCTATTCGAACAGACATTTGCCCATCGCTCTTATCATTCGGTCGGACGTTTTGAATTGTTAAAAATGTCAGAGCTTCAGCCGATTGAAAAAAGGGTATTAGTAGAAAAACATCTAATTAGCCCACATTTGGCAGAAGATTCGCCATTCGGTGCTTGCCTGCTATCGGAAAATGAAGAAGTGAGTATTATGATTAACGAAGAAGACCATATTCGCATTCAATGCTTATTTCCAGGGTTGCAATTAACCGAAGCATTGGAAGCAGCGAATGAGCTGGATGATTGGATTGAAGAGCATGTGAATTATGCCTTCGATGAAAAACTCGGCTATTTAACAAGCTGCCCAACCAACGTTGGGACAGGGATGCGCGCCTCTGTGATGATGCACCTTCCTGCCCTCGTTTTAACACAGCAAATCAACCGCATTATTCCAGCTATTAATCAATTGGGGTTGGTAGTACGCGGAACATACGGAGAAGGAAGTGAGGCTTTAGGTAATATATTTCAAATATCAAACCAAATTACATTAGGAAAATCAGAGGAAGATATTGTCGAAGATTTACAAA
This sequence comes from Parageobacillus caldoxylosilyticus NBRC 107762, assembly GCF_000632715.1. Classification (GTDB taxonomy): domain Bacteria; phylum Bacillota; class Bacilli; order Bacillales; family Anoxybacillaceae; genus Saccharococcus; species Saccharococcus caldoxylosilyticus. Next base: position 54,694 of record NZ_BAWO01000043.1, on the reverse strand, counting down.
GCATCGTTAAGCAATTAATCGCCCAAGAGCGAATGGCAAGGGAGGCATTAGTCAAAACTTTAAACATAAAATTAGAAGACAGAGTATTCCGCTCGTATGGAATATTGGCCAACTGTCGGATGATTGAATCGAAAGAAGCGGCGCAGTGTTTGTCCGACGTGCGTTTAGGAATTGATTTAGGATACATTAAAAATATTTCGCGCAATATTTTAAATGAGCTAATGATTTTGACGCAGCCTGGGTTTTTGCAACAATACGCCGGCGGTGCGCTGAGACCAGAGGAGAGGGATGTTCGTCGAGCGGCATTAATACGGGAACGTCTAAAAATGGAAGAGAGAAAAAATATGGAGGGTGATGAATAATGATGTTTGGCAGATTTACGGAACGGGCGCAAAAAGTATTAGCGCTAGCCCAAGAAGAAGCGATACGCCTGGGCCATAACAATATTGGCACGGAACATATTTTGTTAGGGCTGATCCGCGAAGGGGAAGGAATCGCAGCGAAAGCATTAATGGCGTTGGGACTTGGGCCGGAAAAAATTCAAAAAGAAGTGGAGTCGCTGATTGGTCGCGGACAAGAAGTTTCCCATACGATTCACTATACACCGCGGGCGAAAAAGGTTATTGAATTATCCATGGACGAAGCGAGAAAACTTGGCCATTCCTATGTGGGCACCGAACATATTTTGCTTGGTCTTATTCGCGAAGGCGAAGGGGTGGCGGCCCGTGTACTTAACAACTTGGGAGTCAGCTTGAATAAAGCGCGCCAGCAAGTATTGCAGCTGCTCGGAAGCAACGAATCGGTTTCGGGCCATTCAGGAAGCGGTGCTTCCCATGTCAGCACGCCGACATTAGACAGCTTGGCCCGCGATTTAACGGCGATTGCCCGCGAAGGTCGATTGGACCCTGTTATTGGCCGAAGCAAAGAAATTCAGCGCGTAATTGAAGTGTTAAGCCGGCGCACGAAAAATAACCCGGTGTTGATCGGGGAGCCTGGTGTAGGGAAAACGGCAATTGCTGAAGGGCTTGCGCAGCAAATTGTCAACAATGAAGTGCCGGAAACGCTCCGCGATAAGCGGGTGATGACGCTGGATATGGGAACGGTCGTAGCCGGTACGAAATATCGCGGCGAGTTTGAAGATCGTTTGAAAAAAGTGATGGATGAAATTCGTCAGGCGGGGAATATCATTCTGTTCATTGACGAGCTTCATACTTTGATTGGCGCCGGCGGAGCAGAAGGCGCGATCGACGCATCGAACATTTTAAAACCGGCTCTTGCTCGCGGGGAGCTGCAATGTATCGGTGCGACGACATTGGATGAATACCGCAAATATATTGAAAAGGATGCAGCACTAGAACGCCGCTTCCAGCCGATTTATGTTGACGAGCCAACGGTGGAAGAATCGATTCAAATTTTAAAAGGGCTGCGTGACCGTTATGAAGCGCATCACCGTGTTTCTATTTCCGATGAAGCGATTATTCAAGCGGTCAAATTATCCGACCGGTATATTACAGATCGTTTTCTCCCGGATAAAGCGATTGACTTAATTGATGAAGCTTGCTCAAAAGTCCGTCTTCGTTCCTTTACCGCTCCGCCGAAATTAAAAGAACTGGAACAAAAACTGGAGGAAATCCGGAAAGAAAAAGATGCTGCAGTACAAAGCCAAGAATTTGAAAAAGCGGCTTCCTTGCGTGATATGGAGCAACGGCTGCGTGAAGAACTAGAAGAAACAAAACGGGCATGGAAGGAAAAGCAAGGCCAAGAAAATTCGGAAGTAACGGTCGAGGACATTGCCATGGTCGTATCGAGCTGGACAGGAATCCCAGTTTCAAAATTGGCGCAAACAGAAACCGAGCGCTTGCTGAAACTAGAAGAAATTTTACATTCGCGTGTCGTTGGGCAAGACGAGGCCGTCAAAGCCGTAGCAAAAGCAGTGCGCCGCGCCCGTGCTGGATTAAAAGATCCAAAACGTCCAATCGGCTCATTTATTTTCCTTGGACCGACTGGGGTTGGAAAAACGGAGCTGGCCCGAGCGCTTGCTGAAGCGATGTTCGGCGATGAAGACGCTCTTATCCGCATCGATATGTCGGAATACATGGAGAAACACTCGACGTCCCGTTTAATCGGATCGCCTCCTGGTTATGTCGGATATGAAGAAGGCGGCCAGCTGACCGAAAAAGTGCGCCGCAAGCCGTATTCGGTCGTATTGCTGGATGAAATGGAAAAAGCCCATCCGGACGTATTTAACATTTTGCTGCAAGTGCTAGAAGACGGTCGTTTAACCGATTCGAAAGGAAGAACGGTAGATTTCCGTAATACGATTATCATCATGACGTCGAACGTCGGCGCGGACGCGTTGAAACGGAATAAATACGTCGGCTTTAGCGTCCAAGATGAAGATCAGAAGTACAAAGACATGAAAGGAAAAGTCATGGATGAGTTAAAGAAAGCGTTCCGTCCGGAGTTTTTAAACCGAATTGATGAAATTATCGTCTTCCATTCGCTCGAAAAACAACATTTAAAACAAATTGTCAGACTGATGGCAGACACATTAATCAAACGCTTAAAAGAGCAAGATATTGATTTAGAGCTGACGGATGCGGCGATTGAAAAAATTGCCTCGGAAGGATATGACCCAGAGTATGGTGCTCGCCCACTGCGCCGCGCTCTACAAAAACATATCGAAGACCGTTTGTCGGAAGAGCTGTTAAAAGGAACGATTGCAAAAGGACAAAAAGTCATTGTCGATGTTAAAGACGGAGAATTCGTTGTATTATCAGAACAAGCGGTAATGTAATCAAAGTTTTTGCGAAAGGTATGCGGCAGCTCCATTGCCCATACCTTTTTGTTTCAATGTAAAAAAAGAGAGGGTTTTTTCGATGGGGAAAAAGAAAACGAAATTTGTTTGTCAAGAATGCGGCTATGAATCAGCGAAATGGCTTGGAAGATGTCCGGGATGCAACACTTGGAATTCGCTGGTCGAAGAAATAGAGCGAGTAAAGCCGGCAACAAGAGGAGTGTTTGTCCATTCTGCATCTGATGCCTTGGCTAAACCGGTGCCGATTACTACCGTAACGACCACGCAGGAGCCGCGCATGCAAACGAATATGTCCGAATTTAACCGCGTATTAGGCGGAGGAATTGTAAAAGGTTCGCTCGTGTTAATCGGCGGGGATCCTGGTATTGGAAAGTCAACGCTTTTGTTGCAAGTTTCTGCGCAGCTTGCTGCGATGCAGCATAAAGTATTGTATATATCAGGCGAAGAATCGATTAAGCAAATGAAGCTGCGCGCTGACCGCCTCCATGTGGTCTCCGATCAATTGTATGTGTTAGCGGAGGCAGATTTGGAATATATTGTAGAAGCAATAGAAAATATTCACCCTGCTTGTGTGGTCATTGACTCTATTCAAACCGTGTATCGCGCTGATATTACATCTGCTCCGGGAAGTGTGGCGCAAGTGCGCGAATGCACGGCAGAATTAATGAAAATCGCGAAAACGAAAGGAATCGCTGTTTTTATCGTCGGGCATGTGACGAAAGAGGGTGCCATTGCCGGTCCGCGAATTTTAGAGCATATGGTTGATACTGTTCTTTATTTCGAAGGGGAGCGGCATCATACGTATCGCATTTTGCGGGCGGTAAAAAACCGGTTTGGTTCTACCAATGAAATTGGCATTTTCGAAATGAGGGATGTAGGGCTTGCCGAAGTCGAAAATCCTTCAGAGGTGTTTTTGGAAGAACGCTCCCGCGGTGCGGCGGGTTCAACGGTTGTCGCGGCGATGGAAGGAACTCGTCCTGTATTAGTCGAAATTCAAGCGTTAGTATCGCCAACGAGCTTTGGCAATCCGCGGCGGATGGCAACCGGTATTGACCATAACCGTGTTTCTTTGTTGATGGCGGTATTAGAGAAGCGGGTAGGTCTGCTTTTGCAAAATCAAGATGCCTATTTGAAAGTGGCAGGAGGAGTCAAATTGGATGAACCAGCGATTGATTTGGCGATCGCCGTCAGCATTGCCTCCAGCTTTCGCGACCAGCCGACGAATCCGTCTGATGTGATTATCGGCGAGGTCGGTTTAACCGGGGAAGTGCGCCGCGTGTCCCGCATCGAACAGCGCGTGCAAGAGGCCGTCAAATTAGGCTTTTCTCGTATTATTATTCCAAAAAACAACTTAACGGGCTGGAATCCTCCTAAGCATATAACGGTCATTGGTGTATCCCACGTTTCCGAGGCGCTCGAGCATACGTTGCAGTAAAATCGTTACAAACCTATGCCAAATGTTTAAAAAACATTAAAAACTATGCTATTATTGGTTTCAAACATTGGAAACTGTTTATAATGTTAAATAGGGAGGTGAAGATCCAGACATGGTAAAGCGGATCGTGCAGCTATTTTTTCTTGTTGTCGGAGGAACATTAGGTGCTGTTTTTTTGCCTGATTTATTGCGGATCATGCATATAAGCACTGTCCCGCTCTTAAATAATTCCTATACATTGGCAATATTAGGGGCAATTATTTTCTTTATGTTGACATTTTGGCTAGTCGATTATGTAGTTGATATGATTCGTTGGATGGAAGAATCGCTCGTTAAAGTGCCTGTTGCCGATTTATTGTTTGGCAGTTTAGGGCTTATTTTTGGCCTTATTATCGCATTTTTAGTTGTCATGCCGCTGCAATCGTTTCACATTCAAGTTGTCAATACGGTTCTGCCAATCTTTTTGACGATTTTGCTCGGTTATTTAGGATTCCGCGTTGGTTTTAGCAAACGGCATGAATTAATGAACTTATTTTCTCTTTCTAACCGAATGGCGAAGAGAAAAAGTGGAGAAGGAGAGGCAGAGCAGCCAAAGGGCGGTTCAGTGAAAATTTTAGATACAAGCGTCATTATTGACGGTCGGATTGCAGACATTTGTCAAACTGGTTTTTTAGAAGGACCCATTGTCATTCCGCGCTTTGTGCTGGAAGAATTGCAACATATTGCCGATTCTTCCGATGTGTTGAAACGCAACCGCGGCCGCCGCGGGCTGGACATTTTAAATCGCATCCAAAAAGAATTGGATATAAAAGTAGAAATTTATGAAGGCGATTTTGATGATATTCAGGAAGTCGACAGCAAGCTGGTGAAGTTAGCAAAATTGTTATCAGGAGTTGTCGTTACGAACGATTTTAATTTAAATAAAGTATGTGAGCTGCAAAATGTGCGTGTTCTTAATATTAACGATTTAGCCAATGCGGTGAAACCGGTTGTTCTGCCTGGGGAAGAATTAAACGTCCATGTCATCAAAGATGGCAAAGAGCATAATCAAGGAGTAGCGTATTTAGATGATGGCACGATGATCGTCGTCGAGGATGGAAAAGAGTACATTGGCAAACGGGTTGACGTATTGGTGACGAGCGTGTTACAAACATCTGCAGGGAGAATGATTTTTGCCAAGCTAAAACTGTTGCAAAAAGCACTTTAAACAAATGAATAGGGGAAACGGCAATGAAGTATGAGGTAGTCATTCCAGCAGCTGGGCAAGGAAAGCGAATGAGAGCGGGAGTGAATAAACAGTTCATTGAGCTTCGTCATGAACCGTTGATCGTGCGCACATTGAAAGTGTTTGACAGCGATGAATGGTGCGACGGCATTATTGTGGTGATTAACGAAGCGGAAAGAACCCGATTTGAACAATTATTTTCCCGCTTTCATCTCAACAAAATTATCGCAGTGGTCAACGGCGGCAAAGAGCGGCAGCATAGCGTGTACAATGGGCTGAAAGCGCTCAAAAACAGCAATATTGTCCTTATTCACGATGGCGCCCGTCCATTCGTTACCGTGGAGCACATTCATGAATTAGTAACAGCAGCAAATGAGTATGGCGCAGCGGTTCCGGCGGTTCGCGTCAAAGATACGATCAAGAAAGTCCACGGACAGTTTGTGAAAGAGACGATGGAACGTTCTAGCTTGTGGGCTGTACAAACTCCACAAGCTTTTCATGTTTCTCTCATTTTACAGGCACATGAGCAAGCAAAAAAGGAAGGTTATATCGGCACGGACGATGCCAGCCTCGTCGAGCGAATCGGCGGAAAAGTAAAGATTGTGGAAGGCGATTACCGCAATATTAAATTAACGACACCGGATGACCTATTGTTTGCGGAAGCGATTTTATCGAGCCGCGCCAGTTTATAACGGGAGGGGGAACGACATGTTTCGCATTGGTCAAGGATTTGATGTGCATCAGTTTGTTCATGGTCGTCCTTTAATTATAGGTGGCGTTCGCATTCCCTACGAAAAAGGGCTGCTTGGCCATTCCGACGCCGACGTATTGCTGCATGCGGTTGCAGACGCTTGTCTAGGGGCGATCGGCGCCGGCGACATCGGGAAGCATTTCCCGGACACGGACAACCGTTTTAAAGACGCGGATTCCGCGTTATTATTAAAACATGTATGGGAGCTAGTCAAACAGCAAGGATACGTGCTTGTGAACGTCGATTGCACGATTATTGCGCAAAAGCCGAAAATGGCGCCATATATTGAACAAATGAAAGAGAAAATTGCCGAATTGTTAGAAGGAGAACCATCACAAGTCAATGTAAAAGCCACAACGACGGAAAAGCTGGGCTTTACCGGCCGGGAAGAAGGAATTGCTGCGCAGGCAGTCGTATTATTGCAAAAACGGTAAGCTTCTGCGATGGACTGTATCGCGGAAAACAATCTATTTTGAACTCTGCCGCGATAAAATGTACAATAGTGGTACAAGCTTGATTATATTGGAGGTTATCAACAATGGCACAAGAAGTACGAGTGCGCTATGCACCAAGTCCAACCGGCCATTTGCATATTGGCGGGGCGCGGACAGCTTTGTTTAACTATTTATTTGCCCGTCATCATAACGGAAAATTTATTGTACGCATTGAGGATACGGATATTGAACGCAACGTAGAAGGCGGCGAACAATCGCAGCTGGAAAATTTAAAATGGCTCGGTATTGATTATGATGAATCCGTCGATAAAGACGGAGGATATGGTCCGTATCGCCAAACAGAACGTCTTGATATATACCGTAAATATGTTGATGAACTTTTAGAAAAAGGATACGCCTATAAATGTTTCTGTACGCCGGAAGAGCTCGAAAAAGAGCGGGAAGCACAAAGAGCAGCAGGCATCGCGGCGCCGCAATATAGCGGAAAATGCCGCCATTTAACGAAAGAACAAGTTGCCAAATTGGAAGCGGAAGGAAAGCCATATACGATCCGCATCAAAGTTCCTGAAGGAAAGACATATGAATTTGAAGATATGGTGCGCGGAAAAGTGACGTTTGAATCGAAAGATATTGGCGATTGGGTTATTATGAAAGCGAACGGCATCCCGACATACAATTTCGCCGTTGTCATCGATGATCATTTAATGAAAATCACACATGTGTTCCGCGGCGAAGAGCACTTATCGAACACGCCGAAACAGCTGATGGTGTACGACTATTTCGGCTGGGAGCCGCCGCAATTTGCCCATCTAACCTTGATCGTAAATGAGCAGCGCAAAAAGCTTTCGAAACGCGACGAGTCGATTATTCAATTTGTCTCGCAGTATAAGGAGCTTGGCTATCTTCCGGAAGCGATGTTCAACTTTTTTGCGCTGTTAGGCTGGTCGCCGGAAGGAGAAGAAGAAATTTTCTCGAAAGAAGAACTAATCCGTATTTTTGATGTTTCCCGATTGTCCAAATCGCCGTCGATGTTCGATACGAAAAAGCTGACATGGATGAATAACCAATATATTAAAAAGCTAGATTTAGACCGGCTGGTGGAAATTTCTTTGCCGCATTTAATTAAAGCAGGGCGCCTGCCGGAGCAAATGAGCGAAGAACAGCGGCAATGGGCGCGCGATTTAATTGCCCTATATCAAGAGCAAATGAGTTACGGAGCAGAAATTGTAGAGCTATCGGAGCTGTTCTTTAAAGAAGAGATTGAGTATAATGAAGAGGCAAAACAAGTGTTGGCGGAAGAACAAGTTCCGGATGTATTGAAAGCATTTTTAGAAGAAGTGAAGCAACTCGAGCCATTTACGGCGGACAATATTAAAGCGGCGATTAAATCCGTGCAAAAGTCGACAGGACAAAAAGGGAAAAAATTGTTTATGCCAATCCGCGTCGCCGTAACCGGGCAAACTCACGGTCCGGAATTGCCGTTTGCGCTCCAATTACTAGGAAAAGAAAAAGTGATCAGCCGATTAGAAAAAGTTATTCATTAACCATTTTTGTACGCTTTTCATATAGTTAAGTAAAAATGAAAATATGGAAAAAGCGTTGATGAGGAGAAGTAGGAAACATTGGCATTCCAGAGAGAATCACCTTGGCTGGAAGTGATTCATGACCGATGTTTTCCGAAATGCCCCTCGGAGCCTCCTTTCGAACCGGAACAGGGACGTTCTGTAGTAGATGGGAGCGGAGTTTCTCCGTTATCAGACTAGAGCGGGCTAAACGATCGTTTAGCTAAACAGAGTGGAACCGCGCGCAGAGCGTCTCTGTGTCTTTGGCACAGAGGCGCTTTTTTCTAATGAAAAAACAAAACCGTTATCGATATAATGCAAATTATTGAATAATGGTGGAGGGAGGACTATATGTTTAAAACACTAAAAGAAGATATTGAAGTGATTTTTGAGCAAGACCCGGCGGCAAGAAGCTATTTAGAGGTGATTTTAACGTATTCCGGTTTGCATGCGATTTGGGCGCATCGCATTGCTCATGCGTTGTACAAACGTAAATTTTATTTTCTCGCCCGTTTGATTTCGCAAATCAGCCGCTTTTTTACCGGTATTGAAATTCATCCGGGAGCGAAAATCGGCCGTCGCTTTTTCATCGACCATGGCATGGGAGTGGTTATTGGCGAAACGTGTGAAATTGGCGATAATGTAACTGTATACCAAGGCGTAACATTAGGCGGGACCGGGAAAGAGAAAGGGAAGCGCCATCCGACGATCAAAGATAACTGCTTAATTGCGGCAGGAGCAAAAGTGCTTGGATCGATTACGATCGGGGAAAACTCGAAAATAGGCGCTGGTTCGGTCGTCTTAAAAGACGTGCCGCCAAACTCGACCGTTGTCGGGATTCCGGGACGGGTGGTTGTCCGTGACGGGGTGAGAGTGAAAAAAGACTTAAACCATACAGACTTGCCAGATCCAGTGGCTGATCGCATTAAAGAGCTGGAAGCGGAAATTGCCAAATTGCGCAGCGAAATCGAGAGCTTAAAACAGGAAAGGAAGAGCGAACATGAGCAGCATTCGGCTTTATAATACGCTAACAAGAAAAAAAGAAACGTTTGAACCGCTCGAACCAAATAAGGTGAAAATGTATGTATGCGGTCCGACGGTATATAACTATATTCATATCGGCAACGCCCGCGCCGCGATCGTATTTGATACCATTCGACGCTACTTAGAGTTCCGCGGCTATGAAGTGACATATGTATCCAATTTTACCGATGTCGATGACAAATTAATTAAAGCAGCGCGGGAGCTAGGGGAAGATGTACCGACGATTGCCGAGCGGTTTATTCAAGCATATTTTGAAGATATTACCGCACTCGGCTGCAAAAAAGCGGATGTGCATCCGCGCGTCACCGAAAATATCGATGTCATTATTGCGTTTATTCAAGCGCTAATCGATAAAGGGTATGCATATGAAGTCGACGGCGATGTGTATTATCGCACAAGAAAATTTGCGGAGTACGGAAAACTTTCTCACCAGTCCATTGACGAACTAAGAGCGGGAGCGCGCATCGAAATCGGGGAAAAGAAAGACGACCCGCTTGACTTTGCTTTATGGAAAGCGGCAAAAGAAGGGGAAATTTGCTGGGACAGCCCGTGGGGAAAAGGCCGTCCGGGATGGCATATCGAATGCTCAGCCATGGCGCGCAAATATTTAGGAGATACGATTGATATTCATGCTGGCGGCCAGGATTTGACATTTCCTCATCATGAAAATGAGATCGCCCAATCGGAAGCATTAACGGGAAAACCGTTTGCAAAATATTGGCTGCATAACGGATATTTAAATATTAACAATGAAAAAATGTCAAAATCGCTTGGCAACTTCGTGCTCGTTCATGATATTATCCAGCAAATCGATCCACAAGTGCTACGGTTCTTTATGCTTTCGGTTCATTACCGCCATCCGATCAACTATAGCGACGAGCTGTTAGAAAGCGCGAAAAAAGGATTAGAACGGTTAAAAACATCCTATTTTAACTTAAAACATCGATTGCAAAGCAGCACCAATTTAACTGATGACGACGAGCAATGGCTTGAGCGGATTTACGAGCAGCATGAGGCGTTTATCCGCGAAATGGACGACGATTTTAATACAGCTAATGGAATCGCCGTGTTATTTGAGCTGGCGAAACAAGCGAATTTATATTTGCATGAGAAAAATACATCGGAACGCGTCATTCATGCGTTTTTACGCGAGTTCGAACAGCTGCTCGATGTGCTTGGCATTACGCTGCAAGAGGAAGAATTATTAGATGAGGAAATTGAAGAGCTTATCAAAAAGCGGAATGAAGCAAGAAAAAACCGCAATTTTGCCTTAGCCGATCAAATTCGTGATCAATTAAAAGCGAAAAACATTATTTTAGAAGATACGCCGCAAGGAACAAGATGGAAAAGAGGATAAAAGGGATGAGCTTGCTACAGCCGATCAAAGATGTAAAACAGCTAAATGGATTAGCGCTTGCCTACATCGGTGATGCCGTCTACGAAGTATATGTACGGCATCACCTTCTTGCCAATGGCAGCGTGAAACCGCACCAGCTTCATCGCCAAGCCATTCAATATGTATCAGCCAAAGCGCAGGCTAAAGTGTTACTAGCTTTATTGGAAAAAGAATTATTAACGGAAGAGGAACGGGCTATTGTACGCCGGGGGAGAAACGCCAAATCCGGCACGATTCCGAAAAATACGGACGTGCAGACGTACCGGTATAGCACGGCGTTTGAAGCATTGATTGGCTATCATTTTTTAGGGAAAAATGAAAAGCGGGTAGAAGAGCTAATTCGTTGTTCATTTGCGATTATTGAAAGTAAGGAAAGGACGTTGTAACGATGGATTTTATTATTGGGAGAAATCCAGTGATGGAAGCGTTGAAGTCGCAGCGGGAAATCAATAAAATTTGGATCGCAGAAGGGGTGCAGCGCCACTCTGTGCAGCCGATTATTCAGCTTGCAAAACAAAATGGTGTGCTTGTGCAATACGTTCCGAAAAAAAAGCTCGATCAAATGGTAGAAGGGACACACCAAGGAGTGGTGGCTCAAGTTGCAGCATACCGTTACTACGAAATCGACGATTTATTCGCCCGGGCATCGGAAAAAAGCGAACCGCCGTTTTTTCTTATTCTCGATGAACTAGAAGATCCGCATAATTTAGGATCCATTATGCGAACGGCTGATGCGGTAGGGGCGCATGGCATTATTATTCCGAAGCGGCGTTCTGTCGGCTTGACGGCGACGGTAGCGAAAGCTTCCACAGGCGCTATCGAGCATATTCCCGTTGCTAGAGTGACAAATCTAGCGAGAACGATCGACGAATTAAAAGAGCGTGGGGTGTGGATTGTCGGGACTGATGCGAAAGCAAAAGACGACTACCGCTCCTTTGACGGAACAATGCCATTGGCTCTGGTAATTGGCAGTGAAGGAAAAGGAATCAGCAGACTTGTTTTAGAAAAATGCGATTTTCTCCTTTGTCTGCCGATGAGAGGGCATGTGACATCATTGAATGCTTCCGTCGCTGCAAGCATTCTCATGTATGAGGTGTACCGCAAGCGATATCCGTTAGGAGAATAAATGATGAATATTTTAATTGTTGATGGCTATAACATTATCGGTGCTTGGCCGGAACTCCGCGAACTAAAAGAGGAAGATGACCTTGCCACGGCAAGGGATTCGCTGATTGACAAAATGGCGGAGTATCAAGCATTTACAGGAGACCGAGTCATTATTGTTTTTGATGCACACCTCGTACAAGGGAATGAGAAAAAATATAAAAACCATCAAGTCGAAGTAATATTTACGAAAGAACATGAAACGGCGGACGAGCGCATTGAACGGTTGGCTAAAAGCTTAATCAATGTACGAACGAAGGTGTATGTTGCTACGTCGGATTATACGGAGCAATGGACGATTTTTAGTCAAGGAGCGCTGCGAAAGTCAGCCCGTGAGCTTTTAGCAGAAATGGAGACGATCGAAAAAGATATTTCCAAAAAACTGCAACACATGCAGCAACAAACCCCGATGTCCAAAGTCCCGTTAACCGAAGAAGTTGCTAAAATTTTCGAAAAATGGCGAAGAGGTCAAAAGTGAGTGGTTGACGCTGTAAAAATTTGTACTGTATAATAAATTCTAGCGATTTATGCGGTCGGGGGGATCAGCGTGGGTCAATGCTTCAAGGAAAAAATGTACAGTGATTACAAAAACATGGAAGATGAACGGTTAGTAGAGTTGGTACATCAAGGGGATGGGGATGCGCTAGATTTTTTAATTCATAAATACCAAAATTTCGTACGTGCTAAAGCCCGCTCTTATTTTTTAGTCGGCGCTGATCGGGAAGATATTGTTCAAGAAGGGATGATCGGCCTGTACAAGGCGGTTCGCGATTTTAAGGGGGACAAGCTCTCCTCTTTTAAAGCGTTTGCAGAACTTTGCATCACAAGGCAGATGATTACGGCTATTAAAACGGCAACAAGGCAAAAACATATTCCGTTGAATTCATACGTTTCCTTAGATAAGCCTATCTATGATGATGAATCAGACCGAACGTTGATGGATGTCATTTCCGGCACAAGAGCGACGGATCCGGAAGAGCTTATTGTCAATCGCGAAAAAGTAGACGATATTGAGGTCAAAATGGCAGAACTTCTTAGCGATTTAGAGAGAAAAGTGCTTGCTTTGTATTTAGATGGACGTTCGTACCAAGAAATTTCTGAAGAATTGAACCGCCATGTCAAATCGATTGATAACGCTCTTCAGCGTGTAAAAAGAAAGCTGGAAAAATATTTGGAGTACCGCGAAATCAGCCTTTAAGGACGTCTAGCATAAAGGCAAAAAATCTGCCGTTGACAGTGAAATGAGGGTGTGGTAAATTTTTATGGACATCCTTATAGAACGGTGGGACACCCATGCGAAAAAAAGTGATTTTAGCTTGCAGTAAATGCGGCAGCCGAAATTATGTAACGATGAAAAGAATAAGCCATGCAGCGGAACGCTTTGAAGCGAATAAATTTTGTAAAATTTGCAACATGCATACGCTCCACCGTGAAACGAAGTAGCGCTATGTGAGCAGTTTTTCAAGTCTGTTGGAGGTTACTAATCATGCAGCGAATCGTAAACTTTTTTAAAGAAGTAGCACGAGAAATGAAAAAAGTAAGTTGGCCAAACCGGAAGGAATTAGTTAATTATACCGCTATTGTATTAGCTACCGTTACGTTTTTTACGGTGTTTTTTGCCGTTATTGATTTAGGTATTTCCGAATTAATTCGTTTTGTTTTTGAATAAGTCTGCTGCCGATATGATATAATGAAAGATAATAATGTGAGCGTCTGACCCGGTAACGGGTTTTTGTTTTGCTTAAAAAAGGAAATGAAACCGATTTGGGGAGGGAAAGGACAGTTAAGTCCTAATCAATGGAAAAAAATTGGTATGTGATTCATACGTATTCCGGTTATGAAAATAAAGTAAAGGCCAATTTAGAAAAACGCGTCGAATCCATGGGTATGCAGGATAAAATATTTCGCGTTGTCGTTCCCGAAGAAACAGAAACAGATGTGAAAAACGGCAAAAGAAAAACGACGAAAAAGAAAGTATTTCCAGGCTATGTACTAGTGGAAATGGTGATGACCGATGATTCTTGGTATGTGGTGCGCAATACTCCTGGGGTAACGGGATTTGTCGGTTCAAGCGGGGCTGGCTCTAAACCAACCCCATTGATGGAAGAAGAAGTGAAAATGATTTTAAAACGGATGGGCATGCCATTGACAGACATCGATATAGATTATGAACTAAATGAAACGGTAAGGGTAAAAGAAGGTCCTTTTACTAACTTTACTGGTAAAATAGAAGCGATCGATGTGGATAAACGAAAAGTGAAAGTGCTTGTGAATATGTTTGGCCGTGAAACACCGGTGGAGTTGGAATTTTCGCAGATTGAAAAAATATGATGGAAAAGAACTTGCAATCAAAATCGAAAAGTGATAATATTTTAAAGTCAGTATGTCTCGTAGGCCGAGACAAATATATTTCTGTACAGGCAATGAACTTATACAAGTGTATAAGGGAGCACTGTGATTTTTTAACACGCAGATCCTCTCAACCGAAACGGGAGATATGGAAAAAGGCTATATGACATTAGCCTTATGAGTGGGAGGGACTATCCCTAATACCACATCACGGACTTAAGGAGGTGTGTCTCGTGGCAAAAAAAGTTGTAAAAGTCGTCAAACTGCAAATTCCTGCGGGGAAAGCGAATCCGGCACCGCCAGTTGGTCCTGCATTAGGTCAAGCCGGTGTTAATATTATGGCGTTTTGTAAAGAGTTCAATGCTCGCACAGCTGACCAAGCGGGTTTGATTATTCCAGTTGAAATTACGGTGTTTGAGGACCGTTCATTTACATTTATTACAAAAACTCCGCCAGCTGCAGTGTTGCTGAAAAAAGCGGCCGGCATTGAATCCGGTTCTGGTGAACCAAACCGTAACAAAGTAGCGACAATCAAACGCGACAAAGTGCGTGAAATTGCAGAAATGAAAATGCCGGATTTAAACGCAGCAAGCATTGAGGCTGCGATGCGCATGGTTGAAGGTACAGCCCGCAGCATGGGCATTGTTATCGAAGACTAATGTGCATAGTGTTGGCTGAGGAGGTTGCGACTACAAGGAGTGATCCTTTTCGCAACCTTTATTCGTGGGAGGTTATTCCGCTAAAACCACAATGAGGAGGAATTATGTATGCCAAAAAGAGGAAAGAAATACTTAGAAGCATTGAAACTTGTAGACCGCTTTAAAGCGTATCCAATCGCAGAAGCGATTGAACTGGTGAAAAAAACGAACATTGCTAAATTTGATGCTACGGTGGAAGTTGCGTTCCGTTTAGGCGTGGACCCGAAAAAAGCGGACCAACAAATTCGCGGCGCGGTTGTATTGCCTCATGGTACAGGGAAAGTACAGCGCGTATTAGTATTCGCTAAAGGGGAAAAAGCGAAAGAAGCGGAAGCAGCTGGCGCCGACTACGTTGGCGATACAGAATATATCAACAAAATCCAACAAGGTTGGTTTGATTTTGATGTCGTTGTCGCAACACCTGACATGATGGGTGAAGTTGGTAAACTGGGACGTATTTTAGGTCCAAAAGGATTAATGCCAAACCCGAAAACTGGCACCGTTACATTTGATGTCGCGAAAGCGGTGCAAGAAATTAAAGCTGGTAAAGTCGAATATCGCGTTGACAAAGCCGGCAACATCCACGTGCCGATCGGCAAAGTGTCGTTTGACAACGAAAAACTGGTAGAAAACTTCGCTACGATTTACGAAGCGATTTTAAAAGCAAAACCAGCCGCTGCAAAAGGTACGTACGTGAAAAATGTAACGGTTACTTCGACGATGGGGCCTGGCATCAAAGTAGACCCATCTACAGTAGCGGTAGCACAATAAAATATTGACTTCTTTCCATCCTTTTAGTAAAATGTCTTTTGTATGAAAAAATGAATATCATTTGTACCGTAGACAGTAGGTGCTCTTAGGAGCTTAATTTCCTACCGAGGTATTTGTGCGATAGAAAAACGCGTTCAAGGCCGTTTTGCGCGTTTTGCGATACCTCCATGTCTACGTGGCATGGAGGTTTTTTACTGATGCGGTATAAGTGGTGTTTTCATTTTATCTTCTACAGGAGGTGTAAAAATGAGCAGCGCGATCGAACTCAAAAAACAAATTGTAGCAGAGATAGCTGAAAAATTCCGCGCCAGCAAATCTACGGTTATCGTAGACTACCGCGGCTTAAACGTAGCGGAAATTACAGAGCTCCGCAAGCAGCTCCGCGAAGCGGGCGTTGAGTTCAAAGTGTATAAAAACACATTAACCCGCCGCGCGCTGGCGGAAGTTGGATTAGAAGGATTAAGCGACGTATTTACTGGACCAAATGCGATTGCATTTAGCAATGAAGATGTCGTAGCGCCTGCAAAAATTTTAAGTGAATTTGCCAAAGACCATGAAGCACTTGAAATTAAAGCAGGTGTCATTGAAGGCAACATTGCAACGCTGGAAGAAATCAATGCGCTTGCAAAACTTCCTTCCCGCGAAGGCTTGCTTTCTATGTTGCTTAGCGTTCTTCAGGCTCCAATTCGCAACTTTGCGCTTGTTACAAAAGCGGTTGCGGATAAAAAAGAAGAGCAAGGCGCATAATCTCGCATCCATATATGCATAAAATTATAAATTAAGGAGGAACTGACAATGACAAAAGAACAAATCATTGAAGCGGTTAAAAATATGACAGTATTAGAATTAAATGAATTAGTAAAAGCAATTGAAGAAGAGTTCGGCGTAACTGTTGCTGCTCCTGTAGTGGTTGCTGGCGGCGCTGCTGCTGGCGGCGAAGCTGCTGCTGAAAAAACAGAATTCGATGTTATTCTTGCTGATGCTGGTGCGCAAAAAATTAAAGTTATCAAAGTTGTTCGCGAAATCACTGGTCTTGGCTTAAAAGAAGCAAAAGACTTAGTTGATAACACTCCAAAACCAATTAAAGAAGGCGTTTCGAAAGAAGAAGCAGAAGAAATCAAAGCAAAACTTGAAGAAGTTGGCGCTAGCGTAGAAGTAAAATAATTGCTGTTTACAAGAAAAGCCCGCTGAAACCAGCGGGCTTTTTTACTGCAAAAATGGGTATGATGGAAGATAGATGGGCAAAAGAAAGGTGATGAAATTGAGCGAACATTATTATTCTTCCAACCCGTCATCGGAAAGCCGTCCTCATACGTGGACGTTTGTATTACGGGGCAATAAGTTCGTATTTACCACGGACAGCGGCGTATTTTCCAAACGGGAAGTCGATTTTGGCACGCGGCTGTTGATTGAAACGTTTATGGAACCGGATATAGAGGGCGGTTTTTTGGATATTGGCTGCGGATATGGTCCGATCGGCTTGGCGGTTGCAAAGTCCTTTCCACACCGCCATGTAGACATGGTGGATATTAACAAGCGCGCGATCGAGTTGGCTATAGAAAATAAACAGGCCAACGATATTAAAAATGTAACGATTTATGAAAGTGATTTATTTGCGCAAGTAGGCGATAAAAAATTTGCTGCGATTTTAACCAATCCGCCGATTCGTGCCGGGAAACGCGTTGTTCACGCCATTTTTGAACAAAGCGCTGACCATCTTTACGAAAATGGGGAGCTGTGGGTTGTCATTCAAAAAAAGCAAGGGGCGCCGTCTGCGTTAAAAAAATTGGAAGAAGTGTTTTCACACGCAGAAGTGGTAGCGAAGAAAAAAGGATATTATATCATAAAGGCGAAAAAATGTTGACAGTGTTTTTGGGTTGTGATAACATTATACAATGCTAAATGTGTACATTTCCCTAGTAGGATGGTACGTATAATTTTGGTGATAATGGAAAAAATGATAAAATCAATAAACAGGTGAAAATATGGTTTTCTATGATAGAAACCATTTTCTTTTTTTCTCCATGAAAAGCATGGCTCCATGTTTACCTTCCAATTTGATTAATGTTTACATTTGAGGGGTGAATCACTTGACAGGCCGACTAGTTCAATATGGACGACACCGCCAACGGAGAAGTTACGCGCGCATTAGTGAAGTGCTCGAATTGCCGAATCTTATTGAGATTCAAACTTCCTCTTACAAATGGTTTCTTGATGAAGGATTGCGGGAAATGTTCCGCGAAATTTCCCCGATCGAAGACTTTTCCGGTAATCTTTCTCTTGAATTTATTGATTATAGTTTAGGGGAGCCGAAATATACGGTAGAAGAAGCGAAAGAACGCGATGTTACATATGCTGCGCCGCTTCGCGTAAAAGTCCGTTTAATTAACAAAGAGACAGGTGAAGTAAAGGAACAAGATGTGTTTATGGGTGATTTCCCGTTAATGACAGAAACAGGGACGTTTATCATTAACGGGGCAGAGCGGGTTATTGTATCCCAGCTTGTCCGCTCTCCGAGCGTGTACTACAGCGACAAAGTGGATAAAAACGGAAAACGAGGCTATTCAGCGACCGTGATTCCGAATCGCGGCGCCTGGCTAGAATACGAAACTGACGCCAAAGATGTTGTATATGTTCGCATTGATCGCACACGTAAACTGCCAGTTACGGTGCTTCTTCGTGCGCTCGGGTTTGGTTCCGATCAAGAAATTATTGATTTGATCGGCGACAATGAGTATTTGCGCAACACGCTTGAAAAAGATAATACGGATAGCACCGAAAAAGCGCTCATTGAAATTTACGAGCGCCTGCGCCCAGGCGAACCGCCGACGATTGAAAACGCGAAAAACTTGTTAATCTCTCGCTTTTTTGATCCGAAACGCTATGATTTAGCAAGCGTCGGACGTTATAAAATTAATAAAAAGCTCCATATTAAAAACCGCCTGTTTAACCAACGTCTTGCCGAAACATTAATCGATCCGGAAACAGGCGAGATTATTGCCGAAAAAGGAGCAATCATTGACCGCAGAATGTTAAATCGTTTGCTGCCATACCTTGAAAAAGGCATTGGCTTGCAAACTTATAAACCTAACGGGGGCGTAGTAGACGAGCCGATTTCTGTGCAGTCGATTAAAATTTACTCGCCAAATGACCCGGACAACGAAAAAGTGATCAACGTCATCAGCAACGGCTATATTGCTGAAGATGTCAAACATATTACTCCAGCGGATATTATCGCTTCCATTAGCTATTTCTTTAACTTGCTGCATGGGGTTGGCGATACGGACGATATCGACCATTTAGGAAACCGTCGTCTTCGTTCGGTCGGTGAATTGTTGCAAAACCAATTCCGCATCGGTTTATCTCGTATGGAGCGGGTTGTTCGCGAGCGTATGTCCATTCAAGATACAAACACGATTACACCGCAGCAATTGATCAACATTCGGCCGGTCATCGCTGCGATTAAAGAGTTTTTCGGAAGCTCGCAGCTTTCGCAATTTATGGACCAAACGAACCCGCTTGCCGAATTAACGCATAAGCGCCGTCTTTCGGCGTTAGGACCAGGTGGGCTGACGCGGGAGCGCGCAGGGTTTGAGGTGCGCGACGTTCACTACTCCCACTATGGACGGATGTGTCCGATTGAAACCCCTGAGGGTCCAAACATTGGATTAATTAACTCGTTATCGACTTATGCGAAAGTCAATAAATTCGGTTTCATTGAAACGCCGTATCGGCGCGTCGACCCGGAAACAGGAAGAGTAACCGATCAAATTGATTACTTAACGGCAGACGAAGAGGACAACTATGTTGTGGCTCAGGCGAACGTCCCGCTTGCGGAAGATGGAACGTTCTTAGAAGAAAATGTTGTCGCACGTTTCCGCGGGGAAAACATTGTCGTCAAACGCGACCGCGTTGACTATATGGACGTGTCGCCAAAGCAAGTTGTATCGGCAGCGACGGCGTGCATCCCGTTCTTAGAAAACGACGACTCGAACCGCGCGCTTATGGGTGCGAACATGCAGCGTCAAGCAGTTCCGCTGTTAGAGCCGGAAGCGCCAATTGTCGGTACAGGAATGGAATATGTATCGGCGAAGGACTCCGGTGCCGCTGTTATTTGTAAACATCGCGGTATTGTCGAACGGGTAGAGGCCAAAGAAATTTGGGTTCGCCGTCTCATTGAAGTAGACGGAAAGGAAGTAAAAGGAGACCTTGACAAATATCGTCTGTTGAAATTTGTCCGCTCGAACCAAGGAACTTGCTACAATCAGCGTCCGATTGTGAAAAAAGGTGACATTGTTGAAAAAGGTGAAATTTTAGCAGACGGTCCGTCGATGGACAAAGGTGAGCTTGCGCTTGGCCGAAACGTGCTTGTCGCCTTTATGACTTGGGACGGCTATAACTACGAAGACGCAATTATTATGAGCGAACGCCTCGTCAAAGAGGACGTATATACATCGATCCATATCGAGGAGTATGAAGCGGAATCCCGCGATACGAAACTTGGTCCAGAGGAAATTACGCGCGATATTCCAAACGTCGGGGAGGATGCGCTAAAGAATTTAGATGAGCGCGGAATTGTCCGCATCGGTGCGGAAGTAAAAGACGGCGATTTGCTCGTTGGTAAAGTAACACCAAAAGGAATGACGGAGCTTACAGCCGAAGAACGGTTGTTGCACGCCATCTTCGGGGAAAAAGCACGCGAGGTGCGCGATACATCGCTGCGCGTTCCGCATGGCGGCGGCGGTATTGTGCTCGATGTGAAAGTATTTAACCGCGAAGACGGCGATGAGCTTCCGCCTGGCGTCAATCAGCTTGTCCGCGTCTATATTGTGCAAAAACGGAAAATTTCCGAAGGCGATAAAATGGCAGGCCGCCACGGAAACAAAGGGGTTATTTCCCGCATCTTGCCGGAAGAAGATATGCCGTTCTTGCCGGATGGCACACCGATTGATATTATGTTAAACCCGTTAGGCGTTCCGTCGCGGATGAACATCGGGCAAGTGTTTGAGCTGCATCTTGGGATGGCCGCGAAAAAACTCGGTCTTCATATTGCGTCGCCGGTATTTGACGGCGCTACAGAAGAAGATGTGTGGAATATACTGGAAGAAGCAGGGATGCCGCGTGATGCAAAAACGGTTCTATACGATGGCAGAACGGGAGAACCGTTTGACAACCGCGTATCGGTCGGCATTATGTATATGATTAAGCTGGCGCACATGGTTGACGATAAGCTTCATGCTCGCTCAACGGGACCGTACTCGCTTGTTACGCAGCAACCGCTCGGTGGGAAAGCGCAATTTGGCGGACAACGTTTCGGCGAAATGGAAGTATGGGCGCTCGAAGCTTACGGTGCTGCGTATACATTGCAAGAAATACTTACCGTCAAATCGGACGATGTGGTTGGTCGCGTGAAGACATACGAAGCAATTGTCAAAGGGGAAAACATACCGGAGCCAGGTGTGCCGGAGTCGTTTAAAGTTTTAATTAAAGAGCTGCAAAGCTTAGGCATGGATGTGACGATTTTAACGAGCGATGAACAAGAAGTTAATATGGAAAACTTCGATGAGGACGAAGACCATGCTGCCGATGCGATTGTTTCGGAAGTGAAACCGGCAGAAAAGGAAAAAGCAGCTGAAAAAGACGCCGTCACGAAAGAATAAGCTTAACCGATAGTGATGGGGGAATATTCCTCCATCACTATCAAGGTGTTATCCAACAAACAAACAAGCAATTGAGGCAAAACCGATGGATAAAGAGGGAGGTATACCCCTTGCTAGATGTAAATAAATTTGAGTACATGAAAATCGGGCTCGCTTCACCGGAGAAAATCCGCTCCTGGTCGTATGGTGAAGTAAAAAAACCGGAAACGATTAACTATCGTACATTGAAGCCGGAAAAAGACGGATTGTTTTGCGAGCGCATTTTCGGGCCGACTAAAGACTGGGAATGCCATTGCGGAAAATATAAGCGCGTACGTTATAAAGGTGTTGTCTGCGACCGCTGCGGTGTCGAAGTTACTCGCTCGAAAGTCCGCCGTGAACGGATGGGTCATATTGAACTAGCCGCTCCTGTTTCACATATTTGGTATTTTAAAGGCATCCCAAGCCGTATGGGGCTTGTGTTGGATATGTCGCCGCGTGCGTTAGAGGAAGTGATTTATTTCGCTTCCTACGTGGTGACGGACCCAGGCGATACACCTTTAGAGAAAAAACAGTTGCTTTCCGAGAAAGAATATCGCGCCTATCGCGAAAAATACGGGCAATCGTTCCAAGCTTCCATGGGGGCGGAAGCCATTAAAAAGCTTCTCCAAGATATTGATTTAGATAAAGAAGTAGCGACGTTAAAAGAAGAGCTGAAAACGGCGCAAGGACAGCGTCGTGCTCGTATTATCAAGCGCTTGGAAGTGCTAGAGGCGTTCCGCAACTCAGGCAACGATCCTGCTTGGATGGTGCTTGATGTGCTGCCGGTTATCCCGCCTGAATTGCGGCCAATGGTGCAATTAGACGGCGGACGCTTTGCGACATCGGACTTGAACGATTTGTACCGCCGCGTAATTAACCGAAATAACCGCTTAAAACGTTTATTGGATCTTGGCGCACCAAATATTATCGTGCAAAACGAAAAACGGATGTTGCAAGAAGCCGTTGATGCGCTGATTGACAATGGTCGCCGCGGCCGCCCGGTAACAGGACCTGGCAACCGCCCATTAAAATCATTGTCCCATATGTTAAAAGGGAAACAAGGACGTTTCCGGCAAAACTTGCTCGGTAAGCGCGTCGACTATTCCGGCCGTTCTGTTATTGTTGTCGGTCCAAACTTAAAAATGTATCAATGCGGCTTGCCAAAAGAAATGGCGCTCGAACTCTTTAAGCCGTTTGTTATGAAAGAACTGGTAGAACGCGGATTGGCGCATAATATTAAAAGCGCGAAACGGAAAATTGAGCGCGTGCATCCAGAAGTATGGGACGTATTAGAAGATGTCATTAAAGAGCATCCAGTGCTTTTGAACCGTGCTCCGACGCTTCACCGTTTAGGCATTCAAGCGTTTGAACCAACGCTTGTCGAAGGCCGCGCGATTCGCTTGCATCCGCTTGTATGTACCGCGTATAACGCGGACTTTGACGGAGACCAAATGGCGGTTCACGTTCCGCTCTCGGCGGAAGCACAGGCGGAAGCGCGCTTGCTCATGCTGGCTGCGCAAAATATTTTGAACCCGAAAGACGGAAAGCCAGTTGTTACGCCTTCGCAAGACATGGTTTTAGGAAACTATTATTTAACGATGGAACGCGAAGGGGCCATCGGTGAAGGCATGGTATTTAAAGATACGGATGAGGCGTTGCTTGCCTATCATAATGGATATGTTCATTTACATTCGCGCATCGCTGTTCATGCCGGCTCATTGAAAAACGAAACGTTCACCGAAGAGCAAAACAACAAATTATTGCTCACTACCGTTGGCAAATTGATTTTCAACGAAATTTTGCCAAACTCGTTCCCTTACATTAATGAGCCGACAACAGAAAACATTGAGGGACGGACGCCGGATAAATATTTCCTTGATAAAGGCGTAAATGTGAAAGAAGAGATTCGCAAACGCGAACTTGTGCCGCCGTTTAAGAAAAAAGTGCTTGGACAAATTATCGCGGAAGTATTCAAGCGGTTTAAAATTACGGAAACGTCGAAGATGCTTGACCGCATGAAAGATTTAGGTTTCCAATATTCGACGAAAGCCGGCATTACGATCGGCGTCGCTGATATCGTAGTATTGCCGGAAAAACAAGAAATTCTTGACGAAGCGCAGGCGAAAGTCGATACCGTATTGAAACAGTTCCGCCGCGGTTTAATTACCGATGAAGAGCGCTATGAACGTGTCATTTCGATTTGGAGCGCGGCGAAAGACAAAATTCAAGACAGACTAATGAAATCGTTGGATAAACGCAACCCGATCTTTATGATGAGTGATTCTGGAGCGCGCGGTAACGCTTCGAACTTTACGCAGCTTGCCGGAATGCGCGGTCTCATGGCCAACCCGGCAGGACGCATTATTGAGTTGCCGATCAAGTCGTCGTTCCGTGAAGGCTTAACGGTATTGGAATACTTTATTTCTACGCACGGGGCGCGCAAAGGACTGGCGGATACGGCTCTAAAAACAGCGGACTCTGGTTATCTCACAAGACGTCTTGTCGACGTGGCGCAAGATGTGATTGTGCGTGAAGAAGATTGTGGTACAGACCGCGGTATTCTTGCAAGAGCGTTAACAGACGGCACAGAAGTGATCGTCAAATTAGAAGAGCGCCTTGTCGGCCGCTATGCGCAAAAAACGGTGAAACATCCGGAAACAGGCGAAATACTCGTTCGTAAAGATGAAATGATCACCGAAGATATTGCGAACGAGATCATTAAAGCGGGGATTACAGAGGTATGGATTCGTTCTGCCTTTACATGCAATACGCGGCATGGCGTATGTAAAAAATGCTATGGCCGCAACTTGGCGACAGGCGCCGATGTCGAAGTCGGCGAAGCGGTCGGTATTATCGCGGCCCAGTCGATCGGGGAGCCTGGTACGCAGCTGACGATGCGTACGTTCCATACAGGCGGTGTTGCCGGCGACGACATCACCCAAGGTTTGCCACGGGTACAAGAGCTGTTTGAAGCGCGTAATCCGAAAGGGCAAGCTGTCATTTCGGAAATTGACGGCGTTGTTGTTTCCATTAGCGAAACGCGTGATCATCAATATGAAATTGTTGTCAAAGGTGAGGTTGAAACGCGTTCATATGTTGCCCCTTACAACGCAAGACTAAAAGTCGAAGAAGGGCAGCAAGTAGAGAGAGGTCAAGAGCTGACCGAAGGCTCGATCGATCCAAAACAGCTGTTAAGAGTCCGCGACATTACATCGGTTCAAGAATACTTGCTGCGTGAAGTACAGAAAGTATACCGGATGCAAGGGGTAGAAATTAGCGACAAACATATTGAAGTGATGGTTCGGCAAATGCTGCGCAAAGTGCGTGTCATTGATGCAGGGGACACGGATGTGCTTCCAGGAACGCTGCTGGATGTGCATCAATTTACAGACGTCAATGAAAAAGCGCTTCTGGAAGGAAAACGCCCGGCGACCGCACGTCCGGTGCTGCTTGGTATTACAAAAGCATCGCTTGAAACAGATTCGTTCTTATCGGCTGCATCGTTCCAAGAAACAACGCGCGTGTTGACCGATGCGGCGATTAAAGGAAAACGCGATGAATTGCTCGGCTTAAAAGAAAACGTCATTATCGGTAAGCTTGTTCCAGCCGGAACAGGAATGGCTCGCTATCGTAAAGTCAAGCCGGTAGTGAAGAAAGAAACGGAAAGCGATGCTGTTACATCCAAATAAATCTCTCGGTGCCAGCAAAGGAGAACCCTCCTTTGCTGGCAATAAATTAAATGGATTGAAAATATAGTTGACAATGTCTTGCAAAAATGATAGTATATCAAAGGTGTTCCAAAAACCTGGTACTTTGGAGGATATGTTACATGTCTTATGAAAAAGTATTACAGGCTGGAAAGATTGTCGTTGGAACGAAACAAACAGTAAGAGCTCTGAAAGAAGGAAAAGCGCTCGAAGTCATCGTTGCCGAAGATGCTGATCCATCCATTGTTGATAAGGTGATGGAAGCAGCAAAAGAGGCTAATGTTCCTGTTACGAAAGTAGATTCGATGAAAAAGCTTGGCAAAGCGTGCAAAATTCAAGTAGGAGCAGCTGCTGTCGCGATTCTTCGGTAAAAACCATTTCGGTTTTTATCTTAAAAACCTTGTTTGTATAAATAATGAACCACCTGGATATGTGGGCTTAAGTTTATATGTGAAAGGAGGACAATTTAACATGCCTACAATTAACCAATTAGTCCGTAAAGGGCGCGAGAAAAAAGTAGTAAAATCCAAATCTCCTGCGTTAAATAAAGGATACAACAGCTTTAAAAAAGTGCAAACAAACGTTCCTTCACCACAAAAACGCGGTGTTTGTACACGTGTTGGTACGATGACTCCGAAAAAGCCAAACTCTGCGCTTCGTAAATATGCGCGTGTTCGTTTATCGAACGGTATCGAGGTAACAGCTTACATCCCTGGTATCGGCCATAACTTACAAGAACACAGCGTCGTATTAATTCGTGGCGGACGTGTAAAAGACTTGCCAGGGGTACGTTATCACATCATTCGTGGCGCCCTAGATACAGCAGGTGTGGCAAACCGCATGCAAGGGCGTTCGAAATACGGTGCGAAAAAACCAAAAGAATCGAAAAAATAATAAAGTAAATCGGATTTTTTACTGAAAGGAGGAAAAACTATGCCACGTAGAGGTCCAGTTGCAAAACGAGACGTACTACCAGACCCAATTTACAATTCGAAACTAGTAACCCGTCTAATCAATAAAATTATGGTGGACGGAAAAAAATCAAAAGCACAAAAAATTCTTTACACGGCATTTGATATTATCCGTGAACGTACGGGTAAAGATCCTATGGAAGTATTTGAACAAGCATTAAAAAATGTTATGCCTGTTTTGGAGGTTCGCGCACGCCGCGTCGGTGGGGCAAACTACCAAGTTCCTGTTGAGGTTCGCCCGGATCGCCGTGTGTCGTTGGGGCTTCGCTGGTTAGTGCAATATGCTCGTCTCCGCGGCGAAAAAACGATGGAAGAGCGCCTTGCGAATGAAATTATGGATGCGGCCAACAACACCGGTGCAGCGGTGAAAAAACGCGAAGATACGCACAAAATGGCGGAAGCAAACAAAGCGTTTGCACATTATCGTTGGTAATGATCAGTTAAAGATCTTTATTAGGGAAATAGGTGATGGTGGCAAAATCAGCTTGCCGCCTATACCTATATTCCTATGATTTTGCATTGTTTTAATTGTTTTATATGAGCGTGATTATTATACATGATACTTATTTGAAGGAAGGAGAAAATAACCACCATGGCAAGAGAGTTCTCCTTGGAAAACACTCGTAACATTGGGATTATGGCGCACATTGACGCCGGTAAGACAACAACAACAGAGCGTATCTTGTTCTACACAGGACGCGTTCATAAGATTGGTGAAGTCCATGAAGGCGCGGCCACAATGGACTGGATGGAACAAGAGCAAGAGCGCGGGATTACGATTACGTCTGCGGCGACAACAGCGCAATGGAAAGGTCATCGCATCAATATTATCGACACGCCAGGGCACGTAGACTTTACGGTAGAGGTAGAGCGTTCCCTTCGCGTGCTTGACGGTGCGATTACTGTTCTTGACGCGCAATCCGGTGTAGAACCGCAAACGGAAACAGTCTGGCGCCAAGCGACTACATACGGGGTTCCACGTATTGTATTCGTCAACAAAATGGACAAAATTGGCGCAGATTTCCTATATTCTGTAAAAACGCTTCATGACCGCTTGCAAGCAAACGCGCATCCAGTGCAATTGCCAATCGGTGCGGAAGACCAATTCTCCGGCATTATTGACCTTGTCGAAATGTGCGCGTACCATTACCATGATGAACTTGGCAAAAATATTGAACGCATTGAAATTCCGGAAGAATACCGTGATATGGCGGAAGAATACCACAACAAGCTTATTGAAGCAGTTGCAGAATTAGATGAAGAACTGATGATGAAATATTTAGAAGGGGAAGAAATTACAACAGAAGAATTGAAAGCAGCGATTCGCAAAGCAACGATCAGCGTAGAATTCTTCCCTGTATTCTGCGGCTCCGCATTTAAAAACAAAGGTGTTCAATTGCTGTTAGATGGAGTCGTAGATTATTTGCCATCTCCAGTTGATATTCCGCCAATCAAAGGGGTTGTACCGGATACGGAAGAAGAAGTTGTTCGTGAAGCAAGAGACGATGCTCCATTCGCAGCGTTGGCATTTAAAATTATGACAGACCCTTATGTTGGTAAATTAACGTTCTTCCGCGTGTACTCTGGTACGCTTGATTCTGGTTCATATGTCATGAACTCGACAAAACGCAAACGCGAACGTATCGGTCGTCTCCTACAAATGCATGCGAACCACCGTCAGGAAATTTCGAAAGTATATGCCGGTGACATCGCGGCAGCTGTAGGTTTAAAAGATACAACAACAGGCGATACTCTATGTGATGAAAAGAACCTTGTTGTATTAGAATCAATGGAATTCCCTGAACCAGTTATTAACGTAGCCATTGAGCCAAAATCAAAAGCAGACCAAGATAAAATGAGCCAAGCATTGCAAAAGTTACAAGAAGAAGACCCAACATTCCGTGCTTGGACAGATCCGGAAACTGGCCAAACGATCATTGCTGGTATGGGTGAGCTTCACCTAGACATCATCGTTGACCGTATGCGCCGTGAATTTAAAGTGGAAGCGAATGTTGGCGCTCCACAAGTTGCATACCGCGAAACATTCCGCAAATCGGCGCAAGTGGAAGGGAAATTCATCCGTCAATCCGGTGGTCGCGGTCAATACGGTCACGTTTGGATTGAATTCTCGCCAAACGAACGCGGAAAAGGGTTCGAATTCGAAAACGCGATTGTCGGTGGGGTTGTTCCGAAAGAATATATACCGGCAGTCCAAGCAGGTCTTGAAGAAGCAATGCAAAACGGGGTTCTTGCCGGATATCCAGTGGTCGACATCAAAGCGAAACTATTTGATGGTTCTTACCATGATGTCGACTCGAGTGAAATGGCGTTCAAAATCGCAGCTTCTTTAGCATTGAAAAACGCTGCGACTAAATGTGACCCTGTGTTGCTTGAGCCAATCATGAAAGTCGAAGTAATTATTCCAGAAGAATATCTTGGCGATATTATGGGCGACATCACTTCCCGCCGCGGACGCGTCGAAGGAATGGAAGCCCGCGGTAATGCACAAGTCGTCCGCGCGATGGTTCCGCTTGCGGAAATGTTTGGATACGCTACTTCGTTGCGTTCTAATACACAAGGACGCGGAACGTTCACGATGGTATTTGACCACTATGAAGAAGTTCCGAAAAACATTGCAGACGAAATCATCAAAAAAAATAAAGGTGAATAATTGATTTCTCTGCATAGTTTCGCTATAAATACTTATGTAAGACTTGGGAATCAATACAATCTGTATTGGTTCCCAGGCATCCTATATTTATATAAACCATTAAAATTATATTCTAATTTTAAGGAGGATATTTCTCATGGCTAAAGCGAAATTCGAACGTACGAAACCACACGTCAACATTGGTACTATCGGCCACGTTGACCACGGTAAAACGACGTTAACTGCTGCGATTACAACGGTTCTCGCTAAACAAGGTAAAGCAGAAGCAAAAGCGTATGACCAAATCGACGCAGCTCCAGAAGAACGTGAACGTGGTATCACAATCTCTACTGCACACGTTGAGTATGAAACTGACAAACGCCACTATGCACACGTTGACTGCCCTGGACACGCGGACTACGTGAAAAACATGATCACAGGTGCAGCGCAAATGGACGGCGCGATCCTTGTTGTATCTGCAGCTGACGGTCCAATGCCACAAACTCGCGAACACATTCTTCTTTCTCGCCAAGTAGGTGTACCATACATCGTCGTATTCTTGAACAAATGCGACATGGTAGACGACGAAGAATTATTAGAACTAGTTGAAATGGAAGTTCGTGATCTATTATCTGAATATGACTTCCCTGGCGATGAAGTGCCTGTTATCAAAGGTTCTGCATTAAAAGCGCTTGAAGGCGATCCGCAATGGGAAGAAAAAATTGTTGAATTGATGAATGCAGTTGACGAATACATTCCAACTCCACAACGTGAAATTGACAAACCATTCATGATGCCAATTGAAGACGTATTCTCGATCACTGGTCGTGGTACGGTAGCAACTGGCCGTGTAGAACGCGGTACGCTAAAAGTTGGTGACGCAGTAGAAATCGTTGGTCTTTCTGACGAGCCAAAATCTACAACAGTTACTGGTGTAGAAATGTTCCGCAAACTTCTTGACCAAGCAGAAGCTGGTGACAACATCGGTGCGCTTCTTCGCGGTATTTCCCGTGACGAAGTAGAACGCGGTCAAGTACTTGCGAAACCAGGTTCTATCACACCACATACAAAATTTAAAGCGCAAGTTTACGTTTTAACAAAAGAAGAAGGTGGACGTCATACTCCATTCTTCTCTAACTATCGTCCACAATTCTACTTCCGCACAACAGACGTAACAGGCATCATCACGCTTCCAGAAGGCGTAGAAATGGTTATGCCTGGCGACAACGTTGAAATGACAGTAGAATTAATCGCGCCAATCGCGATCGAAGAAGGTACAAAATTCTCAATCCGTGAAGGTGGACGTACAGTAGGCGCAGGTTCTGTATCTGAAATCATTGAGTAATATACTTGCGCTTCTGTGGCAGAAAAACAAGCAGGTTTGCCTTGTGCAAACCTGCTTGTTTTTTTATGCAATTTTTCGGCAGGTTGAAAATGGACATTTAGCTATGTATAATTAAGAAGTGCGCAGAAAAACGAAGAAATAGCTTGCAATCCCGTTTACATATCTGTATAATATCAAATGTTGGTCTTTGACTGCGATGAAGTGGAAGGTTGCTGACACACCCGGTCGCTTTGCCATGGCGAGTGTGCAGGAAATTTCCATGGAGAATGTCTATTTTGAAAATAGGCGAAGAAGGAGGGAAAACAATGGCAAAAGAAAAAATTCGTATCCGTTTAAAAGCTTACGATCATCGAATTCTTGATCAATCTGCGGAGAAAATCGTAGAAACAGCAAAACGTTCCGGCGCAAAAGTATCCGGTCCGATTCCGTTACCAACGGAAAGAACTGTTTATACGATTTTACGCGCTGTTCACAAGTACAAAGATTCTCGTGAACAATTCGAAATGCGTACACATAAACGCTTGATCGATATCGTAAACCCTACTCCACAAACAGTAGATTCATTAATGCGCCTTGATTTGCCATCTGGCGTTGATATTGAAATTAAACTTTAATTAAGCAGGAGGTGTGACGAATGACCAAAGGAATCTTAGGGAGAAAAATCGGTATGACGCAAGTATTCGCAGAAAATGGCGATTTAATTCCTGTAACCGTCATTGAAGCAACTCCAAACGTGGTATTGCAAAAGAAAACGATTGAAAAGGACGGTTATGAGGCGATCCAATTAGGTTTTGAGGATTTAAGCGAAAAACGCGCCAATAAGCCGCAAATCGGCCACGCTGCGAAAGCGAATACTGCACCTAAGCGCTTCATCCGCGAAATCCGCGGCGCAAATGTCGATGAATACGAAGTTGGTCAGGAAGTCAAAGTAGATATTTTTTCTGAAGGCGATATTGTCGATGTGACTGGAATTTCAAAAGGGAAAGGATTCCAAGGCGCGATCAAACGGCATGGTCAATCGCGCGGACCAATGGCACACGGTTCTCGCTATCATCGTCGTCCTGGTTCGATGGGTGCGATTGCTCCAAACCGCGTATTTAAATCGAAAGAATTGCCAGGCCGCATGGGTGGACAACGTGTAACGATCCAAAACTTGAAAATCGTGAAAGTGGATCCAGAACGCAACCTTCTTCTTATCAAAGGAAACGTACCTGGTCCAAGAAAAGGTTTAGTGATCGTAAAAAGCGCAGTAAAAGCGAAAGCAAAATAACATTTTGCTAGGAAAGGAGGAACTATCCAATGCCAAAAGTAGCATTGTATAACCAGAACGGAGAAACAATCGGTGAAATTGAACTGAACGATTCCGTTTTTGGTATTGAGCCAAATAAATATGTGTTATTCGAAGCGGTCATTATGCAACGCGCTTCGCTGCGTCAAGGAACGCATAAAACAAAAAATCGTTCGGAAGTAAGTGGCGGCGGCCGCAAACCATGGCGCCAAAAAGGAACAGGTCGCGCTCGTCAAGGTTCGATTCGCGCTCCACAATGGCGTGGTGGTGGTACAGTATTCGGCCCGGTTCCGCGCAGCTACAGCTATAAGCTGCCGAAAAAAGTCCGTCGCTTAGCAATTAAATCGGCATTATCTTCTAAAGTTCTTGAAAACAACATTGTTGTTTTAGACAGCTTAACATTAGAAGCGCCAAAAACAAAAGAAATGGTAAAAATCTTAAACAATCTCTCAGTTGATCGCAAAGCGCTGATTGTAACAGATGACGTCAATGAAAATGTTGCACTATCTGCGCGCAATATTCCAGGCGTTACTGTGGTTACAGCGAACGGCATTAACGTTCTTGATGTGTTAAACCATGATAAGCTTGTAATCACGAAAGCGGCCGTGGAGAAAGTAGAGGAGGTGCTTGCATAATGAAAGATCCTCGCGATATTATTAAGCGCCCCATCATCACGGAAAATACCATGAATTTAACAGCGCAAAAAAAATACACGTTTGAGGTAGATGTAAAAGCCAATAAAACCGAAGTAAAAGATGCTGTTGAAAAAATCTTTGGCGTAAAAGTAGCGAAAGTCAACATTATGAACTATAAAGGGAAATTTAAACGCGTTGGCCGTTACAGCGGTTATACAAACCGTCGCCGCAAAGCGATTGTAACGCTAACGCCAGACAGCAAAGAGATCGAACTGTTCGAAGTATAAAGTTTAAAAGCGAAGGAGGGAAACCAACATGGCGATTAAAAAATATAAACCGACATCCAACGGTCGTCGTGGCATGACAGTGCTTGATTTCTCAGAAATCACAACCGATCAGCCGGAAAAATCGTTGCTCGCGCCATTAAAGAAAAAAGCGGGTCGCAACAACCAAGGGAAAATTACAGTACGCCATCAAGGTGGCGGTCATAAACGTCAATACCGTATCATTGATTTTAAACGCGACAAAGATGGAATTCCAGGCCGCGTTGCTACAATCGAGTACGATCCAAACCGTTCCGCAAACATTGCATTAATTCATTATGCAGACGGTGAAAAACGTTATATTATTGCGCCGAAAAACCTTAAAGTAGGCATGGAAATTATGTCTGGACCAAATGCAGACATCAAAGTCGGCAACGCATTGCCGCTTGAAAATATCCCAGTTGGTACGCTTGTGCACAATATCGAGCTGAAACCAGGAAGAGGCGGACAGTTAGTTCGCGCAGCTGGCACATCCGCACAAGTGCTTGGGAAAGAAGGAAAATATGTCATTGTTCGTCTTGCATCTGGCGAAGTACGCATGATTTTAGGTGCTTGCCGGGCAACAGTTGGTGAAGTAGGTAACGAACAGCATGAACTGGTCAACATCGGTAAAGCAGGTCGTGCTCGTTGGTTAGGTATTCGCCCAACAGTTCGTGGTTCGGTTATGAACCCTGTCGATCACCCGCACGGTGGTGGTGAAGGTAAAGCGCCAATCGGACGTAAATCGCCAATGACTCCTTGGGGCAAACCGACACTTGGATTTAAAACTCGTAAAAAGAAAAATAAATCGGATAAATTTATTATCCGCCGTCGTAAAAAATAACGGGGTTGAACTACGGTTCTTAAGAACCGTAGCACAATCACGAAGGGAGGTTCATTTATGGGTCGCAGCTTAAAAAAAGGTCCGTTTTGTGATGAGCATTTAATGAAAAAAATCGAAAAATTAAATGAGACAGGACAAAAACAAGTAATTAAAACATGGTCTCGTCGTTCGACAATTTTCCCGCAATTTGTTGGTCATACGATTGCCGTATATGATGGACGCAAACATGTACCGGTTTATATTACGGAAGACATGGTCGGACACAAACTTGGCGAGTTCGCGCCAACACGTACGTTCAGAGGCCACGCTGGCGACGATAAGAAAACAAAACGTTAATGAGAGGAGGTTAAACACATGCAAGCTAAAGCTGTTGCAAGAACAGTCCGGATTGCTCCTCGTAAAGCACGTTTAGTGATTGATTTAATTCGAGGAAAAGAAGTTGGTGAGGCAGTAGCCATTCTTCGCCACACGCCAAAAGCTGCTTCTCCGATTATTGAAAAAGTGTTAAAATCTGCGGTAGCAAACGCTGAACATAACTATGACATGGACGTGAACAAACTGGTTATTACGGAAGCATATGTGGACGAAGGTCCAACGCTGAAACGTTTCCGCCCGCGCGCAATGGGACGTGCAAGCGCGATTAATAAACGCACAAGCCATATCACCATCGTTGTTTCAGAAAAGAAGGAGGGATAATAAGTGGGTCAAAAGGTGAATCCAGTCGGTCTCCGCATCGGCATTATTCGTGACTGGGACTCTAGATGGTACGCTGAAAAAGATTATGCGGACCTTTTACATGAAGATCTAAAAATCCGTGAGTATATTAATAAACGTTTGCAAGATGCTGCGGTATCTCGCATTGAAATCGAACGTGCGGCAAACCGTGTTAATGTTACGATTCATACGGCCAAACCAGGCATGGTCATCGGTAAGGGCGGTTCGGAGGTAGAAGCGCTCCGCAAAGCGTTAACGCAATTAACTGGCAAGCGTGTTCACATTAACATCGTTGAAATCAAAAAACCAGATTTAGATGCGAAACTAGTAGCGGAAAACATTGCTCGCCAATTAGAAAACCGCGTTTCCTTCCGTCGTGCGCAAAAACAAGCAATTCAACGCGCAATGCGCGCAGGTGCAAAAGGGATTAAAACGATGGTATCCGGTCGTCTCGGCGGTGCTGATATCGCTCGTTCGGAACATTACAGCGAAGGAACTGTTCCACTCCATACACTTCGCGCTGACATCGATTACGGAACGGCAGAAGCGGATACAACATACGGAAAAATCGGCGTAAAAGTATGGATTTATCGTGGAGAGGTCCTTCCGACAAAAAAGAAAACTGAGGAAGGAGGAAAATAATTATGTTAATGCCAAAACGCGTAAAATATCGTCGTGAACATCGCGGACGCATGAAAGGTCGCGCAAAAGGCGGCACGGAAGTACATTTCGGTGAATACGGATTGCAAGCGTTGGAATCCGCTTGGATTACCAACCGCCAAATCGAGGCAGCTCGTCGTGCGATGACTCGTTATATGAGACGTGGCGGTAAAGTTTGGATTAAAATTTTCCCTTCTAAACCATATACAGCAAAACCGTTGGAAGTGCGGATGGGTTCCGGTAAAGGTGCTCCTGAAGGTTGGGTAGCGGTTGTTAAGCCAGGTAAAGTAATGTTTGAAGTTGGCGGTGTTTCAGAGGAAGTGGCACGTGAAGCATTGCGTCTTGCTTCTCACAAACTTCCGATTAAATGCAAATTCGTAAAACGCGAAGAAATTGGTGGTGAAGCAAATGAAAGCTAAGGAAATTCGTGAACTTACCACTGCCGAAATTGAACAAAAAATTAAAGCATTAAAAGAAGAGTTATTCAACCTTCGCTTCCAATTGGCAACAGGGCAATTGGAAAACACGGCACGCATTCGCCAAGTGCGTAAAGATATCGCACGCATGAAAACGATCATCCGTGAAAGAGAGATCGCTGCCAATAAATAAACGTTTGAGAGGAGGTTTGCGACATGAGTGAACGCAATCAACGCAAAGTATACGTAGGCCGCGTTGTATCCGACAAAATGGATAAAACGATTACCGTTCTTGTTGAGACATACAAAAAGCATCCGCTTTATGGCAAACGCGTGAAATATTCGAAAAAATATAAAGCGCATGACGAAAATAACATTGCAAAAGTTGGCGACATCGTAAAAATTATGGAAACCCGCCCGCTTTCGGCAACAAAACGTTTCCGCTTAGTGGAAATCGTTGAAAAAGCAGTTATCGTTTAATCATTACAAGGTTTGGTTCGGTGATATAATTCCGAAAGGAGGTTTCGTCGATGATTCAACAAGAATCTCGTTTAAAAGTGGCTGATAACTCAGGTGCACGGGAAGTGCTTGTTATTAAAGTTTTAGGTGGCTCTGGTCGCCGCTATGCAAACATTGGCGACGTTGTCGTTGCAACGGTCAAGGATGCTACACCAGGTGGCGTTGTTAAAAAAGGTCAAGTCGTAAAAGCAGTGGTTGTCCGTACAAAACGCGGTGTTCGCCGTTCTGACGGTTCTTACATCCGCTTTGACGAAAATGCTTGCGTTATCATTCGCGATGACAAAAGCCCGCGCGGTACGCGTATTTTCGGGCCAGTTGCTCGTGAATTGCGCGATAAAGACTTTATGAAAATCATTTCCTTAGCTCCAGAAGTAATTTAACGGACAGGAAAAGCCTTTTAAGGAGGTGCGAACTGCAATGCATGTAAAAAAAGGTGATAAAGTACAAGTAATCTCCGGTAAAGATAAAGGGAAACAAGGCGTTATTCTAGCGGCATTTCCTAAGAAAAACCGCGTGATTGTTGAAGGTGTCAATATCGTCAAAAAACATGCGAAACCATCACAAGCAAACCCGCAAGGCGGTATTATCACAAAAGAGGCACCAATTCACGTATCAAAAGTAATGCCTTTAGATCCAAAAACGGGAACTCCAACCCGCATTGGCTATAAGATTGTTGACGGCAAAAAAGTACGTTATGCAAAAAAATCCGGTGAGATTTTAGATAAATAATCGTGATGTCAGAAAGGAGGTACTCTTATGAACCGCCTGAAAGAGAAATATGTAAAAGAAGTGGTACCTGCTCTTATGAGCAAGTTTAACTACAAATCTATAATGCAAGTCCCAAAAATTGAAAAAATCGTCATTAACATGGGTGTTGGCGATGCAGTACAAAATCCAAAAGCGCTTGACAGCGCAGTGGAAGAATTAACATTAATCGCTGGTCAAAGACCGGTTGTGACTCGCGCGAAAAAATCGATCGCTGGCTTCCGTCTTCGTGCAGGAATGCCGATCGGTGCGAAAGTAACATTGCGCGGAGAACGTATGTATGAATTTTTAGATAAACTGATTTCCGTATCGCTTCCACGCGTCCGTGACTTCCGAGGTGTATCGAAAAAATCGTTTGATGGTCGCGGCAACTACACGCTAGGAATTAAAGAACAATTAATTTTCCCTGAGATCGACTATGATAAAGTCAATAAAGTGCGCGGCATGGATATCGTCATTGTTACGACAGCCAACACGGACGAAGAAGCACGTGAACTTTTAACATTGCTCGGCATGCCATTCCAAAAATAATGAATCCCATCCGTAAAGCAAGGGAGGCGAAATCGTGGCTAAAAAATCAATGATTGCGAAACAAAAACGTACGCCAAAGTTTAAAGTAAGAGCGTATACCCGTTGCGAACGCTGCGGCCGTCCGCACTCGGTTTATCGCAAATTTAAACTTTGCCGTATTTGTTTCCGTGAACTAGCATATAAAGGTCAACTTCCAGGCATTAAAAAAGCAAGCTGGTAATAAACCCACGAATTGGGAAGGAGGTAAAACATAATGGTGATGACAGATCCAATTGCAGATATGCTTACTCGCATTCGTAATGCGAACATGGTACGTCATGAGAAGCTTGAAGTACCGGCTTCGAAAATGAAACGCGAAATCGCGGAAATTTTAAAACGCGAAGGTTTTATTCGTGATTACGAATACATTGAAGACAACAAACAAGGCATTCTTCGTATTTTCTTAAAATACGGTCCAAATAATGAACGTGTAATCACTGGCTTAAAACGCATTAGCAAACCAGGTTTGCGCGTTTATGTTAAAGCGCATGAAGTGCCTCGTGTATTGAACGGATTAGGAATTGCAATTCTTTCTACATCGCAAGGCATTTTAACGGATAAAGAAGCGCGTCAAAAAGGAACTGGCGGCGAAGTAATCGCATACGTATGGTAATTCATTTTGTTAAGAATGGAGGTGTTTGTACATGTCACGTGTCGGTAAAAAGCCAATTGAAATTCCTTCTGGTGTAACAGTAACGGTAAACGGCAATACCGTTACAGTGAAAGGGCCAAAAGGAGAATTAACTCGCACTTTTCATCCAGATATGACTATCAAAGTAGAAGATAATATGATCACAGTTACTCGTCCGAGCGATGAGAAATTTCATCGTGCGCTTCATGGTACGACTCGCAGCTTGCTTGCAAACATGGTGGAAGGCGTATCGAAAGGATACGAAAAAGCGCTTGAGCTCGTTGGTGTCGGATATCGTGCGGCTAAACAAGGTAAAAAACTTGTCCTTAGCGTCGGTTTTTCTCATCCGGTAGAAATTGAACCGGAAGAAGGATTAGAAATTGAAGTTCCTTCGCAAACGAAAATCGTTGTAAAAGGTGCGGATAAACAACGTGTTGGCGAGCTTGCCGCGAACATTCGCGCGGTGCGTCCACCTGAGCCGTATAAAGGTAAAGGCATTCGCTACGAAGGTGAAGTTGTACGTCTTAAAGAAGGGAAAACTGGTAAATAACGCGGCTTAGCGAAATGAAAGGAGTGACATAAATGATCACGAAAATTGATAGAAACGCAGTTCGTAAAAGAAGACACGCACGCGTTCGTAAAAAAATATTTGGAACTGCCGAGCGTCCACGCTTAAATGTGTTCCGTTCTAACAAACACATTTATGCGCAAATTATTGATGATATGAAAGCTGTGACACTTGTCAGTGCTTCGACACTAGATAAAGAATTTGACTTGGAATCGACTGGAAATATTGAAGCAGCTAAAAAAGTCGGTGAGTTAGTAGCAAAACGGGCATTGGAAAAAGGCATTAAAAAAGTGGTGTTTGACCGCGGCGGATACTTATACCATGGACGGGTAAAAGCACTTGCCGATGCCGCTCGTGAAGCTGGCTTAGAATTTTAATCATAAAGGAGGGACAAAGATGCGTCGTATCGATCCAAATAAACTTGAACTTGAAGAGCGCGTAGTAGCGGTGAACCGTGTTGCAAAAGTAGTAAAAGGTGGACGTCGTTTACGCTTTTCCGCATTAGTCGTTGTCGGCGATAAAAACGGTCATGTTGGTTTTGGTACAGGTAAAGCACAAGAAGTTCCGGATGCGATTCGCAAAGCGATTGAAGATGCAAAGAAAAATTTAATTGAAGTACCGATCGTTGGCACAACGATTCCTCACGAAGTGATCGGCCATTTTGGCGCCGGAAAAATCATTTTAAAACCTGCATCCGAAGGTACAGGGGTTATCGCTGGTGGTCCGGCACGTGCTGTATTGGAGTTAGCAGGTATCAGCGATAT
The DNA here is from genome assembly GCF_000632715.1 of Parageobacillus caldoxylosilyticus NBRC 107762. Lineage (GTDB taxonomy): Bacteria > Bacillota > Bacilli > Bacillales > Anoxybacillaceae > Saccharococcus > Saccharococcus caldoxylosilyticus. Next base: position 15,996 of record NZ_BAWO01000043.1, on the reverse strand, counting down.
TCTTTCCAAATCGATCGGTTCAAACACGCCAGTGAACATGGTGCGCGCTACCGTGGATGGATTAAAACAATTAAAACGTGCTGAAGATGTAGCGAGATTGCGCGGCAAAACAGTTGAGGAACTGTTAGGATAAGGAGGGAAATATAGTGGCAAAAAAATTAGCGATTACCCTCACTCGCAGCGTTATCGGTCGTCCGGAAGATCAACGGATTACCGTTAAAACGTTAGGTTTACGGAAAATGCATCAAACTGTCATTCATAACGATAATCCTGCGATCCGCGGGATGATTAACAAAGTTGCACACCTTGTCAAAGTAAAAGAAATTGAAGAATAATGATCATAAGGAGGTGCTTCGCCATGAAACTTCACGAATTACAACCAGCACCGGGTTCCCGGAAAGAACGTAATCGCGTCGGCCGCGGTATCGGTTCTGGTAACGGCAAAACATCTGGCAGAGGTCAAAAAGGTCAAAACGCCCGCTCTGGCGGTGGAGTACGCCTCGGTTTTGAAGGTGGTCAAACTCCTTTATTCCGTCGTCTTCCAAAACGCGGTTTCACCAATATCAACCGCAAAGAATACGCCATTGTTAACCTTGACAAATTAAACCGTTTTGAAGACGGAACAGAAGTAACACCTGAGTTGCTGCTGGAAACAGGCGTCATCAGCAAATTGAAATCGGGCGTGAAAATTTTAGGCAAAGGACAAATTGAGAAAAAGCTAACGGTAAAAGCTCACAAATTCTCTGCTTCTGCCAAAGAGGCAATCGAAGCTGCTGGCGGTAAAACTGAGGTGATTTAATGTTTCGGACAATCTCCAACTTTATGCGCGTCGGTGATATAAGAAAAAAAATCATCTTTACTCTTCTTATGCTCATTGTGTTCCGGATTGGAACATTTATCCCCGTTCCGAATGTGAATGCGGATGTCTTAAAAGTGCAGGATCAGCTAAACGCTTTTGGCGTTCTTAACATATTCGGCGGCGGGGCATTGCAAAACTTCTCGATTTTTGCGATGGGCGTGATGCCGTATATTACAGCATCCATCATCGTGCAGCTGCTGCAGATGGATGTTGTTCCTAAATTTACGGAGTGGTCGAAGCAAGGTGAGGTTGGACGACGTAAATTAGCTCAGTTTACCCGCTATTTTACGGTCATTTTAGGTTTTATTCAGGCGTTCGGAATGTCGTATGGTTTTAACCGTATGGCATCGGGAGCGCTCATTAAAGACCCTGGTATACCAACCTATTTATTAATCGCAACGGTTTTAACAGCCGGAACGGCATTTCTGATGTGGCTTGGTGAACAAATTACTGCGAAAGGTGTAGGAAACGGCATTTCGATTATTATTTTTGCCGGGATCGTTTCCGGTATCCCTGCTGTGCTCAATCAAATTTATGCACAGCAATTTGAAAATGCCGGCGAAGAGTTGTTTTTGCGCATTGTGAAGCTTCTGCTTGTTGCGTTAGCGGTAGTTGTTGTTATCGTTGGCGTTATTTACATTCAACAAGCATTCCGGAAAATTCCGATTCAATATGCTAAACGACTGGAAGGACGGAGCCCGGTTGGCGGGCATTCTACCCATTTGCCGCTGAAAGTGAATCCAGCGGGAGTTATTCCAGTGATTTTTGCCGTGTCATTTCTTGTTGCTCCACCGACAATTGCATCGTTTTTTGGATCGAATGATGTAACATTGTGGATTCGGAAAACATTCGACTATACACACCCAGTTGGCATGGTTCTTTACGTGCTATTAATTATCGCCTTTACGTATTTCTATGCCTTTGTTCAAGTCAATCCTGAACAAATGGCGGACAACTTGAAAAAACAAGGTGGTTATATCCCAGGGATACGTCCAGGGAAAAATACACAGGAGTATGTCACCAAAATTTTATACCGGCTTACATTTGTCGGTTCGATATTTTTAGCAGCAGTTGCGGTCCTTCCTGTGTTCTTTGTCAATTTTGCTAATTTGCCACCTTCCGCTCGCATCGGTGGAACCAGTTTGCTCATTGTCGTCGGTGTTGCGCTCGAGACAATGAAACAGCTAGAAAGCCAGCTTGTGAAACGTCACTATCGAGGTTTTATTAAATAAAGAGGTCAGGAGCAACCGCCCCTTGCCTCTTAGAGCTGAGGGGGAGCGAGGATGAATTTAGTACTAATGGGTTTACCAGGTGCCGGAAAAGGTACTCAAGCGGAAAAAATTGTTGAGACATACGGAATTCCGCATATTTCCACTGGTGATATGTTCCGTGCGGCCATTAAAGAGGGAACACCATTAGGATTGCAAGCGAAAGAATATATGGATCGCGGTGATCTTGTTCCGGATGAAGTGACCATCGGCATCGTTCGCGAGCGTTTAAGCAAAGACGATTGTCAAAAAGGATTTTTGCTAGACGGGTTTCCACGGACGGTTGCCCAAGCGGAGGCGTTAGAAAACATTCTTGCCGAATTAAATCGCACGATTGATTATGTGATTCATATTCATGTAAATAAAGATATTTTAATGGAACGGTTGACAGGAAGAAGAATTTGTAAAAACTGTGGCGCAACGTACCATCTTGTATTTAATCCGCCGGCCAAGCCAGGCGTTTGCGATAAATGCGGCGGCGAACTATACCAACGCGCCGATGATAATGAAGAGACGGTAGCGAACCGGCTCGAAGTAAACGCCAAACAAATGCAGCCGTTGCTGGATTTTTACGAGAAAAAAGGGTATTTACGCCACATTAACGGACAGCAAGATATTGAAAAAGTATTCGCAGATATTCGTGAACTTCTCGGAGGATTACAATAATGATTATTTGCAAAACTCCGCGTGAAATTGAAATCATGCGCGAGGCCGGGAAAATCGTGGCGCTGACCCGAAAAGAGTTAGAAAAACATATTCGTCCTGGGATTACAACGAAAGAGTTGGATGCGATTGCGGAAGACGTAATACGCCAGTACGGTGCCATTCCTTCGTTTAAAGGATACAACGGATTTCCAGGAAGCATTTGCACTTCTGTAAATGAAGAGCTTGTTCACGGAATTCCTGGCAACCGGGTATTAAAAGAAGGAGATATTATCAGCATTGATGTCGGCGCCCAATATAATGGCTATCATGCTGATTCCGCATGGACGTATCCTGTTGGGGAAATTGCGGAAGAAACGAAAAAGCTTCTTGAAGTAACGGAAAAATCCTTATATATAGGATTAGAAGAAGCAAAACCAGGTGCCCGTTTGTCCAATATTTCTCACGCGATTCAAACGTATGTGGAATCTCACCATTTTTCGATCGTTCGCGAGTATGTTGGGCACGGAATTGGTCAAGACTTACATGAAGACCCGCAAATACCGCATTATGGTCCGCCGAATAAAGGACCGCGTTTAAAACCAGGAATGACGTTATGTATTGAACCGATGGTCAATGCGGGCAGCCGCTATGTCAAAACACTTGCTGATAACTGGACCGTCGTTACGGTAGACGGAAAGATGTGTGCCCATTTTGAGCACACGATCGCCATTACAGAAAATGGCTATGAAATCTTGACAACCCTCTAATATAATCATGATGGACACGGATTGTGGAGCCGTTGGCCAATATGGTGTTCATTCGGTTTTTCGTAACACTATGTTACTCATTCGAAGGAGGGAGAGCCGCTCGATGGCTAAAGACGATGTAATTGAAGTGGAAGGCACTGTAGTCGAAACATTGCCAAATGCGATGTTTCGTGTAGAATTAGAAAATGGTCATACTGTATTGGCGCATGTTTCTGGTAAAATTCGCATGCATTTCATTCGGATTTTACCTGGAGATAAAGTTACGGTAGAATTATCTCCGTATGATTTGACACGCGGTCGAATCACGTATCGTTATAAATAATGAAAGCACTCCGTTTGACAGGGAGGTAAAAGACATGAAAGTAAGACCATCTGTAAAACCTATTTGTGAAAAATGTAAAGTTATTCGTAGACGTGGTAAAGTTATGGTGATTTGCGAAAATCCAAAACATAAACAACGACAAGGTTAATCTTTAAGGAGGTGTACAATATGGCACGTATTGCAGGTGTAGATATTCCACGTGATAAACGTGTAGTTATTTCGTTAACTTATATCTACGGAATCGGCAAACCAACTGCTCAAAAAATCTTGAAAGAAGCAGGTGTATCAGAAGATACTCGTGTTCGTGACTTGACAGAGGAAGAATTAGGGAGAATTCGCGAGATCGTCAGCCGCTTGAAAGTGGAAGGAGATCTTCGTCGCGAAGTATCGTTAAATATTAAACGTTTAATTGAGATCGGATGCTATCGTGGCCTTCGCCACCGTCGCGGCTTGCCGGTTCGCGGCCAAAATACGAAAAACAATGCTCGTACACGTAAAGGTCCACGCCGTACCGTAGCGAACAAGAAAAAATAATTAAGCAAAGGAGGTAATTCCACGAATGGCACGTAAAACAAATACACGCAAACGCCGTGTAAGAAAAAATATTGATACGGGTATTGCCCATATTCGTTCCACTTTTAACAATACGATCGTAACGATTACAGACGTTCACGGAAATACGATTGCTTGGTCCAGCGCTGGAGCGTTAGGTTTTAAAGGTTCCCGTAAATCGACACCATTTGCGGCGCAAATGGCAGCGGAAGCAGCTGCAAAAGCTTCGATGGAACATGGAATGAAAACAGTAGAAGTAAACGTAAAAGGACCTGGTGCTGGTCGTGAGGCAGCGATTCGCGCATTGCAGGCAGCTGGATTGGAAATTACAGCAATTAAAGACGTAACTCCTATCCCGCACAATGGATGCCGTCCGCCAAAACGTCGCCGTGTGTAATATCCCTGTATAGAATTTGTATCCTTGTCAATAATGGGATATGATAAGTATCATTATGTACAGGGAAAATATTGCTTAGCCATTTACACATTTGGGAACTTATTCATGGGGGAATTTCGATTAGGCGTGTATCGTTTGGTCGGGGTCTCGACGTTTTGAAGGAGGGTATAATAATCGATGATTGAAATTGAAAAACCGAAAATCGAAACGGTTGAAATCAGCGAAGATGCCAAATATGGCAAATTCGTCGTCGAACCGCTTGAGCGTGGATATGGTACAACTTTGGGTAACTCCTTACGTCGTATCCTATTATCTTCACTCCCTGGTGCTGCTGTGACATCGGTACAAATAGATGGTGTACTGCATGAGTTCTCAACGATTGATGGCGTCGTAGAAGATGTGACAGCAATCATTTTGAACATAAAAAAATTAGCGTTAAAGATTTATTCCGATGAAGAAAAAACGTTGGAAATCGATGTACAGGGTGAAGGAGTTGTCACAGCTGCTGATATTACTCACGACAGCGATGTGGAAATTTTAAACCCGGACCTTCATATTGCTACGTTGGCAGAAGGCGGGCGTTTGCGTATGAGAATGACCGCCAAACGGGGACGTGGGTATGTTCCAGCTGAGGCCAACAAGCGCGAGGATCAGCCAATAGGCGTTATCCCTATCGATTCGATTTATACACCTGTTTCACGCGTTTCTTATCAAGTAGAGAATACGCGTGTCGGACAAGTGACGGACTATGATAAGTTAACCATTGATGTGTGGACAGATGGAAGCATCGGACCGAAAGAAGCCATTTCCCTCGGTGCGAAAATTTTAACCGAGCACTTAAATATTTTCGTCAGCCTGACAGATGAAGCGCAAAATGCGGAAATCATGGTGGAAAAAGAAGAAGATCAAAAAGAAAAAGTGCTCGAAATGACTATTGAAGAGCTTGATCTTTCTGTCCGTTCCTACAACTGCTTGAAACGTGCCGGTATTAACACGGTTCAAGAACTGACGCAAAAAACAGAAGAAGATATGATGAAAGTGCGCAATCTTGGTCGCAAATCTCTTGAAGAAGTAAAAGCGAAGCTGGCTGAACTTGGGCTTAGCCTGCGGAAAGATGACTAGTTAACGTTGTTTAACTAGTATTTTCATGTTACTATGGAAATCGGCTTTGTCGAACGAAAACAGCTAGGAATAGGGCATGTTCGTCTATTTGTTGGTTGACTTGCTAAATATTGCAGTTTCATTTTGTTCGAGAAACATTATTGTTACCATTCTTGTTAGCAGCTAAATAAGAGATTTGCATCGGATATCATGCGAAAATATTATAAAGGAGGGACATCTCATGTCATACAGAAAATTAGGACGTACAAGCGCTCAACGCAAAGCATTGCTTCGCGATTTAGCAACAGATTTAATCATTAATGAGCGTATTGAAACAACAGAGGCGCGTGCGAAAGAATTGCGTTCTGTGATTGAAAAAATGATCACGCTTGGCAAGCGCGGTGATTTGCATGCACGCCGTCAAGCGGCAGCATTTATTCGTAAAGAAGTAGCAAACAGTGAAACAGGTCAAGACGCACTGCAAAAGCTGTTCAGCGATATTGCACCGCGTTATCAAGATCGCCAAGGCGGTTATACTCGGATTATGAAACTTGGTCCTCGCCGCGGCGATGGAGCGCCAATGGTGATCATTGAACTAGTGTAATGTAAAGCAGTTCTGTTGACTAACAAGGGCGAGACAGTTTCTTTCGAACTGGATCTATGCCCTTTTTTTATTTTACTGGTTTGTAGTAGAGTAGAGGTGAGAGATAGAAGAGACAAGGAGAAGGAATTATGACAGAAACCATTTTATCCGTGGAAAAGCTATGTTTTCGCTATCCAAATCAATCTGATTATGCTGTGCAAAACGTAACATTCCAAGCGAAGCGTGGGGAATGGCTGGCGATTGTCGGGCATAACGGTTCAGGAAAATCAACCATTGCTAAATTGCTTATCGGGTTGTTAAGACCGGAAAGCGGTGTGATTAAGCTGTTTCATCATGTGCTTGATGAGCAGACAGTTTGGGAAATCCGCCGTCGCGTTGGCATGGTATTCCAAAATCCAGATAATCAGTTTGTCGGAACGACGGTAGAAGATGATGTCGCTTTTGCTCTGGAAAACAATGGGGTTCCTCGCGACGAAATGGTCAAAAGAGTTCATGAAGCGATTCGGCAAGTTCATATGGAAGAGTTTTTGCACCATGAACCACATCACCTTTCCGGCGGTCAAAAGCAGCGCGTTGCGATTGCAGGCATCCTTGCCTTGCGGCCGGATCTCATCATTTTAGATGAGGCAACATCGATGCTAGATCCAAAAGGAAGGCAGGAAGTATTAGACACCGTCCGTGATTTAAACAAAAAACAACGTATCACTGTGTTGTCCATCACCCATGATTTAGAGGAAGTCGCTAAGGCCGACCGCGTTATTGTCATGAATAGAGGGGAAATAATGACAGAAGGAACGCCGAAACAAATTTTTGCGCTTGGGACAAAACTAGAACGAATAGGCTTGGATTTGCCGTTTGCGGTAAAAATAAGAGACCGGCTAAAACAGTGCGGAATCCCGCTATCTTCAAGCTACTTTACGATAGAGGAGTTGGTAGAAGAATTATGGACATTATATTCCAAAAGGTAGAACATGTATATAATGCCAACTCACCGTTTGCCCGTCGAGCGTTATACGACGTGGACATCATGATTGAAAGCGGCTCTTATGTGGCGGTTGTCGGTCATACTGGTTCAGGAAAATCGACGTTGTTGCAACATCTAAACGGGTTGCTTCAGCCGACAAGCGGCACAGTGACGGTAGGAAATCAAACGATTACAAATAAAAAACGCCAAAGGGACTTAAAACCGCTCCGCAAACAGGTTGGTATTGTCTTTCAATTTCCAGAACACCAACTGTTTGAGGAAACAGTGGAGAAAGATATATGTTTCGGACCAATGAATTTCGGTGTTCCCGAGGAGAAAGCAAAAAGGAAGGCAAGAGAGCTGATTAAGCTAGTCGGGCTTCCGGAGGACGTATTAAGCAAGTCGCCGTTTGATTTAAGCGGCGGGCAAATGCGCCGTGTTGCCATTGCCGGGGTGTTGGCGATGGAACCTGATGTGATTGTGTTGGACGAGCCGACGGCTGGCCTAGACCCACGCGGGCGTAAAGAAATCATGGAAATGTTCTACCGCCTTCATCGTGAAAAACAGATGACGACCGTATTAGTTACCCATAGCATGGAGGATGCTGCCGCATATGCAGATTATATGATTGTTATGCATAAAGGGACCGTGTGGAAAACGGGAACACCACAACAAATTTTTCAAGATAGCGATTCTTTAGAGGAAATTGGGCTCAATGTACCGGAGACAGTGCGTCTAAAAAAAGAATTGGAGAAAAAGTTAGGGATTACCCTGCCATCTCCGTGTTTGACGATCGAAGAGACCGTAGACGCCATTCAAAAATTATTTTCCAAGGTGAACACTCATGATGAATAGCATGATTATTGGGAAATATGTACCTGGCAATTCCGTCATTCACCGCATGGACCCGCGTGCCAAACTGTTAATCATCTTTATGTACGTATTTATCGTCTTTTTAGCGAATAATAGTGTTACTTATGCCGTATTAACGGTATTTACATTTGGTTTTCTCGCATTGTCGCGCATCCCGTTATCGTTTGTGATTAGAGGTTTAAAGCCGATTATATGGATTATCGTCTTTACTTTTTTGCTGCATGTCTTGATGACAAAAGAGGGGGATGTGCTATACCAAATTGGTTCCTTTTCGATTTACGAAGGCGGCGTCAAGCAAGGAATTTTTATTTCGCTACGCTTTCTACTGCTCATTATTATTACTACTTTATTAACCTTAACCACCACCCCGATCGAAGTGACTGACGGAGTGGAAATCCTACTGGCGCCGCTAAAAAAAATGCGCGTTCCTGTCCATGAACTGGCGCTAATGATGTCTATTTCTCTTCGTTTTATCCCGACGCTAATGGAAGAAACGGAGAAAATTATGAAAGCACAAACAGCCCGCGGCGTCGATTTTACTGGAGGCCGATTTTCGGAAAGAATGAAAGCGATTGTATCACTGCTTGTGCCGCTATTTATCAGTTCGTTTAAACGCGCTGAGGAACTGGCAACCGCGATGGAAGCGCGCGGCTACCGCGGCGGCGAGGGAAGAACGAAATTTCGCCAGTTGGTATGGAAATGGACAGATACAGCTTTTTTAGCGGCAGTTTTATTATTAGCTGTTGTTTTGTTTGTACTACGCTCATAACAGGGAGGGGAAAAATGAGCAAACGGATCAAATGCACGCTTTCCTATGACGGTACACATTTTTCCGGTTATCAAATTCAGCCTGGCAAACGAACGGTGCAAGGCGAGTTAGAACGCGTGCTGGAACAAATGCATAAAGGGAAAGCGATTCGTGCTACTGCTTCAGGAAGGACAGATGCGGGTGTTCATGCATACGGGCAAGTGATTCATTTCGATACGTTTTTATCGCTTTCTGCAGATCAATGGAAAAAAGCATTAAATGCCCAGTTACCGGATGATATAGTGATTAAAGATGTGCAAGAAGCGGATCCTTCTTTTCATGCGCGTTTTAGTGCCAAAGCAAAAGAATATCGATATAAAGTACGAATTGCCCAAGAACGTGACGTATTTTTGCGTAATTATTGCTATCATTACCCTTATCCACTTGATATGGAAGCAATGAGACGTGCATTACGACTAATGGAAGGCACACATGATTTTACGAGCTTTTGTTCCGCAAAAACCGATATAGATGATCGTATACGGACTATTTATCAAGCGGACATGGCCGTTGATCAAGAGATGTTAGAATTTCGTCTGATTGGCAATGGATTTTTGTATAATATGGTGCGGATTATTGTTGGGACTATTTTGGAGGTTGGTCAAGGAAAACGGAGCGCAGACAGCATTTCCACTATTTTGGAGGCAAAAGACCGGCGTTATGCTGGCCCGACTGCTCCGCCTCAAGGTCTGTATTTATGGAAAGTATATTATGACAACTAGTCCTGGTGTAACATTTTCTTGACATTGATATGCTAAAGAGATATTATGTAATATGGTATGTATTTTTCCACGATTAGCCCCGGAAAGTAATCGTGTTGAGATAAATTTTATAGCAAATTGCATGTTTATTTTTTATTTTAGGAGGGAACAGAATGCGTACAACTTACATGGCGAAGCCAAATGAAGTAGAACGTAAATGGTACGTTGTCGACGCTGCTGGCAAAACGTTAGGACGCCTTGCAAGTGAAGTAGCAGCAATTTTGCGCGGCAAACATAAACCAATATTCACACCACACGTGGATTGCGGCGATCATGTCATCGTGATCAATGCAGATAAAGTGGAATTAACCGGGAAAAAATTAACGAAAAAACTTTATTATCGTCACAGCTTGCATCCAGGTGGATTAAAAATAAGAACGGCTTTAGAAATGCGTACAAACTATCCAGAGCAAATGATTGAAAGAGCGGTACGCGGAATGCTTCCAAAAGGCCGCTTAGGTCGTCAAATGTTTAAAAAACTGCACGTATATCGTGGAAGCGAACATCCACATCAAGCACAAAAACCAGAAGTTTATGAAATTCGCGGATAATCGATGAAGGAGGGTATTATTTTGGCACAGGTACAATATTATGGCACAGGTCGTCGCAAAAGCTCTGTTGCACGCGTGCGCCTTGTTCCAGGAGACGGACGCATTATCGTCAACAACCGTGACATTCGTGACTATATTCCAACAGAAGCGTTAATCGAAGTGGTGAAACAACCGCTAGTGTTAACAGAAACATTAGGAAATTATGATGTGTTGGTAAACGTAAAAGGCGGCGGATTTGCTGGTCAAGCAGGTGCGATTCGCCACGGCATTGCCCGTGCGTTATTGCAAGTAGACCCGGATTATCGCCCAATATTAAAACGCGCAGGATTATTAACACGCGATGCTCGCGTGAAAGAACGGAAAAAATACGGTCTCAAAGGTGCTCGTCGCGCTCCACAATTCTCCAAACGTTAATCTTATTTTTCCACAAATCTCAGCCATATCGGCTGGGATTTTTTTCTTTTCCCTCACCTTTTTTCTTCACGCATGTTTAGGATGAATCGTTGAAAACTACATCCTAAAGGAGCGTGAAAGAACATGAATGTCATTACTTCATTTAAGGAAAAAAAACGCGAAAAGCAAATACTATACGAGCGAAAAATGTTGCGCGAGTTGTCGTTGGAAAAGTTAAAAACGAAAGTCATTGAACAATTTGGTCCTTTTTATCATATGTATCGCGTATTCCCAGCCATTATTGAGGAAGGATGCATCGATATCGCGATTGAGGCGTATTTGCTCGGTGCAAACTACAGCCGGTTTGGTTACTATGGGGAGCCGACAGAAAGCGTAAGAAGACGATGTGCGCAAGAGGAAAAATATTTAATCGATACATTATTCGATTTCCTTTGCTTTTGGGGCAATATCGATGACGGATTGGTAAGCGAATCGCTTTATTATACATGCGAGCATTATATCATTTATTGGTGGACAGAAGGATTTGAAAAAGGAAAAAAACGCCGGCGCTTGAAACTTCACTGAAAGAAGTTCTATTTTAGCCTCTTGTCCCATATAACATAGAGTAGGGGAAACGCAGGAGGAGAAATAATGAAAGGAAAATGGTTGGGTGCTCTTGTCATTAGTTTGGCCATTATTATTGTTTTGTTCCAATACCTTTTTTCCGATCCCACTTCAACAAAATCATGGAATCTTCCGCTATCTGGAAGGATTATCATTTTAGACCCTGGTCACGGCGGACCAGATGGCGGAGCGGTCGGCGGCGATGTGGCGGAAAAAGAAGTGGCGCTGAAAGTGGCGGCGAAATTGCGTGACTACTTGCAGCAGCAAGGAGCGCTCGTGCTGATGACAAGGGAAACGGACAGCGATCTTGCTGATAAAGACACGCGCGGCTACAGCCGGCGGAAAACAGAGGATTTGCGAAAGCGAGTCGCTTTTATTAATGAATCAGAAGCGGATTTATTTATTAGCATTCATCTCAATGCGATCCCTTCTCCGCGTTGGCGTGGAGCGCAAACCTTTTATTATGGTTCATTGATAGAAAATGAACGGCTTGCTAGGTTTATCCAGGACGAGTTGCGGCGTAATCTTGAAAATACAAACCGTGTAGCCAAAGTTATTGATACCGTTTATTTGTTAAAATATGCGAAAAAACCTGGCGCGCTCGTCGAAATTGGTTTTTTATCCAATCCGGAGGAGAGGGAACTTTTAGCTTCCAATCACTATCAAACCAAACTTGCCGCCTCGATATACAAAGGAGTGCTGCGATATTTTTCTAATGAGAAAAATCCCCCGAAGTAGGGGGATTCCTTTTTTTTACATAATGGCTATGCGATCATTATATATGATATAGTAAAAATATGAAACGCAATATATACATAAGGGCTGGTGATGATCGATGCTTACGGAGAACGAGGTTAGAGCGCTGCTTGAAAACATCAAAGATCCGTTTTTAAACAAAACGTTTAAAGAAACAAATGCAATCCAAGAAATTAAAATTAAGGAAGACAAAAAACATGTTAGCGTCAAAATTGCATTGGCCAAAACGGGAACAGCAGAACAGCTTCGGGTGCAAACGACAGTTGTCCAATTATTAAAAGATGCGGGCGCTGCTTCGGTAGGCTTGCGGTTTGCACAGCTTCCTGAAGAAGTAGTGGCAAAATATGAAGGGAGCAAGTCCAAAACTACTTACATTGCGATTGCCAGCGGAAAAGGCGGGGTCGGAAAGTCGACCGTTTCCGTCAATTTGGCTGTTTCTCTCGCTCGCCTTGGCAAAAAGGTAGGGCTCATTGATGCCGATATTTATGGATTTAGTGTTCCGGACATGATGGGCATTGTCGAACGCCCGACGGTGCGCGGTGATAAAATTATTCCGGTGGAACGTTTTGGAGTAAAAGTCATTTCCATGGCCTTTTTTGTCGAAGATAACGCTCCTGTTATTTGGCGTGGTCCAATGTTAGGAAAAATGTTAAACAACTTTTTCAAAGAAGTGGAATGGGGCGATCTAGACTACCTATTATTGGATTTACCTCCTGGAACAGGAGATGTGGCGTTAGATGTCCATACGATGCTGCCATCGTGCAAAGAAATCATCGTTACTACTCCGCATCCGACAGCGGCGTTTGTGGCGGCGCGCGCGGGGGCAATGGCGCTTCGTACCGAGCATGAAATTATCGGTGTGATTGAGAATATGTCCTATTTTGAAAGCCGCAAAACAGGGGAAAGAGAATATGTATTTGGCAAAGGCGGTGGCGAAAAGCTTGCCAAGGAGTTGCAAACAGAACTATTAGGCCAATTGCCGCTGCAGCAACCAGATTGGAATGATGATGATTTTGCTCCATCGGTGTATGCCGAGGATCATCCGATTGGACAAATATATATGGACATCGCCCGCAAAATTATCGAAAAATGTTAAATAAAAAAGGAGATGCATCTCTAAGAGATGTTCTCCTTTTAGCTTCCTGCTCCTTGCCCTTGCTGATCTCCGCTGCTTTCTTCTCCCTCTCCCGCCTCTTCACCATCGCCTTGTTTTTTCGTTTCCTGTTGTATGTTTTCAGCCGATTTGATTAATATGTCTTGAATTTTTGCTTGGAACAATGGACTGTTCAGCGTTTCGGTGATGACTTGCTGCAGATGTTGGCGAAACTCCTTGCTTTTTAACACGTCTAGCATTGCTTTTTCCATTTCAGGATTTTTCAAAATATCTATCATCATCCCTTGATATTCCGGGTCTTTCATCAACGCTTTGATCGTTTTTTCATGTTCCGTTTTTAAGCTTTTGGCAAAGCTTTCCGCAATTTTGGGATCTTGTAGTGCTTTCTCCCAAAATTTTATTCCTTGTTCAGAAGTCAGTACTTTTTGCAACGTGTCTTTGATGACGGTTTGTTCCATGATGAGTTGTTGCTTCATTTTTTCATCCGTCATGATTTCTTGAATCGCCTTTTTTCCTTCATCGGTTTTTAAAATATCAACGACCATTTTTTTCGTTTCGTCATAATCAGGGGGAGGTGCACTAATTTCTTGAGGAGCACAAGAACCAAGGATAAGAAAATAGCTCAATAACAGGAGCAATGTACTTTTTTTCATGTAGGTAAGCTCCTTTCTTGCAAAAGTCCCTACCCTTAATATGAATTTTCAACAGAAAAATATGCATTTGCTTTATTCCAAGCTGGCTTTTTTCCGAAGTCGTTGATAAAATTTAAAGCGAATCATGTTGAGAATAATGGAGGATGGAGTTGTGAACAGCCGTAAATGGGTGCGTTTATTTTTAACGACATTAGCTATCGGAGGAATAACGACGGCAATTATAGGAATCGTTTTTAATTGGGGCCAATACCAAAAACTGCTGTTGCAATTGGACGTAGTGGAAATTTTCGCTGTATTGATGTGGCATATTGGTGTTGGCTTTATTTTTAGTGCCGTGAGCCAAGCGGGTTTTTTTGCCTATTTAACTATCCATCGCTTTGGGCTGGGAATTTTCCGCTCTGCCTCGCTGTGGAACGCTGTACAAATGGTGTTAATTTTGTTTGTACTGTTTGACTTGGTATATTTTCGTTATCAAGCATTTGCGGCCAAGGGTGAGTCTGTGGTTAGTTACATATTAGTGGCTTTATTTCTTTTAATGGTTGGGCTTGTTGTAGCGTATATAAAAAGCGCGCAAACCAATAAAGGAGCATTTGTGCCAGCCTTGTTCTTCATGATTGTCGTGACGGTAATTGAATGGTTCCCTGTATTGCGTATTAATGACCGAAACTGGCTTTATTTAATGTTGTTTCCTTTATTAGCTTGCAATGCTTATCAGCTGCTTATACTGCATAAATTAACAGGCGGCGCGAAATCATAACCGAAAAGGAGGAGGAGCTCCTCCTTTTTTGTAAAAATCGGATCAAACATATGATCGTTTAATTGATTTCCTTGCTGCTTACATCTCCATTCGCAATCAGCTGCGAAACGCTAACATTCCGGTATCCGTTTTCCTTCATTACCTCAATAATCTTTGGAAGTGCTTTTGCTGTTTGCTTGGCAGAATCGGATGCATGAAGTAAAATAATGTCTCCCGCTTCCATGTCGGTGACAACATTTTTCACAATGGTGTTGGTGCCAGGATTAAGCCAATCTTTAGAATCAATGCTCCAGTGAACGACTGTGTAGCCAAGGGAATCGGCAATCTTTAACACGTTTTTGTTAAAGTTGCCTCCCGGAGGACGCAATAATGTTATTTCCTTTATTCCAAGGGTGTCAAATACTTTCTTGGCTTGCATAAGATCTTGCCGTATTTTCGCATTTTCTAGCTCCGTATAGTTCAAAAAGTTATAACCCATGCTGCCGATTTCGTGGCCGTCCTCTTTAATTCGCTTCACGATGTTTGGATGGCGTTCTGCCCACGAAGCCGATAAAAAAAAGGTTGCATTTTTGATGCCGTTTTGTTTTAATACATCGAGGATGTGCAAAGCATTTTGATCCCCCCAGCTAATATCAAATGTCAATGCTATTTCATCTTTGCTTTTCCCCACTTTATAGATAGCCTTTGGACCGGCAGAGAGAGAAAGAGTGGTATTATACATTCCATGTGCATATAAAATAGCGGCGGTAAAAAATGCAGAAAGAACGATAATCAATGCTTTTTTTAGGGACCTCCCATTTAGTGCGTAGAAAAAGTTCATTATATTTTCCCCCTTTGTCCTAAAGTCGTCCTGTGACCATCTTATGCTTGTCAT
The DNA here is from genome assembly GCF_000632715.1 of Parageobacillus caldoxylosilyticus NBRC 107762. GTDB lineage: Bacteria > Bacillota > Bacilli > Bacillales > Anoxybacillaceae > Saccharococcus > Saccharococcus caldoxylosilyticus. Next base: position 353 of record NZ_BAWO01000043.1, on the reverse strand, counting down.
CGGGAATGTTATGAAACATATTTTGAAACAATCTTTTTTAATTTGAATAAAAAAGTATTGACAACAGGAAAATACCATGATAAATTATAGTACGTCGCTAATTTAAACAACAAAAACAGTATTGACATACTGCTGATGGTTATGTTAGTATAAAGAGGTCGCGAACAGGAAAAAATGTTCCTTGAAAACTGAACAAAACGAAGCGTCCACATAGAAAAGCGGAAGCACCGAGATCAGCTCTCGAAGCCAAATGTTCTTCACCCGCAGAAGTGCTTGCACTTCGAAGGGGAAGGTTATTTGGCGCAAGAGAGCTAGACGCTGAAGCTGGACAATACGAAAAGCGAAGGCGAGCG
>NZ_BAWO01000044.1 GCF_000632715.1 Parageobacillus caldoxylosilyticus NBRC 107762 | reverse complement strand
GACGGAAAGAGAATGGGAAGCTTCTCTTTCCTATTTTTCCTTAAACGATTCGCGATTTTTGATTCCGTTTAAAATCAAATCGACGTAAATGTCTGCCAGCGCTTCTTCCGATATTTCTCCATCCGGTTGAAACCAGTAGTAGCTCCAGTTTGTAATGCCTAAAATGCCAAATGTAATCATATCCGGGGTCAGCGTCGGCTTAAATTCGCCGCGGGCGATTCCCGCTTCGATCAACTGCTGGTAATGTTCCCGGAACGCCCGCCGCTTTGCTTTAATTTCTTGCAAATGATCTTCATGCAAATGCCGCATTTCGCGGAAGAAAATGCGTGCGCTTTTCCGCCTTGCTTTAATATTGCGAATAAGCATATAGACGATTTCGTACAGTTTTTCCGTGCAGCTTTTCTCTTTATCTTGTAAAATGCGTTGTTGCTGCTGCAAAAGATCTTCCATATAGGAGATGCATATATCTTTTAGCAGCTCTTCTTTGCTTTTGTAATAATAATAGAATGCCCCTTTCGTTACGCCCATGACTTCGACAATTTCTTGCACTGATGTTTCTTTAAATCCTTTGCGGTCGAATAGTTCGATGCTTGTTTTAATAATTCTTTCTTTCATAATGTTGGCTCTCTCCAATGATTTATTCCCGTTCAATAATTGTGGCAATGCCTTGCCCGCCGCCGATGCATGCCGTAATGAGCGCGTATCTTCCGCCGGATCGCTGCAATTCATACACCGCTTTCGTGATTAAGATCGCACCGGTTGCACCGAGCGGATGGCCATGGGCGATCGCGCCGCCGTTGACGTTCACTTTTTCCGGATTCATATTTAATTCCCGGTCGCAGGCGATCACCTGGGCGGCAAACGCTTCATTGATTTCAATCAAATCCATATCATCTAATGTCAATCCGGCTTTTTTCAACACTTTTCTTGTCGCCGGCACCGGACCGATTCCCATAATATTCGGATCGACCCCGGCAACCGCATAAGCGCGAATAACTGCTAATGGCGTCAACCCCAGTTCTTCCGCTTTTTCTCTCGACATAATGACCAATGCCGATGCGCCGTCATTTAACCCCGAGCTATTTCCCGCTGTCACTGTTCCGCCTTCCAAAAACGCTGGCGGCAGTTTAGCCAATGCTTCCATCGTCGTATTTGGCCGCGGATGTTCATCTGTATCAAAGATGATTGGCTCTCCTTTTTTGACCGGAACGGTAATCGGGACGATTTGTTCTTTAAAACGTCCTTCCTGCATCGCCCGCGCCATTTTTTGCTGGCTTCTTAGCGCGAATTCGTCCTGTTCTTCTCTGCTGATCCCGTATTTTTTGACAAGGTTTTCCGCTGTAATTCCCATCGGCGGATCGCCGATTTCTTTTGGCGACAGCTGCGACTTGCGGAAACTCGGCGGCGTCGAGCTGTACGGTTTTTCCGGGCGGTCCATTAAGTACGGAGCGCGGCTCATGCTTTCCACTCCTCCGGCGATATACACATCGCCATCCCCCGCGCGGATCGCCTGTGCCGCCAGGTTTACCGCGTTAATGCCGGAACCGCATTGTCTATCCACGGTAAGACCGGTAAGCTCAAGCGACAACCCCGTTTGCAAGGCGGTAAGCCTCGCGATATTCCCCCCGCCGCTTAACACGTTGCCCATAATGACGTCGTCGACCATTTCCGGGACGATGTTAGCCCGTCGCATCGCTTCTTTGATGACTTCCGCGCCAAAAATATGCGCCGGCACGGTCGCCAATGCTCCGCCTTGTCTGGCAATCGCCGTGCGGACGGCGGAAACAATGACCGCATCCCGTTTCATTTATGTCACTCCCATTCATTTTTTATAAAAATCCCGGTAACAAAAGGGTTTTGCTGTTACCGGGACGAATGTTGCAGCCAATTAATAGACAGAAAACACGACTTCTCCCTTGACGACTTCTTTTCCGTCTTGATTGACAGCCGCCACATCAAAGCGCAATGCGTGATCCTCTTTTTCTTTCACCGTCGCTTTTAACGTGACGACGTCATTTAAAAACACCATTGATTTAAAACGGACGGAGTAGTCTTGCACAAATCCTTCTTCATAATAAGGGGTAAACAATTTGGCAAGATTGCCCATCGTCCACATTCCATGGGCGATAATGCCCGGCAGCCCCGCTTTTTTCGCCTCTTCGTCAATCGTATGAATCGGATTGTAATCGCCGGAAGCGCCGGCATATTTAATGAGATCGAGGCGGGAGACCGGAGGAAGTTTGACTTCTGGCAACGACTCTCCTACTTTTAATTCGCTGATTTTCGTCATACGACCATCGCCTTTCTCACTGCTTCCGTAATAATAATTGTCGAGGTGGACGTAAAAATCACGCTTCCGGATGGGTCTTCCCCGTAATTCGTGATGACTAAAAATCCGAGCTCGCCCATGCTGCTTTGCTTTTCATAGTAATCTTCCACTTTCGCATAACAATACAGCTCTTCCCCGACAAACAACGGTCTTTCGTAATGAAACCGCTGTTCGCCGTGAATCAGTCCTTTGCTTGGAAGCTTAAGCCCTTCAATCACGCCATAGTCAAACACCCTTGGAAATGTCGGAGGCGCAATGTTTCTTTGATAGCGTGATTTTTTCCCCGTTTCCTCATCCCAATAAATCGGATGTGGATCACCGATCGCTTCGGCAAACTTTTTCACCGCTCCCCGCTCAACGACGTTTTTTACTTTATTGGAGCATTTTCCGATATGTTCGGCAAACATGCGTCGTTTCCCCCTATTCCGTTAACATTTTGGACCTCCGGCTACGTATAGCACTTGTCCGTTAATAAAGGAAGATTTTTCATCGGCGAAAAACGCCACCGCCTGCGCGACATCTTCCGGCTTGCCGCTTCGTCCGACCGGAATGTTCGCGACGCTAGCCTGAATTAACTGTTCAAACGAAATGCCTAATCTTTCCGCCGTTGCTTTTGTCATATCGGTTTCAATAAATCCAGGAGCAACCGCGTTCGTGGTGATGCCAAACTTGCCCAGCTCGATCGCCAGCGTTTTTGTAAAACCTTGAATGCCTGCTTTCGCCGCCGCATAGTTCGCTTGCCCGCGGTTGCCAAGCGCGGAAGTGGAAGAAACATTAATAATGCGTCCGTACCGTTTTTCTACCATGTATTTTTGAACGGCGCGCGCACAGTAAAACGCCCCTTTGAGGTGAACATCCATGACCGTGTCCCAGTCCTCATCCGTCATTTTAAACAGCAAATTGTCGCGAATAACTCCGGCGTTATTGACGAGAATATCGATCGATCCGAATTGGTCGACAATCTCTTTTACCGTCGTTTCCACTTGTTCGCGATCGGTAACGCTCGCGACTTTTGCATATACTTCATAGCCTTTTTCGCGCAATTCACTTGCGGTGGCGTGCAACGCTTCTTCATTTAAGTCAATGAACGCCACTTTCGCTCCTTCTTCGGCAAAACGCGTAACAATCGCCTTGCCGATTCCGCGGCTTCCTCCTGTAACGAATGCGACTCTTCCTGTAAATCTTTGACTCATGCTTGCTTCCCCCTTCTATTCGATAGCGCTTTCAAATTTTTATAGGAATTGCCCCAATTTGACATGCCCTTTAAGCAAGTTTCTTGCAATAATCATGCGCTGAATTTCATCGGTGCCGTCATAAATGCGCCAAAGTCTGGCATCACGATACCAGCGCTCGATCGGCATTTCTTTCGTATAGCCCATGCCGCCGTGAATTTGCATGACGCGGTCGACGACGCGGTTGCCCATGTTGGCGCCAAACAGTTTGGCCATCGATGCTAAATGGCGGTTGTCTTCGCCTTGGTCGAGCGTAAACGCCGCGTTTAACACGAGCCATTTCGCCGCTTCAATTTCGACGGCCGAATCGGCGATCATCCATTGAATCGCTTGTCTTTCCGCAATTGGCTTGCCAAATGTCACGCGCTCTTTCGCATAGTCAATCGCCATTTGTAGCAGCCGTTCTGCCGCTCCGACCGCGCGGGCGCCGACAATCCAGCGGGCATATCCGATCCACTCCAACCCAAGTTTATAGCCGCCGTGCAGCTCCCCTAAAATGTTTTCTTCCGGAACGCGCACATTTTCAAAGATTAAGCTGGCAGGTGTCGACGGCCCCATCGTATGTATCGGTTCGGAACGCCAGCCCATCTCCCGGTCGACGATAAAACAAGTAACCCCTTCCCGTCCGTTTGTTGCTTGATGGCGTTCTTTGTCGGTAATGGCGATGACCATCACAAAATCGGCTTCGTTTCCTCCGGTGATAAACGTTTTTTCTCCGTTTAGCACCCATTCGTTTCCGTCTTTGACCGCGGTCATTTTAATGTTTCTGGTGTCTGATCCTGCGCCTGGCTCCGTCATGGCAAAGCATGATTTTTTCTCGCCGTTAATGGTCGGAATCAAATATTTTTTCTTTTGTTCTTCATTCGCGTAATAGAGAATGTTATCCGCCGACCCGCCAAACCGGAATGGAACAAACGTTTTTGACACTTCCATTGTCACAATCGCCTGCATGACGTGTCCGAGGTTGGCGCCGCCGTATTCTTCCGGTGTATTAATCCCCCAAAAACCCGCTTCTTTCGCTTTGAGCTGCAATTCTTTCAACTTCTCCTCAGACAGCCCCGGTTTTCCTTCCCGTTCGTTTCGCAATACTTCGTTTTCTAGCGGCATTAATTCTTTTTCGACGAATTTGCGAATGGCCTTTTGCACCATCCGTTGCTCATCAGTAAGACGCAAATACATGTATGTCCCCTCCATTTCCCTCTCTAGGCCACGTTTCCTCCATATTAAATCGATGCAAAACCCTGCAAATTATACCAACCGGTTGGTATGTTAATCCTATTATATTCTAAAGTTTTAAAAAATACAATATTTTTTGATTTTAATAGAAACCATTTTTTCGTTCTCCTATTCAGGACAGAAAGAATATAGAAAAAACAGGTGCGGCTGCCGATTATTCAGCTCGCACCTGTCATATGCGAACGCACTTTTGCCACCGTTTCTCCAATTCCGCCATGAATGACAAGATCAAATACGTCATCCATTCTTGTTGGTGTTTTATTAATGATCACTTTATACGTAACTGGAGACTGAGTAGCTACGTAAAAGGGAATTTGGTTGACCGGCGCTACTTCCAGGCTTGTTCCCATCGCAATAAGCAAATCGCTTTCTGCCGCCGCGGCGAACGCTTCCTCGATTCTTGGCACCAATCCGCCAAACAGCACCACATCCGGTTTTAAAATTTCATTGCACTTATTTCCATTTGCCGCTTTCCGCTCGCACCGCGGAACATCATGGCGGTTGATAAACGCTAAATCATGCTTTTCGCCGCATTCCGGACACGTTGCCGTCTGCAAAGTGCCGTGCAATTCGATGACGTTGGTGCTCCCTGCCTTTTTATGCAGTCCATCGATATTTTGCGTCAAAATAGTCACCTTTTTTCCCATTTCTTCTAATTGGCGAAGGAACCGGTGGCCGTCGTTTGGCGCAAAATTGCCCATTAGTTTTAACGAAAACATTCGTTTAAAGCGCCGCCAAAAATCAACAGGATCTTTTTCAAAATAGTATTCGGATAAATAGTATTCGACATTTTCTTCCTGCGCATAGATCCCATTTTCGCTGCGGAAATCGGGAATTCCCGATTCCGTACTCATTCCCGCACCAGTTAAAACCGCAATCACGTCGGCGCGAGCGATTCGTTGTGCGAGTTCTTTTATGACATCCACGTTTCTCTCCTCCTTCAACAAAAAAGTCCCCAAAAAATACGGGGACTTTTCTAAGTTCATTTTACGCTCTTTTTTTCAGAAAAGCAACGATCGAAACGATCAAAGCAATGACGGCAATCACTAAGGTAGCAATCGATAATCCATTTTCGTTTTGCTCGTTGTTGGTTTTATTTTCTGACTGAGCTTGATGCTGCGCCGCCTGTTCGCCGTGGCTGTGCATATCGTGTCCGCTTTGCGCCGCAGCCGCTTGGCTGATTTCCGTTACAGAATGAGGAGTTTGTGAGTTTTCCGTTCCCGTCCATTCAACAATGGTGCCATCTTTATAATATTGATACGCATCCCAAGTAACCTTTCTTTCCTTATCTGGGTTTTTCGCAACAAAGAAAAACTGTTGAAATTGTCCTGGCAACAGCCCTTCTCCTTCCGCTGTCCATGTGACCGTTTTTACCTTTCCGGACGCGTCTTTTTCCAGCGTCACTTCCCAGCCTTGCTCCGGTTGATAAGATACCAATTCCATGCCGTCCGGAATTTTTAATGTGACTTTCGTTGTCGGAACATCTTTTTCCACTGGGATTTTGACCGTATACGTTTCCCAAGCGCCAGGCGCGGAGATGTTCGGCTTTACCGTCACGTGAGCGCTGGCAATTCCTGTGCATAATAAAAAGGCTGTCACCATCAAAACAAGTACTTTGGAAGTTTGTGACCATATTTTTTTCATCGTTGGAATCTCCTCCTCATTTATTTATTGGCTTCCTACATAACAGGCAAAAGTGGCGTCCACGCTTTGCAGCGACGTTGTCAGGATATGCACATGAACGTTCCACCATCCGGCCATGCTAATCGTTTCCTTTGCCTGATACACACCGGAAGCAACTTTGAATGCTTGAAATGTCGTTTCTCCCATATCTATGTCTTTTGGCGTCAACGTAACCGTGACTTGCTCAATATCCTGAACAGCTCTTCCCTTCGCGTTTTTGATTTTTATTTGAAATTGATTCGTTCCTAATACATTAGGGGTAATATGCAGCGTCACTTGATAGCTCCCAGCTTCCTTCGTTTGCGTAAAAGGTCCCGGCGAAGCCGCTGCAGGCGGCAAATTCGTCAACATAGCGGCGAGCAGCATCGCTCCGATGCCGAGGCCAAATTCAGACCATACGGTTGCCCCTAATACGCTTTTCTGCTTGCGCTCCGAAATCCAGTTCACCGCCGCAAACATCAGCATAACGACAAGAAGGAGCACTTTACCGAGAAGCACTTTACCATATATCGTTTGAAACAGTGCATCAAACGTTGGAACTTGTTGTAAAGCAGCGTAAATGCCTGTCATCATTAGAATGGCGACCAATCCAGTTGCCCAACGTGAAAAACGGCGAACCGCCTCCCAATATTTACTTTTCTCGGTTCCCGGTATGCCAAAAGGCAAAATCGCTGCAATGATCACTAAGCATCCAACCCAAACGGAAGCGCTAAAAAGATGAAGAAAATCCATCACACGAGCAACAAGCGGATGAGATGAAGCTGCCGCGTGACCCGTCCACGCTTTGACGAAAAGAATGCTGGTCCCGAGTACGAATGAGACAATCGCCCATCGTTTCGAATGGCGCTCCCTTTTCCCGAACATTGCTGCATAACCAACGACAAATAATAAAAACAAGAGCACGCACTGAATCATCCATGCGACTCCAAAAGCCGTATGAAACAGCATCTTTTTCACAAACGCGCCCTCAAGCGCCTGAAGCCACGACACATTCGCCTCCACGGTAATTTGTAACGGCAAACTCAACAGCGTGGCCAGCACCGTTAGACTATACGCCGCCCAATACAGCACCTTATCCCGAGTCGAAAACCGCCATGCACCCAATGGAAGATCGATAAACAATTGAAACCAAAGCAAACTTAAAAATAGCGATAACCCTATGTAAAAAAGTCCGCGAATGATGATCATATCGAATTTGGGAACATAGCCGTTTCTTTCCGAATCGGACAGAGCGCCGTTATCGCTGCTTTGGCCGATTTGAAATGGAATCGTCCCTTCGACAGGATGGCCGTCGCTAGAGACAGCTTTCCATTTTATTACATATGTTCCGTTGGCCAACCGATTCGGTACATTCCCTTCCAGCACATGTGGATTGGTTGCATCGATGCGAACATCATGCAAGAGAATCTCGTGTCCAGTTTGATTGACAAGTGTGAGCGCATAAAAAGTAGATTGAATGTTTTCGTTAAATTCGATGCGAATGGTTTTCGGAGCTTCCATCAACTGTTCGTTTGCCGCCGGCGTCGCTGCGACAATGTAAGCATGGGCCAACGATCGGGCAGGAAGCGCTACCAACACTGCCAAACAGAAAATACATATCCATCCCCACCGTAACGCCTTTTGCCAATATAACAAATCATTACCCCTCTCTGGATAGTATTGAAACATCTGCACGTATATCATGACCGCACTGCATGGTCAGTATAGCAAAAGGATGTGAAAGAAGTGTGAGGAGACAATGAATAAAACGAGAAATGTCTCATATTACCGACAGAAAATAACTATTATTTGCAATTGATCAACTTCATTTCTTTATTATATTATCACTTTACCAAACTAAAATAATACGATATGATGAGAAAGGAATGAAAGCAACCATGACTCACAAGACATAGTAATTAAGGAGGACATACGATGGCTGCAAAAAAATGGGGACTATGGATTTTAACCGCCTTCGTCGTTGGAAACATGGTCGGCGGTGGCATATTTATGATTCCGGCAAGCCTGGCGCAAGTCGCAAGTCCAATGGGGGCAGCGCTCGCCTGGCTCGCAACCGGATTGGGCGTCTGGATGATTGCACTTGTATTTGGCAGTCTAGCAATAAGAAAACCAGATCTTAAAGCGGGACCGCAGAGCTACGCGCAAGCGATGTTTTCTTCACCAAAAGCAGGAAACATCGCAGGATACAGCATGGCGTGGGGATATTGGGCGGCAAACTGGGCGGCCACTGCGTCCGTCATTATTTCATTTGCCGGCTATTTAAGCACGTTTTTCCCAATCATGCAAAGCAAGCACATACTATTTACGATAGGAACGTTTCCATTGGAAGTCGGAAAAACGCTCACCTTTGCGGTATGTACAGCGGTATTGTGGGGAATTCACTGGATTCTCGCCCGCGATTTTCAACGCGCTGGGAACATTAACATTTTAGCGACAGGAGCGAAAGTGATCGGGTTCCTTCTTTATATTGTCGCAACCGTTTGGGTGTTTAACGCCGCGAACTTAGGCAGTGGATTTGCATTCATGGATGAAAAAGGACAAGCGGTATCCGTACCAAGCCAAATCAATGGAGCGGCGATTACAGCACTATGGGCGTTTATCGGCATTGAATCGGCTGTCATGCTGTCAAACCGTGCCAAATCGCCGAAAGACGTGAAAAAAGCCACATTGCTCGGACTCATCATTTCTGTTCTCATTTATATCGGAATTACGTTATTGACAATGGGAGCACTGCCACAGGAGGAATTAAAACAGTCGCAAAAACCGCTCGTGGATGCGCTGTATGCCGTTATCGGAAGCAACGGAGCGTACATCATGGCCATTTTGGCGCTCATTTCCCTATTCGGCTCGACAATCGGCTGGATTGTCGTCAGTTCGGAAGTTCCGTATCAAGCGGCAAGAGAAGGATTGTTCCCTGCTTTCTTTGCCAAAACAAACAAGAGCGGCAGCCCTACCCGTTCTTTGTTCATCACGAATTTCATGACGCAAATTTTTCTATTTTCGACTGTATCGGGAACAATGAACGAAGCGTACAATTTTGCCATTGTCGTCGCGACGCTTGCCTACTTAGTTCCGTATCTCGTCTCAGCCTTATATCATCTGAAATTAATCATTACGGGAGAAACGTATAAAAATACAAAGCAAATTCGCATGCGCGACGGTATCATTACATTGGCAGCGCTAGTTTACTCGATTTGGGTCATCAAAACGGGAACAGCGGATTGGTATACATTTTTCTTAGGAATCGGTCTATTTGTGGCAGGGTTAATCTTATATCCGCTGCTTATGAAACAAAAACCGCACAATGACCATAAACATGCTGAATTAAAAGAAGCGTAAAGGGACCAACGAAATCGCTGGTCCCTTTTGCTTTTACTTTCTTTACTCCTACGCTATCTTTTATATACATCGTAATCCCGCTTTTTCACTCAGGATCCGCCTCTCGATAAATATAGTTCCAAAAAATCGGTAAATCAGCTTAAATATCGAATGCATTTGAAATGGTCCTTTCCCATTTGTGATGATTCCTAACTTCAATGATTTTCTTTTTAACTCTTCTAACATCCACATAAGATTAGGAAATGGGACACAGCTTTGATGAAAATGCTTTAAATAATCTTCCAACAGGTCCTCCCAAGTAAGTCCATGAATCTCAAACTCTTTGACAATCTGCTGATAAACGGTATCTTTCCAAACATACCCTCGATCATCTAGTTCAATAAATCTAGCTATATACCATTCTTTTGAAATATGGCTTAACCAGTGCTGCAAGCGCTTATATTGGTATTTGATAAACTTTTGTATGGAATCGTCGCGATTTAGCAATGTGCCGTCCAAGTCAAACATAACCGCTTTTACCATCACCCATCGCTTCCTTTCTATCCATGAAAGAGAATGCCAATAAAAAATAACTCCGAAAACAGCTGTTCCGACCTTATAAACTTTTGAAAAAACTAGATGGATCAGATCCGGTTCATTCTTCAGCGGGAACGTTTCCATCCATCTGCTGACTCTTTACTTCTTCAATCGTTTTAAATACCCTCGAAAACACTTCCTCAATCGTTTTCTCATTTTCAACACCATTATACGGAGCATATTTCCAATATCGATGTCCATCCCCAGTGCAAAGATATCCCGTTACATAATAATGATTATATTCTCGTTTTACATCTTCCTCATATATTACTGATTCGTCGATAAAGGTTATGTAGTTTTCACAAAAATCTGGATAAAAATGGTAAAAAAGAGCCCGAAACAAATGCAACAGGCCCATATTAATAGGACATGCTCCCAGCCACAATCAAGCCGACAATAATAGAAACGGCAAATAAGCTAAACCCGACTGCGAGATTGCCTTCCTCTACTTTCTTGGCTAAGTTGGTCTTTGGCGTGAAGATGTACTCAAGCACAACATACACGAGAATTTGCGTCACAATGCCAATGACACCCCATAGAAGAACATCAGGCAAACTGACGCTGTTGCTCCAGGCGGCATAAATGACAATCGCCAATCCTGAGTAGGTGTTGCCAGAAGCACTTATGTAGGATACGAAAGTAACTATAGACAACCACCAATAGAGATATTAGCAAAATTAGCCGAAGTTCTAAAAACTAGCGCCGATTATTTGATCGGACTAACTGACAATCCGTATCCAAAGGAACCAACTCGAAACGCATATTTCTCCTCCCCTTCCTCGCTTTTTTTCATTCAAAACATGAATCGCTTTTTCAAGTACTCTAGGAATTGTGATTCCAATCCGCCCGACATTTTCAAAGATGCTCAATACTTCATTTGCGATATAGAATTTCGCAAAACGCTCATGTCGTTTCCTAATGCAACATCAAGCATATGAGCAACGGCGACAATGAAAAAGATTGCCACTTTCCTGATATGATCCCCTTATAGTAGACAGAAAAAAGAAAGCCAATTAATCTGTCTACTATGGAGGGGATTTTTCTATGGAAAAATACGAAAAACATATGATGCAAAGTTTAAAAAGAAAGCGGTGGATTTATATTGGAAGGAGGGCATGGGATACAAAACGGTGGCGAAAGAATTAGGGATTACGCCGATGGGTGAAACGCTATGAACAGGAAGGAATGAAAGGGCTAGAGGAAAAACGAGGAAAGGCAAAAGGACCAGGCAAAGGAAGACCGAGAACTCGTCCGGAAGATCCTGAAATGAAAATCAAGTGTCTTGAGGCGGAAGTAGAGATGCTAAAAAAGCTCTTAAAGAGGTGAAAGGGGGAATGGAAACAGTACCAGCTCACAAGAAGTTCGCGATCATTCAAGAAATGGCCGGGTATTATGGTTCGATTCAACCATTATGTGAGATAGCAGGCGTGTCTCGAAGCGGATATTACAAGTGGGTAAAACGACAGGAACGCCCTTCTCAGAAGCAATTGGAAGATGCGCAGTTAAAGAAAAAAATCAAGGAGTGCCATGAAGAACGGAAAGGAATTTATGGATATCGGAGAGTCAAAGTCTGGCTGAAACGGAAATACAAACTGGATATCAACCATAAACGAGTACAAAGGCTGATGAGGGAGATGGGAATCCGGGCGGTGATTCGGAAGAAACGGCCTTATTACGGAAAGAGAGAGCCTTATGTGATTTCAGACAACCATCTAAACCGAGATTTCCACGCGTCAAAGCCAAATGAGAAATGGATTACAGATATTACCTATTTAATTTTTAATGGGAAAAAGCTCTATTTGTCCGCCATTAAAGATCTATACAACAATGAAATCGTGGCCTGCCATATCAGCCAAAGAAATGACATCAAATTGGTCATCGACTCGCTAAAAAAGGCCATAAAAAAACGGAATGTAAATGGACTCCTCCTTCATAGTGATCAGGGGTTCCAGTATACATCCCGTCCATACAACAATCTACTAAAAAGATACAATATAAAGGCCAGTATGTCCAGGAAAGGAAACTGTTTGGACAATGCCTGCATGGAAAACTTCTTCAGCCATTTCAAGGCAGAGTGTTTTAATCTGTACTCTTTCCGCACGGCCGAAGAGGTGAAAGATGCCGTACACAAATATATTCGTTTTTATAACCATCAACGTTTCCAAAAGAAATTAAATAACCTGAGTCCTTATGAATATAGGACTCAGGCTGCTTAAATGTGCTTTTTTATTCCTGTCTACTTGACAGGGGTCACTTCAGAGAAAGAGGAGTCTTTCGTCTACTTCACATCATAACCTTGTTCTTCAATTGCTTCTTTTAATTTATCCAAGCTGACTTTCGTTTCATCGTAATCGACATCAACCGTGCCTTTTTCCAAATGCACTTCGACGCGATTGACTCCTTCTAGCTCTTGTAAAGCGTTCGTGACCGCCATTTTGCAATGGTTGCATGTCATTCCTTGCACTTGTAATGTTGTTGTCATGATGGATTCCTCCCTTGTTTTTATAGTTTTACGCGCTTCAAGCGAAGTGCGTTTGTCACTACCGATACAGAGCTAAACGCCATCGCCGCTCCGGCAATCCAAGGTTCCAACAGCCCGGCGGCGGCAACCGGTATGCCGATCGTATTGTAAAACAGCGCCCAAAACAAGTTTTGCCGGATGTTTGTCATCGTTTTGCGGCTTAACTCGACCGCTTTCGGAATATGCGCCAAATCACCGCCAACTAACGTGACATCGGCCGTTTCGATAGCAACATCCGTTCCCGTGCCGATCGCCATGCCGATATCGGCTTTCGCCAGCGCCGGAGCATCATTAATGCCATCGCCGACCATCGCCACCCGTTTGCCTTCCCGCTGCAGCTTTTCGACAATGTTTGCTTTGTCTTCTGGAAGCACCTCAGCATATACATGGTCGATTCCTGCTTGTTTGGCGATCGCTTTTGCCGTCCGTTCATTGTCTCCTGTCACCATGTACACATCTATCCCAAGTTGTTTCAATGCTTGAATCGCCGCTTTGGCATTTTCTTTGATCGTATCAGCGACGGCGATGATGCCGGCAAACTCTCCATCGATCGCAACGAGCATCGCCGTTTTTCCTTCCGTTTCTAATTGTACCATTTTCTCTTCATGCCGCGACATATCGACGTTGTTTTCTTTCATTAACTTCCTCGTTCCGACAAGAACACGTTTGCCATCAATTGTCGCTTCAATACCATGACCGGCCAGCGCCGCGAAATGCTCAAACGGCTTCACCGCGATTTGTTGTCGTTTTCCATATTCAACAATCGCCTGCGCGAGCGGATGCTCGGAACCTCTTTCTGCCGACACGGCATAAGCCAGCATCCCTTCTTGAAACTCAATAACATCCGTTACTTCCGGTTTTCCTTTTGTTACCGTCCCTGTTTTATCCAATAGCACCGCATTGATTTTATGCGTTTCCTCCAGGTACTCACCCCCTTTAAAGAGGATGCCGTGTTCCGCACCTTTTCCGGTGCCCACCATGATCGATGTCGGCGTGGCAAGACCGAGGGCGCACGGGCAGGCGATGACAAGCACCGCAATCGCCACTTCCAGCGCTTTTGGCAAATCGCCTGGTGCGACAAAAAAGTACCAGACAATAAACGCCAACACGGCAATGCCAGCAACAATCGGCACAAAAATTCCGGAAATCACATCGGCCATCCGCTGAATCGGCGCCTTTGAACCTTGAGCCTCTTCGACGATTTTCACGATATTCGCTAAAGCTGTATCTTTTCCGACCTTTTCCGCCCGAATCGTAAGAGTGCCTGTCGTGTTGATCGTTGCGCCAATAACGCGGTCGCCTTCTTTCTTATCAGCTGGAATCGATTCCCCCGTAATCATTGATTCGTCAACAGCGGACGCTCCCGCCATCACAATACCATCTACCGGTATTTTTTCGCCCGGCTTGACGACAATGGTGTCTCCGACTACCACTTGTTCAATCGGAACTTTGATTTCTTTGCCGTCGCGAAGAACGAGCGCTTCCTTCGCCTGCAAACTTAACAATTTCGAAATCGCTTCGGTTGTTCTCCCTTTCGCGTGCGCCTCAAAATATTTTCCGACAAGCACAAGCGTGATAAGCACCGCGCTTGTTTCAAAATATAAATTCGGCATATAGCGAGGGTTTCCAATCGTTTTGACCGCTTCCGCCAAGCTGTAAAAGTAAGCTGCGGACGTGCCGAGTGCGACAAGGACATCCATGTTCGCACTTTTGTTTCTTAACGCGCGATACGCGCCGACATAAAAAGGACCGCCGATATAAAACTGCACGGGCGTCGCGAACAGAAGCTGCACCCACGGATTCATCAGCCAATCTGGCACCGGCAGGCCAAGGTCAAACGGCAGATGGGCAATCATCGTATAAAGAAGAGGAAGAGAAAGTAAAATGGAAACCATCAACCTATGCTGTTTTCGCTTCAGCTCTTCTTCCTGCGCACCTGCGTGCGGTTCCTCTTCCTTCCGCACTTGTCCTTTATAGCCAAGCTTTTTTATTTTCTCTAAAATCGCTTCGACGGATGTGACGCCTTCCTTATATTCCACAACCGCGCTGTTCGTTGCCAAATTGACCGTGGCGCTTTCCACGCCTTCTATGCGCTGCAGTCCCTTTTCAATGCGCGCCGCACATGCAGCACACGTCATGCCTTCAATATCCAGCATCACCTTTTCGGTTGCCACACCGTATCCAAGCTTTTCAATTTTTTCTTGAATATCACGCAAGTTTACGATGGCTGGATCGTACGCAATCGTCGCTTTTTCCATCGCTAAATTGACGTTCGCCTCGACGCCGTCCATTTTATTGAGCACTTTTTCAATGCGGCTGGAACAGGCAGCGCACGTCATACCGGTAATAGGTAATGTCACATGCTTTTTCTCACTCATCGCGCTTCCCTCCCTATTTGGAGAATTGGCTGATGACGGTCATTAATTCCTGAATGGATTCGTCACCGTTTCCTTCGTGAATCGCCTTGGCGACGCAATGACGAACATGGCGCTCCAACAAGTGTAATCTGACTTTATGCAACGCCGCTTCAATCGCAGAAATTTGGATTAAAATATCGATGCAATACCGGTTGTCCTCGACCATTTTTTGCACGCCGCGCACTTGTCCTTCAATGCGCTTCAAGCGCTTCACAATGCTCTCTATTTCTTCTTTCGTGCGCGGAACCATTTTTGGATTGAGCTGATTCTCTTCACGATGATTCATACATTTCACCTCATTAAATCGTTCTATATACATTATACCGGTAATGGGTATAAATAACAATTAGAACGCCTTAATTTTCTTCTAACATAAAACTCCTTTAGCTGCTTCGCCGTTACACAAGAATGAACCGCTTGTCCTTGATAATCAGCGATACATGGCTGGACAATTACATGTTTTTTTCTTTTTGCGAGTTACAAGTTTTTATTTACATACATACACATTCGTTGGCTAAAAATAATATAACAAGCCATTATTATATGAAGAGAGGCCCTGTTATGCTTACCAAAAAATTATTGTTCCTCTTTTTTGGCATGTCCCTCATTGCGGGAATAGACAGTGCAGAATCCAAAGTGAGCCAAGCGGCGGTCACTGCCAAGCCATTAGAGGATCTCTCCATATACTTTTTAACCCCTTACATCACGAAATCCGTCCTAAATTATTATGGAGAAAAGTCGGGAAGCCAATGGTGGAAGGCGAAAATAATAAACGTGAAAAATTTAGAGCAAGGAGGCTATTACCACTTTCTGGTCACTGTTCAGGTGGAAACTTTTCAAGGGGCTCATAATCCCCCTTATGCCAAAGACGTAATGACATTTCATATTAAAAATGATCGCATCACATTGATTCGTTATCAACATTATAAAGAAAAATCGTCCCCTTCGCCACGGTCGCAAAGCCGGCATTGACTTTGTCGCCGGCTTTCTATGGCTGATAATTAATTCCGATAGGATAGGAAATGATGTTTTCGATGATGTTTGAGTGATTTTTTACTGCGTTTCGACTGCATTTTAGTGTTGATAAATGCGACTCCAATAATACGTGGTCATATGGTCAAATGGTGGTCGTATAGTCATGCCAATGTCATCACCGCGAACAAAAAAACGGGAGCAATCCCGTTTCAGCTTTTCGACAAATCCGACAAGCTGATCATTGATACATCAATGCACATAAAAAGCCTAACCACTTTGGGAATCATATAAACTACTAAGGGGGCGTTAGCATGATTCCAATTTGGTAGTTACAGAACATACATGAATTTCGGCATTGCTCCTCTTTTAGAAATACCTTATGTAATATGACGCCAGTAATTTTAAGAAAATTCTTTAAATTATTAAGTTAATATCAATGTTTTCCGTTTGTAAAATGGTTGCATATCCTCCTACTCGTGTTTTAGTTATACTTCCTTCTTTAGAAATATAGGAAGCAGCTTTGATCATACTCGGTTTTCCCATTGCATATCCCTGTCCGATCAGGTATTCATACCATCCCTCTTTTGGTTCTTGGAGTTTTGAATAATAAGTTAGATATGCTCCAAGTGCACAAGCTGCTACACCTGTAGCTGGATCTTCGTTATAACCTGCTCTTTTAGGAAATTGGCGAGCTTCGACATCATATTTCGAAGATTGTGTTGTCAACGTAAAAGGATAAAAGCCGGTTGTCTGGTATCTATCACAAAGTTCCCAAAGTAATCCAAAGTCAGGATCTAAGTTATGAAGTATTTCGTGACTACGAAGAGGAATCATCAATTTAGGACGTGAAGTGGAAACTGATTGAATGGGCCCCACAGATAAATCTAGTTCTTCTTCACTTATTTTTAAGGCCTGAGCAACTTCTGAAGGACTGGGATTTTCATTGCTAAAAGTCGGAGGGAATTGTTCTACGATAACATTTAATCTTCCGTCTTTTTCCTGGGCATTTACCGCTATTTCTCCCAGCGCGGTCTCCACTGTTCCATTTAGCTGTTTTATTTCATGAGACTGACACCAGTAACTTACCGCCCCTACAGTGGCATGAACGCACATCTCCATTTCGTGTTTTGGAACAAAGTATCTTAGTCTGAAAAGGGCATTTCGACTTTCAGGCTGTAGTATAAAGGCTGTTTCAACCCCATAATATGAAGCAATGCTTTGCATTTGCTTATTTGTTAATGAGTCACTGTTTAAGACTAAGGGACATGGATTTCCCCCGTCAGAAGAAATGTCAAATACTTTAGTTTGTACTACTGATAACATTTGATAACACCTCTTTTATTAATTCGAAATTATGATATTGTTAGTTTTTAAAAAGTTTTTATATACATTTGTTTTTAAATAATTGTATTGTCTTTCATTCGTATCTGAGAAAGCTTCTTCCCTATTAGAAGGGATATCCATATATTCAATAGCTTCCGAGAATTGGGATTCTGTTAAATCGTAACGCTGGCCATTTATTTTATTGTAAAAATGCCAACCTTCAGAAGTAGGTGTTTTCATTATTTCTCCACCGAACAGATCGTTTACCACTAACGCAGTGACTCCACATTGCCCTTTTGCCGGATTCTGAGGAGTCCATTTAGAGCTTGATTCGATGGACCAGACTTTCATTAAAACATTTTTGAGTTTAAATATTTTTTCTTCCAAACTATCCATTGGTTAACCTCCTTCTTTCTAAATTCAAAATGACTCTAAATAAAAATTTAACATCTTGGCTAGGTCTACTTAAGTACGGCCTTTTTCAGATTTTGTTCCTGTTAAGTTCTCACGGGAGTGAAAGAAGATAAATACCTATGTTTCTGTTATTTTTTGATCGTATATCCCAAAACTCATTATTAAATTATTCACGTAAAGTCGGTAATTCTTTTTCTTTTATAGAAGAATATACCACAAAGAGAAATAGTCCAGTTAATATAAAACCCATTCCTCCAATCAAACCAAGCATTCTATTATTGACTACTTCTAAAATGATGCCAGCCCCGAACATAGATATTCCAATTAATGTATTTGAAATGGTGGCCAATAAACCAAATACTAAGCCTTGATGGTCACTAGGCGTCTCCTTCATAACAATTGAATCGAAGCATGTATTGCAAATGCCTGATACAAAAGAAATGGAAATATATACAATAAAAGCAATGAATGCTAAGTGAACTCGACTTAAAATAATGAGAAACAATCCTTCCAATATTAGAGTCGCCAAACCAATTAATAAAAGATGTTGGTGAATACGTTGAGCTATTATAAAACTTAGCATTAAACCAATCCCGAGGGCTCCATAAAAAAGACCGACTCCTACATCACCTAGATTAAATTCTTGAACGGCATAGATGCTAATGAGTACGTTATCAATCCCATTAAAAAGAGGTACGATGAACTCAAATAGAAATGCAATATAAAGGGCACTAGATGCAATCATCAATTTTTTTATGTTTTTTATCGAATGGAAGATGTTAGATTCACTATTTTTCTTATCATTTTTCTGAATATGACGATTTTTATTTGTGAACGGAATAGGAAAGATGATCATAGCAGCTATTAAAAATGAAAGACCATTAAACCAAAATGCCATATCTGGTCCAAAGAAAAAGGTAACAATACCGCCAGAAAATGAACCTCCTATTAAGACCGCTCCAAGCATGACCTGTTCTAAGCTATTAATCTTTATGATGTTTTCTTTCTTAACGAGTAAAGGAATGAATGACTTTCGTGCGGGCGCATAGATCGCTTCCCCTGCGGCTAAAACAAATGTGCTCAGATAAACAATCCAAATATCAGACTCGTTATTTACCAATACAAAAGAGATAGCAAAAGTAATTCTTGATAAGTCAGTGATAATGAGTATTTTCTTTCTTGAAAACCGATCAGCTAAGAACCCTCCCAAGGGGCCGAATAATAAAAAAGGAACAACCCGAATCGCTAAAGCGACACCAACGGCAAATCCCGAACCGGTTAACTCTAACAGTAGGGCCAAAAGAGCAACTTGACTAAAACGGTCCCCGATACCATTAACGATCCCTGCCAAAAACAACCTTAAGTAATTTTTTTCTTGTCGAAATATATTTATCGCATTAGTCACCAAATCACCTCATTTATTTTTTACAAATATCTAATTAGATATACATCTAATTAGATTCACAAAAAAATATCTATAAATCAGTTTATGATCCAAAGTTCTGGGGGATTCAATTCATATTTATTATTTTCCCGATACATAAAGTGATTCATGACCAACTCTCTTCTTAAAATAATAGTTGGTGGTTTTAAGCCAAGTTTACCTGCTATCGCCTGGCCATGTAAAGGACCGTGCCGCAATAGTGCAATAATGCGAATTCTTGTAGGATCATCTAAATTCTTGTAGAAATTAACAAGCCTACTTAACTGCAATACAATCCCTCCAAATACAATCATTATCTAATTAGATAATAATCTAATTACAATGTTAAAACAATCTTTGATAAAATAAAAATTTATCATTTTTTCACGAATCACCATTCCAGAAAACAAAATAAAAAGCACTCGAAGGAACAAGTGCTTACCTTATACTGAAAATGGCCATAAATTATTAAATCGCAGGAGGTCCCTGTCCCATACGACTCCATTCTTCTTTTGCAGAATCATAAACTCCATGAACCTCTAGGCCGGCTTGACGCATGAGAACCGTCCTTTGTCCACGGCAATGAATGATATGCTTGATGAGCAGTGATGAACTTGCTTGGAGGATTCATCTGTCCACTGTTGCTTTACCGCTTCTGCTGCGTCGTCACTGATTTTCCGAAGGCTTTCAGCGATTTCATTCGCTGAGGATGGAACAGTGGTTAGGTCTTTTACCATTTCAATAGTAAGTCCGAAGTGGGAAAGAAATTCAGGGATACTGGTTACGATATGCCATGCAATTCTCCTCAAAGCGCGACCGTTCCTCCATGGGAGCACCATAACTGTTTTACTTGCTTTCATGAATATTAGCTGATAAAATGCCCAAGAAAAAATCGATTAAGATAGAGAGGAGACAAATGATGAAAAAAAGAATAGTCATATATGGGATAATTTCGCTAGTATTATTATTTTTTTTATTCGGTACATATAAGTTAATGAATTCAAGAACATACCAGTTATTTGGAGGATTAACTAGTCACGTAGATACAAACCAAAAAGTAGTTGCGTTGACTTTTGATGACGGGCCGACAAAAAATGTAGAGAAAATATTGCCTCTTTTGCATAAATACAATGCGAAGGCTACCTTTTTTGTCATTGGAAATGAACTGAAGAAAAATCTAAAGTTAGGAAAAGAGATCGCAGAATCTGGACATCAAATGGGAAATCATACGTATTCTCATCAACGAATGATTTTCAAAAAGCTTTCTTTTATCAAGCAGGAAATTGAAATGACCAACCAATTGATTCGAAAAACAGGTTATAAAGGTGAAATAGACTTTCGTCCACCTAATGGAAAAAAACTTATTGGTTTACCCTATTATTTGAAAAAACATCACATAGAAACCATTACATGGAGTCTTGAGCCCGACACCTATTATTCTTCGGTTTCTGACAAAGTGAACTATGTAAACAAAAATGTAAAACCAGGAGCCATCATTTTGTTACATCCAATGTATGATGATACTGGTAACGAACTAAAAACTATTGAAGGAATATTAGATTCTTTATCAAAAAAAGGTTATCAATTTGTCACGGTTAATGAACTACAGAAATTAAAGAATAAGTAATGAATAGGAAATTGCTATGAACCTCTCCCACCTTCATCCCATGAAGAGATGGGAGTTTCTTACCATCTCCACCAAAGAAGCTTCCGCGCGGAAGAAGGCGGTCTCCTTCCACTCGATGAATGCATCGGAAGCCTTCTGGATGGGTCCAGTAATCAACATCGGCACCACGCCGATGGGGCGGTCCAACCCTTCTACTACTTCTTGCTTACGCAATCCGTAGATACGTCAGATTCGTTTGTACGTTCCAATGCACAAAGGTACCATGCAGCGCCTTGCTTAATATATTTTTCGCGCCATGAACGTCCCGATGTTCTTCATACCCACACCGGCACACAAACAGGCGGGAAGACACTTTTTTTCTCTTTTGGCAGACAGGACATGTCTGGCTTGTATACGACTCCTCGATTTCATGCAAGCGAATGCCATGTGGAGCCAGTTTATAAGCGAGATACTTCTTCACTTTCCCAAATGACCAATTCGAGAGCTTTTGCGCTTGTTTGCGGCTCGTACGTGTTTTCTTTCTCGTGTTCCGCTCTACTCCTTCGACGTTTCCGATATACACATCGGGGGCGGATTGCTTCAAACACCAGTCGACAAACTGTTTCGTCGTTTTATGCAGCGCATCCCGCAGCTGCCTTTCCGATTTCGATAACACGTATTGTTTCGCCCGTTCATATTTTTTCCATAGGCGTGATCCTTTTTGACATTTCGATTGGCGCCGCTGAATCTCCGCCAGTTTTTTACTCCGCAATCGGTGAAGGGAGCGTATCTTTCTTCCCGTGATGAGGAGGGCTTGCCCGTTTTCGCAAAACGCGCCGATGGTGTGTACTTCTCCAAGATCAATTCCGATGGAGGAACCCGGTTTGTACGCTTTTTCCTTTTGTCCATCTTCATACGTCACGTCCAAATAAAGACCTTGATCAAAGCAGCATTCGATTTCTTTGATCATTCCTTTTGGCAGATGCGACGCATGCACGACAATTGGCTTTTCCCGTTTTCCATGATGAATGCCCATCGACAGTTCCATTTTTCCATTTTCATACACTTTGAAACCGTCTTTTTGTCCATTTCGTTGGGAAGTACTTCTTTTTCTTGTAGGGATAGCGGATAGGATATCCTTGTTGGATGGCGTGGTGTGCGGCTTGTCTTGCGAAGAGGTATTGGTGGCAGACGGCTTGAATCGATTGGCTGTGAAGATGGAATTTTCTTTTCGTTTGTTTTTGCATCTCGCTTTTGGTGATCCAGCAACCATGCTGGAGGAAGTGTTCTTTGGCTAAGCGGAGGCATTCATTCCAAACACGGGCGGATTCCCGATTGCAGGCATA
Source organism: Parageobacillus caldoxylosilyticus NBRC 107762 (assembly GCF_000632715.1). GTDB lineage: Bacteria > Bacillota > Bacilli > Bacillales > Anoxybacillaceae > Saccharococcus > Saccharococcus caldoxylosilyticus. Next base: position 31,940 of record NZ_BAWO01000044.1, on the reverse strand, counting down.
CAATCGGTCCAAATCCGCTTTCGATGCCCGGAAGAACACTTTTTGACCACGAAGCATGATCATTCCCTTCCTTCTTTGTTTGATAGATGGTTTAATTATAGCACATATGTTCGTTTTTTGAGAATCAAAAACTTCCCGATTCCTCTCCCTCCTTCACTCCGTTTAGAGGAAAGGAGACTTCTCGAGAAAAATGTTAAAAGCTTCATTTAACAACAAAAATGGAGTGACCAAACTGTTACCAGTTTGCACTCCATTTTTTATGTCATTTTTAGTTTTCAACCATTTCAAAAAGTCCTTTCCGCCGTGAAAGTGGTCAGTGAACATCTAGGACATTCCTCTGCCTCGATGGCATTAGACGTGTATTCTCCAGAACAAGCAACTCAAAAATTCGCCAAATCCCTACAGAAATAAAGCGTGATCAAGTGTAGTCACGCAAAAAAGCGGGATCAATCCCATAATGGAAGAAATAAGAGTGATAAAAAAAAGAGAGCATAAAGCTCTCCAATTATTTTTTAAATACGTGGTTTCCTATTACAACTGTTGTTGGTCTACTATCCAGCCAATGAGAATGTGAAGTTTTTGGATTATAGAAGAACAGTGAACCATAACCTTTTGAACGATCGTAAGCTAACGCTTCTTCAACTGCTTTAATACTTTCAACATCAGCAGGTTGATTGATTGCACCGTTACTAACTGGTGTGAACTGTCCAGGTTGATAGATTACTTCTTTAATAGAATTAGGAAATTGAGGATGGTCAACTCGGTTCAACACCACTATCGCAACAGCGACTTTTCCATCATATGGTTCACCTTCAGCTTCAGCTCGAACCAATCTTGCAAGTAAATCTTTTTCGTAAGGCGTCGCATTAGTTACTGGTTTATATTCATTTTTCCCTGGTATTACAATATTTTGACCAACATAAATCAAATTAACATTTTTGATTTGTGGGTTAGCCCTTGATAGTTCATACAGAGTTACTCCATGTTCCTCTGCAATTTCGCTCATTGTATCTCCACTTTTAACTTCATAAGCAAAAGCAGGAGGGGCAATTAGCATAGATAATCCTAATGCTGTAATCGCAATTAGTTTTCTCATAGGGTTTTGCACTCTCCTTCATTTTATATTTAGCTCGATTCTCTCTATCTCACGAACTATGTATTTTTTATATCCGAATAATATAAAACGTAAATTACGTAGAGGTTACATTACTATTACAAAAAAATAAAAAGAAGTAGGAACGAGCCTACTTCTTTATAACTCATTGATATAGTTTTCCATTTCACCTTCACCAATTTGGTCTATGGTCATTTTGTAAACCTTATCTCTGTAATTAAGCAAGTCCAAACATCGTGGCTTAAGCAAAGAACGGGTCTGCATTCTGGTGGCTAGTGATAGAACTAAAGCAACGATTGCAAAGGTTACTTGGGTGGGGCGTGTGGTCAAATCTAAAGTAGATAAAGTTATCGTCTCGAAACTCCGTAGCGAGAATATATTGGTTACAGACGCTTGGAGAGCTTACAAGACGTATGCCAAAGAAAAAGGATTGCAACATTATCGAATCAAATCTGATGATGGTACACATGTCATCAAAGGCATCTACCATAAACGATTTTCACAGCCGCTTAAAACAATGGATGGACCGATTCAAAGGTATGGCAAGTAAGCATCTTGACAACTATTGGCTTGGTTCTTATTCGTGGATAGTCGTGGTCACGAGAGCACCAAACAGAATATTAAAGATATGCTGTTATCTGCTTTCCCGTTTGAAATGAACGATACATATGAAAGCATTCGCCTCTCTAAATTTTCAATCTGATTATTAAGTTTGAAAAATGCAGTTTAATTTAGTTAGAAAATTAAAGTGATTTTAGACAAATAATGGTAATATAGAGTTAGACTTTTTGTGAGGGGGGAAACTTGTGAAAATAAATTCATATCTTATACGATTTGCCTTTCTAATAGTCTTAATATTTGGCGGAACTTTTACTTTTCACTATTTCAAAACGGGAGAACTGTTGCTGGACCAATTAATGGGGATTAGTGTAGGTGTCATCCTCTTATTCTTTTTGTTTATTTGGAGAATAAGGAAACAGCATGCGTCTTCTCAAAATAAAGAGAACAGTTAAAGGGTATGAATGAGCGTAGTAAGTAAAAAGACCATCCCTATAAAAGGTGGTCTTCATTTTGATTTACATATTTTTAGCGAAGACAAAAAGTGCCCCACTTTGAAAGAAACAGCCGAGAAAAAGAATTTTTCTCTTTACGCTCTTTCAAAATAGGACAAATGAGTCAAACATCAACAAGAAGCTTTAATATAGCCTTTTTTATTTACTTAATGACTCGCTTAGCACCTATACTCGCATCAAATCCTTTTGGTGTTGTACCCCCATATTTATAAGGGCTTCCTACATAACTTGCTGCTACTGCCGCAACTTCCTCCCCATAGTTAATCGTTGCTGATGCATTGGAAACTGTACCAAAGATAATGCCGCTGCTATAAACATGAAGTGAGCTTCATCACAGATGGTGGAAGTATGTATTGTTCTTCCATGGGAGTTCAACAAGTGATTTTTCGTTAAATTTAAAAACACTAATGAAATAGTTTTCTTCAGGAAAGTCACCTACATACTCTAAGCCATTATTGGAATAGAACTCTTTTAATTTTTCATTTTCAGCCCAAACAGTCTAAATAGATCGTCTTATTTAATCCTTGGGCAAATTTATATTTACGGCTTGTCCAATCTCGTTTAGATTTAAGCTTTTTAACCATTTCAAAAAGACCCTCTCCGGCGTGAAAGTGGTCAGCAAACGTCTAGGACATTCCTTTGCTCCCAATGACGTTAGACGTATATTCTCCCATAACGCCGGACACGCAAGAAGAAACAGTTCAAAAATTCACCAAAGCCATACAGAAATAAAGCGTGGTCAAATGTGGTCAATCAACCTAAAAAAAACTCGCTTCATGCCGAAGCGAGATTAACGAAGATTGAATCCTTTTCCTTCTACGAATTCTTTCATATACATGCGCACCTGGTTGCTGAGCATGTTGGCCATCTGCCCGGTCCATGTATCGCGGCGTTTGCCGTTTGTCCGTTTTTCGTAATACGCAGAAACGATGTCGTTATATTGTTTCAGCTGCTCTTCGAATTTACTGCGGTCTTGTTCATACGTTTCTTCATGGTATACGTGTTCAAACGGCAGGCGCGGTTTTTTGTCAGGCTGCTGCGCCGGGTAGCCGACGGCAAGCCCGAAGAGAGGAATGACCCGCTTCGGCACTTTCAACAGCTTGCACACTTCCGGCAAGTTGTTGCGCAGCCCGCCGATATAGCAAACGCCGAGCCCCATCGATTCGGCGGCGATGGCTGCGTTTTGCGCCGCCAGCGCTGTATCAACAAGCGCAACCATAAACTTTTCCGTGCTCTCGAGCGATGGCAGCACCTCTTTTTGTTCCACTTCGCCAATCACTTCGTGGCGGTGAAGATCGGCGCAAAACACGAAGAAATGGCCATTATGTTCGACATAAGATTGATTTCCCGCTAATTCCGCCAGCTTTCGTTTCATCTCTTTATCCTTAACACCAATGATCGAATACGCTTGAATAAAACTCGATGTCGACGCGGCTTGCGCGCACTCGACGATCGTACGAATTTGCTCGTCCGTTAACGGGCGGTCTTCAAATTGACGAATCGAACGGTGCCGCAAAATCGTTTCAATGACTGGATTCATAGCGAATGCCTCCCCTATCAATTGATGGCTTTGCTTTTTATAATACCAAAAAAAGAAAGAGCCAAAAAATGATTGGCTCTTTCCAAGACGTTTATTTATCATCACCATCAGCATCAACAATATGTCCTTTGCCATTTTCCACATAGTGTTTGAGCATCGCCATTTTGTTATCCCAAAATCGTTCATAAAAGGACAGCCATTCCTTTAATTCCAACAACGGAGTTGGTTCTAAACGGTATCGCGTTTCCCGCCCGACCTTTCTCTCCTTCACAAGTCCGGCATCCGCTAAAATCCGCAAATGTTTCGACACAGCCGTCCGGCTGATCGGAAAATGGCCGCAGATGACGGTAACGGGCATTTCCTTATCGGCCAACAATCGTAACAGCTTGCGGCGGGTAGGATCAGCGATGGCCTGAAAGACGTCATGCTTGCGTGATAAAGCAGCCATACTACGCCTCGACATACGCGCCTAAAGATTTGCAAAGCTTGGCCCATCCCTGATCCATCCGATTGCGTACGATGGTATGAGATTCGCCAAATTCCGTCACTTTATTCGCATCCCAGCCGGAATGAATAAGCGTAAACTCTGTTTGCTGCTTATTCAGCTCTTTTAGCTCAAAAGTAACGGTCCAGTCTTTCCCCCAGCGAAAAGACAAGCGATGAGGCGGATCGACTTCGATTACTTTACACGGGGACATTCCAAAAGGTCCGGCGTTTAGATGAAACTCATGACCGGCAACCGGCTGAAGATCATTGGGCATAAACCAAGCCGCAAGCCCCTCTGAAGTAGAAACCGCCTCCCAAACTTTTTGAATCGGCGCTTGAAAAACCATCGTGTGGCGAATATGTGGCAACATGCCGTTCGCTGTATTTTGTGTTGTCATTGTTTCAACCTCCACATTTTAGTTATGAAACTTTTTGGTTTCATTTTGATTATACGAAACCATTTGGTTTCATATCAATAGTAAAATGGCGAGTGTACTACTTATCCTCCTTCAACTTTTCACAACAAATTGGCAATAAAAAAGAGACGGTCAACGGAATTGGTTGCCACCTCTCCAAAAACGCCGAAAAGAGCGCTTGTCGATCACGACGCGCCGCTTTCCTTAATTATATTTATCAACCACCTTTTTATAAACGGCATAAGAATACACCATCGGTACGATTGCGATACAGACGATAGACGCAATAAGAAGCACAGCGCGAATGGAGGATGGGGCAAAAGCGGATACGATGATGATGATTCCGCCAATGAAAAATACTTTGCCGCCAAACCGGTGTGTGCGCGCCCAAACGGTCTCATTCGCCAGCGTCCACGGCGTGCGGATGCCTATGAAATAATTCGCTTTGATTTTTGGCATATAGTTTCCGAGAATGATAAAAAGCAGACCTAATCCTATATTTGCAATCCAATCGATATTGACATGATAGCCGAGCCCGCTGAAAATAATAGAAAGATGACCAGCGCCGAAAAAAGTCAGCGTTACATTCACGAAAATACGATACACTCCCTCAAATTTTTGGAAATTGTCTTTACGCGGATCAATTTTCGGCACGCCCATTAGTATTCCGTAAATCAACATCATTAAAACCGGAGTAGCGAAAACGGCAAAAAGCTTTGATGAATAGCCATCCACTTCCCCCGAAAAATTCCAATGAATCGGAACTTTCTCCGGCAGCTGCGGATATGCCCATAAGGAAAATCCTGCACTAATGATGATCAACAAGAAAAAATACCAATGCTTTTTCATTCCCTCTTCCCCTTTCCTTCTTGCAAAGATAAAAGCCACGTTAACACATCTTGCAAGACGGTCGTGTTAATCGAATAATGGATGTACTGCCCTTCTTTTTCGGCGTGCACTAAATCCGCCTGCTTTAATAAGTTAAGATGATGGGAAATGCTTGGTTTGGAGATGCGGAAATGGTCGGCGATTTCCCCCGCCGTCAAATCTCTGTTTTTTAACAAATTTAAAATGTCTCTTCGCGTTGGATCGGCTAGCGCTTTATAAACAAGGTTCATTTTCATATACGTTCACCGTGTTTATTTTGTTATTTAGAAAATTATCTAATTGTTTAATTATATTATATAAAATATTATGATTTTTGTTAATAACCTGAGAAAACAAAAAGAGAATATCATGTGTTCTCCCCATCAACGAAAAACTATACTTCTACCATCATCGCATCATAGGCGATTTCAATGGACAGTCCTTGTTTTTGCAACGGTTTTTCTGCTTCTTTGAGATCATCAAAGCCTAATCCGTTCATTTCTTCGATATGGGTCAATATGGTTTTTTTCGCCTTTCATTTGCGAATAATATCCAACGTTTCTGCTCTTCCGGCGTATCGATTAAGACGTCCGGACCGTGCACAAACAGCTTGGGCCACTCCGGCCGTAAGGGATTCCTTTCGCACGCGCCTCGACGCATACGCGGCATTGGGGAATCGTCACCGCTTCACCCGTTCCTAAAAATTCTATTTTATGTCCTTTCCTCGCTTCCATCATTATTCAGAAACAACACTGTATTTGTCCCCATCTAAACAAAACGTGATACGATGCTGAAATAACGGAAAACAACACAAGAAAAAAGAGCACTCAAAGGGTCAATAACATCACCAAAGCAAAATAAAATGGAGAGTTTTGCAACCATTTCCCTCCCTGTAGTATGAGTAATACAATTGTACCTATTTAATCTGAATTTTACAAATATTTTTGTCATAAAAGAGCGCTCCATATCGGAACGCTTTTTTTACGGTTACTCGACAAATTTTCCCTCTTGATAATCGCGGATCGCTTGGCGGATTTCTTCTTGCGTGTTCATGACAAACGGTCCGTAAGCGACTATCGGCTCGTTAACCGGCTCGCCGGCATAAAGGAGAACGCGCAGCTTTTCATTGGCGGTGACGGTAATTTCACTTTCCGACTCGCCTTCAGCGCGGCTTAAAAATAATACTTGCCCTGCTTTTCCTTCGGTGGCATCAGCGCCGAATGCACCGCTCCCTTCCAAAATGTAAAGAAATCCGTTGTAGCTTCCCGGTAAATCTTGCACGACGCTTGCTCCCGGCTCCAGCATCATTTCCACCATTGTTACAGGAACATGGTTGAGCGTCGGGGCTTTTACTCCTTTCGATGACCCGGAAAAGACGCGGATAAGCGCCCCTTCTTCTTGGCGGACCGGCATCTCTTCGGCCTTTAAATTTTGATAGCGCGGTTCGGTCATTTTTTTCTCGCTCGGCAAATTAATCCATAGTTGCAAACTATGCACGGTCGAGCCTGGCGCCGGATCTTCTTTATGAATTACTCCTCGGCCTGCCGTCATCCACTGCACATCCCCGGGACCAAGCGTACCGTGACCGGCTTTGCTATCAAAATGTTCCAGCTGTCCGTCAATCACATACGTTACTGTTTCAATGCCGCGATGCGGATGAAAGTCAAATGTCCCTCTTTGGAAAATATCCTCCATCAGCATCAAAAACGGATCGTACTCTTCCCAATTTCCCGGCTCTAGCACCGGCCCGCTGCGATGGATCGGGCTGTTTGTTTCGATTTGCACCGTTTTCACGCGGCGGATACGACGCTGTGCTGACATTCTATTGTCCCCCTTATGGTTGTTCGAAATCGAATTTTTCATCTGTATCGTACTCCACACAACGGATGAATGCAAACGATTTACTTTGTTACATCATGTATTCCTATATCATTCAAACGGATAGGAAATTGGCTTTTTTCATTTGTTGCTACTGCCTCATCATACTCCTCGCATTTGGAACACCATCAAGCGGAATTTCTTTGCGATATTCGAACATCGTTGCCAGGAGTGTGAACATGTCTGCGGCGCAGACAATTCACTCCTTTCTCTCCTTTATTTTACAATATTTTTCCCTGATAAGATGCTTATATTATTTACTGATGTATTATACTTTTATCTAAAAAGCATATTATTTTACAAAAGCAATCGAGTTGCATTATGATATCAACGTTAAAACACTATGCCATTTATTGCGATAGGCCATACATGGATGTACATATAGTGTTTGACAAACTATTCACAGCAGCGAAAGGAGAATGATCATGGCTAAATTACTGTACATTACAGCAAACCCAAAACGGGAAGAAGAATCTTACAGCTTATCCGTCGGCAGAGCGTTTCTTAACGCTTATAAACAACAACATCCACAAGACGAGATTGTCGAATTAGACCTTTATCGTACCGATATCCCTTTCATTGATACCGATGTATTAAACGGCTGGGGCAAACTGCAACAAGGACAGGCATTTGAACAGTTAAGCGAGGAAGAAAAACAAAAAATCAGCCGCATCAATCAGCTAACCGATCAATTTATCAATGCAGATAAATACGTGTTTGTCACACCGATGTGGAATTTTAGTTTTCCGCCGAAAATGAAAGCTTATATCGATACCATTTGTATCGCAGGAAAAACGTTCCGTTACACAGAAAATGGTCCGGTAGGGCTGTTAACAGGAAGAAAAGCCATGCACATTCAAGCCCGCGGTGGAATTTATTCAGAAGGACCAATGAAAGAAATGGAATTTGGAGACCGTTATTTACGGGCGGTGCTCAACTTTATCGGCATCACTGATGTTCAGTCCATTTTTGTCGAAGGAATGGCACAATTCCCGGATGAAGCCGAGGCAATTAAACAAAATGCAATCAAACAAGCTGAACAAGCGGCGAAAAATTTTTAACGAACTGATGACCTGTTCCTTTGATAAGGGGCGGGTCATTTCTATTTTAAAAAAATAAAAAAGCTTGCCGATTGTATCGGCAAGCTGTATGATTCCAAATTTTTTAGTATGTAGCCAATAATAATGGCGGAGGAGGAGGGATTCGAACCCCCGCGGGCTGTGACACCCCTATCGGTTTTCGAAACCGACCCCTTCAGCCAGGCTTGGGTACTCCTCCGTATGTAGATGATGGAGCCTATCGGATTCGAACCGACGACCTCCTGCGTGCGGGGCAGGCGCTCTCCCAGCTGAGCTAAGGCCCCATCACGAAATGATCGGGAAGACAGGATTTGAACCTGCGACCTCACGGACCCGAACCGTGTGCTCTACCAAGCTGAGCTACTTCCCGATTACAACCGCTAACGTTAACGGCAATTAGTATTCTATCTAAAAAAAATAATATAGTCAATACTTTTTTAAAAAAAATTTTTGCCTGGGCATGCAGGGATAGACAAATCACGTGTTCACAGCAGTCAAAGTGGCAGAGAGCATGCAAAAAAGGGACGAATCTGCTTCCAGCCGTCCCTTTTTTTAATATATATCTCTTTTTGTAAACACTATAAACGAGATTGCGAGCGCCGCAAGCCCCCACACCGCTAACACCGTCATGGAAAATCCGAGCGTCATTCCTTCAATCGGCGGCGCTGTTCCGCTAATGTAATCCGTAAGGCGAAGATTGACCATAAATAAATATTTCGCCGAATGCCAGGAAGATACCATATTGGACAAAATCGCGCCCGAAATCAATGCGGCAAGCATAATCCCCATCACCGCAGCGGTGCTGCGCACCAAGACGGAAAGCATAAACGTCAATGTCCCCACCACAATGCACACAAACCAGGCAAGCCCCAACTCAATAAGCACATACTTCCACTGCGGAAGCATATGAACATTTGCTGTATTCAGTTCTTCTCCTTGAGCGACAAATCCTGTCAATAATGGCAGCCGCCATCCTTCGTATCCGAACACCGCTCCAGAAATGAAATACGACAGAAAAGCAACCGTAAGCAAAATAAACGAAATCGACAATAACAGCGCGATGTATTTGCTGAGCAAAACCGCCCCTCTTTTAACCGGCCTTGTCAACAAGAGCTTAATCGTGCCCCCGCTCGCTTCCGACGATACTAAGTCAGCGGCGACGACCATGACAAGAAGCGGAAGAAACAAATCGATCGCGTTTTCGATAAACATGCGCATAAACGTTGGCGCACCAGGAGCGGATGGGTTGATGTCGTGCTCTAAATAGTATTGCTGCTGCTTTAGGCGAATTTGCAAATATTTTCGCCATTCGTCAGAAATACTGCTCGAATTGAGACGGTTTTGCGCGTCGATAATCTGCTGCTGCAGCTGCGTCCGCCAATCCGTCGTTCCGAGCCGTTCCTGCATTTCCTGCACCCGCTTATATTGCGCGTATGTAAAAAGGGCAACGAGCACGGCGACAATCGCCACAATGACCCATAACCGCTTTTTGCGGACAATTTTTAACATTTCGTTGTACACGAGGTTACTCAATCGTCTCCCCTCCCGTCAATTCAATGAACAAATCCTCGAGCGTCGGCAGTTTCGGCTGAATTTCATGGACGGCGACCCCTGCTTCGACAAGCTTTTTGTTCCAAACGGAGAGTTTTTTTGGTTCGTACGGAGTGATCAGCGTATCCCCATCAATTCGAAAAATCGACGTTTCCGCCGCTAATATCGCTTTCGCCATTTCCAGCGGCTCGACCTTCCATGCGACACGCGCTTGCTCTTTTAACAGATGTTCCACCGTATCAACCCGAAGCAACGTCCCTTTGGCCATAATCGCCACGCGGTCGCACATTAATTGAATTTCACTTAACAGATGTGAGGAGACAAGCACGCTCAATCCTTCCGTTTCCGCCAAAAAGCGGATAAATCCGCGCATTTCGCGAATGCCGACAGGATCAAGCCCGTTGGTCGGCTCGTCCAAAATCAGCACTTTCGGCTTTCCTAACAGCGCCTGTGCAATGCCAAGGCGCTGCCGCATTCCGAGCGAATACGTGCTAACACGATCATGGATGCGGTTTTGCAAGCCGACTAACTCCACCACTTCCACAATCCGTTCTTTTGGAATATCGCGAACCATGCGCGCGAAATGTTCGAGGTTTTCCCAGCCGCTTAAATACGGATATAATTCGGGATTTTCGACAATACAGCCGATGTGGCGGATCGCTTCGGTAAACTGGCGCTCCAGGTCATAGCCGCAGATGGAAATACGCCCCGCTGTCGGCTTGATGAGCCCGACGAGCATGCGGATGGTTGTCGTTTTTCCCGCGCCGTTTGGCCCTAAAAAGCCGAACACTTCCCCCTCTTTTAGTTCAAAGGAAATTCCTTTAATAATTTCTTTGCGGCGAATCGTTTTGCGCAAATTTTCAACGATTAAGGTTGCCTGCTTCGTCACTTTTTGTCCCCCTCTGTGAATGTAATTAAAGAAGCGACGCGTTCGCCAATCCGTTTGTATCCGTCTTTATTCGGATGAAAGTGGTCGCTGTATAAGTAATCATTCACATGCAACGCAAATAAATCGAAGGTCGGGACCGCAATAATATTCGGATAGCGAGCCGCCGTTTCTGCCGAAGCAAAGTTCCACTGCCTTACGATCGCTGATGTTTTCTTCGCATCGCCGAGGTCGCTAAACGGATTGTAAAGACCGATGTAAAAAACAACGGCATCTTTATTGACGCGGCGAATCGTTTGAAAAATGCGGTCTAAGTTGCGCAAGTACGAGTCTTTTGCCTGCTCGATTTGCTTTGGCGTAAGCCTGAGCGCTTCTCCACCTTGAAACAAATCGTTCCCGCCGATGGTCATCACAACGATATTGGCTAGTTTTAGCTGCCGCTGGATCTCGGTTTGCCCTAATTGCTTAAGAAGTCCATCAGACCGCTGTCCTTTAATGGCCAAATTAGTCACGCGAATCGGCTTCGTTGTTTTTTTGCGGAGCTGATCGACCATATAGCCGACATATCCTTTTCCGCTTTCGTCTCCCGTTCCTCTTGTCAGCGAATCGCCGAGGGCGACAATATAAATTTCACGGCTATCCGCTTTTTTCTCTTTTGTATATTTTGTCGTGTCTGCCGGCGGCATCGCGGTGGAAAAAAATTGATCTTGAATGGTCATGGCAAGACCGCTAATCCATAATATTCCTGCCAGCACCGATACAATCGTGATGGTGCTTACAATACCGCGTCGCATGCAATCATCCTTTCTGCTTTTCCTTTGTTTTTTTATCATACAACATTTTCACGGATGTTGACTAATCGGGGATTCGCGATGACATAAACGTTCTATCCAATAAAAACAGCTTGGTGATGTCACCAAGCCCATTATGTTCAAATCATTTTCACAGATGCTTGTTCGTTCAAACCGGCATCCCACACTCGATCGATTTCACCTGTTCATTGTTTAAAATACAATGGAAACCGTTCTCAAAAACAGCCTTGCATCGGCAATTGCAACGCATCAGAAATAGCATAACAATTCTCTTATTCTAACCTTGTTGGATTGTCTTTTGTAAATAATCGACAATTCCCATCGAACATACTTGAAGATCGAGACGGATGATATCGTACGCTTCGGATGTCGATGGAATATTTTTTTCTTGCAAAAAGGCGCTGACCTCTTGATATAGCGCTTGAAACACCGCTTTCGTCTTTTCTTGCATCGGCGCGTCGTGTTGTTCCGCCATCACCTTTTCCCCCGCTTCAACAAACTTCGGAAGCCAAAAACGAAGCTGTTCAAACGCTGCACGAGGGTTTTCCAACATGCCAAAATGACCGAAATAAATGCGTTCAGGCTGGAGCTGTTCGAGACGCTCAGCCGATTGCAGCATCGCCTCCGGCCGAAATTGGTTCGGAGAAGTGGACGGCAAACAGTATTCAAGCCCATCTTTCAGCAACTGCGGATAAAACACCCCGATCGTATCGCCGGTAAAAACGCCGCGGCTGCGCGAATCGTAAATCGAGAAATGATGGTTGGCATGGCCAGGCGTATCCAAAAACGTCAATGTGCGCTCATTGCTGAGCGTAAGCGTATCGCCATCTTCTTTTACAATGAGACGATCCTCTGGAACCGGCAAAACGGGAGAAAACAATTCATCAAAATTCTCCCTATACACCGCTTTCGCCCCAGCGATTAACCGTGACGGGTCCGCTAAATGGCGCTTCCCTTTCGGATGAACGATGACGCGGGCGTTCGGACATTTTTCAAGCAGCGCCCCAGCGCCGCCTGCGTGATCCAAATGAATATGTGTCACAATAATATAGCGGATATCCGCAGGATCAATCTGAAGCGTTTCCAACCCTTTTAATAAATACGGAACGGAAGGGCTTGGACCTGTCTCAATAATCGCGATCTCTTCTTCGTGAAGCACATATGTACCGGTGCGCTGTGCAACTCCTAAATCATACAAATCAATCATTGAAATGCCATGTCCTAAATCAACCGGTTTTTGCATAATGTCATCTCCCATTTTTTATACATTTTTATATTTATTTTAATATTCTAACAAATAAAGAAGAGAATCTCCACCAATAAACAAGACATAAACGATTTCCGATCATTGATCTTCCATCGCTTATGTCTTATATAAGTTAATCGTTAAATTTCTACCGCCCAGTGCGTTACGTCCATGCTGTCGGATAGGAGATATACTTGATATGCCTGATGAACAGGCTGTTCCGCTGTTTCTCAATCCCAGCATCAAGGTTACAGAACCCTTATATCCTCTATCCATCCGCCCCATTTTTCCAATCTGTGACATGTACTTTCGTTTATTTTTATGACGCAAGATCATTAGATAGCGATACTCTCCGATGATTGCGAACCGCCAACCATATCGAAACCGCCCAACCGAGCACGATAGCGCCGTATACGGCTGGATACCAGCTGTCGGGAGCTCCCCACGCATGAAGCAAGGTGCGAACATTAGTAAAAATGATTAATCCCCCGACTAATACCCCAAGCAAATGGGATGGCAGCTTGCGAACGAGCCACGCCGCAATCGGAGCAGCGATGATTCCCCCTAACATCAGCGTTCCTACCCAAAACCAGTTGACTTGTTCCCAGCCTAACGAAATGACAAATCCAATGGTAGCGGATAAAGCAATGGCAAACTCCGACGTATCGACTGTTCCTATCACTTTTCTCGCCTCTATTCCTTTATTCGCGAGAAGAACCGGTGTGGAAATCGGGCCCCATCCTCCTCCGCCAGTCGCATCGAGAAAACCAGCCACTAAACCAAGAGGAACAAGTTGCTTATTCGAAAATTTCTTTGGCGGCTGCGGATCTTGGCGGGCGGATAGAAATAAAAACCGATATATGATATAAACCCCAAGCGCTAACAAAAATAGAGAAACATATGGTTTAATGAAATCCCCTGGAAGATTGCTTAAAAAGCAGGCTCCGACAAACGCGCCAAGCGAGCCGGGAATAATCAATTTGACCAGCATGTCGCGGTCGACATTTCCAAATTTAATATGTGATGCGCCCGAAGCTGCGGTTGTGACCACTTCCGCTAAATGCACCGAGGCGGAAGCGACCGCCGGGGCAATCCCGAACGCAAGCAACAGCGTTGTTGACGTAACCCCATACGCCATTCCGAGTGAACCGTCAATAAGCTGCGCGATAAATCCAACAATCACAAACACGATTAACTTTTTCATTTCATCCCCTCCGTCTGAAATGGTCGAATATTTTTATTAATTAATACATTAATACCAAGTATTCATAGTTGTCAACTTCGAATTACAAAAAATAAAATAGAGTTTAGATTCATCATCTGAACCCCGTTTTATCTAACCAATAGAATTTTATCATGCATTTTTATTCATCTGACGATCGCAGCATACAGCATCGCCTCACGCAAAAATGCAGCTAGCCCCATTTGATAGCGGTCAATACATTTCGTAAAACGCTCATCGTTGACATATAAGCCGCCAAGTCGGCGGAAAATGTCAAAGGTGCAATCATAAATGTCTCCATTCCACTACCGCCTCTGCATCTGCTCGTCGTCCGGTCCGTATGCCTTGCGAGCGGTAATTTTTCCGTAAATATCATCCATCTTTGCTTTTATCGTTGCCCAATCTTCCTTCCTGTATGCCGACGTTCACCGTTTTACCTGTTCAACCATATCAGCGCCATATTTCTCTCGCGCTTCCTTGGCGTATTTCTGTGGATGCTCTTGCGTCCGTACACTCACATCCGCGATATCTGCTACTTCTTTGCTTTATACAAAGCGTTTTCACCTTCTAAGCAGAGCATACAGCATCACGCAACGTTAGATTCAACGCTATATTTCATTATTCACAAAAAAGGGCACTGGAAAAGACTGATAGAGCAATCTTTTCCGTGCCCCTTTTCTGTTTAAAACTTCGCTTGATATTGTTCAATTTCCCAAGCGTGCACAGCGGTGCGGTAGCTGTCCCACTCTGCTTTTTTCATAGCGACGTATTCCTGAAACACGTGTTCCCCGAACGTTTCGCGTCCGATTGTGCCGTTTGCGAATTCTTCCACTGCCGCTCCTAAGCTCGCCGGCAGATTTTCAATGCCAAGCAGAGCGCGGCGCTCTTCTGTCATATGGAAAATATCTTCGTCAATCGGCGCCGGAGCTTGCAAGCCTTTTTCCACTCCGTCCAAACCAGCGGCGGCAATGATGGCAAACGCAAGGTAAGGGTTGGCCGATGGATCTGGACTACGGAGCTCGACGCGGGTCGCCATGCCACGTTTGGCTGGGATGCGGATTAACGCCGAACGGTTTGATGCCGACCACGCGATATAACAAGGCGCCTCATATCCCGGAACAAGCCGTTTGTACGAGTTTACTAGCGGATTTGTAACGGCGGCAAAGCTTTTGACATGCGCGAGCAAGCCAGCGATAAATCGATAGGCCGTTTCTGATAATTGGTTTTCATCACTTGGATCAAAAAACGCATTTTCGCCGTCTTTAAATAGCGACATGTTCACATGCATACCGGAGCCATTAATGCCGAACACCGGCTTTGGCATAAACGTGGCGTGCAGTCCATATTTATTGGCGATCGTTTTTACGACCCACTTATATGTAGTTGCATTGTCTGCCGCCCCTAACACATCAGCATATTTGAAGTTGATTTCATGCTGTCCTTCCGCAACTTCGTGATGGGATGCTTCGATCGTAAAGCCCATCGCCTTCAACGCGCGGTAAATTTCTAAACGAACGCGCTCGCCAAGGTCCTTTGGAGACGGTTCGAAATATCCGCCGCTATCATGGAGTTCTGTCGTCGGGTTTCCGTTTTCGTCCGCTTTGAATAAAAAGAATTCCAATTCTGGGCCGACAGAAATCGTATATCCTTTTTCCGCGGCACGCTCAATTGTTTTCTTTAAAACGTTGCGTGGATCCCCTTCAAACAGCGTTCCATCAGGATTGAGAACAGAACAAAGGAAACGGGCTTCGGAATATCCTTCCTCTACTGTCCAAGGCAATACGGCAAATGTGTTTAAGTCAGGTAGAAGATAGAGATCGGATTTGTTGATGGGAGAAAACCCTTTAATTGAGGAACCGTCAAACATGATTTTTCCTTCCACAACATCATCAAGCTGCTCCGCCGTCACCGTAACGTGTTTCAAAATTCCTTCGATGTCGACAAATTGCAGATGCAAAAGCTCGACATGTTTTTGCTTGATTATTTCTTTGATTTGTTCAAGCACTGCTTCCCGATCGCTTGTAGGAGAAACCATCACCTTTGACATGTTACATTACCTCACATTCTGGCGTTTATTTTTATAACATGTCTTTATTATAGGGAAGGAGCGCGTATTTGGCAATACTTTTTTTATTAATTTTTCTGTATTTTTATAACACTAACTAGAAAACGTTTTCAAAGAACTGCCAAAATCGAACTATAAATAGTGATATATCTGTATATTTATGCGATTTCGTTAATAAAAAGGGCAGCTGCCTATAAAGGAGGATTCATCAACACCCTTTTAGACAGCCGCCGTGATAGACATATGCAGCCATTATCAAGAGAATTTGTTATGATCACCTTCTCAGTAATCGTTAGTTTGATAGAACGCTTGATAATTGAGAAAGCAAACGGCAATCGCCGAAATGGCCGCGACAACAAGAAGGGTAAATACGATAAAAATTTGATATTTGACTGCAGCAAATGGATCTGCTCCGGCCAAGATCATTCCCGTCATTGTTCCGGGAATTTGTACAAGCCCCATTGTTTTTAAGGAATCAATCGTTGGAATCATTGCAATTTTGATGGCGTGCTGTTTTATATTGTTACGTTGTTCCCGTTTCATCGTTTCTAATACGACGCTTGAGGCAACCATCGCTGTTCCTGAAAACATTCCAGCAACTGGGATAATGTATCGAGCTTGAAATGGAATAATGCGGCAAATTAGCCATAACATAATTGGAATCCCAACAGAAACAATCATGCTGAAAAAGACAAGAAAAAACGTACGTTTTGCATCGTTTCCCCGCTTCGAAACGTTGAACGAAGCAACAGCCACCATCAATAGCACATAACCAATAATAACATACCATTTTTTTAAAGAAAAAAGATAGGAAATGCAATATCCTAATATTAATAATTGAACAAATCCGCGCAATGAAGACCAAATAATGTCTTTTTCTAATTTTAATGACTGCCGGTATGATATAAATACCGGGACAAGAATAAACAGCCATATGACAAAAAGCGATGTATTATTGATTTCGTTCAATAAAAACACCTACTTTCTCATACGCCGCTAGTTCGTATGCCGATGCCGCCATGACCCCGACGGAATGAGCGGAAGGTGCGCCGCTTTACTTTTTAGGTATATATATACATACCCTTCGATCGGCTGTTCCAAATCTTTAATCCAAACCCGCTCGTATTCGTTATGTCGGCCCCCTTCTTCATATTCTTCGAGCTCATCCATCGCTTGCAGCCCTTCTTCCGTTACGGTAAACCATTCGCCGATTACTTCGCCTTCTTCTTCGACAACGAGCGCGGGGTATGCCCCGACGTCATATAAGCGCCCTTTCACTTTTCCCGGCTGAATATCGCGGATATAAGGAGCGGCGACAAAATGGTTTGCTTCCCCCACTAACAACGTTCCATACACAAACACACGGTATAGCAGCGGCCTCATTTCTTTCTCCCCTTTTTGTTTACATAATAAAATTTATGAAAACTATAAGCGGGATATATCTACATCTCTATCATACAACAAGACAAAAACAATGGAAGCCCTGCCTCTCATCCATCCTTGCAGCTCCGAAGCTGCGCCAGTGTGAATTTGTCCGTTCCGAAATGAGCCGCCTGCCGTAAAAAAAAGTGATACCGCCAGAAGCGATATCACCTTATTCCCTCCTTACGCTTTACGTACGTTTGCCGCTTGCGGACCGCGATTTCCTTCGACAACATCAAATGTAACGAATTGCCCTTCTTCTAACGTTTTAAACCCTTCACCCTCAATAGCGGTAAAATGAACGAAAACATCGCCGCCGCCATCCTTTTCGATAAACCCATACCCTTTTTCCGCATTAAACCATTTTACTTTTCCTGTACTCATTGTGATTCCTCCAAAAATAAGTATTGACCATCGCTACCGCTATAAAGAAAAAGCCGTGCGCTTGCGCAAGCAAGGGAACATATAAGCAGGCCCCCTATTCGCAAGGCACGACTTATGATGATCCTTTATACGACGAACGAAATGGTGCTTTGTTAATAATACTGGATGCGCAAAAGAAAGTCAAGAAATGATGGAAATTATTCCTTCCATTTGATGCTGCAACCAATGCTTGGTTTTTGTTTTTCCGGCACTGGCTCGCCATTCAATAATGCGTCTAATGCCGCGCGAATCGATTCCCCTGTAACCGGAATGCCATTGTTTGGCCGTGAATCGTCAAGCTGGCCGCGGTATACGCATTTTAAGTCGCGGTCAAAGATATAGAAGTCCGGCGTGCACGCCGCTTGGTACGCTTTTGCCACCTCTTGCGTTTCGTCAAACAAATATGGGAACGGATAGCCTAATTCTTCGGCTACTTTTTTCATATTTTCCGGCGAGTCTTCCGGATATTTTTCCACATCGTTCGAATTGATGGCGATAAACGTGACTCCTTTTGGCTGATAATCGTTGGCAAGACGGACAAGTTCATGCTGCACGTGTTTCACAAACGGACAATGATTGCAAATAAACATAATCACCGTTGCAACATCCGATTTTACGTCTTCCAAACGGACGGTTTTGCCATCAACTACGTTCACTAGTTCAAACGACGGCGCTTTTTGCCCTAATGGAAACATATTGGACTCGACTGCTGGCATACATCCACATCCTTTCCAAATTTTCTATTTATTTTATTATACCAAAGCATGAGACGGCATCACAAACTTGGTGCCTAACCGAAATAAGAATAGCTGCATATGATGTCACATAGGTATTTACAGATGGAAAGGAGTGTCGGGCATGTCTTTCATTTATACGAACAAGAAATTGACTCCGCGCGTCTATGAAGGAACCCCTCCCGCTTCATCACATTCTGTTTTCTATTACCGCCGGTCCGCCACCGAGCAAGTATTAGAGGGACAACAGCGGCTTTACAATGAACTTTCCGCTTTACTAGCAGAACTGCAGCGTTCCGTTTCCGCCCAACACCAGCAGCAACAACAGCTATATGAACGATGGAATGAACGAATAGAACAAGACGTAACGGCCAAGCATGCCATTAACGACTCCCTTGTTTTGCAAGAGGAGGCAACAAAAAAACTATCGCAGCAACTCGCCGCGTATGAACAATTATATCAAGGGCTGCTCACCCGTTTAGAAGGGCAAGAGAAACTATACCAAAAATTAATTGAAAAATTGGAGCTGCAGCACGTGTTTCAGGAAACGGTCATCAAGCGGCTGGAAGCACAGGAAGCGACACAATACAAAATGACGCGCCAGCTCGATAGCTTAAAAGAAGCGTTATACGAACGGTGCTCCTTTATCGTCGACACAATGAAGGAGCTGATGCGTTCGTTATTTTCACGCCATGAACGAAAGAAAGCAACAAAAGAACAACCGGAGCGGGAAGAAGAGCTCGTACATTTATAAATCAGCGCGCCCCAACAGCGGCCTAGCGGGGCGTGTTCTTCTTTTTTAGCTGCAACCGCTGAAATAAAATGAAAAGCAGCATCGATTCAACATAAAAATCCTTGCCTACTTACAGGCAAATCAATAGACAATTTTCCCCTAGCGGGGCATAATAAGAAATAATTAATCCCTCTTGGAACATGAAGCACGATAGCGAAAGGATGTTTTATCATGAGCCTTAAATTAAGCGTGTTAGACCAATCCCCAATCGCGGAGGGGATGACAGCGGAAGAAGCGCTCGCCAATACTGTCCGGCTCGCGCAATTTGTCGAGGAGCTTGGCTATGAACGTTTTTGGGTGTCGGAGCATCATGATACAAACAGCCTTGCAGGTTCATCTCCGGAAGTGCTCCTTGGCCATATTGGCGCGAAAACGTCGCGCATCCGCATCGGATCAGGCGGAGTAATGCTCCCGCATTATAGCGCTTATAAAGTGGCAGAAAACTTTAAAGTGCTCGAAGGGCTTCATCCCGGCCGGGTTGACTTAGGGATCGGGAGAGCGCCTGGCGGCATGCCGATTGCGACGATCGCCTTGCAAGAAGGAAAACGAAGAGATATAGACCGCTATCCAGAGCAGGTTGATGATTTGCTTGCTTATTTACATAACGACTTGCCGAAAGAACATCCATTGCACGGACTAAAGGCGACACCGAACGTACGGACAGCTCCCGATGTATGGCTGCTCGGCTCAAGCTCATCCTCCGCGCTCCTTGCCGCGCAAAAAGGGTTGCCGTATGTGTTTGCCCAATTTATTAACGGCGAAGGTGGGGAATATTATACGAAATTGTACCGTGAACGGTTTGTGCCATCGAAATATTTAGATAAACCGCGCAATATGGTCGCTGTGTTCGCCATTTGCGCCGAAACAGAAGAAAAAGCGGAATGGGTGGCATCAAGCCTTGATTTATCGCTGTTGATGATTGAACAAGGCATGGTGTCCAACGGCACGCCAAGCCCGGAAAAAGCAACGGCTTACCCGTACAGTCCGTATGAGCGCAAACGGGTTATCGAAAACCGCAAACGGATGATCGTCGGTTCGCCAAAACAAATAAAAGAACAGCTGTTTCGGCTCAGCGAGGCTTATGAAACAGAAGAAATTATGCTTGTAACGATTACCTATGATTTTGCAGATAAACTGGCGTCATTTCGGTTAATTGCCGAAGAATTATGGGGGGTAGAGGGAATAGATGAAAGTGATTTCCGTCAATGTCGGCGCACCAAAAACGGTGATGATCGGCGGAAAGCCGTTGACAACGGGAATTTATAAAGAACGGGTATTGGAACCAGTTCTTGTCACGAAGCTCAACTTTACTGGAGATCGACAGGCGGACTTAGTGCATCACGGCGGGTATGACAAAGCGATTTGCGCTTACCCGTCGGAACATTTTACGAAATGGACGAAACGGTATGAGCGTCCATTTTTTCCCGGTTCGTTTGGCGAAAACCTCACACTAGCAGGTTTGACGGAAAAGGAAGTATATATCGGCGATATTTTTTCCGTCGGAACGGCCGTCATTCAAGTATCCCAGCCAAGACAGCCATGCTTTAAGCTGGCCAAGCGGCACGGTCTGCCGGACCTTCCGCTTGTGGTGCAGCAAACGGGCCGAACCGGCTTTTATTTTCGCGTGCTGCAAGAAGGCGTTATTCAGCAAGGCGATCCGCTGATACTAGTCGAACGCAGTCTGTCCCGGTTATCCATTGACTATGTCAATCACATTTATTATATGGAAAAAACAAATGTGGAAGCGATGCGAAAAATCCTCGCCGAACCCGCCTTATCGAAAAGCTGGCGCGATGTGTTTGCGGCAAGGATTTCCGCCGCCGCTAATTCTTAAAAAGAAACACCTTGTACACGCGTGTACAAGGTGTTTTTATGATACTTCCTCTTTTTGCAGATGGCTATGGTACAACTCATAGTAAAACCCTTTTGCCTTCAGCAGTGATTCATGCGTCCCTTGTTCGACAATTTTTCCTTCATTCAACACAAGAATGCGGTCCGCATGTTGCACCGTGTTGAGCCGATGGGCAATGACAAAACAGGTCCGCCCTTTCATCAGTCGCTCGAGCGCCTCCTGAATTTTCATCTCAGTCACCGTATCGATATTGCTTGTCGCCTCATCTAAAATTAAAATCGACGGGTTTGCCACCATCGCGCGGGCGATTGCCAAGAGCTGTCTTTGACCTTGACTGATGCCGCTGCCATCTTGCTTTAACACCGTATCATAACCGTTTGGCAGCTTTGTAATAAACGAATGGGCGTTGGCCCATTTCGCCGCCTGCTCCACTTCCTCATCGCTTGCCTCTAACCTTCCGTAACGAATATTATCGCGAATCGTTCCTTCAAACAAAAACGTATCTTGCAAAACAAATGCCATATGGGCGCGCAAGTTTGCGCGCTTAATAGAACGGCCATCATGCCCATCGATGAAAATATGGCCGCGGTCAGGGTCGTAAAAACGGGTTAACAGCTGCAAAACCGTCGTTTTTCCTGCCCCGGTCGGGCCAACAAGCGCCACCGTTTCTCCAGGAGAGACAGAAAAGCTGACATCACGAAGGGCATCGCGTTTTTGATCATAAGAAAATACGACATGGTCAAATTCGACTTTCCCTTGCAGGTGTCCAAGAGAAATCGCTCCCGTTTCATCCCATTCTTCTTTAGGCGTATCTAAAATTTCAAACACCCGCTCCGCGCCGGCCAGTGCGGACAGCAGCGTATTCCATTGGTTGGCCAAATCATTGAGCGGACGGGTAAACTGGCGGGCATACTCGACAAAGACAACAATGACTCCAATCGAAATGATTCCTTTAAGCGCCAAAACTCCGCCGACGCCGGCAATCAGTGCAAAACTTAAGTTGTTTAAAAAGTTCATCAGCTTCGGAATAAAGCCGGAATACGTCTGCGCCCAAAAACCGGCGCGCTTTAACTGTTCGTTTTTTTGCAAAAAGTCGTTGATCATTCTCCGCTCCTGCGAAAACATTTTCACCACTTTTTGTCCGGAGATGACTTCTTCGATAAATCCGTTCATTTCCCCTAAACAGCGCTGTTGCTCGCGAAACCGTTTTTGCGTCCGGTTCGTGATCCACTTCATCCCCGCATACATCATCGGAACGATCAGCAAGGTCACCAGCGTAAGCAGCGGGCTAAGCCAAACCATCACGCCAATCGCCCCGGCAAGCGTGAGCGCGCTCGAGATCACCTGGATTGCCGTGCTGTTAAACGTTTGGCTCATATTATCAATGTCATTGGTGATGCGGCTCATCAATTCGCCTTGCTGGCGCTTATCAAAAAACGAAATCGGCAGTTCATGAAAATGGCGGAACAGCTGTTTGCGGATCGCATAAACCGTTTTTTGCGCGACACCGATCATCCAATAGTTCTGCAAAAATGTCGAGGCGGACAGGGCGACATAAATAAAAAGAAGAAGCGCAAGCACCATCCAGAAGCCGTCTGTCCGCCTTTCAACTATATACCTATCAATCGCTTTCCCGACGACATATGGACCAAGCAGGCTTAAGCCGGAACTGATGATGACTATTATTATTGCCGCCAAAAGCCAGCCTTTTTGCGGCGAAACAAATGACCAAAGCCGCTTTAACGTGCCAATACTATCCCTCGCTTTCCGTTTTTGGCCCATCGTCGCCAGCGTACTATGCCGTGGTCGTAACATCGTTAAGCCCCTTCTTTCCAAACTGCGATTCGACGATTTTTCGGTACAGTTCGCTCTTTTCTAGCAGCTCATCATGGCTTCCTTTTGCGAGCAGTTGGCCATCTTCTAGCAAGAAAATCACATCGGCTTCCATTGCCGTGCGGATTTTTTGCGTAACAATCAATGTCGTGCACGTATATTCTTTTAGCGCTTCGAGCAGTTTTGCCTCCGTTTTTAAATCAAGCGCGCTCGTACTATCATCGAGCAACAAAATTTTCGGATGGCCGACAAGCGCCCGGGCAATCGACAGGCGCTGCTTTTGTCCGCCCGACAAGTTCACTCCTTTTTGTCCGATCACTGTCTCGTACCCGTCGGGAAAGCTCATAATCGTATCATGAATTTGCGCGTGTTTCGCTGCTTTTATCACTTCTTCCATAGAAGCGTTGGCATTTCCAAAACGAATATTTTCCGCGATCGTGCCGGAAAAAAGCAGCACTTCCTGCGGAACAAAACGAATTGCGGTGCGCAGCTGTTCTTGATTCACTTGCCGAATATCAACGCCATCGATCAACACCCGCCCATCGGTCGGATCGTATAAACGGGGAATCAGCTGCAGCAGCGACGTCTTTCCTGAACCGGTCGCTCCTAAAATCGCCACTGTTTCGTGCGGACGGACGACAAACGAAATATCTTTTAACACAAGAGTGCGGCTGTTCGGATAGCGAAAAGACACGCGCTCAAACCGAATCTCTCCTTGCCGGATAGGCACGGCGCCGCCCTCATGCCCGTCTTTCATTTCCACCTCCGTTTGAAGTACATCCGCAATCCGTCCTGCTGATGCTTTGGCACGTGAAAATGCCATCGTAATAAACGTAAACATCGACAACGCTGCCGTAATACGGGTCGCATAATTGACAACAGCGACAACTTGACCCGCTGTGGCGCTCCCCGCTTTTATGTCGACTCGTCCAACAAAAAGAATAACAATAATCGCCATATTCATTACGAATAGCAATACAGGCGTAATGGTTTCCACTAAGCGCAAGACGTTCATCGTCCGCTGCATTAATGACTCGTTCACCGTCATAAACCGCTCTTGCTCGTATACTCCTCTCATCCACGCTTTAATGAGACGCATTCCCGCCAGATTTTCACGCATCACGCTATTGACTCGGTCGAGCGCTTGCTGGACGATGGAAAATGAGGCGGCCGCTTTATTCATCATCCATAACAAAAATGCCACTAATATCGGAACGGCAACAACGAACATGAGCGCAAGCTGCACATGAACAATTAATGACATCGCGACGCTAAACACAACAAGAAGCGGAGCACGCAAGGCGATGCGCAAGCTCATAAATACCATATTTTGCACTTGTGTCACATCATTTGTCAGTCTCGTAATGAGCGAAGCGGTCGAAAACCGTTCCACATTGGCGAACGAAAAGGACTGAATTTTTTCGAATAGATGCTTTCGCAGCGAAAATCCACACTCTTGACCGACGTAGGCGGCAGCAAAAGAGTTGGCAATCCCCGATGCAAACGCTAGAAGTGAAGCGCCGATCATCACCGCACCCCACGTCCAAACAACAGACAAGTTTTGTTTCATGACTCCATCGTCAATAATTTTTCCCATCAACAGCGGCTGCCATAATTCCACTAACAGCTCAATAAGCATCAGCATCCAAGCGATGATCATCCATTTGCGATATGGTTTTAAGTACAATAATATCTGCCGCATGTTGTCACTCCCCCGTGCCTATCATCTGAACCTCCACACGACTAAAGTCGGTGCGGTCTGACGTACTAAAGAGTTTTCCTACACCTGTGTGCAGGCACTCCATCTTGTTCTGTTAAGGATCATGGGCAAAATCTCACTGGTGTTTAGCGCTCTGCCGGCCCGGTTTAACATCGTTTTCCACTTCATTCCAAAACTCAAACCATGGACTTCGTGGCTATCTGCTTTTGTAACTTTTATTCTACTCGCCAAAAAAGCGTTTTACAATTTTTTGATCTTTTATGGAAAAAGACGACGGGCCGTAAATGAACGAGGGAGTGTTATACGAATACAACTGGATTTCCGTATATTTTCAATTTTGTATACAATGGTTCTGCCATATTTTCAGCAACATTTCCTGGCTGGCAATTTCTTTAGTGAGCGAAGCCAGCAACCGAGCGAGATCCTCTTCCCGCTCCACAATCGGAAACAATTTATCAAATTTTGCAATCGCCAATATCCTTTCTACCGTTTTATTAGTGGAAACGACCAATGCAATTTGTTTGTTTTGGCAAACCGCCTTTTTGAAAAAGTGAATCAATAACGCTAATCCTGTACTATCAATAAAAAGAAGTTGACTGACGTCCATTATGACGATGTTTCTGTCTATTTCTGCTAATGCCATTTCCATCTTTTGTCTTGCCGCCTGTTGCGTATGGTAAACCAAATTTCCTTTTAACCATATTTTCGCATACGTTTCTACCGATACCGTTACTAATTCAAAAGTGGATATCCGACGATCCATTCTGTCCTCTCCTCATTTTCATTACGATCGCACATTTGCCGCCTTCATGCGGCACGAATGACACCACATCCATCGTTTCCTTGATCAGTAAAAGACCGCGCCCGGATTCGGCAAGCAAGACATCTTCCAAGCTTTCCTGCCCCAATCGTTCGATCTCTTTTATCGGAATCCCTCCGCCTTCATCGGTTACCGTCACCGTTACCTCTTCCTCTGTAATTCGCCAGGATACGACCAACGCACCGTCATCTATTTTTCTTCCCAGCTGTTTTACTGCCTTTATGGAATTGACAACTGCTTCATGGACCGATAAGACAAACATATCGCGATCA
Organism: Parageobacillus caldoxylosilyticus NBRC 107762; assembly: GCF_000632715.1. Classification (GTDB taxonomy): domain Bacteria; phylum Bacillota; class Bacilli; order Bacillales; family Anoxybacillaceae; genus Saccharococcus; species Saccharococcus caldoxylosilyticus. The sequence goes on along the minus strand of NZ_BAWO01000044.1, from coordinate 5,836 downwards.
TGAAGGGAAAAGAAGCGGGCGATTTGCTTCGCCAGCAAATCGCAAAAATCAATGGCCTCCTCCGTCGCTTTGCATTGCATCGTTATTTCGTACATTGTTTTGCACCTACTGATACAGCTAATTTGGAAGTTATCCTGTCACTGAACTGTAATAGACAGCAAACATATATCATCGACAGGGCTTGTCGACGATTTTCCCTCTTCCATCAACATATGTAAAAACTGTTTGTCTGATAAATGGCTGTACATTTTTGTATACGTACGAATTTTATTCATGCTTTGTAAAATAGAGGAGTCGATTTCATCTAAAATCCCATCGGTATATAAAAATAGTCTTGTCCGCTTTCGGTAATGAATCACCTCTTTTTCAAACGGTACAGAAAACGGGCTGCCGATCGCCAATCCGCCCTTATCCAATTCAATGATTTCTCCGTCCTCGGAAACCAATAATCCGGCAGGGTGTCCGGCATTTGTATACTCGATCTGCTTCCTTTTCGTATCAATCACCAAATAAATCATGGAAAATAAATAGCGGATTTCATTTACCTCATCTGGAAACAAGTTTTGTACATGTTTCTCTAGTTCGGTAGCAACATACACTGGATCGATGACACGTACAATCAGTCCCCTCAGCAGTGAGCGAAGCAGCATGCTGACAAGCGAAGAAGAAATGCCATGCCCCATTACGTCAATAATAATGACGCCATAACGATCCCGATCAATTTGGTAACATGCATATATATCTCCAGATAAGTCGTCCGACGGGATATAAACCGCATCCATTGTTACTACATTGTTTTGGATCGGGGGCGTTAATAAACTTCGCTGAATTTTTTTCGCGAGCTCCACTTGCCGTTTGTGCTCGATGTCTTTTTGCCTCCGCCTTGTAATATCTTCAAACATCACAATATATCCGGTAACGTTTCCATCCGAATCGGTCACCGAAATGACTGCATATGCAACGTCGATTAATGTTCCGTCCTTTCGCTTAACCATGCACTCCCCGGCTTTTTTCTCTTTTAACGGATAGGAAAATACCTCATGATGGGGGTACTCATAAAACAGAGAAGATAAACTTTGACCAATGACTTCCTCCCGCTTCCAGCCAAATAACGCTTCAGCGGCATGTCCCCAGTCTTTTATCGTCATATTTTTGCATAACGGAATTACGGCCAGCGGGGCAGTTTGATATATGGCTCGCAACATTTGTTCCGATTCTGGCAAAGAAGCTGATGTTTCCGTATCGGTAAAACACCAGACGTAACATTCATCTGTCGCGCCGGAAAGCGCATATACTGTTAACATCTTTGTGCGCTTTTGGCCATTGTCCACGTAATGATCTATTTCCCCTTGCCAATAACCGCTTTCTAACACAGTTTCCCAAATCAATTCACACTTTTCAGCAATGCGTTCATCGGCAAGAAGAATATGAATAGATTGGCCGATTAATTGCTCCTTAGCATAACCGGTCAGTTCCGCTATCTCATCATTCACCGCTACAATTAATTGGTTTCGGTCAGTAATGATCATTCCACCACTGGCACGATGGTTAAACGTTTTTCCGATCACCTGTACATTTAGCTTCACCATTGTTCAACCCTTTTTCATCGTAATCTCTCATTATTGCCCCACTTCATGATAAAAGGTCACCTTTTGAACACAAGGCAACCATTGCTTCGAAACGGAAAGGTTTTCTTTTTTGATTTATTAAATTCGCTTCCCCCCCTCCTTTTCCTGCTTTTTCTTTGGAAAAAAAGATAGCCATTTTTTCCTATTTTCATGATTGCTGATTGAAATAACGGTGACGAATAGCTGCAATCACGAGTAAACAAATAGGAATAATAACTTGCAGCGGCAAGTGCAAATAGACCGTGACAATCCGTAATCCTTCCTTAATATGTTCGGAATAATTGTCAGCGATCGCAACGGATAATAACAACACAATGAACCCAAGAGAATAAATGAGACGGTGATGATTTTGCACTCCAAATAACTCGCTCGCTCCTACCACTCCAGCATAAAAAAAGAGCGAGATTTTAAAAAAGCCGCCAATAATAAGGGCAATCATGAAAAAGACATCGAGGCGTTCCAAAAAATTAGCAACTTGAATGTTTCGGATCGTGTCTAAAAGCGGGAACGTCGAACGGGACACAAGCTCTGGGCCAAGCACCGCCACATTAATCGCCATGGTAATGGCTAAATTGATGCCGCTTAGTCCCATACCGATAATAGTCGCTTGTTTTGCTTTTTCCGGATTGTTTAAATACGGAAATATCATCGCAAATACGATCATTTCCCCAAACGGCACATAAAGTGTTTCCGTAAACACTACTTTCCACACAGGCTTCCAGCCATCCGCCAGTACCGGCTCCAAGTTATATAAATGCACTAACCCTGCACTTATGACCAAAATAAACCCGCCGATTGCCAGTACATAAAGAAACGTCAAAAACAGCTCCCCTGTCCGTGCTAATACCTCAATGCCTTTATACACACCATACATCACCGTCAATATCATAATCGCATTTAAACTAAAGAGAGGCGTTTCCGGATAAGCAAACGTCAAAAGCAGCTCTCCGAAGTCCCTGAGCACCCGGGAGGCAAGAAAAAGAAAATAAACGGTATACACAAACGCAAGCGCTTTGCCAAACCAAGGTCCGATAATGTGTTGCACATAGGATGTTAAGGGAATATCCGGATAATAACGGTAGAGGCGATAATAAACCAAAAACAGCAATATGCCGCCTACCATTCCTAACAAGATCGCCAGCCACACATCCTGCTTCGCCCGCACTCCAAGCGGAATGACGAGCGCACTGCCATGTTCAAACAGTATGATGAGCACAAACAATTGCCGTGCGCTAATTTTTACTTTTTCCATTCCAGTTTCCCGCCTTGCTGTTGAAATATATATGGTTTATTCCGCAGTCCCGTCCGGCGGATAAAAGACTCAACTTTTACATTGACCTCCAAATAAGGGAAATATGATTCATTCCAATTTTTTGCTATTTTCCTCCATTCGTGTGGATAGGAACGATACACGGTTTGACCAAATCCAAAAATATCTGTCCTCTTTTCTTTTGCTCTTTCAACGGCGTCAAGGACTTCCCTTTTTATGGCCTGTTCTATCGCCGTTTTCAGCATTAAAAGCTGCTTTGGATCGTTTAAGTCAAGAGGCACCAGCACTTCACCGATGTCTCCTTCTGTCTGAATATGAACGGAAACAGACGGCTTCCCATTTTTGATATGGGCGGCCACACTCGTTTGGGACCGATCTACTTTATAGCTAATTGCCTCTTTTTTCCCTTTCCATCCTGTTGTGATATTGGTTTGTTTAATCTTATCTAATACCCATAACACCCCGCGGGATGCTTCCCCATTAATCCATCCGACAAGTTTTCCGTCTTTAAACATCGCCAATCCATCTACATACAAGCGCGCATCCGGCTCGGAAGCTTGTATGCTTAATTGACGTTTTCCTTTTCGTACGTTCCCTTCAATTCCAACACCGCTAATAACAGGAGCTTTTCCTTGTGAAGAAAGATCTCTAATGATGTCTCCTACATGAATATTGATGGTTTCCCCCCACATTTTTTCTGAAAATTGCAATGTTTTGATAATTTGATTGGCAGAAATTTTATCAATGGGTGTTAATATTTTTAATACATCCTCCGCTGAATGATGGCGGGCAATGACCACCATGGAAGTCGCGCGAAACTGGCTGTTGCGCTCCATCGCGTCAAATAGCCCATCCAATCCTTCTCTGGCTACCTCCTCCCCAATCACTACCAAGTTCGTATGGGCATAATACGGAATCCGCGATACCTTTTGCGATGTTTTTCGGCTTGCCTCGACAAGGTTATTGCCTGTTGCTTTATAAATAGAAACCGGCACTCCACCGCTTCCTCCTCCTCTTTGCGTTGCCCCGGCCACATTTCCAGGGTTGACGACTTGGTAGATCATCATGTATTTTCCATCTTTGGTTTTATCCAACCCAACTGCGATGATAAAAGCCAAATCGGTAAGCTCTTTTCTGCTCCAGCATCCCGCAAGGATGATTCCACATAGCAAAATAGAAACGACCGTTGCGATTATTCGTTTCATGACGTTTCTCCCCTGTTTGAATCGTTTGAACTATTCGAGCCAGGCGGTTGTGGCTTCTGATTGTTCCCTTGGCGCTCAATATTTTTTTGGCTGATGAGATGCGGCCGATCTTTAAACGCCCATGTCGGCACACGGAAGAGCGTATCACCCATGTTAGCTGGAATGGATGGAGCCAATGGCGACATATATGGAACACCAAATGAACGAAGGCTGCATAAGTGAATGGTCATCACTAAAATTCCCATGATAATTCCGTAAAACCCAAACATGGCCGCAAGAACCATAAGCAAAAACCGAATGAGGCGGGCAGAAATAGCAATCGCAACTGCCGGCGTTGCAAAACTAGCCACCGCTGTAATCGAAACAACGATGACCATCGCCGAAGAAACAAATCCCGCCTCGACTGCCGACTGTCCAATGACAAGCGCGCCGACGATCGATACCGCATGACCGACCGCACGCGGCAGACGCACCCCAGCTTCTCGCAAAATTTCGAAAGTGACTTCCATCACCAATGCTTCGACAAACGCTGGAAATGGAACTGCCTCCCGTTGCGCAGCGATCGCAATAACCAGCGGCGTCGGGATCATTTCTTGGTGAAATGTTGTCGCTGCAATATACAACGCAGGAGCAATTAAGGAAATAAAGAAAATAAGCACACGCAAAAAGCGAAGTGCCGTCGAAATATCAAAACGGGAATAATAATCTTCGACCGCCTGAAAAAATTGGATAAACACAGCTGGAACAACCAGGACAAATGGAGTTCCCTCCATAAAAATGGCGACTCTTCCCTCTAACAGATTTGCGGCAACCGTATCCGGCCGTTCCGTATGATATACCGTAGGAAACGTAGTATATGTTTGATCTTCAATTAATTGTTCGATATAGCCAGATTCCAAAATACTGTCAATATTGATGCGGTTAAGCCGTTGTTTTACTTCTTGTACAATTTCCTCATTGGCGATTCCTTTTATGTACATAATGGCGACGTCTGTTTGCGTTACTTTGCCGATTTTCATTGTTTCCATCCAAAGATTTGGATTTTGAATGCGGCGGCGAATCAGTGAGGTATTGATGCGCAGCGATTCGGTAAACCCGTCGCGAGAACCGCGGATCGCTATTTGTGTTTGCGGCTCCTCAATTTGGCGATATTGTCCCCCTTTTGTGCTCGCGCATAAGGCCAACGGAATTCCATCAAGGAGAATAATCGTCCTTCCGGACATTAGTTCTGTAAATAACTCGGACCATTGAGAAATTTGCCGAATCCCGCCGACAGCGGCCAGTTTCTTTTCCATCCAGATAAATAGGTCTGCCGGCAATAAAGAAATTGGAAACGTCGCGGTCATGAGAGGTTCAAGTAAAAATTGGCACACATTTTTTTCGTCAACAAGACCATCGACAAAAATCATAGCTGCGCGAATCGTACGTTCATGGCCAACATCAAAGCGACGAATGACAATATCAGGACTGTCTCCCGTCGTATGACGGACAATATCGATATTCATTTCTAGTTGTGAATGAATGGGTTCCTCTGGAATATCCTGCGCTTGGCCGCTTTGATCTTTTCCTTCTTTCCCCTGAATTTCCTGCTTTTTTTTCTGTAATCCCCACTGAAACAACATTTACTTTCCCCCTTGCTCCGAACTCATGCATTTTTCATTATGGGCAACGAAAAAAGTGGATATACAAAATCAAAACAAGAAAGAAAATAAAACAAGAGAGAAAGGTTTTAC
>NZ_BAWO01000045.1 GCF_000632715.1 Parageobacillus caldoxylosilyticus NBRC 107762 | reverse complement strand
CTGTTGGCGAAATAATCGTTCAGTCCGTACTTTTTCTTCACAGCGATATGCAGACTTGGATACAATTTTCGTTCCCATCGTTTTTCTCGGACCAGCGTTTGAAAGGCGAAACGTTTCGCTTGATTGAATAACTCTAATGCATAAGATGTTTCTGTAACATGAAGAATATCTATTTCGAATTTATACAATCTTCTCGAAAAATACGCTTTTTTCATCTTTTCTCCACCTCTATCGAAACATAAGTTCGGTATATTTATTTATATTTTATGACAGAAGAAAGACGTTTTTTAACTATTCAGATTACTGAGAAAATAAAAAATGCCGATTCATCCCCCACCTATGCTTCGCTTAGAGGTGGGGGGATGAATTGGCAAAAAAAAGATAAAGGGAATGTCACCATCCGACATTCCCTTTTGTTTGCACCCGCTTGCGGCAGGGCGGGATGACGAACAAGCGCAAGGTTATTGGTTCTTTTTTCTTTTCTTATTGTTTTGGCGCTGCGCTTCTGTCAATGGTTCGTTCGAAAATTCTTCGTTATAGCCGGCTCCCATTCCTTGCGCGCTTGCCGCGTTCATGCCCGGAATGACGTGATTGGCTTTTCGTTTGCCCATCCTCTTCACCTCCGGTACTAGTTTGCGACTGAAAGATAACTTTATGCTCCTCTGGAAAAAGGGATAATATGACAAAACCTTCGAAATTCTATTTACAACTTATCGTCCTTATAATAAGATAAAAACGTACCAATTTTACGGGTGTTGGGAGAATTTGTTCTATTTTTTCGACTTTGCGTCGAAAAAATAGTATAGTATTGAAGTGAGGGGGTAATACATATGGCGAAACAAGACGTTTTTAACGCCCGCTCTTCATTTGAAGTAAACGGTAAAAAATATAACTATTACCGTTTGCAAGCGCTTGAAGAAGCAGGGATCGGCAACATTTCCCGTTTGCCGTACTCAATCAAAGTGTTATTAGAATCGGTGCTTCGGCAGGTAGATGGACGTGTGATCACAAAAGAGCACGTCGAAAACCTTGCCAAATGGGGAACGCCGGAAATGAAAGACATTGATGTTCCGTTTAAGCCGTCGCGCGTTATTTTGCAAGACTTCACTGGTGTGCCAGCCGTCGTGGACTTGGCATCGATGCGCAAAGCGATGGCGGATTTAGGCGGCGACCCATATGAAATCAACCCGGAAATTCCAGTCGACCTTGTCATTGACCACTCTGTGCAAGTAGATCGCGCTGGAACGGACGATGCGTTAGAGTACAACATGAACTTAGAGTTTGCGCGCAACGCTGAGCGCTATAAGTTTTTAAAATGGGCGCAGAAAGCGTTTAACAACTATCGTGCTGTTCCGCCGGCAACGGGGATTGTCCACCAGGTCAACTTAGAGTATCTCGCTAACGTCGTTCATACCGTAGAAGGAGAAAACGGCGAATATGAAGCGTTTCCAGATACGCTGGTCGGCACGGACTCCCATACGACGATGATTAACGGTCTTGGCGTTCTTGGCTGGGGGGTCGGCGGAATTGAAGCGGAAGCCGGCATGCTTGGACAACCTTCTTACTTCCCGGTACCGGAAGTCATCGGTGTCCGTTTAACAGGAAAATTGCCGGACGGTTCCACAGCGACAGATCTTGCCCTAAAAGTGACGCAGGTGCTTCGCAAAAAAGGTGTGGTCGGCAAATTTGTTGAATTCTTTGGCCCAGGCGTAGCGACATTGCCGCTTGCAGACCGTGCAACGATTGCAAACATGGCTCCAGAATACGGTGCGACATGCGGTTTCTTCCCGGTCGACGCAGAAGCGCTTGACTATTTGCGCCTAACCGGCCGCGATGAACATCATGTCCAGGTAGTCGAAGCTTACTGCAAAGCAAACGGCTTATTCTACACTCCGGATGCGCCAGAGCCAGTGTTTACGGATGTTGTCGAAATTAACTTGTCCGAAATCGAAACCAATTTGTCCGGACCAAAACGTCCGCAAGATTTGATTCCGCTTTCGAAAATGAAACAAGCGTTCCGCGATGCAGTAAAAGCGCCGCAAGGCAACCAAGGCTTTGGATTGACGGAAGCGGACCTCGACAAAGAAATTACGGTAACGTTAAACGGCGAAGAAGTGAAAATGAAAACAGGAGCCGTTGTCATTGCCGCGATTACAAGCTGTACGAACACTTCGAATCCATACGTGCTTGTTGCTGCTGGCTTAGTGGCGAAAAAAGCGGTGGAAAAAGGATTGCAAGTTCCGAAATATGTAAAAACATCGCTCGCACCAGGTTCGAAAGTCGTAACCGGCTATTTGCGTGATTCGGGATTGCTTCCATATCTCGAGCAACTCGGCTTTAACATTGTCGGCTACGGTTGTACGACATGTATCGGCAACTCCGGACCGCTCGCGCCAGAGCTGGAAAAAGCGATTGCCGAAAACGACTTGCTCGTGACAAGCGTCCTTTCCGGCAACCGCAACTTCGAAGGCCGGATCCATCCGTTAGTGAAAGGAAACTATTTGGCGTCGCCGCCGCTTGTTGTCACTTATGCGCTCGCAGGTACGGTCGACATCGACTTGCTAAACGAACCAATCGGCAAAGATAAAGATGGCAATGACGTATACTTCAGCGATATTTGGCCATCGATGGAAGAAGTCAAAGCAGTCGTCAAACAAGCGGTCGATCCAGAATTGTTCCGTAAAGAATATGAGCGCGTGTTCGACGGCAACCCTCGCTGGAATGCGATCGAAACGACGGATGAACCGCTTTATCAATGGGATGAAAACTCGACATACATTCAAAATCCGCCGTTCTTTGAAGGCTTGTCGCCAGATGTGCGCAAAGTGGAACCGCTCAAAGGCTTGCGCGTCGTCGGCAAATTCGGCGACTCCGTCACAACCGACCATATTTCGCCAGCCGGAGCGATCGGCAAAAATACACCTGCTGGTCAATATCTCATCTCGAAAGGCGTCGAGCCGAAAGATTTCAACTCTTACGGATCTCGCCGCGGCAACCATGAAGTGATGATGCGCGGTACATTTGCAAACATCCGCATCCGCAACCAAATTGCTCCTGGCACAGAAGGCGGCTATACGACTTACTGGCCGACAGGCGAAGTCATGTCGATTTACGATGCATGCATGAAATACAAACAAGACGGCACAGGGCTTGTGGTTATTGCCGGCAAAGATTACGGAATGGGAAGCTCCCGCGACTGGGCAGCAAAAGGAACGTTCTTGCTTGGCATTAAAACGGTCATTGCGGAAAGCTTTGAGCGCATCCATCGCTCCAACCTGGTGCTCATGGGCGTGCTGCCGCTGCAATTTAAAGAAGGGGAAAACGCGGAAACGCTCGGCTTAACCGGCAAAGAAGTATTCGAAGTGCATATTGATGAAAGCGTCAAACCGCGCGACCTTGTCAAAGTGACGGCGACAAATCCAGATACGGGCGAGAAAAAAGAATTTGAAGTCATCGTCCGCTTTGACAGCGAAGTGGAAATCGATTATTACCGCCACGGCGGAATTTTGCCAATGGTATTGCGTGAAAAATTGGCGAAAGTGAAACAGTAAACAGCATAACAAAAGCAGGCTTCCGCGATTGGAAGCCTGCTTTTATTTTGTGTTCGACCGTTTTGCCGCATCTTCTAGCTTGCTTTTCGGGTCTGGAGTAAATGCTGCATCTTGGCCAAAGCCTTGCGGGTTGACGCCGGGCGCCTTTGTTCCACGGTTTTTGCCGCCGTTTTTTGCCATCACCCTCACCTCCACGGGCATAGTATCACCCTTACGTGAAAAAATATGAGAAAAAACGGCTGAACGAAGCGGCCACCATAACACTGCTTCTGGAGAGGTTCATGAAGTAAAATGCCGTTTTGTCCGCCACCATTTTCCAAGGATCCACGTCAGCGGAAGTTCAGCAAGAATCATGCCGCCCAAAATACCAATGCAGCCAATGACTCCGGAAGCGGTAAGCCGCTCTCCCGCCCAAATGTAGGCGGTCAGGGCGGCAAAAACGGGCTCCATCGCAAAAATGAGGGCGACGCGGGCGGCTGTCGTATATTTCTGAAAGTTTGTCTGAATTAAAAAGGCGGCGGTGGTGGCAAACAAAGATGTAATGAGCAGCGCGCTCCATACTTCTTGTTTCCGCAGCACCGCGATATTCCACATTTGTGTCGCGTCTTCAAACAAAAACGCAAATATGGCGCACATGACGGCTACCGCAAAAATTTGCGTCATCGTTAATAACAGCGTTGAATAGCGGGACGAATACTTTCCGGTGACAATAATGTGCATCGCAAATGAAACAGCGCAAAAAAATACGAATACATCGCCGCGATTTGGCACCATTTTCCCGTCGCCAATCGTCAACAGATAAAGGCCGACAGCGGCGATGACCGCCCCGATTCCCGCGTTAAGCGACGGTCTTTGTTTGAGAAAGAGAAACGAAAATAGCGGCACAAGCACGACGCTGAGCCCGGTAATGAATCCGGCTTTCGACGAGGTCGTATACAGCAGGCCGATCGTCTGAAAAGCGTAGCCGCTAAACAGCCACAGCCCCATCCATATGCCGGAGCGAATGAGCGGCCACGTATAATGCCGAAAAAGAGAACGATGAAAAATTGCCAGCCATAGCAGCAAAAATACTCCCGCTAAGCTGAAGCGGACGGCATTAAACGAAAGCGGTTCAAGAAATGAAATCGCATTTTGCACGACGACAAACGTCGCTCCCCAGACGAATGTCACCGCCAGCAGGCTGATATCAGCGATCCAGCGTTTTTTCAACCCCATTCCCCCGTTCTGTTTTCTTCTTAACGGATGCACATTTTTCAAAAAATAAACATAGTCGAGCGATAGTGTATCATAAATCGATGAAAAAGAACACAATTTTTTGAAAAAATATGTGCAATGAAATCGAATGTTGATATCGAAGCAAATGTTGCATAATAATAGGTAATGAGAAGGGAATTGATTGCTTTACATGTTTTCTTGACTATCATTGTATAATAAAAATAGGAAATACGGTACGGAATGGACGATGGAAGGGTGACGATGGTTTGGACGTTAGGATCCAGTGGACATATATAGCGCCAAAAAAACGCGAAGTGGTGCTGACTTCCGATTTTATCCGCGCGGAAGAGGCGCTGGCATTAGCTGAAGATTTCGAAAAAACCGGACGGGCGAAAGCAATTCATTTTATCGACCATCATGGTGGGATATGGTCGAAAAAAGAGTTAAACAAGCTTTTAAAAGAAATGGAAAGTGAACCACATGATGTGATTGCTTACTTTGACGGCGGCTTTGATCATGCGACCGCAAAAGGTGGGGCCGGTGTCGTCGTTTACTATAAGCAAAACAATGAGCAATATCGTTTGCGCGCCAACCTCCAGCTTGATGAGTTAAAGTCCAACAATGAAGCGGAATACGCCGCATTTTGGTTTTTAATGCAAATGCTTGAGGAGCTTGGCGTTCATCATTTGCCAGTCACTTTCCGCGGGGATTCGCACGTTGTTTTGAAGCAGCTGTCCGGCGATTGGCCGTGTTTTGAAGACGATTATAACGCATGGCTCGACCGCATCGAAGAAAAGATGAGCGAATTGGGGATTGAACCGATTTATGAACCGATTTCGCGAAAGCAAAATAAAGAAGCCGATCAGCTTGCCCGCCAGGCGCTCGCTGGGCAGATGATCACAAGCATGATGGAACTTACGGAGAAAGGGTAGACAGAAAATGAGAGAGAAAAAGCTAAACAAGCGAAAAGAAATATTAGACAAAATTACGGAATTGCAGCAAACGTATTGTGAAGGCTGTTTTTTAAAAAGCACCTTTCGCAAAGAATACGGAAAAACATATGCGCAATCGTTTTGCATCAACCAATGCACGGTTGGCGAGAAAATGCGGCAGTATGGTGCAATGCTTTTAGCTGTTTCTTCGCGTTCAACAAAATAGCACAAAAAAGGACTTCACAAAACGGAAGCCCTTTTTTTCGCATGGCCGGCAGCTTAACGCAGCGCTTCATTTAATTGGTGCTCTGCTCTTTCTAGTTTCTGTTCACATTGTTTGAAAAACTCTTCATCCACGCCAGTCGCTTGCGCGCGGGCGCGAGAAAGCTGGGCGTAGGCATTTTCAACCGCTTGTTTTGCCCCTTCGAGCATCTCCTTGTCCAAGCTCATCGTTGCTTGTCCGACCATTTTTTCGGCCGTTTCGACAAACATTTCGACCTGTTTTATATCATTATAGCCGGTATGAATATCGATATCCCGTTCCACTTGCAACACCTCCTAGCGGATAGTGTTCGCGAAAGAAGAGAAAATATGCGCGCACACAAAAAAGACCGGCGCCACGCCGGTCTTTCAGCACTCACTGGTTTCGATTACGTACGTTCTTTCGTTTATATTAACGAACGCCTTATAATTTGACAACGTTAGCAGCTTGAGGTCCACGGTTTCCTTGAACGATTTCAAAAGAAACTTCTTGACCTTCTTCCAACGTTTTGAACCCTTCACCTTGGATCGCTGTGAAGTGTACGAATACGTCAGAACCGCCTTCCACTTCAATAAAACCGTAACCTTTTTCATTGTTAAACCATTTTACTTTACCACGTTGCATAATACTGAATTCCTCCTAATACCTTTAGCCGGTCAGGCTAACTTCAAGATTTTTTATCAAATAACAAAATATACCCCACAGCAATCTAAGGTGTATAATCATGCTGACTGCCTGAAATATATTCTGTTATGTGATGACTTTACTATACACTAATGGGAAGGCATCGTCAAGAAAAAGAAAGGAAATTTCCGAAAAAAGTTATAAAAGGAAAAAAAGCAGGGATTTTTTGTGGCATTGTCAAAATTCATTTGATAAAAGAAAAAAAGTAAGAATGGATGAAAGAAAAGTGCCATACATTGGAATAGTAGGAATGAAAAGGGGGATGGATCGGATGTACCGCGGAAAAATCGCGGGGAAGGATGTGATTGTTCGTTTAGGAAATCGAGTCAGTAGGCGTTATTTTTCTGACAATAAAATTTACAACATGGTGCTTTCTTATGGGGAGACGGCGTTCCGTAAAGGACAAGAAACGTTTTGCATTTACAATGACCGCATCGGCCTCATCGTCGCCGAGGTGGAAAGAAACGACATTCCAGTTATTCGTATTGATTATATTATTGAAAACGAAAATGTGTACGAATAACGGTTGACAAACAAAAGATCATGTTATATTCTCTTTGTAAGCGGTATCAATAATGTAATGACAGCTTGTTTTGCCTGTTCGCTCTTAGAACAGACTTTTGCTGTATGAGGCACAAGTCTGTTTATTTTTTATGGGCAAATAGACGAAACAAACTTTCCCTTTGCTTCGTAATATATGGAGAAAGAAAAAGAGAAATGGACAAGAGGTGTGACAGATGCTATTGCGCAAAATGATGTCAAGAATAGGAGTCGGATCGGCGTATGTCGATTTGATTTTAAATAAAACGGTGCTGCAGCCTGGGGAATACATTGACGGGGTGCTGCATATTTACGGCGGAACAGTGGAACAAAAGATTACAAGGCTCGATGTGGAGCTGGTGCAAAAAACGTTGCATAACGGCAAGGAAGTGGACGCTGTCATTGCGACGATACCGGTGGCGAAAACGTTTATCATCGAACCGGGGCAGAGAAAGGAGATCCCGTTTTCGTATCACATTCCTGATTCGCTTCCGCCTTCACAGCCGGGATTGTCTTATCGGTTTATCACCCGCCTTGATATTGAAGATGCGGTCGATACGCTCGATTTCGACTATATTCAAATTTTGCCAAAAATAAAAGAAAAATAATCCAAATTTATTGACAACGCTTACAAAACTGATTAATCTTATAAGTAAGTTAATAGTTTGTGGCGGAGAAATCGGAGACCCACGCATATTCCTCGTTTTATAGGGGAAGTGTGTGGGTTTTTGTCTTATCCGTTTCCAAAAAATGTAGCTGCTTTCAAAAAAGCTGGTGTTTTCCTCCGGAGGGATGGGAATGATAGGCAGTTACAAAAAACAAAAGACAAGGGGGAAACCAAATGACATCCTTTGTTGCTGAACTTGTTGGAACTGCGCTGCTTATTATTTTTGGCGGCGGGGTTTGCGCAGGGGTAAACTTAAAAAAGTCATTTGCGCAAAACTCTGGTTGGATCGTTATTACAATGGGATGGGGACTTGGGGTTGCAATTGCAGCCTATGCGGTTGGTCAATTTAGCGGCGCGCATTTAAATCCGGCGCTAACGCTTGCATTAGCGTTTAACGGCGATTTTCCATGGGCAGATGTGCCAAAATACATTGTTGCACAAATGCTCGGTGCAATGATTGGCGCTGCCATTGTTTATCTTCATTATTTGCCTCATTGGAAAGAAACAGACGATCCTGGCGTAAAACTTGGCGTATTTGCGACAAGTCCAGCTGTTCCAAGCTATTTTGCGAACTTAATAAGCGAAATGATTGGCACTTTTGTACTAGTGCTTGGCATTTTAGCAATCGGCGCCAATAAATTTGCTGATGGGCTAAATCCATTTATCGTCGGGTTTCTTATTGTCGCCATTGGTCTTTCACTTGGAGGAACGACAGGATATGCCATTAACCCGGCGCGTGATTTAGGACCGCGTATCGCCCATTTTTTGCTTCCGATACCAGGAAAAGGATCATCCAATTGGTCTTACGCATGGGTTCCGGTGGTTGGACCGATTCTTGGCGGTTCGTTTGGCGGTTTATTTTACAAAGCTATCTTTCTAGGAAAAATGACAGCAGCATTTTGGTATGTGCTTATTGCTATTGCAGCAGTACTCGCATTTACATTCATTAGCCAAGGAAAAGCGCCAAGCAGCTATGATAAACCAAAAAATGCTTTCATGTAATCAGGGGGAGGAATTGGTGATGGAACAATACATTTTGTCGCTAGACCAAGGAACAACAAGCTCACGTGCAATATTGTTTAATCAAAAAGGAGAAATCGTCCATATTGCGCAAAAGGAATTCACACAATATTTCCCAAAGCCGGGCTGGGTCGAGCACAACGCCAATGAAATTTGGGGCTCGGTGTTAGCCGTCATTGCCAGCGTCCTTTCTGAGGCGGAAGTTAAGCCGGAACAAGTAGCAGCGATCGGCATTACGAACCAGCGAGAAACGACCGTCGTATGGGATAAACATACGGGGCTGCCGATTTATAATGCCATTGTTTGGCAATCGCGGCAGACGGCCGGCATTTGCGAACAGCTCAAACAGCAAGGATATGATGACTTATTCCGCAAGAAAACTGGTTTATTAATTGACCCTTATTTTTCCGGAACAAAAGTAAAATGGATTTTAGACAATGTGGAAGGGGCGCGGGAGAAAGCAGAAAAAGGCGATTTATTGTTCGGTACGATCGACACGTGGCTCATTTGGAAGCTTTCCGGCGGCCGCGCCCACGTCACCGACTACTCCAACGCGTCGCGCACATTGTTATTTAACATTCACACGTTGCAATGGGATGAAGAAATTTTAACGATTTTAGGCATTCCAAAGTCGATGCTTCCAGAAGTGCGTCCATCTTCCGAAGTGTATGCCAAAACGGTTTCATATCATTTCTTCGGCGTCGAAGTGCCGATTGCCGGGGCGGCGGGCGACCAGCAGGCGGCGCTGTTCGGGCAGGCGTGCTTTGCCGAAGGAATGGCGAAAAACACGTACGGCACCGGATGCTTTATGTTGATGAATACAGGCGGAAAAGCGGTGCAATCGCAGCACGGCTTGTTAACCACAATTGCCTGGGGAATTGACGGAAAAGTCGAATATGCGCTTGAAGGCAGCATTTTCGTCGCCGGCTCAGCGATTCAGTGGCTGCGCGATGGGCTCCGCATGATTAAGCAGGCGGCAGACAGTGAAACGTATGCGGAGAAAGTCGATTCGACGGATGGCGTTTATGTTGTACCGGCATTTGTCGGCCTTGGCACCCCGTATTGGGATAGCAATGTCCGCGGCGCGGTATTTGGGTTGACGCGCGGCACGACAAAAGAACATTTTATTCGCGCGACATTGGAATCGCTCGCTTACCAGACGAAAGACGTGCTGGCGGCGATGGAAGCGGATTCCGGCATTGCCTTGAAAACACTGCGCGTCGACGGCGGAGCGGTAAAAAACAACTTTCTTATGCAGTTCCAAAGCGATATGCTCGGCGTGCCGGTAGAGCGACCAGTCATTAACGAAACGACAGCGCTTGGCGCCGCCTATTTGGCCGGGCTTGCCGTCGGCTATTGGAAAGATCGGGAAGAAATTGCATCTCAATGGCAATTAGAACGTCAATTTGAACCGCAAATGGCAAAAGAGAAACAAGAAGCATTGTATGCGGGCTGGAAAAAAGCAGTCAAAGCGGCGATGGCGTTTAAATAAGAGAGGATGCTAAAGACTATGGAATCAATCTTTTGCAGTTGCCCTTTTTTGTTTTTCCTTTCTTCCCTGCATATTTGTATTATAATCAAATAAAATTTTCGAAGAAATAGACTGCATTATTTGTTGGCATCATGAATATCCCGTAGACGAAGACATCGTTGTAAGATGTTTTGTACCTGGATATACTAATACCGCCTATATTCGGAAGAGGGGGATCCCAATTACTTTTGGGATCCCCTCTTCTTCATATAATAAGCGTTTTTCATATATGGACCATTCCGTTGCGAAGCAGATTGGTCGCCTCCGCGGCGGGCACCGGCGGGCGGAACAAATACCCCTGCGCTTCTTGGCAGCCTTTCTCGCACAAATAGGAAAGCTGCTCGGTCCGCTCGACCCCTTCGGCCACTACATTCATGCCAAGATGATGTGCGAGCGAAATAATCGTGTTCGTAATCACGCTTCCGTAATAGGAGTGGGGACAGTCGGCGATAAACGAACGATCAATTTTCACCGTATCAATCGCAAGCTGTTTTAAATAAGCAAGCGAAGAATATCCGGTGCCGAAATCGTCGATGGCAAGGCGAACCCCGATTTCTTTGAGGCGGCGCAAATTATTTAAAATCGTCACTTCGTTGTAAATAGCAATGTTTTCTGTAATTTCGAGCTCAAGCCATGCTGGATCCATATTCGTTTCTGCCAGAATTTCTTCAATGCGGACGGCGAAACGTTGATCGTGCAACTCTTTTACGGAAACGTTTACCGCAATGCGAATCGGCGGCAGCCCTTGCTTCCGCCAGCGTTCGTGCTGTCTGCATGCCTGTCTTACCGTCCATTCGCCGATGGGGACAATCAGCCCAGTTTCCTCAGCGAGCGGAATAAATTTGTTTGGCGCAATCATTCCTTTGTTTGGATGACGCCAGCGGATGAGCGTTTCCATCGCGGAGAGCTTTTTTTGTTGTATATCGACAATCGGCTGATATACAACGTGCAATTGCTTCATTTTCCGCTTCACCGCATAATGCAGGTCGTTAAGCAAAAAGATGTTGGGCAGCCGCTGCCGCAAAAGCGACTCATCGTAAATATAGTAGCCGTTTTTTCCTTTTCGCTTCGCTTCGTTTGTCGCTATATCCGCATAGCTAATGATCGTATCTACATCAGCGTTTTGATCTGGGAAAAAAGCGATGCCGATGCTGCAGGTAAGAAATAGTTCACGCGGGCCAACGCGAAACGGCTCCGTAAAGGCTGCCAATATTTCTTCTGCGGTCCGCACCGCCTCTTCATTTCTAGCGATGGGGGATAATAAAATGATAAATTCGTCGCCGCTCATATAAGCGACGGTGCCGCGCTGATTCACCTTTTCCTGCAATCGCTCTGCTACTTTTTTCAACACTTGATCGCCGGTACGATGCCCGAGCGAATCGTTAATATATTTAAACCCGTCTAAATCCATATATAAAATCGCACCGAGATTTTTCCTTTCTTTCGCTTTGAGAAGCACATCACCAACAAGCTCTTGCAGCCGACGCCGGTTTGGAAGGCCTGTCAACGAGTCGTAATATGCCATATACCGAATTTGTTCATTTTGTTCGGTCCGTTCTGTCACATCTTTCGCAATGCAAGAAACGCCGATAATTTTTTTATTGACGAAAATAGGAATAGACGTGACGCTGACATAACGCCGGCTCCCTGACTGGTGGCGAATGCGAAGTTCGATATGGCATGAATGCCCTTTCACTGTATCACGGAATGCTTTTATCGCTTTTGGCACATCTTCTTCGACAATCAAATCGTAGATTTTCATTGCCAGCAGTGTGTCGCGGCTATATCCGGAGATGACGGAACACGCTTCATTGGCTGCAAAAAAAGAGCCATCAAGATACAAGGAGAAAACGGCGTCTGGATTATAATGAAATAACGACTCATATATTTGCCTGTTTTCTTGCAGCGCCTGTTTCATTTTCTCATGCTCGATCGCGATTCCGGCCAATGAAGAAAACGTATAAATGAGATCAATGTCTTCGTCTTGCGGTTCACACGGCTGGTCATGATAGATGGCAAATGTTCCTAAGACGTTTCCATTGGAAGAAAAAATCGGAATCGACCAGCAGGCGCGCAGACCGTGAGGCAGGGCGAGATGTCGATAATTTTCCCATAACGGGTCATGCTCGATATCGTTGACGATGACAAGCTCTTTTCGATAAGCAGCCGTACCGCACGACCCGGCGCACGGGCCGATTTCGAGCCCGTTGATCGCGTCCACATACGCGTGCGGCAAACTGGGAGCGGCGCCATGGCAAAGCCGGTTATCATCTTCATTGGCCAATAAAATCGAACAGGCGATATACGGGCGAATTTCTTCCACCGATTGGACGAGTTCCGTCAAAATTTCCTCAAGTGGTGTATATTCGGCGACCAGCCCTAAAATATGCTTCTGTTTCGCTAACAGCTGTTTTGCGTACGTTTCCTCCTCCATGTTGTAGCATGATGCAAGGAAAAGCATATTTCCGTGATCAGATTGTCTCTTGCCAATTCTCATTTGCATAAATAATACGTCTCCAGACTTTGTCACCATTCGCAATTCCAGCGTATGGGCCGTATCTGTTGGATGTGTAAGGATAAGCTGAACTTGTTGTTTCAGGCGGAGTTGGTCTTCTTGATGAACGATGATCGAAAGGGACGCGCCAATTAACTCGTCGCGTTTGTATCCGAGCGCCGATATGGCAAAATCATTTATATCAACGATATAACCGTCTGGATCGAAAATAAATTGCACGGCAGGCATAAAAAAATAAAGCGGAATGTAAGGAGTTTGCGTCTGATCTTTCCACATATAAAGCAACTCTCCAATCATGAACGAGATAGTTTTTTCTATATCATATAATCTATATTATCACGTTTCATTCTACTTTTGTCGAAAAAATAGAAATAGTGGCGAAAAAGGATAAAAAACGAATCATACGTATGAACGGAAATATTCCATTATTTTGCAATAAATCCTCAAGTAACTATATAATTATAAAACAAAACTATGTGCTAAATAATCAAAAAAACAAAAAAGAAGAAACAATAAAAAATATTGAATCTGTAAAAAATATGTAATAAAATATTATCACAAAATTGTATATAGAAACAATTTTTAGAATACAAAACAAAGGGGAGAATGCATTGACCGGAAAACCAATTTTAGAAATAGACCATTTACGTGTTTCGTTTCGAATTCAAGATCAATATTATGCTGCGGTTGATGATGTTTCCCTTACGGTGAATGAAGATGAAGTGGTGGCGATTGTTGGAGAGTCGGGGTGCGGAAAAAGCGCGCTGGCACTGGCAGTTATGGGATTGCATCCGCCACAAAAGACAAAATTAGAAGGAAGCATTATATTTAAAGGAACGAATTTATTATCGTTATCTACTTCACAGTTGAATAAAATTCGCGGCAAAGATATTGGAATGATTTTCCAGGACCCGTTAACAGCACTTAATCCATTAATGACGATAGGACGACAAATTGAAGAGAGCATGGACTATCATATGAAATTATCTTCGATGGAAAAACGGCAGCGCACGTTAGAATTGTTAAAACGTGTCGGCATTCCGAATCCGGAAAAAACATATCATCGTTATCCTCATGAGCTTTCAGGAGGAATGAGACAGCGGGTGGTGATTGCGATCGCAATCGCTTGCGAACCGTCGCTTATTATTGCAGATGAGCCGACAACTGCCTTGGATGTGACGATCCAAGCACAAATTATGGGACTGTTAAAAGAACTGCAGCAACAAATGAAAACCGGCATTATTTTAATTACTCATGATTTAGGAGTAGTTGCGGAAATGGCCGATCGCGTAGCTGTCATGTACGCTGGGGAAATTGTTGAACTAGCAGATGTGGAAACGCTATTCCACCATCCGCTCCATCCGTATACACGCTCGTTATTGCATTCGATTCCGTCCGCACAAACCCGTAAAGAAAAACTTCACGTCATTCAAGGAATCGTTCCTTCCTTGCAAAAGATGCCACGGACAGGCTGTCGATTCCAATCGCGAATCAGCTGGATTGACGAGTCAAAACATGAACCGAATCCGATTTTGCGAGAAGTCGAACCGGGACATTGGGTTCGCTGCACATGTTATCAACATTTCTACTTTCCACATGATCATATAGGGGACGTGGGCTATGGCATTTCTTAAAGTAAATCATTTAAAAGTGTATTATCCAGTACGCGGAGGTTTTTTCCGCCGCATCGTTGATTATGTGAAGGCGGTAGATGATATCAGCTTTGAGCTCAGGCAAGGAGAAACGTATGGGCTTGTCGGAGAGTCAGGATGCGGAAAAACGACGACGGGGCGTACGATTATCGGGCTCATAAAAGCAACAGCAGGTGAAATTGTATTGGAAGGCACCGATTTAACGAAACTAAGCCGCCGGCAGTTTTACCCGTACAGAAAAGACATTCAAATGATCTTTCAAGACCCGTATTCTTCGCTCAATCCGCGCAAACGTGTGCTCGATATTGTTGCTGAACCGATCCGCAATTTTGAAAAATTGTCGCCGCAAGAAGAAAAACGGAAAGTGCAATATTTTATCGAAAGGGTAGGATTGAATCCAGAGTCGATTTATAAATATCCACATGAGTTTTCCGGAGGACAGCGGCAACGGATTGGCATTGCACGAGCGCTTACGCTCAATCCAAAGCTCATTATTGCTGATGAGCCAGTGTCCGCATTGGATGTATCGGTGCAGGCGCAAGTGTTGAATTTTATGAAAGAGATTCAAGAAGAGTTTCAGCTTACATATTTATTTATTAGCCATGACTTGGGCATTATCCGACATATGTGTGACCGCATCGGTATTATGTACCGCGGCAGATTTGTCGAAGAAGGAACGTGTGAAGAAATTTTTCGTAATCCGCAGCATATTTATACCAAGCGCCTCCTTTCGGCAATTCCAAACGCGGACCCGCGACAAAGAAGACAGCAGTTTCATCTTCGCGAAGAAGTCGAAAGGGAATACAAACAGTCGTACCATCGCTACTTTGATGATGATGGCAGGGTGTACCCGTTAAAGAAAATCTCTGAGACGCATTCCGTTGCGATTCCGTAAAGAGAGGAAGGCGACACGATGCTGAAATTTATATTGCGGCGAATCATGATGATGATTCCGCAACTATTTATTTTAAGTGTTCTCGTATTTTTGCTGGCAAAGGCGATGCCTGGGGATGCACTGACAGGACAGCTGGCGAGCAATCCAAAAATAGATGCGCAAACGCTCGAGGAAATGAAAGAAAAGCTCGGGCTCAATGATCCGGTACATGTTCAATATGCGCGCTGGATGAAAAATTTGCTGCAAGGGGATCTTGGCATATCCTATATTCATAAGCAGCCTGTCAACGATTTGCTGGCCGGGCGAATGTGGAATACGATTTTGCTGTCTGCGGCGATCTTAATATTAACGTACATGATCGCGATTCCTTTAGGAATTGTTTCGGGAAGATGGACCGACTCTTGGGCGGATAAATTAATCGTTGGATACAGCTACGTCAGCTTTGCCACCCCGCTGTTTATTTTTGCGTTAATTATGTTGTTTATTTTCGGGTTCAAGCTAGGATGGTTTCCGACGGGGGGAAGCGTCGATATTCAAGTCGAAAAGGGCACGTTTGCCTATTATTTAAGCAAGCTGAACCATCTTTTGCTTCCTGCCCTGTCTGGGGCGTTGATCAACACGGTTGGGACAATTCAATATTTGCGCAGTGAAATTATCGATACAAAGGTGAAGGACTTTGTTAAAACCGCACGTGCAAAAGGAGTGCCAGAATCAAGCATTTATTGGCGTCATATTTTGCGAAATTCATTTTTGCCAATTGCCGCTTTCTTAGGATATGAGATTACCGGATTAATTGGCGGATCGATTTTTCTCGAGTCCATTTTTAGTTATCCGGGAATAGGGCAGTTGTTTTTGCAGTCGATTTTGCAGCGGGATTACAGCGTCGTCACCGCGCTTGTGATGATTTCTGGTCTTGCTACGTTAATCGGGACGCTTTTGTCCGACATTATTTTAAGCGCTGTTGATCCGCGGATTCGCATTGAGTAATGGAATGGGGGGACATAATGATGAAAGCAGAACTAGGCGATCCACAATTGGTCCATGGACAAAATGAAAAAAGTCCTTCAAGCCTCTCGATTATGTGGCGTGAATTGGTGAAGGATAAGCTCGCTCTCGGTTCTCTCATTCTTCTTTCCTTGATTTTGATTGTTGTATATGGTGCTTCGGTATTATTAGACCAAGATGAAATTGTCAAAGTGGACCTATTATCCATTTACTCTCCACCGTCAGCAGAGCATTGGCTTGGCACGGATTATGGGGGCAGGGATATTTTCGGGCAGCTTATTATTGGTGCGAGAAACTCATTTACCATTGGTTTGGCGATTACGCTGATCACTGGTTTGATAGGGCTTACCGTTGGCCTTATCGCCGGATATTTTGGTGGAGTGATTGATAATATTATTATGCGCATCATCGATTTTATCCTGGTGTTGCCATTTTTAATGCTAGTGATCGTATTTGTGGCGATTGTGCCTAAATATAATATTTTTACGTTTATTCTTATTATGAGCGCCTTTTTATGGACAGGAAAGGCGCGGTTGATTCGGGCGAAAACGCTGGCGGAGAGGGAATTGGACTACGTCAGTGCATCGAAAACGCTTGGCACGCCGGATTGGAAAATTATTGTTTTTCAAATTTTACCTAACTTAAGTTCGATCATTATCGTAAACTTAACATTAAACCTTGCCGGAAATATTGGGATTGAGTCCGGACTAAGCTATCTGGGCTTCGGCTTGCCGGAAAGCACGCCAAGTTTGGGAACGCTTGTCAGCTATGCGATGAATCCCGACGTTTTGCAAAACAAATGGTGGGTTTGGCTGCCAGCATCATTGCTTATTTTAGTAATGATGTTGTGCATAAATTTTATCGGCCAAGCGTTAAAACGCGCGGCGGATGCAAGACAACGATTAGGATAAAGGGGGAGAAAAAATGAGGAAAACATGGCATTGGAGGTTTTTCGTAGTGTTTGCCGTCTTTTTATTAGGATTGACGGCATGCAGCAGCTCTACAAGCAACGATAAAGACGGCAAGGACACAAAGACGACGCAAAAGGAAGACATTAGCAAATTCCCGATGACCGTGAAAAATGACGGGAAAATCGTAGATGGTGTGTTGAATTACGGATTAGTGTCTGATACGCCATTTGAAGGAACGTTGAACTACGCGTTTTACGAAGGTGATCCAGATTTTAAAATTTTGCAATTTTTCGACGAACCATTGTTTCATTTTAACGAAGACTATGAAATTACGAATGACGGTGCAGCGACATACGAGCTTTCTGACGACAAAAAAACGATGACGATCAAAATTAAAGATAATGTCAAATGGCATGACGGCGAACCGGTCAAAGCGGAAGATTTAGAATATGCTTACTTAGTCATCGGCCATAAAGATTATACGGGCGTCCGCTACGGAGACGCGCTCATGCAAGATATCGTCGGCATGGAGGAATACCATAGCGGAAAAGCGGACAAAATTTCCGGAATTAAAGTCATTGACGACAAAACATTAACCATTACATGGAAACATGCCAATCCATCTGTACTAACAGGCATTTGGGCATATCCGCTTCCGAAACATTATTTAAAAGATGTGCCGATTAAAGATTTGGCGAAATCGGATAAGATCCGCAAACATCCAATTGGCTTTGGCCCGTTTAAAGTGAAAAAGATCGTTCCGGGCGAATCGGTTGAATTTGTTCGCAACGACGATTACTGGGCCGGAAAGCCGAACTTAAAAGGTGTTATCTTGAAGGTAGTTAGCCCGCAAGTTGTGCTGCAGGCGCTTAAAAAAGGAGAAATTGACGTTGCTGAATTCCCGACAGATCAATATGTCAGCGCGAAAGGGACGAAAAACATTCAATTTGTCGGTAAGATTGATTTATCTTATAGCTACATTGGTTTTAAACTCGGCCGTTGGGATGCGGAAAAGCAAGAAAATGTGATGGATAATCCGAAATTCCAAAACAAAAAGCTTCGCCAAGCGATGGCGTATGCAATTAATAACAAGGAAGTCGGTGACAGGCTTTATCACGGTTTGCGCTTCCCGGCAACGACGCTCATTCCGCCATCCTTCCCAAGCTACCATGATAAAAATGCGAAAGGATACACATATGACCCAGAAAAAGCGAAAAAATTGCTGGATGAAGCTGGATATAAAGATGTCGACGGCGACGGCTTCCGCGAAGATCCAAATGGTAAAAAATTTGTAATTAATTTCCTTGCAATGAGCGGCGGGGACATCGCCGAGCCGCTGGCGAAGTTTTACATGCAATGCTGGAAAGACGTCGGCTTGAATGTGCAGCTGGTTGATGGCCGTTTGGCGGAATTCAATTCGTTCTATGACATGGTTCAGAACGATGACCCGAAAGTCGATGTGTTCGCCGCGGCATGGGGAACAGGAACCGATGTGGATCCGTACGGCTTGTACGGCCGCAATGTCATGTTTAATTTTTCACGCTGGGTAAATGTGAAAAATGATGAATTGCTTGAAAAAGGACATTCTGAGCAAGCGTTTGATAAAGAATACCGCAAGAAAATTTACAACGAATGGCAAGCATTAATGAATGAAGAGGTGCCAGTAATTCCGACGCTATACCGCTCGATTATTTATGCGGTCAACAACCGCGTGAAAAACTATTCGGCTGATATCGACCCATTCATTTGGAAATGGAAAGACGTCGGTGTCACTTCGGAAAAGCCGGAAGTGGCGCAATAATAAATCGGAAAGAAGGAGATTCCTTTGCTCTCCTTCTTTCCCTTGTAAAAAAACAAAAAATGATTGTCATCATTCAGATACCGTGGTAAGATAGAGGCAAATTACATACAGTCTTATCAAGAGTGGATGAGAGACCGGGCTCGATGACTCCACAGCAACCTGCGTTTTGCAAGGTGCTCCTACCCGCAAAGCGGTTTCGCTTTGGATGATAAGAGCGGCTGACCCCTTTCGCATCATTCATAGCGAAAGGGGTTTTTATGTACAAAACAAAGAAGGAGGTAGGGAATGCCGAGTGAGGGAAGAAGATTCGCTTCGCAGCTATATGGCGGCTCACTTAACGGCAACGTCGTTTGCTTCCCATGTCGCCCGTTGTGTCCAAAAACAGCTTTTGCAGTTTGACCGACAGGCAGCGATTCATTTTGATTGCAGCCAAAATGTTTTCCATCTATACGGATACACGCAAGGGAAGATGTTTTCGCTTCTTCTGACGCTTGCAGAAGTGGAAGAATGGAAAGCCGCTGGTCCTTATGCGCTTGACCGCTATATTTTTGGCCAACTGGCGGCAAAAGGAATTTCATTGGTACATATGACCCCATATTTGCGGGCCGTATTTTCGCAAGTTTAAAAAGGTGATAGAAAGGGAGAGGACAAAAATGGCAGTAAAAAAATTTGAACATGTCGGCATTCAAGTAAAAGACATCGAAGCATCGAAAAAGTTTTATCAAGAGGTAGTCGGTTTGGAATTGCTAAGCGAAATGACCCATACAAACGGTTCGATGAAGCTGTCGTTTTTAGGATTGAATGGCTCGGTCATTGTCGAATTGATCGAGGGATATAATCCGAATTTGCCGACGGAAGGAAAAGTGCATCACATCGCCTTTACCGTTGAAGGAATTGAACAAGAAAAAGAACGGCTGCAGTCCCTCGGAGTTTCGCTTGTATGGGAAGAAATTACGACGCTGCCAAACGGGGCAAAATATTTGTTTTTCCTTGGACCAGATGGAGAATGGATCGAATTTTACGAACCAGCCAAGTAAAAATGAACCGCTCTGTTTTAGCTTCGAACAGAGCGGTTTTTTCATGACGTTTCGGCGATATACGGGAATTTTCGAAATACCCATTTCAACACGTTCGGTACGACGATAATGACAAGAAGAAGACGCATAAATTGTAAGGAGCTGACAATTGCGGGATCCCCTCCGACCGTTTGCGCCGTTAATACCATTTCCACAAGTCCGCCTGGGGCGAGGCTCAGCAGCGCAGTCGACAGCGGAAGATCCGTTAATTTCGCAAATACATAGCCACATCCGAACGATAGAGCAATTAATACCAGCGCAAGCAAGAAATACACCCAGCTAAATTTTCCGCCAAGCTTAATATCTTCTAACGTAATGCGGTCCCCCATGTTCATTCCGACGCTAATTTGCGCCAAAATAATCAACCATGCAGGCAGTGACGGTAAGTTCACCCCGGCCACATGCATCACTGCCGTTACGGCAAGCGGTCCAACGACGTATGCCGCCGGAATGATGTTTCGTAAAAGAAGAGCACCGAAAATGCTTAACAAAAACCAAGCGTAATGACCATCGAAAGAAGCAGCTGCCGCCTGAGCGGTTGTGCTCCCTGACGACGCATCTCCGCTCAACCAATGGACAACGACCGTTGGCACAAGAAAAACGACCGTTAACAAACGAATCGTTTGAAAAATCGTCACTAAAGCAGTATTGGCGTTTAACGATTCACTGGCAGCCACCATTTCCGACAACCCGCCCGGAACCGATGCAAACACGCTTGTCACTTTATCAATATGTGTCCATTTTGTCACTGCAATGCTGTTCATAATATTGATCACAATCAACAATACAGCGACGGCTAGAAACGGAACAATATATGGGGCAATTGTTAACAGCGTCTCTTTTGTAAACGATAGTCCAAAGTAGGTGCCTAATACAATCAATCCGCTATTGGACAACGCCTTTGGCGCCGCTACTTGGCGCTTGATGACCGTTTTCCAAACAAGCATTCCGGTAATGGCCCCGAGCATCCACGGAATTGGGGAATGGAGATGATAAAACAGCAAACCGGTCAGTCCTGCGACGATATATGTTTCAAGCACTTTCATTGCTGTAATCACTTCCATTCTCTGTAAAACTATTACTATTGTAAAGGAAAATAAAAGGAAAAGGAAGCGATATGCTCATGTGATATACTAAAAAGGAAAGGGGTGGGAGAAACCATGGAAGAACAAGTAAAACATGCGATTCAAGACGAATACCCAGAGGAATTTGCCTGGTGCTACGGATGCGGGCGGATGAACGAGCACGGCCACCATTTCCGCACTGGGTGGCAAGGGGAGAAAACGGTCACGATTTATACGCCGCGTCCTGAGCATATCGCCATTCCCGGCTTCGTGTATGGCGGATTGATCGCCTCGCTGATCGACTGCCACGGAACGGGTTCGGCCGCGCTGGCGCTGCATCGCAAAAACGGTCATGAACCTGGTGACGGCGAGGCTCCGCCGCGTTTTGTCACCGCTTCGCTGAAGGTGGAGTTTGTCAAGCCGACGCCGCACGGAGTTCCGTTAAAAGCAATCGGCACGGTCGAAGAAATCCATCCGAAAAAGTGGAAAGTAGATACGGAAGTATTCGCCGGCGGAGAACTTTGCGCGCGCGGAGAAGTCGTGGCGGTCGTGATGCCGAAGACGTTTGGGCAAAAATAATGCATCCATTCGCAAACAAAAAGCAGGAGGTCATCCTGCTTTTTTTACCGTTTTGGCATGATCATCACCGAGGAGACGGAGCTTGCCACTTCTTTGCCGTTTTGCGTTAAGACGGCGGTCAGATAGGAAACGGTGCGTCCGAATTTTTCCACTTTCGCTTCGACTTCCACTTCGCCGACAACAGTCGGGCGATGGAACGTCGTATGTAGATTGATCGAGGCAAATGTTTGGTCCTCATGAAGCAACGTCGTAATCGCATACGCCATCATAATATCGGCTGCCGCACTGACAAATCCCCCCATAATGACGCCGTTGCCGTTTAGCAAATGCTCCCCAATCGTCCATTTTCCTTTCGCATATCCTTCGCCAGTTTCCACTAATTGAACGCCAAGCGACGTATCACAGGCTGGCGGTGCGCTTTTTCCCGCAATGACTTCATGCAAGTTGACGGTTTTTGCCATAGCCACACCCCCTTTCTTTGAACCGAAACCCTCGACGCATTCCCCTTCTATAGTGCAAAGCATTTAGGAAGGGTTCGTCGAGGGATGTTTTTTAAAAACATTTTAGTAGAAATTCTTTTTTAAAAAAAGTAAATTTTTTAAGATTGACCTCTTTTTAACGAAATAGGAAATATTTTATAATGATTGCACAGAACAAATGTCCGTGGTCGAGGTTCGTTCGATGGGGAAAGTTAGCTTGGAAAAAACCAAAACGATTAGAAATAAAATTATTTCTCACGGGGCAAAAACGTTCGAACCAACGATAGCCATCTATCGGGAGGCGTTGGCGTTTATTGCCGATGTGATCCAAAAAGAGTTTGATCATCTGAAACATTTCAACACCAAACAAGTGATCCCGGCAGTCGAAAAGCTCATCCATCGAACCAAAACCAACCCTTTCCCGAAATATCCTTTTACGGACCGTTTTTATAAATTTCCTTCCTATTTTCGAAGAACGGCGCTTGCCAAAGCGTTCGGAGATGTAAAAAGTTATTATTCCAACCTCGAAAATTGGGAAAACGAGTTTGATGGTTCCGGAAAAGTCGTCCGAAACGGAAAAAAAGACCTTGCCGTTTTCCCAACCGGCAAGATGTATCACGCGGATCTAAATGCCTCTTACAATATTGGAGCCCGATATTTCTTAAGAGAAATCCTTTTCTGAAAAGAAAAGGTTGCAATGGGAGGCAAAAGTTCCTTCTATTGCAGCTAGAACCCGGCATACATTGTCTTCATTGATTAGCTTACATCAGGCGTTTCACACGGAAGGTGTTCCATTAGCGTGAGTACAGCTGTATTTAAGACAATGGATGCCCCGACTAGAATCTTTGATTTGGTCGGGGAGGTTCACAATGGTAAGATCCATATTACCCTATTCGCGAAAATGAGAAGATTTCCTTTTTTCCCTCTTCGTTTTCCTTTTTCTAATAATTTAGTTGCTTTTATGGGATCGGGTCGCTATGCATAAGTTAAAATAGGCGGCAAAACAAGAAGGAAATAAAGGAAGGGAGAGAGAAAGAGGAAGAAGGGACAGCTTTCACGTGATGGGGACAAGGACCAGATCCTGATATAAATCAACGCGATGACTAATGGAGGACGCTGGTGTTGTGCAAAGCATAAAGTAGGGAGGTTCTCGTTTTATGTATAAACAGCCGGACAAGGAGAGATGGACGGGTCGGATCGACAGCGAAAGCGAGGAAAAAAGTTTTCGCGTTCATCAAAAGATTCGTCTGCTGGATATGGGGCAAATACAGGCGCAGGCAGAAAACGCTTTTGCTTTATTGGGCTTCCAATGCGATGAAGGGGTCCGCCGCAACCAAGGACGGCAAGGGGCGTATCACGCGCCGGTGGAAGTGAAAAAAGCGCTGGCAAACTTGCCGTGGCACCTGCCGTCTGACGCAACACTTTACGATGCGGGCGAAATTGTTTGTGAAGAGGGAGAGTTGGAAAACTGCCAGAAACATTTGGGCCAGGCGGTAGAGCGGCTTATCCGCCATCGCGTCACGCCGGTTGTCATCGGCGGCGGACATGAGACCGCGTACGGGCATTATCTCGGCGTTCGGCAGGCGGTCGGCCCGGAAACGAAGCTTGGCATTATCAACATCGACGCTCATTTTGACATGCGCCCATATAGACAAGGACCGTCATCGGGAACAATGTTTCGGCAAATATTAGATGAAGATGGAAACGCGGGATACTGTTGCCTCGGCATTCAGACGCTAGGCAACACAGCGGCGTTATTTGAAACCGCGAAGCGATACGGATGCACGTACATGCTCGAGGAAGAATTGACGTTGGAAGAATTAGAATGCGCGTATGAGTTCATTGATGATTTTAGCAAAAACTATGATGTGTTGGTGCTGACGCTTTGCATGGATGTGTTAAGTGCAAGCGCGGCGCCGGGAGTGAGCGCGCCTTCGCCGTTCGGTCTTGATCCAAAAATCGTCCGCGCCTTGCTTCGTTATATTATTTCCAAGCCGCAAACGATCAGTTTCGATATTTGTGAAGTGAATCCGTTGGTCGATGAAAATCGAAAAACGATTGCGTTAGCGGCCGCCTTCTGCATGGAAGCGCTCGTTCATTTCCACCGCCGCCAGCGGGCGGCGACAGGTCGGTGAAGCCGATGAAACTATTGATTGCGGAGCGGGATGAAAACGAGAGCGTGGCAATCCGCTGGCTTGTTTCCGCCTATTCGCTGCCCATTCATCGCGTTTACACCGCCAATACCGTCGAGCAGACAATGAGGATATTAGAAAAGGAAACACCGGAGCTGCTATATATCGAATTGGACATGGTTTCCCATGACGATTGGGGGAAAATGACAAAATACGTGCGGCTGTTTTGCCAAAAAGTGATTGCCGTTACGGCCGAGGCAACGTTTGCCCGAGCGAAACAGGCGATTGAATGGCAATGCGCCGATTTGCTCGTCAAACCGCTCGAGCCAGCCAAGCTGAAGCAGTGCCTTCAAAAAGCGGCGTCTTCCTTCGTCCGTCAAGAACGCCTTCATCCGCTCCATTCCAACGACGCGGAACGCTATTCGTACCGTTCGCTCTTTTCCGAAGAGGTGGAAGCGGCAGATGTGGCGCTGTTGCTCCTGCAAACAGAAGATCCAAATAAATGGCGGGACATTGTTTCCTTTTTAACGCAATACCCGTTTCGTTATCCATCTCGCGTGCTGCCGCTGTCGAATATGGTCGTCTGTTTGCTTTCCGATGTATCGGGCGATATGAAAGAAGTGGCATGGAAACTGCTGCGCGACTGGGAGGCGGAGCACACAGAGCCGCTGGCAGTCGTCATGCTGCCGCCTGATGGCGGTAAAACGGTGCGTACTCAATATCAAATGGCGCGCCGCTTATTGGAAACGACGTTTTTTATCGGGTACCGTCAGGTGATTGTCCCCGCTCCTGAATATGAACACTGGAAGGAACTCGACCCGTTTCTAACGCCGGAAGAGCAGCGGCAATGGGTTGACATGCTGCATCGATTTGACAAACAGGCCATCAAAACATGGATGCACCGCGAATTTTTGCGTATGCCGACGCCGTTTCCTAACCCGGAAATGGTGCGGACAAGGCTGACGAGCATATTGGCACAAATCCGCCGCTTTATGAAAACGTATCAACTTGACCGCGGTGAAACGGAACGCGGCTATATGCGTATTTTTCATGAAATTTTATACAACCGCGTCTTATACCGCATTGTGCAGGAAATGCTTCTTTTTCTCTATAGGCTGCTCGATCGCGCGAAACAGGCGGAAGAGCAGGCGCGTACCGATGTCATCGAAAAAGGAATCCGCTATATAGAAGAACATTTTCGTAATCCCGATTTAACGCTGGAGAAAGTGGCCGCGGCTGTCGGAAGAAGCCCGGCGTATTACAGTCATTTGTTAATGAAAAAACGAGGAATTTCGTTTCGCAAGCTGCTGACGCAAACAAGAATAAAAGAGGCAAAGCGCCTGCTTGCCCAGACGGAGCTGTCCATAAAAGAGATTGCCCATCAAACCGGCTTTCGCACCTCGCACTATTTTACCCGTGTGTTCAAAGAAGAAATGAAGAGGACGCCAACCGAATACCGCGATGAACAGCGCAAAGAACCGCAATGACGAGCGGTTCTTTTTTATAAATCGAAAAAAATAACAAAAATCTAAAGAAAATGATGCAAGATGGCCATTTCGCTTCACTATTGGGCATAAAATTCAAAAATTTATATACGATTTTAAAAACGGGAGGCATATATTTGCAACCGGTTTCATTTTATAATTCTTGATAAATAAAAAGAAGAATGGCTAAGTCGGACTATAGTCATTCTGATGGCAAGCTGCCAGTTTTCTTGCTTAAAAAAGGAAAAAACGGAGGGGATCGCGATGGCAACGAAACGCCGGCCGGTGCAAGCATACACCGGCTCGACTTTGCATGCGAAAGGCTGGATTCAAGAGGCCGCGCTGCGAATGCTAAACAACAACCTAAATCCAGAGGTGGCCGAACGCCCGGAAGATTTGGTCGTCTACGGCGGCATCGGCAAAGCGGCGCGCAACTGGGAGTGCTACGAGGCGATTGTCGAAACGCTATTAAACTTAGAAAACGATGAAACGCTGCTCATTCAGTCAGGAAAGCCAGTCGCGGTGTTTAAAACGCACGCCGATGCGCCAAGGGTGTTAATTGCCAACTCGAACCTTGTGCCTGCTTGGGCGACGTGGGACCATTTCCATGAGCTCGATAAAAAAGGATTGATCATGTACGGGCAAATGACGGCAGGAAGCTGGATTTATATCGGCAGCCAAGGCATCGTGCAAGGCACGTACGAAACGTTTGCCGAGGCGGCGCGCCAGCACTATGGCGGCACGCTAAAAGGCAAGATTACCGTCACGGCAGGTCTTGGCGGCATGGGTGGGGCGCAGCCGCTCGCCGTCACGTTAAACGGCGGTGTCTGCATTGCCGTCGAAGTGGACCGAGCCCGCATCCAGCGCCGCATTGACACGAAATATTTAGACACGATGACCGACAGCCTCGATGCGGCGATCCAGATGGCAAAAAAGGCGAAGGAAGAAGGAAAGGCGCTATCGATCGGCCTGCTTGGCAACGCGGCGGAAGTGCTGCCGAAAATGATCGAAATCGGCTTTATTCCGGACGTGTTGACAGACCAGACGTCCGCCCACGATCCGCTTAACGGCTACATTCCGGCGGGCGTGACGCTCGAGGAAGCGGCTGAGCTGCGCCGGCGCGATCCGAAGCAGTATATCCGCCGCGCCAGACAATCGATCGCCGAACATGTCAAAGCGATGCTCGCCATGCAGAAACAAGGCGCGGTGACATTCGATTACGGCAACAATATCCGTCAAGTGGCCAAAGATGAAGGGGTAGAGGATGCATTTTCGTTCCCGGGCTTTGTGCCTGCCTACATCCGTCCGCTCTTTTGCGAAGGGAAAGGGCCGTTCCGCTGGGTGGCGCTGTCAGGGGATCCGGAAGACATTTACAAAACCGATGAAGTCATTTTGCGCGAATTCAGCGACAACCAACATTTGTGCAACTGGATCCGCATGGCGCGGGAGAAAATCCAGTTTCAAGGGCTGCCGGCGCGCATCTGCTGGCTCGGCTACGGCGAACGGGCGAAATTTGGCAAAATCATTAACGACATGGTGGCGAAAGGCGAGCTGAAAGCACCGATCGTCATCGGCCGCGATCATTTGGATTCCGGTTCCGTCGCCTCGCCAAACCGCGAAACGGAAGGAATGAAAGACGGCAGCGACGCGATCGCCGACTGGCCGATTTTAAACGCGCTTCTTAACGCGGTCGGCGGTGCAAGCTGGGTATCGGTGCACCATGGCGGCGGCGTTGGCATGGGCTATTCGATTCATGCGGGAATGGTCATTGTCGCCGATGGCACGAAAGAAGCGGAAAAACGGCTCGAACGCGTCCTAACGACCGACCCGGGCCTTGGCGTTGTCCGCCATGCCGATGCCGGCTATGAACTCGCCATCCAAACGGCGAAGGAAAAAGGCATCCATATGCCGATGCTGAAATAAACGAAAGGAGGAAGGTGCATGCGCCCGTTGTTTATCCGCAACGCCAACCAGCTCGTGACGTTGGCCGGCAGCTCCACGGCCCCGCTCGTGAAGGAGAAAATGAACGAACTTTCTATCATTGAAAACGGCAGCGTCTGGGTAGAAGGCGGAAAAATTGCCGCTGTCGGAACGGATGAGGAGCTTTCGCGACGATTTCAAGAGCGGATCGCGGAAGCGGAGATCATCGATGCGACAGGGAAAACAGTGACGCCGGGGCTTGTTGATCCGCACACGCATTTCGTATACGCGGGAAGCCGCGAAAGCGAATTCGCGATGCGTCTTAGCGGGGCGACGTACATGGAAATTATGAACGCCGGCGGCGGCATTCACGCGACAACCAAAGCGACGCGGGAAGCATCAGAAGAAAGATTGTACGAAGAAAGCAAGCGGCGGCTCGATCAGTTTTTGCTTCACGGCGTCACGACGGTGGAGGCGAAAAGCGGCTATGGTTTGAGTCTTGAACACGAAGTCAAACAGCTGACGGTGGCGAAAAAGCTCGATGAAAACCATCCCGTCGATGTCGTGCGCACGTTTATGGGAGCGCATGCCGTGCCCGCCGAGTGGAAAGACAATCCCGACGGTTTTGTCCGTGTCATCGTCGAAGAGATGATTCCAAAAGTGAGCGAGCTCGGACTTGCCGAATTCAATGACGTCTTTTGCGAACGAGGCGTGTTCACTCCGGAACAAGCAAGAACCATTTTGGAAGCGGGAAAGGCGTACGGGCTGATGCCGAAAATTCACGCCGATGAAATCGAACCGTACGGCGGTGCGGAACTGGCCGCGGAAGTCGGGGCGGTTTCCGCCGACCATCTCCTGCGCGCTTCGGACGAAGGCATTCGCCGCATGGCAGAAAAAGGGGTAATTGCGGTGTTGCTGCCGGGCACGGCGTTTTTCCTGATGACCAAGGCCGCCAACGCCCGCAAGATCATCGACGCCGGCGCGGCGGTCGCGCTTTCCACCGACTGCAATCCCGGCTCCTCGCCAACCGTATCGCTCCCGCTGATCATGAACCTCGGCTGCCTGCAGATGGGCATGACCCCTGCCGAAGCGCTGGCAGCCGTCACGATCAACGCTGCTCACGCGATCAACCGCGGCCGCGAAATCGGAAGCATTGAAGCCGAGAAAAAAGCCGATTTGGTCCTTTTCGACGTCCCGAATTATATGCAGCTCATCTACCATTACGGCATGAACCATACTGATACGGTGATTAAAAACGGACGGGTGGTGGTGAAAAGCGGGAGGCTTTGCTACTAGGCGTTGGCAATCAAAAGCACGTGTTGGCGCGCGTGCTTTTTAACCATAAAAAACTGAATTTTTAAACAAATGAAAGCGAGGTGGTGGGGAAAATGAAAGTAAATACAAGCAAACAGTCTTCGCTGCCGGTACAAACTTCCACTGGTCAGGCTTGGAAGTTTTTTGTTTACAGCGCGATTGGCATTTTCATGTTTTTCGTTCCCGTGCAAATCGGGAAGACGTCCTCGATTATGCTCGACCATATCGTCTCATGGATACGTATGCAGTTTCCGGCGCTTGTACCGTATTACGCGCTCATCGTGATTGCTTTAGGCGCTGTATATCCGTTTTACACTAAAACGTGGAACAAAGATGTGGTTGCGATCGTTTTTTCCTTGTTAAAACTATTAGGACTAATGGTAGCGGTAATGTTAATGTTTAAAACCGGGCCGTCGTGGCTGTTCAAACCGGACATGGGACCGTTTTTGTACGATAAACTCGTCATCTCCGTTGGTCTGTTAGTGCCGATCGGTTCCGTTTTCCTCGCCCTTTTAGTCGGATACGGGCTTTTGGAATTTGTCGGAGTGTGGATGCAGCCGGTGATGCGGCCAATTTGGAAAACGCCGGGACGCTCGGCGGTTGATGCTGTCGCGTCGTTCGTCGGAAGTTATTCGATTGGGCTGCTCATTACCAACAAAGTATTTAGAGAAGGAAAATACACGATTAAAGAAGCGGCCATAATTGCCACGGGTTTTTCGACCGTATCGGTGACGTTCATGGTCGTTGTGGCGAAAACATTGGGGCTGATGAACATCTGGAATACGTATTTTTGGGTGACGTTTTTTGTAACTTTTGTGGTTACGGCTATTACCGTCCGGTTATGGCCGCTAAGCAAAATGAGCGATGATTATTATGATGGCAAAGGTGACCCTGAGGAAAAAGTTACGGGAAACTACATGAAAGAAGCATGGGCGGAAGCGATGAAAGCGGTGCAGCACTCGAAAGGGCTTTGGGAGAATGTATGGGAAAACTTAAGAGATGGTTTTATCATGACGATGAGCATTTTGCCGTCGATTATGTCGGTCGGGCTGATTGGGCTGCTTCTTGCCGAATATACGCCTCTGTTTGACTGGTTTGGCTATCTTTTCTATCCGTTTACCCTGCTACTGCAAATTCCGGAGCCATTGCTTGCTGCCAAAGCATCAGCGATCGAGATTGCGGAAATGTTTTTGCCTGCCTTGCTTGTAACGGAAGCACCTCTTGTCACTAAATTCATCATCGCGGTCGTTTCGATTTCCGCCATTTTGTTCTTTTCCGCTGTTATTCCTTGCATTTTGGCAACGGAAATCCCGATCAGCATTCCAAAGCTATTAGTCATTTGGGCCGAGCGGACGATTTTGACGCTTATCATCACCACGCCGATAGCGTATGTGCTGCTATGAAGATAAAAAAGAGCCTGTCCATTCATCTCGGGCAGGCTCTTTCGTTTTATTCGCCTATTGCATTTCCCGCTGTTGTTTCAACAAATCGCGGATTTCCATCAACAGCTCTTCTTCCTTCGTTAAAGTCGGCGCTGTATCTTTGACTTCTTCTTCCTTTTTATTGAGCCGGTACAGCTTATTCAACACTTTGACGAAAACGAAGACCGAAAAGGAGATAATGAAAAAATCAACGACCGTTTGGATAAACATGCCGTATTTCACGACGGCCTTGCCGAATTTCCATGACAGCCCGCTAAAATCAATGCCGCCAAGCAATAAGCCGATCAGCGGCATCAGGATGTCATTGACGAGTGAAGAAACGATTTTGCCGAATGCTCCGCCGATAATGACCCCGACAGCCAAGTCGACGACATTTCCGCGCATGGCAAATTCTTTAAATTCTTTCCACATAATTCTCACCCTGTTTTTACAATATTGGTACAAAAAAATATAACATAGGGGGGTTCAAAAATGCCAGCTCCATGCGGCTGGTATAACTTAACATTAAACGGTGAAGCAAAAACATAGAAAATCAATCAGATTTATAGTATTATATAATGTGCTTAATTTTAGTAAAGGGGGAAGACAACTTGGATATTGCGGTGAAAAAACAAACGGACGTCAGTGTCAAGCAAGCAGCAAACGCTCCGAAAAATCCAACGTCGTGGATCATCGCCATTGCATCCATCGTGTTAATCGGAGGCGCGTTGTTTTTATATAGCCGTGTTTCCTGGCAGCAAGCGCTCCTTTACGTGTTAGGAGCGTTCGGGGGGTTTGTCTTGTACCAAGCGCACTTTGGCTTTACGTCTGCATGGCGCAAATTTATTTTATACCGCCAAGGCGAAGGCATTCGCGCGCAAATGATCCTGATGCTAGTGGCAAGCATTTTCTTCTTGCCGCTATTGTTGAAAGGAACCATCTTCGGCCATGCCGTGGCGGGCAATGTGCATGATGTCGGGATTTCCGTCATCGTCGGCGCGTTTATTTTCGGCATTGGCATGCAGCTTGGCGATGGCTGCGCATCGGGTACGCTGTACCATATCGGCGGAGGTGATACGAACGGCATTGTCACCTTAATCGGGTTTATCGCCGGTTCGGTCATTGCGACGACCCATTTTGATTTTTGGATGAACACGCCGCATCTGGCGCCGATTTCGCTGATCCACCAGTTTGGCGCGTTCGGCGGTTTTCTGCTTCAGCTCGCGCTGTTGGCGCTCGTTTATTACATCGTGACCGTCATCGAAAAACGCCGCCACGGCAAACTGATTTCGACGAAAATCGAAAATAAAAACGGCTGGAAAGTGATTTATAAAGGTCCATGGTCGCTTCTTGTCGGCGCGCTCTTGCTTGCCGTTATGAATGCTCTAGTATTAATGGTCAACGGCAAACCGTGGGGCATCACTTCCGCTTTCGCGCTTTGGGGAGCGAAATTCGTGCAGTTGTTTGGCGTTGATCCAACCGAGTGGGCATATTGGCAGGATCCGGCGAAGCTAAATGCGCTGAAAAGCCCATTGTATCAAGATACGACAACGGTCATGGACATCAGCTTAATGTTCGGAGCCTTGCTGGCGGCAGCGTTTGCCGGCCGCTACGCTAAACCGATCCAGTGGAGACGCCCGTCGCGCATGACGATCGGCGCCCTCATCGGCGGCCTGATGATGGGGTACGGCGCCCGCCTTGCCTTTGGCTGCAACATCGGCGCGTACTTCAGCGGCATCGCCTCCTTCAGCGTCCACGGCTGGATTTGGTTCGTATTCGCCTTCCTTGGCAGCCTTATCGGCGTCAAACTGCGTCCGTATTGTGCGTATAAGAATTGAAGAAAGCGAAAAAGGGAAAGCGATAGTGCTTTCCCTTTTTCTGTTAGTCAGAGAAGTTATTTTCATGCATGGATGGAGATTTTGCGATCCATTTTGCGGAGTAGGAATCGTTGCTAGATGAAGCGAATATACAGGCTTGTCTAGATATAACCCATCTGTTTATGATGAAACAAGATATAAAGGATGTCATGTCATCATGCAACTGAGTAACGATGGTTTACGTGTCATATGCAGGTTTGTGGTGGTGATAAAAAGTGTATTATTTGGAAAATGGTAAAAGTCGTTGCTTAATGTATATCCACACCTTGGAGGTTTTGCTGGATCTACAGGGGGGTGGACTTTTTTGTATTTATGAAATTTATTTCATTATGCGCTTTTTATCTGTATTGGCATAGTTTTTTGACTAAATAATATTGCGGTTAATTTTATTATTATTTATAATAACAATATACAGAATATTGTATCTTGTTAAACGTGGTGTATATGATATGATGGAGAATTTTTATTCAAAAAGCGGGCTTACTTTAAAACAAGTTGCAGAGGAATTACTATTTTACGAACCAGATGAGCGAATACCAAGAATAAGCGACTTAGCCGAAAAGTTTCAAGTCGGCAGGGGAACGGTTCAATCTGCATTAAAGATTCTAGAAGAAACGCAGAGTATTCGATTAGAGTCGCGGGGGCACCTTGGAACGTTTTTGAGAGAGAAATGTGTATCAAATCTTTTGAAATTTTCAGGGGTTGACCGAGTATTGGCCGTAATGCCTTTGCCATATTCCAAAAAATATGAAGGGCTTGCATCAGGGCTGGCTTCTGAATTCAGCCGTTTAAATCTCGCCTTTAATATTGCTTTTATGAGAGGAGCAAAGCCTCGTCTCGAAGGGGTAAAAGAAGGGAGATATGATTTTGCAATAGTTTCAAGGTTTTCAGCATTGGAAGAAATGAAAAACGATGATGGTCTTATGATTGCTCTTTCCTTTGGCAAACAGACCTATGTTTCAAAGCATGCTGTAATTTTCTCTGATCCAACGAAGAAACGAATTGAAAACGGGTTTAAAATCGGCATCGATACCTTTTCAAATGATCAAAAATTCTTAACCTACGCAGAAACAGAAGGAAAAAATGTTGAATACGTTGAGATGAACTATATGCATCTATTGCAACATTTGAAAGCGGATACAATTGATGCAACGATATGGAATATGGATGAAATTGATACGACGCTCTATCACGTCGAGCCATTAACTTCTAAAAAAGCTATTCAATATGAAAAGGAGATGAGCGAAGCCGTTTGTGTGATTCGGAAAAGCAATAGAAAAGTGGAGTACATCTTAAAGCATCTTTCGAAAGAAAAAATAGTCGAAATTCAAAGAGGAGTTGAAAGGGGGGATGTTATGCCTAAATACTAACTTGTTTCTTTCTTATTATCAATATACAAAAAATTGTACATTGAGGTGTGAGAATGGACACTCTATTGGAACGCCTGGAAATACTAGAAAAGTCAAACGTGATTACAGAAAATGCAAAAGCCATTTGTAGTAAAGTAATAGAACAATTTGTGGATGAAGAGAATGCAAGCAGATATTCCATGTTAATTACTCACCTCGCAATGGCTGTCACAAGAATAGAGAGAAATGAAACCGTTTATTCACCTCCAGATATCATCATGAATGAAGTTTATTTATCTTCCCATTTCCCTGCAGCAGTAGAGAAGGTAGCTATGATTGAAAAGTGGATGAATGGAAATTTTCCAGAAGAAGAAAGGAAATTTTTATATATGCACTTTGTTAACGTTTTATCAAAACCTTAATGAGGAAAGGATGGCGTTTATATGATAAGGATTGTCATTGGCGGGCAAGTAGAAAAAGCGGAAATTGAAGCATTAGTAAAGAAGTTTAGTGGTGGGCAGGTTCAGACAATGATCAAATCCGATTTAGAAGCAGTAATGGCAATAAAGTCAGGAGAAGCAGATTATTATTTTGGCGCTTGCCATACTGGCGGTGGCGGGGCGTTGGCAATGGCTATTGCATTGTTGGGAAAACAGCGATGTGCAACTATCTCTATGCCGGGGCAGCCTCCGACAAAAGACAAAGTGGAGGAAGCGGTTGCACAAGGTGCAAAAGCTTTCGGTTTCACAGGAGATCACAAAGAAAAAGCAGTGCAATATTTAATAGAAGCACTGTTAAAGAGGTAAGTTAAGGGGGAAATAAAATGTTAGAAGTTATTTTAATGATGTGTATTGGTGCGTTAGCAGCGGTCATGGCGAATATGGGGATTGCTGTATTTAATGATGGGTTGCGCCCAATTGTGCCAAAAAATCTAGAAGGCCGAATGAGCCGGAGAGAGCTCGGTGTAACTGCTTTTGCCATGAGTTTCGGATTGGTCATCGGCTTTGGCATTCCGATCTCGATTGCCGGAAGCATTATTTTAATTCACAGTATTTTGCTTGGAACGGATATTATTGGGTTAATTTTCAAACGTGGTAAATTCACTACACCGATTGCCGGGATACTTGGAGCGCTGTATGGCGCAGGCATTTACTACGGTCTAAAAGCAGTAGTAGATGCGTTCAAGCTTCTGCCGCTTAACTTTGTTGATGGGTTTAACAAGGTAGGAGAACCAGTTGTTGTTTCTTTTATGGTATTCCCGGCAATTGCAATTGTTTTGCAATTTGGAATGAAAAAAGGAATTATTGCTTTTCTAGTCGCAGCGCTATCCCGTCAAATCATTGTTTTTATGAATACAGAAAAGATTATTAAAATTGGTGGTTCGCCTATCACCCTTAGCCCTGAGGGAATTGCTCTCATTGTCGGAATGATATTTTTATTGGTTTATGCGATGCGTGAAAAATCAACGGAAAAGAATCTTTCCACATTAGCAACACTATTTACGGATCGTGTCACAAGAATTAAAAAACACGCTTGGGTGTTAATGATTAGTGGGGGCCTTATTGCCGCCGCGACTAACCTTTTATTAATTGCTGGTGACCCAATTTCATTAAATCTGCTTTCCGACGGAAAAATTTCCGAAGGTGGAATTGCCTCGTTAGCAAAAGCATTCGGATTTGTTCCATTGATTGCCAGTACAGCTATTGCCACCGGTGTCTACGGACCAGTGGGATTTACGTTTGTGTTTGCTGCGGGTATTTTTTCTCCAAATCCAGTTGTTGCAGCGATTCTCGGTGCCATCATTATTTTAGCAGAAATTTTCTTATTAACCAAATTAGCTGCTGTTCTTGACCGTTTTCCTGGCATACGAGCCTCCGGTGAGAACATCCGTACAGCGATGACGAGAGTACTAGAAGTTGCTTTGCTCGTGGGTGGTGCAAACGCAGCCAACACCATTGTGCCTGGCTTTGGATTTTTCGCTATTGTAGGATTCTATCTCTTAAATGAAGTTGCGGGGCGGCCAATCGTTCGAATGGCTGTAGGGCCTATTGGCGCCATCGCGGTGGGGATTATCGGAAACCTATTCGCCCTGTTAGGACTTTATACACCGCCAACACAGTAAGGGGATGCATGACGAATGTACATTCAGACTGTCCTTGGGAGAATTCAGCCGGAGGAACTAGGTGTTTGTGCTTGTCACGAACATCTTTACATCGATTTAAGTCGTGTTAAAAAAAATACCGATACGTGTCTACAAAATCTGGATCTTGTAGTAGAAGATTTAAAAGTTTTTCTTCAATACGGCGGCAAAGCGATTGTTGAAATGACAAACGATGGAATGGGACGTAATGTAAAAAAGCTAGTAGAAATCAGTAAATTGCTTGATTTACACATTATCGCTAGTACTGGTTGCTATAAAGATCCTTTCATTCCTCAAGAAAAGATAAATTGGGATCGCGATGAATTCGCGAAGTGGATGATAGATGAAATCGAGAATGGCATTGATGGGACGAATATAAAACCGGGAGTTATTGGTGAGATAGGAAGCAGTTTCAATGAGTTTAAACCGGTTGAGCTGGAACTGTTTTATGGAGCAATTGAAGCTGCCAAAACAACCAAACTGCCTTTATCGACACATACTACGCTAGGCACACTCGCGCTGGAGCAGGTCGAATTATTTATCCGCGAGAATTTGCCTTTACATCAGGTGGTCATCGGGCATCAAGACTTGAATGAAGATGACGAAGTCGTATTGGAAGTTTTATCGTCAGGCGTATACATCGCGCTAGATACGATAGGAAAAGAGAATTATCGCAGTGACATGAGCCGAATGAAATCGTTGCTATATTTTCTTGAAAGAGGATATGAAGATCAAATCTTGCTTTCTAGCGATGTAACGCGTCAATCACATTTACTTTCTCGCGGCGGACAGGGATATAGCGTGGTATTGCGAAAATTTATTCCTGCTTTAAGGGAAATGGGGGTACTAGAGACAACGATTGAAAAGTTGCTTGTGAAAAATCCGCAAAAAGCATTTAGCATACGGAAAGAAGGTTAATTTATGGCAAAAAAATATGAACAATCTGTATTACAAAATATGACATTGGAAGAAGCAAAGTTGCTGCAGTTTCGGTTAATTGACGAAATCACAAAGGAGTTTTCCAATAACGAGTTTTTTCAATTAGGCGATGTTGGGCTTCATCCAGAGTATCATCGTCCCCTCATGACGGCTAGAATGGAGAAGGTTCTAGCAAGAACATTCCACGCCGAAGCATGTGCGCTAGTACGGGGAAGTGGAACTGGAGCGATTCGTACCGTACTGAGCATGTTAGTGCGTCCCGGGGATATATGTATTGTACATGATGCACCAATGTACGAAACAACGAAAGAAACTTTCCGCATTATGGGATTGAGGAAACATGAAGTTAATTTTAATGACAAAAATGCAGTGTTGAAAGCACTCGAGCAGGCTGCAGAAGCCAAAGTATTTTATGTACAGCACGCGCGCCAGCAGCCGGTGGACACGTATGATTTAAAAGAACTAATTGCTGTGGTAAAGGAACGCAGACCGGATTTGCCGGTCGTTGTAGATGATAATTATTGCGCCATGAAAATGAAAGGAATCGGAGTGGAATATGGAGCAGATTTCTCGGCGTTTTCCGGTTTCAAACTCCTTGGTCCGGAAGGGATCGGCATCATTTTGGGCAGAAAACATATTATCGAGAAAATCCATGAACGTAATTATTCGGGCGGCGGTCAAGTACAAGGATTCGAGGCGCATGAACTGATTCGAAGCATGGTTTTCGCTCCGGTTATGTTTGCCATTCAAAATGAGCAAGTGGATGAATTATGCGACCGTTTAAATAGAGGGGAAATTGACGGCATCAAAGAGGCATATATTACCAACTCACAGTCCAAAAATGTCATTGTCGAACTAAAAGAGCCTATTGCGCAGAAAATTATTCAGACCGCCGCCAAATTTGGCGCAGCGACCTATCCTGTCGGCGCGGAATCGCGATATGAATTAATACCGATGATTTACCGCGTTTCTGGCAGTTTTTTAGAAAGCCGTCCGGAATTAAGGGATTATGGGCTTCGAATCAACCCTATGAAAGCCTCTGCCAGCACGGTGATTAGGATTTTAAAAAATGCATTGCAAGAGGCTTCAAGGACTGATGGCACATGTTTTTAAATATGATGTTGCAACGAAATGAAGAACTGATTCGGGCTGCGGCCAAATTACATCAGGATGGAAAAATACCTGCGAATACCTATGTGATTGATCTAGACTCTTTGGAAAGAAATGTACAACGGATTAGCCAAACAGCAAAAGATCATGATCTAAAACTTTACTATATGACAAAGCAAATCGGCAGAAGCGGGTTTGTCGGGCAAATCATTCAGAACAACGGAATCGA
Source organism: Parageobacillus caldoxylosilyticus NBRC 107762 (assembly GCF_000632715.1). GTDB lineage: Bacteria > Bacillota > Bacilli > Bacillales > Anoxybacillaceae > Saccharococcus > Saccharococcus caldoxylosilyticus. The sequence continues at coordinate 14,944 of NZ_BAWO01000045.1, read as the reverse complement.
GCGGGCGGTTGCCGTCGATATTGATGAGGCAATCGAATTAAAAAAAGAAGGGTGCTCCATTGGCAATATCGGGCATCTTGTCCAGCCGAGCAAGTCTCAGTGGCATTACGTGCTAACCTTTCTCCGTCCGGAAGTAGTGACTCTTTTTTCGTATGAAAGAGCGAAACAATTATCGGACGCGGCTGAAAAATTAGGAAAAAAACAAGATGTTCTATTGCGGGTGATTCGGCCAAACGATGTGATTTTTCCAGGGCAATTTGGTGGATTTCTTTTAGACGATTTAGAAGGACAATTGGATGACATATTGACTCTAAAAGGAATTAATGTTGTGGGGGTCACAAGTTTTCCGATTTTCCGTTTCCATCAGGAACAACAAGACTTTTCTTTTACTCCCAATATAGAAACACTGCAAAAAGCAAGAAATATTTTGGAAAGAAAAGGGATAAAAGTAACGCAGGTCAACGCGCCTGGTGCGACGAGCTGCTATACCATCCCTAAATTAAAAGAAGCAGGTGTTACTCACGGCGAGCCAGGGCATGCAATGACGGGAACTACACCGCTTCACGCCTATAAACCGGACTTGCCTGAGGTTCCTAGCATTGTATATGTATCGGAAATCTCGCACATGGACGATGAATTTGCATATACGATCGGGGGAGGTTTCTATGCCCGTTCAAATATGAAATACGCGTTGTTTGGGGGAACTGAAGAGAGAATTATCCAACAAAAGGCAGAAATTGATCGCTGGTCGGCGACGAATATTGACTATTATGGCTGTCTGAAGCGAAAAGAAGAGATGAAAGTCGGTGATACGGTTATTTACGCGTTTCGCACACAAATTTTTATAACAAGGTCTCATGTCGCTTATATCCGTGGCGCTCGCCAAAAAGCTCCTGAGCTCGTTTATTTCCAAAGAAGGGGGCAGTAGCAATTTGAAACGGGTTACTTTATTAGTATTGGACGGATTTGGAATTGGTTTCATGGATGATTGTACAGAGGTGAAGCCAGAGGACGTCGGGGCCAACACGTATAAACATCTTCGAGAGGCCGTCGATTTGCACATTCCTACTTTGTATGAATTAGGATTGGGAAAAATCGTTGACAATATCGGCGAGCCGAAGGCAGCGTATGGTAAAAGCAATTTGGCCCATTATGGCGCGGATACATTTATGGGGCATCAGGAACTAATGGGAAGCAAGCCGGGAATTCCGAAAAAACGACTAATGAAAGATGTGGGAGCAAATATAAAAACCGCCCTAGAAAGCCATGAATATCATGTCGAACATCCCATAAAAAAATCCTCGATTCTCTTAGTAAATGGTGCGGTCGTCATTGGAGATAACCTGGAAGCGGAAAAAGGCAATATTATTAATGTAGTCGGCGACTTAAATCTAGTTTCCTTTGATGAATTGAGCAAAATCGCCAATATTATTAGAAAATGCGTAGATACAAGTAGAGTTATTGCGTTTGGAAATAAAAAGACAAACATTGAAACGATCCTTAACGCGGTAAAAGAAAAATCCCCGGGACAGTGGGGAGTGGACAGCCCGAAGGCAAATGTATACGGCGACGGCTATCAGGTGCTCCATTTAGGATATGGCATCAATTACGACAGACAGTTTGCCCATATTGCGGAGTTGAATCAGATACCGGTTTACCGAATTGGAAAAACAGCGGATGTGATTCAAGCAACTGGATTTAAAGATCCAGTTGTCAACACGCGAAGCGTCCTTGAAACATATCGCGCCTTATTCAGGGAAAGCAAGGAAGATTCCGTCTTTCTTGTCAATGTACAAGAAACGGATTTGGCAGGGCATAAGCAAGATTGTGTCTGGTATAAGGAAGTATTAGAAGAAGTAGACGGTTTTTTGTCAACTTTTATTAGTGAACTGAAGGATGATGATCTTCTCATCATCACTGCCGATCACGGGAATGACCCTACTATTGGGCACTCTAATCATACTCGTGAGCAAACACCAATTCTAGTAGTCGGTCCAAAAGTAAAACCTGTATCGATTGGCATCCGCAATACGATGGCGGATATTGCCGCAACCATGGCACAATATATGAACATTGATCCCCCTGAATACGGGGTGAGTTTCTTGCGGGATATAATCATGGAATAGCATAGGATGTGATCACTTTAGTTTTTATTAGAATTCACCTGTTACATGGAGAAAGTGGGAACCATTGAAGGTGGAAGATGTGCAAGTTTGAAGTTTAAGAGCTTGTTATCAAGATTGCATCCGCCATCCCATGCATGTTTGTTGTGCTGCTGGGATGGTGTTTTTTTGTGTATGGATGTATCCAATAGGCTTTTTGCATCACACTTTTTCAAGAATTATTAGACGTTTCGTCTTTATTTTTGTAAAATATAAGGTAAAAAATACTAGTTTATCATATTAGCAGAAACAGCTTGTAAAGGAGAATTTCCAATGGCGTTGTGTGATGCTTTGATAAAGCGTCTAAAATTAAGGCGTACCGCAGCAAAGACATTGTCATAAAGCTTGAAGGAAGGTAGCTAGTCATCACCAGAGAAGCCGAACGCAAAACACTTCCGATTGACACTTTGCTCAGACAGCCGTCGTGGTGTTTAAGGAATTGTAAGATTGATAGATAGCGATGACATTTAAAGAAAAATAGCACTAACGGAGGTAATAATCATGAAACATTTGCAGCAAAAAATCATTGAATTTCGCGATGCACGTAATTGGAAACAGTTTCATACCCCAAAAGACTTGGCGATTTCATTATCTCTAGAAGCAGGAGAGCTGCTGGAAAATTTCCAATGGAAAAGCAGCGAAGAAGCTGTAAAAACAAACTTGGAAAATATAAAAGACGAAATTGCCGATGTAGTCATTTATGCACTTCTGCTTTCACATGAATTAGGGATTGATATGGAAAAAGCTGTTGTTGATAAAATAAAGAAAAATGAACAAAAGTATCCAATTGAGAAATCGTTTGGGTCAAAAAAGAAATATACTGAACTGTGAGGGTAGAGAGGGAGAAAAATGCGGTTATATTCTGGAACTTCAGAGCAATTTGTACAAGATACAATACAAAATCAAATTGCTGAAAAATTGCGTCAAAGTTTTTTTCACCATTTCCATTATTATCCTTCTCCATCGGAAATTAATTCTTGGAAAAACTCTTTGCGTGCATTGTCGCTTGTTTTTATGAATGCCGGATTAAAAGACCACGGGGTTTTGTTAGAGTATCAACTGCCTTCTACTTCCAAACGGTTAGATTGTATGGTAACAGGTAAGAATGAAAAAGAGGAAGAAAATGCAGTTATTATTGAATTAAAGCAATGGGACCGATGCGAAGAATCGAATGGTGAAAATGAGGTTGTAACATGGGTTGGAGGTTCCAAACGGGATGTGCTCCATCCATCGGCGCAAGTTGGTTTTTATCAGATGTATTTGCAAGATACCCATACAGCATTTTATGAAGATGATTGCGTCCACTTATCGTCATGCGCATATTTACATAACTATCATTACGATGAAAATGACGTGATTTTTGCACCGAAGTTTCAGCAATTGTTAAGAGATTTTCCCATCTTTACAGCAGACGATGTAGATAAGCTAACTCATTTTTTAAAATCAAAATTATCCAAGGGCAATGGCATCGATATTTTAAGAAAAATAGAAAATAGCAAATATCGTCCAAGCAAAAAACTCATGGAACACGTTGGAAATACGATTAAAGGCAAGAAAGAATATGTGCTGCTCGACAATCAACGGGTTGTTTACGATAAAGTGTTTGCGTTTGCAAGGGAAGGCTTCCATGATAAACGGAAACATGTGGTTATTGTCAAAGGAGGGCCAGGCACAGGCAAATCCGTTATCGCGTTGAATTTGCTTGCGGATTTATCATTGGCTGGTTACAACACGCATTATGCAACTGGGTCGCGGGCGTTTACGGAAACGTTAAGGTCCATTATCGGAAGACGAGGATCAGTGCAATTTAAATATTTTAATAGTTATACAAAAGCCCAGTACAATGAAGTTGATGTGCTTATTTGTGATGAAGCGCACCGCATTCGCAAGACGAGCAACAGCCGGTTTACGAAAAAAGAAAATCGTTCGAATATCCCGCAAATCGCTGAGATTATCAATGCGGCAAAAGTGTCTGTATTTTTTATTGATGATAACCAAGTGGTTCGCCCAGATGAAATCGGTTCGACCGCATATATTGCCAAATATGCGCTAGATAATGGATGTCAAGTGTATATTGAAGAGCTAGATGCGCAATTTCGCTGCAATGGATCAGAAGGGTTTATCAATTGGATCAATAATACGCTAGGCATTCGTCAAACTGCGAATGTTCTATGGGATATAAATGACCCATTTGAATTTAAAATTTTTGATTCACCATTTGAATTAGAAAGAGCTATTCGCGAAAAGGCGAAGCAAGGATATTCAGCGCGCCTGACTGCGGGATTTTGCTGGCCGTGGTCTGAGCCGAAGGCAGACGGAACCTTGCACAATGATGTAGTTATAGGTGATTTTCAACGTCCATGGAATGCTAAACCAGATGCGACAAGACTTGCGCCAGGTATACCAAAAGCTACATTATGGGCACACGATCCTAACGGGATGAATCAGATTGGTTGTGTTTATACGGCGCAAGGATTTGAATTTGATTATGTCGGTGTGATTTTTGGAAAAGATTTAACCTATAACCTAGATGAGCAACGCTGGGAAGCGCATAAAGAAAACTCCTATGACACTGTTGTTAAAAGATCAAAGGAAAAGTTTATTGACTTAGTAAAAAATACGTATCGCGTTCTTCTTACACGTGGAATGAAGGGATGTTACGTGTATTTTATGGATAAAGATACGGAGAGATTTTTCAAAAGCAGAATTCAGTATCAATCTACTACAGATGCCAGCCAAGTGGCGGAAGAAAGAATGGAATATTGAGATTTTCCTTTGCGCTCGCTTGCTGTGAAAAAAGCAAAACTCTTATACTACATAGGCTTAACGTCCAATCCTTTCATTATATAGAAGCCGAATTACACATAACCCTGTCAAAGTAGATAATGAAAAAAGAGTATATTAAGCTGCGGCCTTTTCCCGATATTCAACCGGGGAAAGGCCGTTCCGCTTTTCTTGGAAACGGCTGTGATTATAAAAACGAATATACTCTTCCATCGCCTGATATGCCTGTTCGATCGTTTTTGGGCGCACTAGTTTGTTCTTTCTTCGCCATACAAAACCCCTCCCAAGCAGACTGTTGAGGACATCATATCAAATGTCCTCTTTTTTCGCTGCCTGCTTGTAGAGGATATATTGCCTTGGGAAAATGGTGAAATAGTGATTTTTAAGGAAATAAACGGTCCTAATAATATAGATTACGGATTCTTTTCGATATTACTATGCTCTTCTCATCAGGTGAATGGCTTAGTCAGTGCTATATTAGTCTTTCGCTAGCGGTGCTATTTGTTTGTTATAGCCGCTTTTTAAGCGTTTTTTGGCAAATGCGAAATAAGAAATCATCACTACGGCCGTGATTAAGAGTGTCAACAGTAATTGGGAAACCATCGTTTTGATAAATAACATGGAGATAAGGATTACTAATAAAGCCAAGATAGTCAAATAAGTTAGATACGGGAATAACCACATTTTTATCTTTAATGCTTCAGGATTGCTTTGTTCAAGTTTTTTTCGCATACGCAATTGTGAAACCGCAATAACTAAATATACAAGCAGGGCAATAGCGCCTGAGGAGTTAACGAGAAATAAAAACACTTTATCTGGGGAAATGTAATTCATGATCACCGCTATGTACCCAAAGAATGTGCTGGCAATAACGGCTTGAGCGGGTACACCGTTTTTGTTTAGTTTGAGGAATCGTCTTGGCGCTTCTCCTTTTTCCGCTAAGGAATAAAGCATTCTTGAGGTGGTATATAGCCCTGAATTTAGACAAGATAAAACGGCTGTTAATACAATAAAATTCATGATTTGTGCGGCGGCTGGTATACCAACGTGCTCTAGCACCGCAACAAAGGGGCTTTTTAAAACGTTTGCTGAGTTCCAAGGCAATAAAGTTACTACTACAGCGATCGAGCCAATATAAAAAACTAGGATTCTCCATAGGACGGACTTAATCGCTCTAGTTACTGCTTTCTGCGGTTCAGGGGATTCTCCGGCGGCAATCGTAACGATTTCTGTTCCAACAAAGGAAAAAATAACAACGACAATTCCTAAAAGGATGGAACTGATGCCATGCGGCATAAATCCGCCATTTCCGATTAGATTTTTCAACACAATTGGGCTGCTGTTTGGATAAAGTCCAAATATGAAAGCGCCCCCGATCATTAAAAACAAAATGATGCTCGCTACTTTAATTAACGCAAACCAGTATTCAAATTCCCCATATGATTTAACCGACCAAATATTTGTAAGCGTTAACAATATGGTGAGAATTAAACTTAACAGCCATATTGGAATACTATTAAACCAATATTGAATGATAGCAGCACCGGCATTTGCTTCGATAGCAATAACGATTACCCAGAAGAACCAATATAACCATCCGATGGTAAATCCGGCCCAAGGCCCAATGGCATCGTGTGCATATGCCGAAAAAGAGCCGCTAGTAGGATTAGCTGCAGCCATTTCTCCTAACATTCTCATCACAAGAACTACTAAGCAGCCGGCTAATGCATAGGAAACAATGGCCCCAGGGCCTGTGGAATGAATGACTGCGCCGCTTCCCACAAAAAGTCCGGCCCCTATAACCCCAGCTATTGCGATCATTGTCATGTGGCGTTCCTTTAACCCTTTTTGTAGACCTGTGTCTTGTTTGGCCAAAAAAATCCCCTCCTTGGAAAATGATTTGTTAACAATTATCTGAATAATTAGATAAATGTTTTTATACTTAGTTTATGTTAGAAAGTGGTTACATATCATTAGACAAAGTGTAAACAAAAACAGGCTATCCATTTGACGATTTGTAAAATACTCAATGCTTTTTGTTCTAGAACTGGAATAGCCGTGCTTTGTATGAGCCTGTGTATCTTGATAGTTTCATCAACTTCACGACAAATCAAAATTTGCATAGCTTTGTTATTACCTTGAAATAGTATATTACAAAACAACTGTTAGATTTATTCAAAATCAACAGAGTTATTTAAATAGGATAACGTGTTCCCTTGTCTTTTATTTCCTTCTCTCAAGACTCTACATATTGATCGCAAACGAATGCGGTAATGTCAATTATGTTCATAGTACATTTTTACATAATGAAAAACAAACCTATCTACTTATTTAACAAAGTGTATAATGAAAAGCTTATTTACTATAGATAAAATATTCTTAAAGTTCGGATTCTTTAGTCTTATATCAATCAGGATAGGGAGGTGTTGTCTTTTTGGTGTTTTATACTATGGAAAATGCTTGCTTTTAGTAGGTTTGAAAATATAGAAAAGCGAGGGATGGAGAGGTGGCTGATCAAGTAACAATCGGTCTTATTCAAGCATCACATGATGTCCATGGGGATGAGCCGGTGGAAGTCCATAAAGAAAAGGCGATTGAAAAACATATAAAATTGGTGCAAGAGGCAAAAGACCGGGGAGCGCAAATCATCTGTTTGCAAGAAGTTTTCTACGGTCCATATTTTTGTGCGGAGCAAAATACAAAATGGTATGATGCTGCGGAAGAAATTCCGAATGGACCAACGACAAAAAGATTTCAAGAGCTGGCAAAACAATTAGGTGTGGTCATTATTCTGCCGATTTATGAAAGAGAGGGAATCGCCACTTATTATAATACAGCCGCTGTCATTGATGCAGACGGCACATACTTAGGAAAATATCGAAAACAGCATATTCCGCATGTTGGCGTAGGCAATGAAGGATGCGGATTTTGGGAAAAATTTTATTTCAAACCAGGGAATTTAGGATACCCGGTATTTGATACGGCATTTGCCAAAGTAGGCGTTTACATTTGTTATGACCGCCACTTCCCAGAAGGGGCAAGAATTTTAGGATTAAAAGGTGCTGAAATTGTTTTTAACCCTTCGGCGACGGTAGCTGGTCTTTCCGAATACTTATGGAAGCTGGAGCAACCTGCCCATGCAGTGGCAAACGGATATTATGTCGCTGCCATCAACCGGGTCGGATATGAAGCCCCATGGAACATGGGAGAATTTTATGGTCAGTCTTATTTAGTCGATCCAAGAGGCAACTTTGTTGCGATGGGAAGCCGTGACAAAGATGAGGTCGTCATCGGTGTGATGGACAAAAAGATGATTCGTGAAGTTCGCGATACGTGGCAGTTTTATAGAGACCGCCGTCCGGAAACTTACAACGAAATGACAGCGTTACTGCCATAAAGCGTAAAAAGGGATTAGGGTTTTACTCTATTCCCTTTTTTAAAATGAAAAAGGAGGTTGTTCGCGATGAACCTATCTCTCTCTGATTTGGAAAAGAACTTCCAAGAAGTAGAACCGGGGTTAACCGATCGAGAAGCGATAGAAGAAGCCAACCGATGTTTATATTGTTATGATGCGCCCTGTATAAAAGCTTGTCCTACAGGGATTGATATTCCGGCTTTTATCAAGAAAATTGCGTCGGGAAACTTAAAAGGATCGGCAAAAACCATTATGTTGTCCAATCCTGTCGGTGCCAGCTGTGCAAGGGTATGCCCGACGGAGGAATTGTGCGAAGGTGCCTGTGTTCTGAATCATTCCACCAAGCCTATCATGATTGGAAAGCTGCAACGATATGCGACAGACTGGGCCATTCGGAATGAAGAAGTATTGTTTGAGGCTGGAAAGAAAAACGGAAAAACAGTGGCTGTTGTCGGCGGCGGTCCTGCTGGATTATCTGCCGCTAGAGAATTGGCCCGAATGGGATATACGGTCACCATTTTTGAAGCGGAAAAAGAAGCAGGGGGACTGAATACGTACGGCATCGTTTCCTTCCGGCTTCCGCAAAAAATATCGTTTTGGGAAGTGAATCAAGTCAAAGGTTTAGGGGTACAAATTCGCACCAATACGAAGGTAGGAAAAGATATTTCCGCTAAGGAGCTTTTAGACGATTACGATGCAGTCGTGTTGGCTGTCGGTATGGGGAAAGTTCCAATGTTAGGGATTGAAGGAGAAGACTTGGACGGAGTGTATGATGCCATTGAATTTATTAAAGAAACGAAAACAAACCCATTGACTGACAAGCTAGTGGGGAAAAGAGTGGTTGTTATCGGTGCTGGAAACACTGCGATTGACGGCGCAACTTGTTCGGTGCGTTTAGGAGCGGAAAATGTAAAAATTTTATATCGCCGTACAAAAGAGGAAATGACCGCGTACGATTTTGAATACGAGTTTGCGAAGCAAGACGGCGTCGAGTTTCGCTGGTTAACTGCACCGAAGCGGATTATTGGTGATGAAAACGGAAAAGTGACCCATATCGAATGTGTTCGTATGAAGTTAGGAGAACCGGATGCAGATGGACGCCGTCGTCCTGTTCCCATTGAAGGATCCGAGTTTACGATGCGAGTCGATGTAGTTATTAAAGCAATCGGCCAGACGCGGCACCTTGATCTCATTCAGGAATTTGGATTAGAGCATGATGATGGTGTGGTAAAAGTCAATCCGGAAAACTATCAAACATCCAATCAAAAAGTTTTTGCCTGTGGTGATGTCATTTTTGCGAAAGGACAAGGCGAAGCGATGGTTGTCACTGCTGCGCAGCAAGGAAAAGAGGCAGCCTACGCGATACATCAATATTTAACAAAAGCAGTAAGTGAAACTGCCTGATATTGTCATTTTTAACGGAGGAGGGCAAGAAAATGGCGGATTTAAGCATTAATTTAGCGGGAATAAAGTCTCCCAATCCATTTTGGCTCGCTTCTGCGCCTCCAACCAACTCCGGTTATCAAGTGCAAAGAGCGTTTGAGGCTGGTTGGGGCGGAGCGGTTTGGAAAACGCTCGGTGAACCGATTTTAAACGTATCATCCCGGTTTGCGGCTGTAAGCTTTAATGGACAGCGTGTGATGGGCTTTAACAATATCGAGTTGATTACGGACCGTCCCCTTGAAGTGAATTTAAAAGAAATCTATGAAACCAAAAAGCGTTTTCCAGATCGAGCCGTGGTGGCATCCCTTATGGTCGAACCAAAAAGGGAAAAATGGCATGAAATTGTGAAAAGAGTGGAAGATGTGGGCGTAGACGGGCTTGAACTGAATTTTGGCTGCCCGCACGGAATGGCCGAACGGGGAATGGGGTCGGCTTCCGGGCAAGTGCCTGAGCTCGTGGAAAAGCAAACATATTGGGTGAAAGAGGTGGCGCAGACGCCTGTCATCGTTAAGCTGACTCCTAATATTACAGATATCACGGCGACAGCTGAAGCGGCTGTTCAGGGCGGAGCCGATGCCATCAGCATGATCAATACCATCAATAGCTTAATGGGAGTTGACCTGGACACGTGGAATACCATTCCGCATGTATCGGGGAAGGGAGCGCATGGAGGCTATTGCGGCCCGGCGGTGAAACCAATCGCTTTGAACATGGTTGCAGAATGCGCCCGGCATCCGCGTATTCATGTGCCGATTTCCGGCATAGGCGGCATATCCAGTTGGAAGGACGCAGTGGAATTTATGCTGATGGGGGCAACCGGGGTGCAAGTATGTACGGCTGTCATGCATCACGGCTTCCGTATTATTGAAGATATGATTGAAGGACTGAACCATTACTTGGATGAAAAAGGAATTGCTTCCGTTATGGATATTGTTGGGAAGTCGGTTCATAAATACTCCAATTGGGGGGGCCTCGACCTTAATTATAAAGTGGTTGCCCGCATTAATACCGATGTTTGCATTAATTGTAATAAATGTTATATCTCGTGTGAAGATGCTTCTCATCAATGCATCGATCGTTTAACGGATGAAAATGGAAAAGAGTATTTAAAAGTGCGCGAAGAAGATTGCGTAGGATGCAATTTATGTTCGATCGTCTGTCCGGTGGATGGCGCGATTGACATGGTCGAAATACCAAGCGAACATCCACCGATGACATGGAATGAGCGACAAGCAGCCATTAGCGGACTTAACAGCTGTAATGTTGACGTAAAATAATCTTTTCAATCAAAGGAGGACGTAGAAATGACAAAAATTATAAAAAACGGAACGATTGTTACCGCAACGGATACGTATGAAGCGGACTTGCTGATTAAAGACGGGAAAATTGCGATGATTGGCCGAAATTTAGAGGAAAAAGGCGCCGAAGTGATTGATGCAAAAGGCTGTTACGTATTTCCAGGCGGCATTGATCCACATACGCATTTAGATATGCCGTTTGGGGGCACGGTGACAAAGGATGATTTCGAATCCGGGACGATTGCGGCGGCATTTGGCGGGACAACGACCATCATCGACTTTTGTTTAACGAATAAGGGGGAACCACTGAAAAAAGCGATTGAAACTTGGCATAACAAAGCGAGGGGAAAAGCGGTTATTGATTACGGCTTTCATTTAATGATTAGTGAAATTACGGATGAAGTATTGGAAGAGCTGCCGAAAGTCATTGAAGAAGAAGGAATTACATCATTTAAAGTGTTTATGGCGTATAAAAACGTATTTCAGGCAGATGATGGAACGTTATACCGTACGCTGGCGGCCGCCAAAGAACTTGGAGCGCTCGTGATGGTGCATGCGGAAAATGGTGATGTGATTGATTATTTAACGAAGAAAGCGCTTGTAGATGGGAATACGGATCCGATTTACCATGCATTAACAAGACCTCCAGAATTGGAAGGAGAAGCGACAGGGCGCGCATGTCAATTAACCGAGCTTGCCGGTTCACAGCTTTACGTCGTTCACGTGACATGTGCGCAAGCGGTTGAAAAAATTGCTGAGGCGCGCAATAAAGGATTGGATGTATGGGGAGAAACGTGTCCGCAATATCTTGTTCTCGACCAATCTTATTTAGAAAAGCCTAATTTTGAAGGCGCGAAATATGTTTGGTCTCCTCCGCTTCGTGAAAAATGGCATCAAGAGGTATTGTGGAACGCATTGAAAAACGGCCAGCTGCAAACGCTGGGATCTGACCAATGTTCGTTTGACTTTAAAGGCCAAAAAGAACTTGGCAGAGGAGATTTCACAAAAATTCCAAATGGCGGACCGATCATTGAGGATCGGGTTAGCATTCTCTTCAGTGAAGGAGTAAAGAAAGGAAGAATCACGTTAAATCAATTTGTCGACATTGTGTCGACAAGAATTGCCAAATTGTTCGGGTTATTCCCGAAAAAAGGAACCATTGCGGTAGGCTCAGACGCGGATTTAGTCATTTTTGACCCGAATATCGAACGGGTGATTTCGGCCGAAACACACCATATGGCCGTTGATTACAATGCATTCGAAGGAATGAAAGTAACGGGTGAACCGGTATCGGTTTTATGTAGAGGCGAATTTGTCGTTCGTGATAAACAATTTGTCGGGAAACCAGGGTACGGACAATATTTAAAACGTGCAAAATACGGAACCTCGACTATTTCCAAACAGAGCGAGGAATTAACCATTTAACTTTCCTCCTAAAACGGCTACAAAAATGTAGCATATATCACTCCAATTTTTTTAGCTTAGCCTTATCCCGTTCTAAGCGATAGTAGATCTTCAAAAATCACTATCGTTTGGAATCTTATTCACAATATTTAGGAGAAAAAAGGCAAGCAAATGTTTGGAAGAAAACGGTTCATTTTTATTAGGGGGTGGTAATCAGATGTCCTATCAAGAATTTTTGGCAGAAAGGGATAAAATTGACTATTTGATTCAACAAGGATACTATATCAAAAATGTGAGAGAAAATTTAAGCGGGGCTTTCGTCGAATTCGAATTAAAAATGCCAGACTCTTCAGAAAAAAAGGACACGACACAAATATTGCATATTCAAAATGCGGATGCCCGCAAGTATTTTTCATCCCTATTAATCCGTCAAATGAAACAAGCAAAGTAGTTTTATCGATAAATAAGAGCAATTGCCCCAAGGTATGAGCATAAATTTATGAATAATTAAAAAATACCAGCAAAAACAGGAAGGAAGAATTGCTGTGGAATTTTATTTAAAAGCGAAAGATGGTGCTTTTCCGTGTGAAGTGACCATCGATGAAGACAACGGCCGATACACGATCCGAAAAGCGGATACGAGCGGGGAATTTTTTGATACTCCACAAGAGCTTGTGAAATGGATTATGGATAATTGGCGCAGTGACTATTTCCAAGATGAGGAACAATTTCAACAAATGATAAAAGAAATTCAAGTATATATTCCGGTTAATGAATAATTAAAAAGGGAGTGAGTTCGTCTTATCAAGATCTAAATCATAAAAAATCTCTAAAAATAAAGGAGGACACATATTAATACATGACTAAAATGTGTTCTCCTTTATTTTTTTAACATATTTACCGAGAAGTCTCCCACCTCTTAACGGAGTGTAGGCGGAAGAGGTTCATAACTTTTTATAATTTTAGGTCTTGATAAACTTTTTTGAAGGAAGTTCCTTGCGTCGATAAAAGGAGAACTTAAGTCAATTCCCAAAGCGGGATAGTAAAGCTGTTCTCCTATTACGCCAAAACGCTTCCGTAAACGATCCAGGGAACTGTTTGCCACGCCTCCAAGCGTATACATTCCCATATTGTTCAGATGTTTCTCCATTCGGCTGCCAATGCCCCAGACTTCCCGTAACGGAACCAGCCATAACTTGTTTGGTGTACATTCCGCGATGCCTTGCTTTTTGGCGTATACATCCAGTACGACTTTGCTGATGAAACGATTCGGGCCGATGCCAATGCAAGATGGCAGACCGAATTGATTCCAGATCGCGCTGCGTATTTTTTGGACCGCTTCCATGGGGGATCCATGCAGCTTTTCCGTACCGTCTAGGGTTATCCAGCTCTCATCAACGCTGTACGTGAGAATCGCTTCAAAAGGGACAAAGGTGGAAAACAGTTCTGTAATTTGAACATCGATGCACAACATTTTATGTTTTGGCAGCCAGGAAATATCGAAGCACATCGACGCAAAGACCTCCTTTATAAGAACATATGTTTGATTTACGAATATATGTTCTTATATTTTGTGAAAGAAGTCAAGAGGAAACTAGGAAACGAAGAAGAGTCAGAAGGAAGAGGGGGTTAAACAAAAAAACAGATTGTACCGGTCTTTACATAATGTATAATGTTGGAAAGTGAAGGTGATTTCTTGTTGAATTAACGGATGGCTATAATTCAAAAAGTTATTATCAACAGAGGGGGTGTTTTGTAGTGTTAGACAAGAAAAAAGTAGGAAATATATTAGGTGTCGCGTCTTTGTTGCCTGTAATCATAAGTATCATTATTTTCTATACCGAAAGAGGTCCAAATGCTGATATTTATTTCGTGATCACAATTTATGGTATCTTATCAATTATTGGTATTTTATTCGCGGCGTTCTCGTGTTTGATGACTAAACGTTTCTTTCTGCTAATTATCAGCTTGATAGGAAATGGAGCAGTTTTGGCCGTTGCTTTTCTTTTGCTATTGGCAATGGGGCTTAGTGAACCATAAAAAATATTCTTAAACTATTAGGTGAGTTAGTTGAAATAAGAGTTTTCGAAGCCGATTCCCTGACTGGGAAATCGGTTTTTTTATTTCATTGGCTCTGTTAAACAATAGTGTTGATATTTCACCAAAAGAAAGAGGGAAAGTTTATTAATCCTTTGCTTTATTTCTTGTTGAAGATTGAATTTATCGCCTGCGAATTACTTTATAAACGATATATATAAATCCAAATATCAGAAATGAATAAGCAATTACCAATGAATCTTCAACTTCTTTAAAGTCCTTATCCTTAGTAATAATTAAGAGTAAAATTCCAGAAATAATCATTACAAAACCAATAATATATCTACCCATTTGAATCCTCCATAAAAATAGGATTATTTTTATAACTGTTTCTTAAACTT
>NZ_BAWO01000046.1 GCF_000632715.1 Parageobacillus caldoxylosilyticus NBRC 107762 | reverse complement strand
TTGCTAGGCAATTGTTGCTGGAACAGCTGATTAGGCGTAACGCTTAATCAGCTGTTTTTATTTTTCATCCCTATTAAACTCAAACGGCCGGAAAGACATATGGGGTTTCCCATCATGTTATAACTTTCCAAATGCATATAATGATCTATTAGTATAGAAACTTATTAATGTGGGGAAAATAATGGGTGGGAGGTGGAGAAGGTGGGGACATCCATTACTAGCAAAGATGATATGGAAAAGGTATGTATCGTTTGTGAGCAGTCAAAACAAGAAGGTATTCACATTCTTGGCCGATTTCTTTGTCTAGACTGTGAAAAAGCAATGGTTCAAACTGATACAGCCGATCCGAAATATAGATTTTACGTAAAACAATTAAAGAAAATTATATCTTCTGAAATATATTCATGAGGTCCTATTGATATGGGGCCTGTTTTTATTATGCCGTCGTGTCCGTTTGCTATGAATCAATCGGAAAATCATTTCGTTTTGCCTGCTTCTATTCAAGGCGGTTCGTTAATGTTAATATATATTTTGTTATTGATGCACAGCAATTAAAAAATGACCTTGGAAAGAAAAGAGGGTTGTTCATGGATCAAGGGAAAACCCCTTTATATACCGCTCTAAAACGTCATGATGCCATCCATCCGTTTTCCTTTCATGTGCCAGGTCATAAATACGGTTTTGTATTTCCGGCAAACGCAAGAAATGATTACGAACCATTATTAAAACTGGATGCTACGGAGTTAACCGGATTAGATGATTTACACCATCCGGAATCGGTTATTGCCGAGGCACAGTTGCTAGCGGCAAAACTGTATAATGTAGAAGAGACATTTTTTCTTGTGAACGGTTCTACAACTGGAAACTTGGCGATGATTTTTGCTGTTTGTGGGGAAAAAAAGAAAGTCATTGTACAGCGCAATTGCCATAAGTCGGTGATGCATGCGCTTCAGTTAGCAGGGGCCACTCCTATTTTTCTTTCTCCTGAATTTGATGAAGACGTTCGTGTTGCTTCTTATGTGGCCTATGACACGATAAAAAAGGCGCTCGAACTTCATCCAGATGCCGCGGCGCTAGTATTAACCAATCCCAATTATTACGGCATGGCCGTTGATCTTACAGAAGTAGTTCATCTCGCGCATCGCTACGGCATTCCCGTACTTGTCGATGAAGCGCACGGCGCCCATTTTATTCTCGGCCAGCCTTTTCCGAAAACAGCGGTCGCGTGCGGAGCGGATGTAGTTGTTCAGTCAGCTCATAAAACGCTGCCGGCTATGACAATGGGTTCGTATTTACATTTCAATAGTTCATTGGTCGATAAAGAAAAACTGAAATATTTTTTGCAAGTATTTCAATCGAGCAGCCCATCTTATCCGATTATGGCATCGCTGGATTTAGCGAGAAGCTATGTCGCTTGTTTGACAAAAAACGATGTCAAAAAGGTGGCTGAACAAATCAGAGAGTTTAAAGATGCTTTAGCAACGATTGAAGGAATTGCCATCGTGCATTCGCACCAGCCGCTTGTACAGACCGATTTGTTGAAAATTACGCTGCAAACACGGAGCGAATTATCAGGCTATGAGTTGCAGCAGTTGCTAGAGCGCGAAGGAATTTTTGCCGAGCTAGCCGATCCGTTTAACGTTTTGCTTATCTATCCGCTTGCTGTGATTGAACAGATGGAGCAAGTGGTGGAAAAAATACAACAGGCGTTTCGCGGCTTGCGTTATAGTGAGCAGTTGCTATATTCGTTTCATTCTTTCTCGTTTTTGCCATCTACGGATGCGATCTCGTATAAGGAATTGCAAACGTTGCCGAAAAAAGTAGTAGATTTAAAGAGAGCGGAAGGATATATTGCCGCGGAAACGATTATACCTTATCCGCCCGGGGTGCCTCTGTTATGGATAGGGGAACGAATTTGCAAGGAACATATCGAACAAATCGAACAGCTAAAACGTTGCCATGCACGCTTTCAAGGCGGAAGATATTTATCTACTCAGCAAATAGAAGTGTATGATCTTATAAAATAAGGGAGATGTAGCGTATGAAAGGATGCTTTTTTTCGTTCGAAGGACCTGATGGCGCAGGAAAAACGACGATGATTGCGAAGCTAGAAACATTTTTACGGGAAAAAGGATTTGCCGTACTGTCGACAAGAGAACCGGGGGGCGTGCGCATTGCGGAGGCCATCCGCTCGATTATTCTAAATCCAGATCATACAGAAATGGATGGACGTACTGAAGCACTGCTTTATGCTGCGGCGAGAAGGCAGCATCTTTTAGAAAAAATTATTCCAGCCGTCGAGGCTGGTAACATTGTGTTGTGCGACCGGTTTGTTGACAGTTCTTTAGTGTATCAAGGGTTTGCTAGAGGATTGGGTGTGGACGAAGTATTGCAAATCAATCAATTCGCGATTGATGGATATTTTCCATCACTAACCATTTATTTTGATATTGATCCGAAAATGGGGCTGGAGAGAATTCAAAAAAATAAGCAGCGAGAAATAAACCGGCTCGATATGGAAAGCTTGTCCTTTCATTATAAGGTACGGGAAGGATATTTAAAGCTGGCCGAACGGTTTTCTGAGCGGATTGTTACTATTGATGCTTCCAAGCCGGTTGATGAAGTATTTGCCATGACCGTAACGGCGGTAATGAAGCAAATAGAAGGAAGATAGCAGCGGTATTTCCATGAAACAAAACATGATAGGAAGAACAGGACATGGTAGAATAATGATAAAGGAAATAAGCGAGTGATGACGATGACGATGCAGTGGGAACAGCTTGAGCAATACCAGCCTGTCGTAGTAAAGATGCTCACCAAAAGTCTTGAAAAAGGAAGAGTTTCCCATGCTTACTTATTTGAAGGGCAGCGCGGAACCGGGAAAAAAGCGGCAAGCCTTTTGCTGGCGAAAAGTTTGTTTTGCTTGCATCCGTTGGGAATAAAACCTTGTAATGAATGCCGAAACTGCCGCCGCATCGATTCGGGAAACCATCCGGATGTTCATGTTATTGCGCCGGATGGACAATCGATTAAAAAAGAACAAATTGAACTGCTGCAGCAGGAATTTACGAAAACGGCAATGGAGGCCGATAAAAAACTATATATTATTGAACACGCTGATCAAATGACCACGAGTGCAGCGAACAGCTTGCTGAAATTTTTAGAAGAACCCCGTCCGGGAACGGTGGCGATTTTGCTGACAGAGCAATACCATCGCATATTGGAAACAATTGTTTCCCGCTGTCAAGTTTTTTCGTTTCAACCACTGCCGCCTGCTTTGCTTGCCAATGATTTAATAGAGCAGCAAATTCCGCCTCATATGGCTTTTCTTGCTGCCCATGTGACAAACAATTATGAAGAAGCGCTTGAATTAAGCCGAGATAGTTGGTTTGCGCAAGCGCGAAAAATAGTGTTACAATTATATGAAATGTTAAAGAAAAACGATTTGCAGGCTCTTTTTTTCCTTCATGATCAATGGGTTCCGCACTTTCAGGAAAAGCAGCAAATTGATTTAGGGCTGGATTTGCTTTTATATATATATAAAGATATGTTGCATATACAATTAGGGCAACCGGATTATGTTGTGTATCGGGATAAGATCGACGATTTGCAGCAATGGGCGCTCGCTTGCTCCCAGCGGCAGATCGTCCAAAGCATGGAAATCATTTTACAGGCGAAAGCACGTTTAAATACAACGAATATGAGCGTACCGCTTTTAATGGAGCAACTCATTCTTGATTTAAAGGAGGGAAAAGCGTTTGTATAATGTCGTCGGTGTTCGTTTTAAAAAAGCAGGAAAGATTTATTATTTTGACCCTGGGGAGTTAATTATTCCTGCCGGGGAGTTTGTTATTGTAGAAACCGTGCGCGGGATTGAATATGGAAAAGTAGTGATCAGCAATAAGCAAGTCGATGAAAACGATATTGTGCTGCCGCTGAAAAAAGTGATCCGCATCGCCGATGCGAAAGATAAATGGATTGTCGAAGAAAATAAAAAAGCGGCGCGCGAAGCGTATGATATTTGTCTGAAAAAAGTGGAAGAGCACGGATTGGAAATGAAGCTAGTTGATGTGGAATATACATTTGACCGCAATAAAGTGATTTTCTATTTTACCGCAGACGGGCGTGTGGATTTCCGCGAGCTTGTAAAGGATTTAGCAGCTATTTTCCGCACGCGCATTGAGCTACGGCAAATTGGCGTGCGCGATGAAGCAAAAATGCTGGGCGGAATCGGTCCGTGCGGAAGAATGCTGTGCTGTTCCACGTTTTTAGGCGATTTTGATCCCGTCTCCATTAAAATGGCAAAGGATCAAAATTTATCGCTCAATCCGACCAAAATTTCTGGTCTTTGCGGTCGCTTGATGTGCTGTTTGAAATACGAAAATGAGGAGTATGAAACAGCAAAAGAACAGCTCCCTGATTTAGGCGAATTTGTGGAAACTCCGCACGGTCTTGGCAAAGTGATTGGATTAAATATTTTGGAACGGGTATTACAAGTAGAGCTGTCCGAACATGGACGAGTCGTGGAATATACGCTTGATGAATTGATGAAAGACGGAACTCTGCCAATTCGAGCCGCAGATTAATTGGGGTGGGCAATGTGGATAAGAAAGAGATTTTTCAATCTGTAACAAGCATGGAAGAACAACTTAGCCATTTATACCGCCAGCTTGTGCAATTAAAGGAGTATGTATCGCAACTGCTTGAGGAAAATCACCATTTACAAATTGAAAATGCGCATTTGCGCCGGCGGCTTGAGCAAATGGCTAATGAATGGACGGAGGAAAAGCGCAAAGATCATAGGCATGGCCATGAGCGCAAACTGATTGATATCGGCGAAGGGTATGATAATTTAGCGCGTCTTTACCAGGAAGGGTTTCATATTTGTCATGTCCATTATGGAAGCGTCCGAAAGGAAGGAGATTGTCTGTTTTGCTTATCCTTTTTAAACAAAAAATAAGTATAGGTTGTAGCCTTTCCATTTTCGGAGAGGTTATTTTTTTGAACGTAGGGAGGATGGATGATGGTCGAATTATATGAAGATGAGAGGCTGGATTATCTTTTAAACGAAGAGATCCGCATTATTCAAAGCCCGTCGGTGTTTTCCTTTTCGCTCGATGCGGTGCTGCTGGCCAAGTTCGCCTATATGCCGATTCAAAAGGGAAACATTGTCGATTTATGTACGGGAAACGGTGTTATTCCGCTATTGTTAAGCAGGAGAACAAAAGGAAAAATTATCGGCATTGAAATTCAGGAACGGCTTTGCGATATGGCAAAGAGGAGTGTGCAATATAATGGCTTGGAAAAACAGATAGAAATTATTCACGGCGATATTAAAGAAGCGCCTAAACAGTTAGGATATAGCAAATATGACGTGGTGACGTGCAATCCTCCTTACTTTCCGACAGTCAGCAAGGAGGAAATGAACAAAAATATTCATTTGGCCGTCGCCCGTCACGAAATTTATTGTACGCTTGAAGATGTGATTCGCGTAAGCAGCCAGCTGTTAAAGCAAGGCGGAAAAGCAGCGTTTGTGCACCGCCCAGGGCGTCTCCTTGATTTGATCACCTTGATGCGTGAGCACCGGTTAGAGCCGAAACGGCTGCGCTTTGTCTATCCGAAAATGGGAAAAGAGGCCAATACGATTTTGGTAGAAGGAATCAAAGATGGAAATCCGGATTTGAAAGTGTTGCCGCCACTGGTGGTGTATAATGACAATAATGAATATACCGATGAAGTGAAGCAAATATTATACGGTATTATCCCATCATAAAGGAGCAGAAGAACATGCTTTGGCAGCAAAAAAGCTTTACAGAGCATAAAGATAAGGGAACATTGTACATTGTCCCAACGCCAATCGGCAATCTCGAAGATATGACGTTTCGGGCGGTGCAGGTTTTGAAAGAAGCGGATATGATCGCGGCGGAAGATACGCGGCAAACGAAAAAGCTGCTCAATTATTTTGACATTCACACGCCAGTGATGAGTTACCATGAACATAATAAATACACGAGCGGACCGCAAATTATCGAGCGGCTGAAAGAAGGAAAATCGGTAGCGCTTGTCAGCGATGCGGGAATGCCGGGAATTTCCGACCCGGGACATGAACTGATTGTGTCTGCGCTCAAAGAGCGATGCACCGTCGTTCCGCTTCCCGGCGCCAACGCAGCCTTAACCGCGCTGGTTGCGTCGGGGCTGCCGACCGATCACTTTTATTTTTTCGGCTTTCTCGAGCGAACGAAGAAAGAAAAAAAACGGCAGTTGGAATCATTAAAAACGGTTCGCGAAACGATGGTTTTTTATGAAGCCCCCCATCGCCTAAAAGAAACACTGGCTATGATGTATGAAGTGTTTGGCGAGCGCCGCGCCGTCATCTGTCGTGAGCTGACGAAACGGTTTGAAGAGTTCATTCGCGGCAATTTGAGCGAGGCGGTGGAATGGGCGGAAACGAATGAAATCCGCGGGGAATTTTGTTTGATTATTGAAGGGGCACAGGAAGTGAATGAAGAGAAAGAAACATGGTGGCATTCGCTGACATTAGTAGAGCATGTAGAATATTATATAAAGGAAAAACGACTTTCGACAAAAGAGGCGATTAAACAGACAGCAAAAGATCGAAATATGTCGAAACGCGATGTCTATCAGAAGTATCATAACGAGTAAAAAAAAGGAGTTTCTCAGAAGCTAGAGAAACTCTTTTATTTATCGTTATTGGTAGCCGATTGTTGCAGATGTTCTTGGATTTCTTTTAAAAGAATTTCCGCGCCTTCACGGCTTAAAATAATTTTACCGCCGGCTAATTTGAAATTGTCATCAGAAACTTCGCCAGTGACGACACATGTCATGTTTGGCTTATATTTTTTCAAAATGATGCGGTCGTCGTCTACATAGATTTCCAATGCGTCTTTTTCAGCAATATCTAACGTACGACGTAATTCAATCGGAATTACGACACGGCCTAACTCATCAACTTTACGGACAATGCCTGTTGATTTCATGGAACGCTTCCCCTCTCCATAAAAATAGTTTTTTATTTCACTAGGATTTATTCGTCAATATTCGACAAATTTCCTACATCCTAATCATATCAGCGTTTCCATTATACGTCAATCCTTTTATATGTAAAATTTAAAAAAAATGTATATTATTATTTTGAAAAAGATAGACGTACACCATTGGCATTCCATTTTTGTCTTATGAAAAAACGCCAAGTTGCATGGTCCGTCTGCTAGGCAGTATAATCGCTATTTTATTTATACTTATCCTCCTATAATTAATTCGCCCGTTTTGATCGAAATATGACGTAATTTTATATGCCTGATGTATATTTTTTTTCCACAGGAGAAATAGATGTTTTTGTAGAATGAAAAAATTATGTAAAATAGAAGTAACATCGCTCTCGTCCGTCGGGCGGGGGCTTTTGTTCTAACAGAATAGGGAGGTATGAAGATGGAGAAAAAGACGTTTTATCTTACGACCCCGATTTATTATCCGAGCGGAAACTTGCATATTGGCCACGCCTATACGACCGTAGCGGGGGACGCGATGGCGCGCTATAAACGCCTGCGCGGTTATGATGTCATGTATTTAACCGGAACGGACGAGCATGGGCAAAAAATTCAGCGCAAAGCGGAAGAAAAAGGAGTAACACCGCAACAATATGTCGACGAAATTGTCGAAGGCATTCAAGAATTGTGGAAAAAGCTCGATATTTCTTATGATGACTTCATCCGTACGACACAAGAACGCCATAAAAAAGTAGTAGAAAAAATTTTTGCGCGTCTTGTCGAACAAGGTGATATTTATTTAGGTGAATACGAAGGATGGTATTGCACACCATGCGAATCATTTTATACTGAACGGCAGCTCGTTGATGGAAACTGCCCGGACTGCGGTCGTCCGGTAGAGAAAGTAAAAGAAGAATCGTATTTCTTTAGAATGAGCAAATATGTCGATCGCCTTTTGCAATACTATGAAGAAAATCCGGAGTTCATCCAGCCGGAGTCGCGCAAAAATGAAATGATTAACAACTTTATTAAACCAGGGCTTGAGGATTTGGCGGTTTCTCGTACAACGTTTGACTGGGGCATTAAAGTTCCGGGCGATCCGAAGCACGTTATTTATGTATGGATTGACGCGCTTACGAACTATATTACGGCGTTAGGTTACGGCACTGATAACGATGAGAAGTTTCGCAAATACTGGCCGGCGGATGTCCATTTAGTCGGAAAAGAAATCGTCCGCTTCCATACGATTTATTGGCCAATTATGTTAATGGCGCTCGATTTGCCGCTGCCGAAAAAAGTGTTCGCGCACGGTTGGCTGTTAATGAAAGACGGCAAAATGTCGAAATCGAAAGGAAACGTCGTGGACCCTGTTACATTAATTGACCGCTATGGGTTAGACGCGCTTCGTTACTATTTGCTTCGTGAAGTTCCGTTTGGTTCTGACGGCGTGTTTACTCCAGAAGGGTTTGTCGAACGCATTAATTATGACTTAGCAAACGACTTAGGCAACTTGTTACATCGCACGGTAGCGATGGTGGAAAAATATTTTGATGGCATTATTCCACCATATCGCGGCGCGAAAACAGCATTTGACAACGATCTTGTTGAAACGGCAAAAGAAGTAGTGAAGCAATATGAAGAAGCGATGGAAAAAATGGAATTTTCGGTGGCGCTTGCATCTGTATGGCAACTGATTAACCGGACTAACAAATATATTGATGAAACGCAGCCTTGGGTGCTCGCAAAAGATGAAAGCAAAAAAGAACAGCTGGCGTCGGTAATGGCCCATTTAGCGGAATCGCTTCGCCATGTGGCTATTTTGTTGCAGCCGTTTTTAACGCGTACGCCGGAAAAAATTTTCAAGCAGCTTGGCATTGTTGATGAACCATTAAAACAATGGGACAGCTTATACGAGTTCGGCCTCATCAAAGAAGGCACGAAAGTAACAAAAGGTGAACCGCTATTTCCACGGTTAGACATTGAAAAAGAAGTGGAATATATTAAAGCGCATATGCAAGGCGGCGCGCCGGCAAAGCAGAAGGAGGAACAGCAAGCACCAAAAGCGGAAGAGATCACGATCGACGATTTTGCAAAAGTCGATTTGCGCGTTGCCGAAGTGGTGCACGCGGAGCCGGTGAAAAACGCCGATAAGCTGCTAAAGCTGCAGCTTGACCTTGGCGATGAAAAACGTCAGGTCGTCTCGGGAATTGCGCAATTTTACAAACCAGAAGAACTGGTTGGCAAAAAAGTCATCTGTGTAACGAATTTAAAACCAGTAAAATTGCGCGGCGAATTGTCTCAAGGTATGATTCTTGCCGGGGAAGAAAACGGAGTGCTGTCTGTTGCTACCGTTGATAAAAATGTTCCGAATGGGACAAAAATAAAATAATGGTAAACATAAGAGGTGTGGTGTTCATCGGTACACGACACCTCTTTGTTGTCATTTTGTAATAAAAATGTTAACAGCCTGTGATATATGTAATGGATTTCTATGTTACACTTAACAACAAGGTAGAAAAGGGGTTTACTGTTATGCTCTTTGACACCCATGCGCATTTAAATGCGATTCAATATAACGAGGATTTGCAAGAAGTAATTGACCGTGCTCTTAACGAAGGAGTTTCTCATATTGTCGTCGTCGGTTTTGACCGCCCTACGATTGCACGGGCGATCGAGCTAGCGGAGCAATATGATTTTATTTATGCTGCGGTTGGCTGGCACCCTGTAGATGCGGTCGATATGACGGATGATGATTTACAGATGATCGAAGAATTAGCAGCTCATCCAAAAGTAGTGGCCTTAGGAGAAATGGGTTTGGACTACTATTGGGATAAATCACCAAAGGAAATACAACATGACGTATTTCGGCGACAGATCGCTTTGGCGAAAAAAGTAAAATTGCCGATTATTATTCATAACCGCGAGGCAACAGCGGATATTTTACAAATTTTAAAAGAGGAAAACGCTGCCGAAGTGGGCGGAATTATGCATTGTTTTAGCGGAAGTGTAGAAGTGGCGAAACAATGCATTGATATGAACTTCTTTATTTCGCTTGGCGGACCGGTAACGTTTAAAAATGCGAAAAAGCCGAAGGAAGTAGCGGCGCAAATTCCGCTTGAGCATTTATTGATTGAAACAGACTGTCCGTATTTAACGCCTCACCCTTTCCGTGGAAAGCGAAATGAACCGAGCTACGTCAAATACGTAGCGGAAGCGATCGCCGAGATTAAAGGTATTTCCTTTGAGGAAGTAGCAAAAGCGACGACGGAGAATGCGAAAAAATTATTCGGCATTTATCGCTAAAAACATTTGTCAAATGATAAGGAGACTTGTCTAAACATGATCGAATAAAAAAAAAGTTCTACAAATTTAGGACGTTACATATGATAAACATGTCGACAAGTCTTCCTTCCCTTTTAACCGAATTTTCTGCATAATAGAGTGTGTTTATGCGTACATGTTAGAGGGAGAGGGGAAATTAGCGAAAGAAGGAGGCGTTTTACATCATGTTGCCCAATATGAAGAGAATTTCCGATTCATTGAGGAAAAACTTCACTGTTACTGCTAGTAGTTTTATAGCTTTTTCAGCGACAACAGGATTTGCTGGGTACGAAATAGCCAAAGATGATGTGACACTAACGGCAAACGGAAAAAAACAAGAGATCCGTACTCATGCAAAAACGGTAAAAGAAGTATTAGAGGAGCAAAATATTAAGCCAAGGAAAGAAGATTACGTCTATCCATCGTTAGATACGCCAATTACAGACGATTTAAACATCGTTTGGGAAGCGAGCAAGAAAGTCACTTTGACAATAGATGGGAAAGAACAAGAAATATGGACGACTGCAAAGGACGTTGCCGAGCTATTAAACTCGCAACATATTAAAATCGGAAAGTACGACAAAATTGCCCCAGCGCTAAATACAAAAATTAAAAAGGGAATGGAAGTGAACGTGGAGAAGGCATTCCCAGTCCGACTAAATGTCGGTGGTAAACAGCAACAAGTGTGGGCAACTTCGACTACTGTCGCTGACTTTTTGAAACAACAAGGGGTACAATTAGACAAACTGGATCGAGTAGAGCCGTCTCTGCACGAAAGTATAAAAGAAAATATGACCATTAACGTGATAAAAGTTAAAAAAGTCACCGATGTAGTGGAAGAACCAGTGGAATTTGCAGTCGTCACGAAACAAGACGCCACATTGCCAAAAGGAGAACGACGGGTTATCCAACCTGGAGAAAAAGGGCTTGTTGCCAAAACGTATGAAATAGTATTGGAAAACGGAAAAGAAGTATCGCGTAAATTAATTGCCACAAAGACGATTAAAAAAAGCGAAACCCGCATTGTGGCTATTGGTACAAAAGTAGTTGAAAGACGGCCTGCAGTGGCTGAAAGACGATCTGTCAATGTGCAAAACCGTCCGACATCACGCGGTCAACATAGTGCGGCGAAAGAGTTTTATGTGACCGCTACCGCCTATACCGCATATTGCGAAGGCTGTTCGGGAACAACGAGAATGGGAATTAATTTGCGTAGAAACCCTTCTGCAAAAGTTATTGCCGTTGATCCAAATATTATCCCGCTCGGATCAAAAGTATACGTAGAAGGGTATGGATATGCTATTGCTGCAGATACAGGTTCAGGTATTCACGGTTATGAAATTGATGTGTTTTTGCCTAAACAATCCGATGCAATTCATTGGGGTAGAAAACGCGTAAAAATAAGGGTTCTGCAATAAAGGGAAAGCAGGCGGAGGGTTTTTCACCCTCTGCTTTTTCGTTATAATGAAAGAAGATATTTCACCTATTTAGACGGAGAAAATCGAAAAAAAGTTTCACTGATTTTGCAAAAAATAAATATACCGTTTCATGAGCAGTAGAAAAACTATCCAAACATTATTTTACCGGAAAGGAGGCATTGCAGAAATAGGAAAAAAGACTTATTCCCATTGCGGAATGAGGAAATGATTTCTGCGCATTGGTGATGAGAATTAAGGAAATTATTGTTGTCGAGGGAAAAGACGATACAGCGGCGGTTCGGCGCGCTGTTGATGCGGATACGATTGAAACAAACGGTTCGGCGATCAGCGAAGAAATTATCGAACGCATTAAGTTGGCAAAAGAAAAACGGGGAGTCATTATTTTTACGGATCCGGATTTTCCAGGGGAAAAAATTCGTAAAACGATTACCCAGCATGTTCCTGGCTGCAAACATGCTTTTTTGCCAAGGAAAGCGGCCATCGCGAAAGACGGAAAAGGAATTGGCGTTGAACATGCGTCTGTGGAAGATATTCGCCAAGCGCTAGCAAACGTATATGAAGAAACAACCGAGTGGAAGGAAGAGATCACGTTTGACGAACTTGTCGCTGCCGGCTTAATCGGAGGAGAGTTGGCGAAAAAGCGGCGGCAGCGATTGGGGGAAAGGCTAAAAATCGGCTATGCGAACGGAAAACAGCTTTATAAGCGGCTGAAAGTGTTTCAAATCTCCAAGGAAACGTTTTATGCAGCTTTAGAGCAAGTGATGCAGGAGGAAACAAATGATGCATAAAGATATTGCCACACCAAGGCGTACAAAGGAAATTTTGGATCAATACGGGTTTTCCTTTAAAAAAAGTTTAGGACAAAACTTTTTAATTGATACCAATATTTTACGGAAAATTGTCGACGCTGCAGAAATTTCCTCTGAAACAGGAGCGATTGAAATCGGTCCAGGAATTGGGGCATTAACAGAACAATTGGCGCGTCGGGCAAAAAAAGTGGTCGCCTTTGAAATAGACCAGCGATTATTGCCGATTTTGGCCGATACGCTGTCTCCGTATGGAAATGTGCGAATTATTCATCAGGACGTGTTAAAAGCAGATATTCATCAAGTGATTGCGGACGAATTTACAGATGTAGCCGATATTATGGTGGTAGCTAATTTGCCGTACTATGTCACCACGCCGATTATTATGAAGCTGTTGACCGACCGCCTGCCGATTCGCGGCATGGTGGTGATGCTGCAAAAGGAAGTAGCCGACCGTCTAGCTGCCAAGCCAGGGACGAAAGATTATGGCTCATTGTCCATTGCAGTCCAGTATTATACAGAAGCAGCGGTCGTCATGACGGTGCCGCGGACCGTGTTTATTCCGCAGCCGAACGTCGATTCCGCCGTGATTCGATTAATAAAGAGAAAACAGCCGCCCGTAGCGGTAAACGATGAGGCATTTTTCTTTCAAGTGGTGCGGGCTAGCTTTGCACAGCGCCGAAAAACGATTTTAAACAATTTAGTCAACAATTTGCCAAACGGAAGGGCGATGAAAGAGCAAATCGAAATCTCCTTAGCTAACGCGAGCATTGATCCGCGCCGTCGCGGGGAAACGTTGACGATGGAGGAGTTCGCCGCACTAAGCAATGTATTACGCAACCTATTGAACCTTTAAATGCGTTTTTGAGCTGGCGTGCAGCAAGGAATGAAATAATGTCTATCACCTATTGTCCGAATATGCATATGGTATTTATTAGTAGGCATTCATTTCATAATGGAGTGATGGGTGATGGACATTAAGATCGGCGATATTGTGGCTAGAAAATCATATAAATGTGATTTATTGTTTCGCGTAATCGATATAAAAGAAAAAGGGGACGAAAGGGAAGCCATTTTATATGGCGAAGATGTGAGACTGATTGCTGATGCTCCATGCAGCGATTTAGTCATCATCGACGAACGGGAACAGCAGGAAAGGAAGAAAAAGGAAATCGAGCTGATTGAACAGTCATATAAACTGTTTCGCCAAGATTACCATGCAATGAAGCAAAAAATTGAATATCGGGCAACAGGAGGATATCAAACGGAAAAGGATTTTTTTCAAATTCCGGGGCGCGTCCTTCATTTGGACGGTGACCCTTTATATTTACGAAAATGTTTGGATTTATACGAACGGATTGGTGTGCCGGTATACGGAGTGTATTGTGAGGAAAGCGAAATGCCGGAAAAAGTTGGTGTACTGATTGAACAGTTTCGCCCGGATATTTTAGTCATTACCGGCCATGATTCCTATTCGAAATCAAAAGGAAAAGTAAATGATTTGAAGGCTTACCGCCATTCGAAACATTTTGTGCAGACGGTAAAGGAAGCGCGCAAAAAAGTTCCTCATCTTGACCAGCTTGTTATTTTCGCGGGGGCGTGCCAGTCCCACTTTGAATCACTGATCCGCGCCGGTGCCAACTTTGCCAGCTCCCCGGCACGAGTAAACATTCATGCGCTCGATCCCGTCTATATTGTTTCGCGGATTAGTTTCACTCCTTTTATGGAGACCGTCAATGTTTGGGATGTGCTCCGCAATACATTAACCGGAGAAAAAGGACTTGGAGGGGTGGAAACCAAGGGAGTGCTGCGTACGGGAATGCCCTTCCGTTTAATTCATGATACAGGTGATTAGAACCGCCATGATGAAAAGGCGGTTTTTTATTTTTAATCGATACATATTTTTACATAAAAGCGCCATAATATACATAAAAGAAGAATTTTGTAGAAAAATATGCATTGACAGTAATGAAAATGCATTGATATAATTTTTATTTTTGACTTTGAAAAGAATTTTTGTTACAATTAAAAACAGTGAGGTGGATAGTGAATGCCAAAAACTTTATCCGATATTAAAAAAACGTTGGATTCTAATATCGGCAGACGTTTGACATTGCGGGCAAACGGCGGGCGAAGAAAGACGATTGAACGCTGTGGAATATTAGCAGAAACGTATCCATGGGTATTTGTAATTGAACTCGACCAAAAAGAGAACGCGTTTGAACGAGTATCGTTTAGTTACGCGGACGTGTTGACGGAAACGGTAAAATTGACATTTTTAGATGATGATAAAGCTGGCGGGCAGTAGACAATTTTGTTTGCTGCTTTTTGTTTTGTCATAAATAGGTCAACATAAAGACGTTTATTTTTTTTCATACTAAAACTGTCGCGGTAGATAAGAGGGGGTTGTTGACATTGGGTCGTCGCCATGGAATTATGTCGCAGCGCTTTAAAGAAGAATTAGCAAAAGAATTAGGCTTTTATGATGTTGTGCAGCGAGAAGGTTGGGGAGCGATCCGCGCCAAAGACGCGGGAAATATGGTAAAATTGGCGATTGAAAAAGCAGAGCGACAGCTTGCCGGAAAGATGGAGTAACTCCATTGTTTGCAATGTTGGAAAATGAAAATGCCGCGACAGCCGAAGCGCGACCGCTTCGGCTTTTATTTGACGCCGTTTGTTATATTGTTTGACATGGGTGGATGAAATATACTTTTCTTTATTTAGCAACATTCATGATTTGTGTTATTATGATAAAATGGGTTTATGAAGAAAGTTGGAAGTCGTTAAAGTAGGTGGAACGTTTGAGGCTATTAGTGAAGGCACCAGCAAAAATTAACTTGTCGTTAGACGTGTTACATAAGCGGCCGGATGGGTATCACGAAGTGAAAATGGTCATGACAACGATTGATTTGGCAGATCGGATTGAATTAATTCCGCGTGCCGATGATGCAATACAGATTATTTCACAAAATCGGTTTGTTCCAGATGACCACCGCAATTTGGCATATCAAGCGGCAAAGTTATTAAAGGAGACCTTTTCCATTAAACAAGGTGTGGCGATCTCTATTACCAAACATATCCCGGTAGCGGCGGGTCTGGCGGGAGGAAGCAGCGATGCCGCCGCAACATTGCGGGGATTAAATAAGCTTTGGAATTTAGGTCTTACCCTTGATGAATTAGCAGAATTAGGAGCGCAAATCGGTTCTGACGTATCGTTTTGCGTTTACGGCGGAACGGCGATTGCCACCGGGCGCGGTGAAAAAATTACCCCCATCCCTTCACCGCCTCCATGCTGGGTTGTGTTGGCAAAACCGTCCATTGGCGTTTCTACCGCGGAAGTGTATCGGAATTTAAAGGTGAAGGAAGTAGTGCATCCGGATGTCGATGCCATGGTCGAGGCAATTGGACGCCAAGATTATTTTGCCATTTGCCAATTAGTCGGGAACGTATTAGAAGAAGTAACGTTGAAAATGCATCCGGAAGTAGCGCATATTAAAGAGCAAATGAGACGGTTTGGAGCAGATGCAGTATTAATGAGCGGCAGTGGGCCGACGGTATTCGGGCTCGTCCAGCATGATTCAAGAATGCAGCGCATTTACAATGGGCTTCGCGGTTTTTGTGAACAAGTATTTGCTGTTCGTTTATTAGGCGAACGTCATTCACTTGATTAAACACGTACATTTTTGGTATATTTACTTTATAACATTCGGTTTTGGGAGGTCCGCTATGAAGTTAAGGCGCAGCGGCCGTTTAGTGGATATGACCCATTATCTTCTTGAACGGCCACATCAACTTATTCCGCTTACGTTTTTTGCGGAGCGTTATGAATCGGCCAAGTCATCGATTAGCGAAGATTTAGCCATTATTAAACAAACGTTTGAACAGCAAGGGATCGGAACGATTAAAACGTTGCCGGGGGCTGCTGGCGGCGTACAATATATTCCAAAAATGTCGGAGCAGGAAGCAGAAGAAATTGTGACATATTTATGCGAGCAGCTATCGCGTCCGGATCGGTTGTTGCCCGGTGGATACCTATACATGACCGATATTCTCGGTGACCCTCGTATTATGAACAAAATCGGCAGGCTCTACGCGTCCATTTTTGCCGATCGGCCGGTCGATGTCGTCATGACCATTGCGACAAAAGGAATTCCGCTCGCTTATGCGGTCGCCCACTTTTTGTATGTTCCGGTCGTTATTGTCCGCCATGACAATAAAGTAACGGAAGGATCGATGGTCAGCATCAACTACGTTTCCGGTTCTTCAAAGCGCATTCAAACGATGGTGCTGGCGAAGCGGAGCTTGGCGGAAGGAGCCAATGTATTAATTATCGACGATTTTATGAAAGCGGGCGGCACGGTAAACGGCATGGTAAATTTGCTAAATGAGTTTAACGCCAAACTTTCCGGTATCGGTGTTCTCGTCGAATCGGAAGAAACGAAAGAACGGCTCGTAGACGAATATATTTCGCTTGTGAGACTGTCATCGGTGGATGTCAAAGAAAAACAAATTACCGTAAAAGCAGGAAATTACACGCAGTTTATGGAATAGATAAACGAGAAAGGAGAGCAAACAGAATGAGAAAAGTAGAAACGAATAAAGCGCCGCAGGCGATCGGTCCGTATTCGCAAGGAATTATCGTCAATAACATGTTTTACAGCTCGGGGCAAATTCCGCTCACTCCCGAAGGAGAGATGGTACAAGGCGACATAAAAGCACAAACGCATCAAGTATTTCAAAACTTAAAAGCCGTTTTGGAAGCGGCTGGTGCATCGCTTGATACAGTAGTCAAAACGACGGTGTTTTTGAAAAACATGGATGATTTTGCGGCAATGAATGAAGTATATAGTCAATATTTCACAAATCATAAACCGGCGCGCTCGTGCGTGGAAGTGGCGAGACTGCCGAAAGACGCGCTTGTCGAAATTGAAGTAGTCGCGTTGATTCAATAAGTTTCCATCGCCTGCCTTTTCCCTAAAAAGTCAAGAACTAGGTATTTTTATTTATAAAAAATTTTCAAAAAAAAAGAAGGAAATAGAGAAAATACGTGGAATAAAAATAATCAAGTCTGATATAGGGAAAAGGTGGTGAGCATAATGGAAGTTACTGACGTAAGATTACGCCGCGTAAATACCGAAGGACGTATGAAAGCGATTGCCTCGATCACACTGGATAACGAATTCGTTGTCCATGATATCCGCGTCATCGATGGCAATAACGGATTGTTTGTCGCAATGCCAAGCAAGCGTACTCCAGATGGAGAATTTCGCGACATTGCACATCCGATTAACTCAGCCACGCGCGGAAAAATTCAAGAGGCAATATTAGCTGAGTATCATCGCTTAGGTAAGTTGGAAGAGGAACTTGAAGAAGCTGGTGCTTCATAAAAATACGAGAAAGGGCCTGTGCCAAATGGACAGGCTCTTTTTTTTTTTGCCTTATTCTAGAAAAATCAATGATTCCTTGAAATACACTATTAATTGAGATATATTCAATTATGGATAAAAAGGTAAAATTGGAGGCCTTATATATGGTAAAACGATATGCGGTCATATTGGCGGCTGGACAGGGAACCAGGATGAAATCGAAACAATATAAAGTATTGCACCCTGTTTGCGGCAAGCCAATGGTTCAGCATGTAGTGGACCAAGTTTCGCAGCTGGGAATAGAAAAGCTTATTACCATTGTCGGTTTTGGGGCGGAACAAGTAAAACAGCAGCTTGGCGACCAAAGCGAATATGCCCTTCAGCAAGAGCAATTAGGAACGGCGCACGCAGTGATGCAAGCAGCCCCTTATTTACGGGAAAAAGATGGAGTAACGCTCGTTGTATGCGGGGATACACCGTTAATTACTGCTGAAACGATGCAAGCTTTGCTTCATCATCATCTTGCGACAAAGGCAAAAGCAACGATTTTGACAGCAGTCGCAGATAACCCTGCCGGATATGGTCGCATTGTTCGCGATTCTCATGGAAATGTTGAAAAAATTGTCGAACATAAAGATGCAAGCGAACAAGAACGCGCCATCAAAGAAATTAACACAGGGACATATTGCTTTGATAACAAGTCTTTATTTGAAGCGCTTACACATGTATCAAACAATAATGTACAAGGTGAATATTATTTAACAGATGTCATTGAAATTCTAAAATCAAATGGCAGTATCATTTCCGCGTACAAAGCTCCATCTTTTGAAGAGACGATTGGGGTAAACGACCGCGTTGCCCTCGCCGAAGCAGAAAGAATTATGCGCGAGCGGATTTGTCGCAAACATATGATGAACGGGGTAACGATTATTGATCCTGCTCATACGTATATATCGGTTGAGGCGCAAATCGGCCGTGACACCGTAATTTATCCGGGAACGGTCATTGAAGGAAAAACAGTAATCGGTGAAGATTGTACGATTGGACCAAACTCGGAAATCAAAGATTGTTTGATTGGAAATGGCACAACGATTCGTCATTCCGTTGCCCATGACAGCGAAATTGGGAACGATGTCACGATTGGACCGTTTGCTCATATTCGCCCATTGTCGAAAATCGATGATGAGGTCCGCATCGGAAATTTTGTCGAGGTGAAAAAATCGACGTTTGGCAAAGGAAGCAAAGCGTCGCATTTAAGCTATATCGGCGATGCGGAAGTCGGCGCCAACGTCAATCTTGGCTGCGGATCCATTACCGTAAACTATGATGGAAAAAATAAATATATGACAAAAATTGAAGATGGGGCGTTTATTGGCTGTAATGCCAATTTAATTGCTCCTGTGACGATTGGAAAAGGCGCTTATGTTGCGGCTGGCTCCACCATTACCGAGGATGTTCCTGGAAATGCATTATCGATTGCCCGTGCGCGGCAAGTAAATAAAGAAAACTACGTCGACCGTCTGTCGATCAAGAAAAATTCTTAGTGGAGGTCTATCAATGTCTGAGTGTTATCACAACCTAAAATTATTTGCGTTAAATTCAAACATGAAGTTGGCAGAAGAAATTGCGGAAATTATGGAAATTGAATTAGGCAAATGTTCTGTCTCCCGTTTCAGCGATGGGGAAATTCAAATTAACATTGAGGAAAGCATCCGGGGTGATGATGTTTTCGTTCTTCAATCGACAAGCGTCCCGGTCAATGAGCATTTAATGGAATTATTAATTATGATCGATGCATTAAAACGCGCCTCGGCACGAACGATTAATATTGTGATGCCGTATTACGGGTATGCCCGTCAAGACCGAAAAGCGCGCTCCCGTGAACCGATCACGGCGAAGCTGGTAGCCAATCTTTTGGAAACAGCAGGAGCTTCGCGCGTCATTACGCTTGATTTGCACGCGCCGCAAATTCAAGGATTTTTTGATATTCCAATCGACCACTTGATGGGAGTTCCGATTTTAGCTGACTATTTTAAAGGCAAAAATCTCGATGATATCGTCGTTGTTTCTCCAGACCACGGCGGTGTGACACGGGCAAGAAAACTTGCCGACCGTTTAAAAGCGCCGATTGCCATCATTGATAAGCGCCGACCAAAGCCAAATGTGGCGGAAGTCATGAATATCGTTGGACAAGTAGCAGGGAAAACTGCTATTTTAATTGATGATATTATTGATACGGCCGGAACGATTACATTGGCCGCCAACGCCTTGGTCGCAAGCGGAGCGAAAGAAGTGTACGCGTGCTGTACGCATCCGGTGCTGTCCGGTCCGGCAATTGAACGCATTCAAAATTCACAAATTAAAGAACTGGTTGTTACCAATACAATTGCGTTGCCAGAAGAAAAGAAAATTGATAAAATTGTAGAGCTGTCAGTTGCACCGCTGATTGCGGAGGCCATTACACGCGTATATGAAATGAAGTCTGTCAGCGTATTGTTTGATTAATGGAAAAACATGTTTAGACCTTCTTGTTTTAGGATAAAGTATCAATAGATTCTAATTCTAATTCAGGAAGGTGAGGAAACATGGCTATAGTACTAGAAGCAAAAGAACGCACGGACAAAAAACATTCCACACTTCGACGCATTCGTTTACAAGGAAACATTCCTGGAATATTGTATGGGAAAAATGTTGATAATAAAATGATTTTTGTCAGTGGTGCAGAACTGGAAAAAACGATTCGTGAAGGTGGACGCCATAGCTTAATGACGCTGAAAATAGGCGGAAAAGATTATTCCGTCCTGATGCGCGAGATCCAAAGAGATCCGCTGCGCGGCAATATTCTTCACGTTGATTTCCAAGCAGTAGATATGTCGACAGAAGTAGATATTGATGTTGATGTGCGCTTGATCGGCGAAGCTGCCGGAGTAAAAGACGGCGGCGTATTGCAGCAAAATCTGCATCAATTATCGATTCGCGTATTGCCGGCGAATATTCCGTCGTCGATTGATATTGACATCTCGCACCTTCAAGTAGGCGATGTGATTACGGTAGGAGATGTAAAAACAGACGGAAAATATGAAATTAATCATGAGCCTTCTGAAGTGATTGCGACCATCTTGCCTCCGCAACAAGAAGAGGAAATCCATAGCGGTGAACAGCAAGAACCTGGTCATCCTGATGCAGAAGAGGGAAGAGAAACGACTCCAGAGTCGTAAATTTAGGACGTAACCGTTTTCGGTTACGTCTTTTGTAGTATCATCGTAAAGAGAGGAGACCGAGTATTGAAGTTATTTGTCGGCCTTGGGAATCCAGGAAAAGAATACGAACAAACGAGGCATAACGTTGGCTTTATGGTCATGGATGAACTGGCAAAACGATGGAATATTTCTTTTCAAACAACCAAGTTTCGCGGCATGATGGCATCTGCCATTATTTCTGGAGAAAAAGTAGCATTATGCAAACCGTTGACATATATGAATTTATCAGGGGAATGTGTTCGACCGTTAATGGATTACTATGGTATTGATGTCGATGATGTCATTGTCGTATACGATGACCTTGACCTTCCACCTGGAAAAATTCGCTTGCGCATGAAAGGAAGCGCCGGCGGACATAATGGCATTAAATCACTGATTTATCATTTAGGCACCCAAGAATTTAAACGGATTCGCATCGGTATTGGGCGCCCGGCAAACGGGCAAAAGGTAACCGATTATGTGTTAGGCCGTTTTGCGAAAGAAGAAAGTGACGCGGTAATGGAAGCGATTTTACGTTCGGCTGATGCGTGTGAAAAAGCGGTGACGACGCCGTTTCTGCAAGTGATGAATGAATTTAACAAATGAATATTTTCCTCCTAATCGGTGCAAAATGAAAGTATGGAATACGCCCTTTAGGAGGTTTGTTGGCAATGGCATTGCATTATTATTGTCGGCATTGTGGAACGAAAGTAGGGACGATTGATCAAGTTTCCATATATAGTGAACAATTAGGGTTTCATCATTTGACAGAGGAAGAACGTTTAGAGATGATTTCGTATCAGCCGAACGGTGATATTCATGTAAAAACAATTTGCGAAGATTGCCAAGAGGCATTGACAAGAAATCCAGAGTTACATCAGTATGAGAAGTTTATCCATTAACGGGGCTTTGGGCAACCAAAGCATTTTTGTATTTTTTTTCTTATAAATATATCCATATACGGTTATATATGGAATAAAACGATCGGTTTGTATACAAATATAACAACAGAGAAATACAATGATATTGAGAGGAGGGAGAATAGGGGTGCTTTCGTTGCATCGCTATTTAGCTGAAAATCAAGATGTTCGTTCCATTATCGAAGGCGTAAAAGTGGGATTGAAAGAACAGCTCGTTGCCGGGTTATCCGGGTCGGCCCGGTCTGTTTTTGTTTCGACATTATACAAGGAAACGAATAGACCGATTCTACTCGTTACCCATAATTTGTTTCACGCGCAAAAAATGTATGACGACCTTGTTCAATTGCTCGGAACCGAAGAGGTGTTTTTATATCCGGTCAATGAGGTTATTGCCGCTGAAATGGCGATCGCCAGTCCGGAGTTAAGGGCGCAGCGTTTAGAAGTGATGAATTATTGGGCGAAACGGCAACAAGGCATCGTTATTTGTCCAGTTGCTGGATTGCGTCGGTTGCTTCCTCCTGCATCGTTATGGAGGGATCATCTATTCACATTCACGGTTGGCCAAGATATCGATATTGACCATTATAAACAACAGTTCGTACAAATGGGATATAAACGTGTAGCGACGGTATCGGCCCCTGGGGAATTTAGCATTCGCGGCGGCATTATTGATATTTATCCGTTAACTACTGAATTTCCGTATCGGATTGAGCTGTTTGATACGGAAATTGAATCGATACGTACATTCACCGCGGATGATCAGCGTTCCCGTGATGAAGTACAACAAGTAACCATCGGACCTGCTGATGAAATGATTGTTTATGGAGAGGCGCTAGAGCGGGGAATCGAACGAATCGAAGCAGGGTTAGCGGAAAGTCTCAACAAATTAAAAGATGAGAAGGCCAAACAATTATTGCTAGAACATATATCAGGAGAACTTGAGCAATTAAAACAAGGACAAGAAATTGAACAACAATATAAATATATGGCGCTCTTCTACAAAGAGCCTGCTAGTTTGCTAGACTATCTTCCGGAAAATGGCATATTGCTGATGGATGAGATGAGCAGATTACAAGAGGCGGCTGAAAGCTTAGATAAAGAAGAGGCAGAATGGTACACCAGCTTGCTTGGTAATGGAAAAATAATCCATGATGTGCCAATTTCTCACTCATTTTCGGAATTGTTGCAAAAACATCGCAAACAGCGGATTTATTTGTCCTTATTTTTACGGCATGTCCCGCATACCCATCCAGAAAATATTGTCAATATTTCCTGCAAACAAATGCAGAATTTCCACGGGCAAATGTCGTTGCTGAAATCCGAGCTAGAAAGATGGAAAAAAGCCAACTATGCGGTAGTTTTTTTGGCGCCGAACGCAGAGCGGATGAAAAAGCTGCAATCCGTTTTGGAAGACTATGAAATCGATGTTGCCCCGTTAAGCAAGGACGCGATGCTGATGCACGGCAAATATCAGATGATCGAAGGCGACTTAAATACAGGGTTTGAGCTGCCGATGCAAAAGCTTGCTGTGATTACGGAAGAAGAATTGTTTAAAAAACGGGCAAAAAGACTGATTCGCCGTCCAAAATTATCGAATGCGGAGCGGATTAAAAGTTACTCGGAACTGCAAGTTGGCGATTACGTTGTCCATGTCAACCACGGTATCGGTAAATATTTAGGAATCGAAACATTAGAGATTAACGGTGTGCATAAAGATTATATCCATATTCAATACCAAGGCAGCGATACGTTATATGTGCCGGTCGATCAAATTGATCAAGTGCAAAAATACGTAGGCTCTGAAGGGAAAGAGCCGAAGATTTACAAATTAGGCGGCTCCGAATGGAAAAAGGTGAAAAAGAAAGTCGAGTCGTCCGTCCAAGATATCGCTGAAGATTTAATTAAGCTGTACGCTGAACGGGAAGCAAGCAAAGGATACGCGTTTTCCCCGGATACAGAAATGCAGCGGGAATTTGAAGCGGCGTTTCCGTACCAGGAAACGGAAGATCAGCTTCGTTCGATTGAAGAAATCAAGCGCGATATGGAAAGCGACAAGCCGATGGATCGCCTTCTTTGCGGCGACGTTGGCTACGGAAAGACGGAAGTAGCGCTGCGGGCCGCGTTTAAAGCGATTATGGACGGCAAACAAGTCGCATTTCTCGTACCGACGACAATTTTAGCACAGCAGCATTACGAAACGGTGCGCGAGCGATTTCAAGGGTTCCCAATTAACGTCGGACTGTTAAACCGCTTTCGCACTAGAAAACAGCAAGCGGAAACGATTAAAGGGCTAAAAGAAGGAACCATTGATATGGTCATTGGCACACACCGCCTATTATCCAAAGATGTTCAGTTTAAAGATTTAGGGCTTCTCATTATTGACGAAGAGCAGCGATTTGGCGTTACCCATAAAGAAAAAATCAAGCAGATGAAGGCTAATATTGATGTGCTGACATTAACGGCAACGCCGATCCCAAGAACTTTGCATATGTCGATGATCGGAGTGCGCGACCTGTCGATTATTGAAACGCCGCCGGAAAATCGCTTTCCGGTGCAAACGTATGTGATGGAATATACCCCTGAACTCGTAAAGGAAGCGATTGAACGGGAGCTGGCTAGAGACGGACAAGTGTTTTTCTTGTACAACCATATTGAAGATATTGATAGGAAGGCGGAAGAAATTTCACAGCTTGTGCCGGAAGCGCGTGTAACCTATGTGCACGGGCGCATGTCAGAAAACGAGTTGGAATCCACGATGTTGGCGTTTTTAGAAGGACAGTACGATGTACTGGTGACGACGACGATTATTGAAACAGGCGTGGACATTCCAAACGTCAATACGTTGATTGTCTACGACGCTGATCGCATGGGGCTGTCGCAATTGTATCAGCTGCGCGGGCGTGTCGGTCGCTCCAACCGCGTTGCGTACGCATATTTCACATACCGAAAAGATAAAGTGCTCAATGAAGCGGCAGAGAAGCGGCTTCAGGCAATTAAAGAATTTACCGAACTTGGATCAGGGTTTAAAATTGCAATGCGCGACTTATCGATTCGCGGTGCTGGCAATATATTAGGGGCGGAACAACACGGATTTATCGATTCGGTTGGATTTGATTTATATTCGCAAATGCTCAAAGAAGCCATCGAGAAACGAAAAGGCATCAAACGGGAAGAAGAAAAACAGGAAGTGACGATCGACTTGGAAATCGACGCGTACATTCCAGATACGTATATTTCCGATGGGTTGCAAAAAATCGATATGTACAAGCGGTTTAAAGCGGTGGAAACGATGGAAGACGTGGAAGCGCTGCGTGAGGAAATGGTGGACCGCTTCGGCGATTATCCAGATGAAGTCGCTTACTTGTTCCAAGTAGCGGAAGTGAAAGTGTTCGCTAAACAAATCGGTGTCGAATCCATTAAGCAGCAAAAGCAGCAAGTAGAAATTTTATTTGCTGAACATGCATCAAAAAATGTCGAAATACAGCGCCTATCCAAAATTGGCGGGCAATACGGACGCTTGTTTGGCTTTGGTATGGAAGGGGCTAAATTAAAAATTGTGTTATATATTAAAGATTTCAAGCCGCAAGAGTGGCTGATGATTTTATACGAAACGTTAAAGGAGCTTTCCTGTGTCAAAGATGAAAAATCGATTATTGCTTAAATCAAACAATGTTTATGTTTAAAAAAGCTCGGCGATAATGTAGGATGGGTAATTTTATCTAAAATTCAAAAAATCACTTTCATCGCGTATATAACTTGGATTATGAAGGATACTAATCACAGCAATGGTGAATTCCCCATAACAAGGATTCATCGGAGTATTCTTCAAATCCTAGATGAAAGTGAGGGTATCTGCAGATGAAAGCAACGGGTATAGTTCGTCGAATTGATGATTTAGGAAGGGTTGTCATACCGAAAGAAATTCGAAGAACCTTGCGCATTCGTGAAGGAGATCCACTCGAAATATTTGTTGACCGCGATGGTGAAGTCATTTTAAAAAAATACTCGCCGATTAGTGAATTAGGCGATTTTGCGAAAGAATATGCCGAAGCGCTATTTGACAGTTTAGGACAGCCAGTATTGATTTGTGACCGCGATGTTTTCATCGCTGTTGCGGGTGTGTCGAAAAAAGAATATTTAAATAAAAATGTCAGCTCATTAGTGGAAAAGGTGATGGAAGAGCGCAATTCCGTACTTCATACGGAAGAGGGAGAAGCCGAGCTCGTCGATGGAGTTACAGAAAAGTTAAAGTCGTATACGATTGGCCCGATTGTGGCCAACGGCGATCCGATCGGAGCTGTCATCATTTTATCCAAAGAAAAAGAGCTTGGCGAAGTGGAACATAAAGCAGTGGAAACAGCCGCCAGTTTTTTGGCACGGCAAATGGAACAGTAACAGCTGTAGCAACAAAGGATCGACAAGAAAAGGTAGCGTGCTATGCTACCTTTTTCTTTTGCGCTATAATAGCAATCGTTACTGGATTTTTATGAAGCTATGCGCGCGGAAGGAGAAACACAATGAAACTGCAAGAAGGGAGCATATGGAGAGGGACGGTCGTTTTAACGATCGCTGCCTTTGTAACAAAACTATTGAGCGCTGTTTATCGCGTCCCGTATCAAAATATCGTCGGAGACGTCGGTTTTTATATTTACCAGCAAGTGTATCCGATTTACGGCATTGCTATGTCGCTTTCATTGTATGGATATCCGGTTGTCATTTCCAAACTGATCGCAGAGCGGATAGCAGAGCGCGACCAAAACGGAATTACCTCCGTTTTGCAAATTTCGTTTTTGTTTTTATGTATGCTCGGCCTGCTTATTTTTACCAGCCTTTATATAGGGGCAAAACAGCTTGCGATATGGATGGGCGACGGCCAGCTCGCCCCGCTCATTCGCCTTCTTTCTTTTTCGTTCCTGCTATTTCCATTTATTGCATTGATGCGCGGCTATTTTCAAGGGCATAACCATATGATGCCGACTGCGGTTTCCCAAGTTGGCGAACAGCTTGTCCGTGTGTCTGCCATCCTTTTTTTGTCGTATTCGTTGATAACAAGCGGATATGACGTCTATGCAGGTGGAACGGCGGCGATGACCGGCACATTGGCGGGAATGGTGACTGCACTTCTTTTATTGACAGCGTTTTGGATAAGAAGGGAAAATAGAGGAAGAATACATATCAAAATAAAGAGTGCGGAAGCAAGGAGCATTATATCGTATTTATTTGTCAAAGGAGTTATTATTTGCGTTACCAATATGGTGTTGACGCTTATTCCATTAGTAGACTCGTTTTTATTATTGTCTTTGCTTGGCGAACGAGGCGGAGAGGGCATGGAACACGCCAAACTGTTAAAAGGAATATACGACCGCGGCCAGCCTCTTATTCAGCTCGGCACGGTAGTAGCGACTTCTTTCTCGCTAGCGCTTGTTCCGCTTATTTCCGGTGCGAAAAAACATCGCAGCGATCAATTTCTTTGTGAAAAAACCGATTTGTCGCTGCGCGTCGCATTGGTAATCGGATTAGGCGCTTCTTTAGGATTGATTTGTCTCATTCGCCCAATTAATATCATGCTGTTTGAAAACGATCTCGGTTCGTTTTCTCTGGCAATTTTAACAGCTTCTGTTTTCTTTACGACATTAGCGCTTACGATTTCGGCGCTATTGCAAGGAATGGGATATGAATGGATTGCCGTAGCGGGTGTATTTGTAGCGGTGGCAACGAAAAGCGTTTTGAATTATCTTTTGGTTCCTGCGCTTGGGATGATTGGCGCCGCCATTGCGACAACGGGGTCTTATGCGGCAATGGCTTGCTTTTTATACATCGCATTGCGAAAAAAACTGCCTTTTTACGCCCCCCAAAAAAACTATATATATTCCGTTGTGAAAGCGGCCGCAGCGATGGCAGTTGTATTGCGACTGTATGCATTGCTCGTCGAAACGTGGGATGACAGCCGTCTGTTCGCCGTCGGCGAAGCGCTAGGCGGCGTTTTGCTTGGGGCTGTTACGTATCTTGCCATAGTGATCAAAGAACATGTATTTTCTGAACAAGAATTATCTCTTCTTCCGTTGGGAAACAAACTGCGTTTATTATTAGGAAATAGGTGATGAGAGATGAATACGATTTATATTTTTGGATTAGGCGCTGGGGATATCGAACAGTTGCCGTTAGGGGTATACCGCAAGTTAAAAGCCGCTTCTCCGCTTTTTTTGCGGACAAAGGAGCATCCTGTTGTCAAGGAATTGCAGGAAGAGGGAATCACGTTTACCTCCTTTGACTTTATTTACGAAAAACATGAACAATTTACAGAGGTGTATCAGGAAATTGCAGCAGTTTTATTGGAACAAGCGAAAAAAGGCGACATCTTTTATGCTGTTCCTGGCCATCCGCTGGTAGCGGAAAAAACGGTGCAGCTTTTATTAGAAGCCGAACGCCGCAATGAATGCCGCGTTGTCATTGAGGGCGGGCAAAGCTTTCTCGATGCGCTGTTTACCACATTAAAAATCGATCCCATTGAAGGATTTCAGCTGATGGATGCTACCTCATTTCAAGGGGACGAATGGCCATTAACAAAGCATACGATTTTTTGTCAAGTATATGATTCGTTTATCGCATCGGACGTGAAATTGACGTTAATGGAACAGCTTCCCGACGATTATCCCGTCTATATCGTAACGGCAGCGGGAAGCAAAGAGGAGAGGGTAACGAAAGTTCCACTATATGAGCTGGACCGTGTGGCGACATTGAACAATTTAACGAGCGTATATGTTCCTCCTGTCCGTGACGAGAAACTGCTTTATCACCGTTTTGAAACATTGCGGCGCGTCATCGCGACATTAAGAGGACCGAACGGCTGCCCGTGGGACCGTAAACAAACCCATGCCTCGCTAAAACGATATTTGCTCGAAGAAACATATGAACTGTTTGAGGCGATCGATGATCATGACGATGATCATATGATCGAAGAGCTTGGCGATGTGCTGCTGCAGGTGATGCTCCATGCGCAAATCGGCGAAGATGAAGGGATGTTTTCCATTGATGATGTCATCCGCGGAATTACGGAGAAGATGATTCGCCGCCATCCGCACGTATTCGGCAACGTTACGGTGGAAAGCGCCGAACAGGTCGTGGAAAATTGGCAGCGCATTAAAGAAAAGGAAAAAGAAACGAATGATGAGCCCGTTTCGCTGCTTGCAGATGTTCCAAAGAGTCTGCCGGGTACGTTAAAAGCGTATGAGTTGCAGAAAAAAGCGGCAAAAGTAGGGTTTGATTGGGATGATGTCGAGCCGATGTGGGAGAAAGTTGCCGAAGAAATAGCTGAATTTCAGCAAGAGGCGGCAAAACTACATGATCGTTCCCGGCTTATCAGCGAGTTTGGCGATATTTTATTTGCGCTCATTAATGTCGCCCGCTACTACGACATTAATCCAGAGGAAGCGCTGCATATAGTCAACCAAAAGTTTTATCGGCGG
Organism: Parageobacillus caldoxylosilyticus NBRC 107762; assembly: GCF_000632715.1. Classification (GTDB taxonomy): domain Bacteria; phylum Bacillota; class Bacilli; order Bacillales; family Anoxybacillaceae; genus Saccharococcus; species Saccharococcus caldoxylosilyticus. The sequence continues at coordinate 23,592 of NZ_BAWO01000046.1, read as the reverse complement.
TTTTCTTATATAGAGGAGCAGGCGAGAAAAAGCGGCAGGGCGATCACATCATTTCCCCTTGCCGAACTGGACCGCTTTTGGGAAGAAGCAAAAGAAAAAGGATTGTAAAAGGGAGAGATAAGGTATGCGTTTAGATAAATTTTTAAAAGTTTCCCGTCTCATTAAACGCCGTACGCTGGCAAAAGAAGTAGCCGATCAAGGGCGGATTACGATTAACGGCGCCGTGGCGAAGGCGAGTTCGACGGTAAAAATAGGGGATGAATTGACGATTCAATTTGGGCAAAAACGGCTGACAGTAAGGGTGATTGATTTAAAAGAAACAACCAAAAAAGACGAGGCGGCCCATTTATATGAAGTAATCCGCGAAGAACGAATTGCTCCGAAAATAGAGGATGATGAAGAAATCTAATTTATGCATATAGGCTTGTTCTAAAATGGCTCCCGCATTCATACATATGGTACCAACATTAGGTTAGGAAAGAATGTTTCTGTCTTAGACTTGATTTTAATAGGAATGCGGGGGATGAAAATGAGCCAACATTATGATTTTGGTGGAAATACAAATAAAGGTCCTGTCCAAGAACACGATGTGATTATGCGGGGAAGACGTCTCCTTGATATCACCGGGGTCAAACAGGTGGAAAGCTTTGATAATGAGGAATTTTTGCTAGAAACGGTAATGGGATTTTTATCGATCCGCGGGCAAAATTTGCAAATGAAAAATTTAGATGTCGATAAAGGGGTCGTTTCGATTAAAGGAAGAATCTTCGATCTCGTTTATTTAGACGACCATCAGGAGAAGGCTAAAGGATTCTTTAGCAAGTTGTTCAAATGAGCTTAACAACACAGTTGGCGACCATGCTCGCGATGATTGGAATGGGAGGCTGGCTTGGCGCCGCATTGGATACGTATAATCGCTTTTTGCAGCGACAGGATCGCGCCCATTGGATTGTGTTTATCAATGACATTTTATTTTGGATCGTTCAAGGTTTAATCATTTTCTATGTGTTACTGCTCGTCAATCAAGGCGAGCTGCGCTTTTATATTTTCTTGGCGATTTTATGCGGTTATGCCGCTTATCAAAGTTTGTTTCGCACGATCTATTTAAAAGTGCTAGAATGGCTGATTTGGTTTGCAACAAGACTGTACCAATTTTTCATCCAGCTGTGCCGTTATCTCCTCATTCGCCCGGTTCAGTTCTTCTTTCAAATGTTATTGGTTCTCATACTGTTTATATGGAAAGCGCTTCTTTCTTTGCTTCGCCTATTTCTGCGTATGTTGTATCAATGTACAAAGCTGTTGTTTGCTCCGTTTCGCTGGACGGGCTTGATCATTTGGAAGATCACTCCGCCAAGTTGGAAAAGGATAAGCACAAAAATTTTTGCCTATCTAACAGGAATTATTCGCCAGGTGAAGAATATGAAAGATAGGATTAGAACGTGGATATCAAAATGGCAAAAATAAAAGCAGAGGTGCAGAAATAATGAGTGTACCGCACAAAACGAATGTAACAAAATTAAAATCTTCATACATATCAGCGCAGGAGGAGAAAAAGCAGAAAGCGTCAAGAAGACGGCGGATTGCCGTCGTCCGCTTTACTTTTTTGGGGATTGTACTGGCGCTAGTTTCTTCGGCATTTGTTTATACGATGCAATCTCAAGCAAAGGATATTGAAGCAAAACAAGCCAGCAAAAAGCAGCTTGAACAAAAGTTAGACAAGCTGGAAAAACAGCAGAAACAGCTGAAGGAGGAAATTAAAAAGCTGCACGACGATGAATATATCGCGGAGCTGGCGCGCAAAAAATACTATTTATCCAAAGATGGGGAGATTATTTTCGTCACCCCAGAAAAGTAATTTTTGCAAAAGTATTAACTTAAGTCTTGGGATGGAGTGAAACACGGTTTTGAGCCGAGCCGACAGGGCGCTAAACACCAGTGGGGTGTTTGTCGATGAAAGTTTGGCGGAACAAGAGTGAGTGCCTGCACGCAGGTGCAGGAAAACTCTTTAGTACGTCAGAGCCCACCGACTTTAGTCGTGTGAAGGTTCAGCTTGCGTCTTCCGGTGAAATACGGGCGCCCGCCTTATTGACACTTGTTTTTTGCATTCGTTATAATGAAAGAAAATAATTTTTAAAGTTTTTTAAGGAGGAGCACTTTTTTTATGTCAATTGAAGTAGGCAGCAAGTTACAGGGCAAAGTAACAGGAATTACGAAATTCGGGGCGTTTGTGGAGCTGCCAGAAGGAGTCACTGGACTGGTTCATATTAGTGAGGTGGCGGATAATTACGTAAAAGACATTAACGATCATCTGAAGGTTGGAGATATCGTTTATGTCAAAGTCATTAATGTAGAGAAAGATGGGAAAATCGGCTTGTCCATTAAAAAAGCAAAAGACACGCCGTCTTCACAGCGTCCGCGACATAAAACGAACGACCGAGCCGCTGCAGAAAGCTTCGAACAAAAAATCAGTCGTTTCTTGAAAGAAAGCGAAGACCGTCTGGCGTCACTGAGACGTCATATGGAGTCGAAGCGGGGAGGTCGTGGAGCAAGACGTGGGTAACTTGCTGCTGAATGTATAACAGGTTAAGATCATGGAATAACGGATAAAAAGCATCCATTTCTTTGATGGATGCTTTTCTTGTTTCGGCTTTTCGGCGAGGGGCGTCCTATTTCATTTACCAAGGCACATGATGGAAGAAGGTGTGCGACTATATCAGTTTAACTTGAAGATTCGACTTCCGATGGATAGGAATATCATTGCACCGTTTTTCGACAGTCTACGGCAAGTCAGTGGCTTGCCTTCGTCACGCTAGCGCGTGACAGAAGAAAAACATCGCAATCCTTGGATACAAAGCGCAAAATATGAAACACCCATTTACATTTATATCGTCTTCTCTATTTTCGCTACGCCGATGGAAGATTTCACTAATCAAATTTAGATCGGGAACCTATTGACAATAATATATTAGATCCATTATTATATTAGATGTTGTTGCGTGGCGGCGTAGCTCAGCTGGCTAGAGCGTACGGTTCATACCCGTGAGGTCGGGGGTTCGATTCCCTCCGCCGCTACCATATGAGGCCCGTTGGTCAAGTGGTTAAGACACCGCCCTTTCACGGCGGTAACACGGGTTCGAATCCCGTACGGGTCACTATGAAAACGAGGATGTTTCTCGATCGAGGAACATCCTCGTTTTTTCTTTTTTTGTGTTTTTGAAGAACCAATTTGTGAATTTATGACGTGTTAGCAAGAAATGCGTCGAACGTTTTTTTTTCTTGCTTTTCTTTTTTTGACAAATTTTTGATTATTACAAATATATAATAGGGTCAAGAGAAAAGCAAAGGAGAGGATCGGAATGGAAAGAGTGGAAAGAAGGTTGATGAATCGAATTTCGGAAGTGTCTATTAACGAAACACAAGCAGTGTTGTCGCGCTGGGTTCGCCATGTGAAATTGCGGCTGGGACACTTATTTATTCATAAGGGGTTTCTTCTTATTATTATCGGCTTTTTACTTGGACGAGCTCTTATTCTGTCTAAATTAACTCCGTTTGCTTTGCCGTTTTTCGCCGCTGTTTATATGTTGCGCCGCGACAAGGCTGCATTAGCGTTTATTGCATTGCTGGCAGGTTCTCTTACTTTATCGTTTGAAACAACGTTGTTTGTATTTGTCGGAGTGTTCGGTTTTCTCATTATCCATGCATGGATTCGAAAATTTTTTAGTGAGTCGTTAAAATTGGTGCCTTTTGTTGTTTTTTGTCTATCCTTTTCTACAAAATTAGCGATTTCGTATTATTGGTTAGGAAACCAAACGTTATACGAGGCCGTCATGGCATTGGTGGAAGCTGGTTTAGGGCTGGTGTTAACGCTTATTTTTATCCAAAGCATTCCGCTGCTAACGGTGCGTAAATATAAACATGCATTAAGAGCGGAAGAAATTATTTCGTTAATCATTTTACTGGCATCCATGCTAACGGGAATGATCGGCTGGACGGTTTACGGACTTTCGCTCGAGCATGTGATGTCGCGCTATCTTGTGTTGCTATTTGCGTTTGTGGCAGGAGCGACGATTGGTTCTACCGTGGGAGTCGTGACGGGGTTGATTTTAAGTTTAGCGAATGTGGGTAATTTATATGAAATGAGTTTGCTGGCATTTGCCGGACTTTTAGGAGGGTTGCTAAAAGAAGGAAAGAAAGCTGGCGTGTCTTTCGGATTGCTGATTGCCACATTGTTAATTGGACTGTACGGGAACGGCAAAGCGGAGATTGTGCCGACGATTATGGAATCATGTTTTGCCGTGATTCTCTTTACTTTGACATCCCGCTCCATAACGGAAAAAATCGCAAAACATATCCCCGGTACAGTGGAATATACGAATGAACAACAGCAATATGTCCGAAAAATCCGTGATGTGACGGCACAGCGAGTTTCTCAATTTTCAAATGTATTCCAGGCGCTGGCCAACAGCTTTTCCACAGGAGGTTTGTCTGCTTCTGACGATTATAGCGAACGGGAGATTGACTACTTTTTGAGCGATATTACCGAAAAAACGTGCCAAACTTGTTTTAAGAAAGAGCAGTGCTGGTCGTACAACTTTGATACAACATATGAATATATGAAACAAATTATGCTAGAAGCAGATGCGAAAACGCTGCCACACAATCACCAACTATTGCGGGAATGGGACCGCCACTGCGTCAAAGCGGACAAAGTAGTGGATCTCATTGAAAAAGACGTGATGGTGTATCAGGCGAATCGCAAACTGCGGAGACAAATCAACGAAAGCAGAAAATTGGTCGCCGAACAGCTGTTAGGAGTTTCACAAGTGATGGAGGATTTTGCTAAGGAAATTCAGAAGGAACGCGAAAACCATTATTTGCAGGAAGAACAAATTTTCCATGCTTTGCAGGAATTCGGAATCGAAATCGGCCATGTCGATATTTATAGCCTTGAAAAAGGAAACATTGATATTGAAATGAGCATTCCGTATTGCGAAGGCCGCGGTGAATGTGAAAAGTTAATTGCGCCGATGCTGTCGGATATTTTAGGAGAAACAATCGTTGTCAAACGGGAAGAATGCGCTGCATATCCGAACGGCTACTGCCGGGTGGCCTTTGGCTCGACGAAAGCGTTTGTCGTCGAGACAGGCGTCGCGTTTGCGGCAAAAGGCGGCGGACTGGTGTCAGGCGACAGCTATTCCATGATTGAGCTTGGCACAGGAAAGTATGCGATTGCCATCAGCGACGGCATGGGAAATGGAGAGAGGGCCCATAACGAAAGCAACGAGACGCTGCGCCTTTTGCAAAAAATTTTACAAACGGGGATTGATGAATCGATTGCCATTAAGTCGATTAATTCCATCTTATCCTTGCGGACGACCGAAGACATGTATTCGACGCTCGACTTAGCGATTATCGACTTGCAAAACGCTGTGACAAAGTTTTTAAAAATTGGTTCCACCCCGAGTTTTGTCAAACGAGGCGATAAAGTCATGAAAATTGAAGCAAGCAATTTGCCAATCGGTATTATTAAGGAAGTAGAATTTGAAATTGTCAGCGAACAATTAAAAGCCGGCGATTTATTGATTATGATGAGCGACGGGGTATTTGAAGGACCGGTGCACGTGGAAAATCAAGACCTATGGATGAAACGGAAAATTAAAGAATTAAAAACGAACGATCCTCAGGAAGTGGCGGATTTAATCATGGAAGAAGTGATTCGTAGCCGGGCGGGAAGGATTGACGATGATATGACGGTAGTCGTCGCGAAAATTAAACATAACACGCCGAAATGGGCCACGATTCCGGCTTATATGTATACAAAAAAAGCGCAGTAATAGTATAAAAACCCTATCCTCCGGCGATGATGGTAATACATCAGAGCTGAGGAGGGAAAGAAAAAGTGCGTAAAGGGACGTTACGGCAAATTTTGCTCATTACTGATGGTTGTTCCAATCATGGAGAAAATCCAGTTGCGATGGCTGCACTAGCGAAAGAACAGGGAATTACCGTGAACGTGATCGGTGTGCTTGATCAAGATACGATTGATGAGAGTGGATTGCGCGAAATTGAAGAGATTGCTTTATCCGGTGGCGGGATTAGCCAAGTCGTTTATGCAAAGCAGTTGTCACAGACGGTGCAAATGGTAACGCGAAAAGCGATGACGCAAACCCTTCAAGGCGTCGTAAATAAAGAATTGAAGCAAATATTAGGTTCCGATGTGTCGCTTGAAGATTTGCCACCAGAAAAACGCGGCCAAGTGATGGAAGTAGTCGATGAACTTGGCGAGACAGTGAAATTAGAAGTTTTAATATTGATAGATACAAGCGGAAGTATGAAAACAAAACTGCCAACGGTGAAAGAAGCGCTGCTTGATTTATCGCTTAGTCTGAACGCACGGATGGGAGATAATCGCTTTGCTGTATTTGTATTTCCAGGAAAACGGGGGGATGTGGAGAAAATTGTTGACTGGACGCCGCGAATTGAAGAGCTGTCGACGGTATTTCCAAAATTAACATCGGGAGGATTGACGCCAACAGGGCCGGCCTTGCGTGAAGCATTAGCGTATTTCGGCAGAAAAAGATCATTAAGGAGCTGGATTGGCGATGATGAGTCATACTTTGAGGAATCATCTATGTAATCTTCCGCAGGGAACGGTCATTACGGGAAAATGGCATCGCCATTCGTACAAGCTCCTGAAACAGCTTGGCAGCGGGGCAAACGGAGTTGTTTATTTGGCGGAAAGCAGGAAAGGGCTTGTTGCTGTAAAGCTTAGCGATGACCACGCGTCGGTCACATCGGAAGTCAATATATTGCGCCGGTTTTCCAAGGTCCAGGGAGTCGCCCTTGGACCTTCTTTACTAGATGTCGATGATTGGATGAATCCTTTTTTACATAAAACGGTCCCGTTTTATGTGATGGAATATATCAAAGGAGAAAGTTTTCCTGCTTTTATTCGCAAACACGGGAAAGAGTGGGTTATTATTCTTTTGTTGCAGCTTTTATCTGCCCTTGATCAGCTTCATCAGGAAGGATGGGTATTTGGCGATTTGAAACCGGAAAATTTGCTTGTTGCCGGTCCGCCTCCTACGATCCGGCTTCTCGATGTAGGCGGCACGACATTACAAGGGAGGGCGATTAAGGAATTCACGGAGCTTTACGATCGCGGTTACTGGGGATTAGGTTCGCGCAGGGCAGAGCCATCATATGATTTATTTGCAGCAACAATGATCATGATCACCGCTTGCTGCCCGATGAAATTGGAGAGAAAAGGGGATGGACGAAGCCAACTGCTGTCGATCATTCGGAAAGATACAATGTTACGAAAATATGAGGGGGTATTGTTGAAGGCGATCGATGGAAAGTATAAGCGTGCATCTGAGATGAGACAGGACATTTTAGCAGCTTTTCATCGTTCATCCCGTTCCCGTTATCATCCGCAGCCGGCTCGGCAAATGAAGCCGATGTCGCGCCGGAGTAAAAAGAAAAAGCACCGCAAAGCCAAAGGAGTGGTAGAAACGGTATTGATCGCTGCGGTTCTTTTATGCGTGTACGCCATCTATGTGTATCATCAAGTGCTCCATTAATAAAATTTTTTTATCGCTAGCACGGCTATTTCTTGATAAAATAATGGGCGAGATTTTTGAGAAAATACTGCAATAATGGTACGATGAGAATGAAAGACTACGTTTGGACAAAGAGGTTTTTTCGAAATGATCGCGGAAGTGTACGAGTTTATCGAAAAGCATGCACTGCTTACCCGGAATGCAACAGTGATTGTTGGAGTATCAGGCGGCCCGGATTCGCTGGCGCTATTGCATTTTTTTTGGTCGATGCAAAAGAAATGGAATATCACATTGATCGCTGCCCATGTAGATCATATGTTTCGCGGCAAACAGTCTGAAGAAGATATGCATTTCGTGAAACATTTTTGCGCGACACGCGGTATTATATGTGAGGCGAAGCAAATCGATGTTCCGGCGTTCCAGCGCCGGTCGAAACTAGGAGCCCAAGAGGCAGCGCGTCAATGCCGCTATCAATTTTTTGCGGAAGTAATGAAAAAATATCAAGCGCAATATTTAGCTTTAGGCCATCATGGCGATGATCAGGTCGAAACGATTTTAATGCGGCTCGTGCGCGGAAGCACGAGCAAAGGCTATGCCGGCATTCCTGCAAAGCGCCCGTTTTGTGGCGGATACATTATCCGTCCGTTTCTGGCGGTAAGCCGTACGGATATTGAAGCGTACTGCCGGCAGCACCAAATCACGACGCGCCATGACGCTAGCAATGATAAAGAAGATTATACGCGAAATCGATTTCGCCATCACATTATTCCATTGTTAAAAAAAGAAAATCCGCGCCTTCATGAACGGTTTCAACTGTATAGCGAAATGGTAATGGAAGATGAGGAGTTTTTAGAGGAATTAGCGAGGGATGCGCTGAATAAAGTAATGGAAAAACAACGCGATGCGGTGATGTTAAAAATTAAGCCGTTTCTTGCGTTGGCAAAGCCTTTGCAGAGAAGAGGACTTCAGTTGTTGCTTGGCGATCTTTATCAAGGCGTCCCTTCTTCCCTCTCTTCAGTACATATCCATAGTATATTGACGCTTTTGCGTTGCCGCCGTCCTTCGGGGAGGTTAGACTTGCCAAATGGCTTAAAGGTTATTCGCTCTTATGATTGCTGCCTGTTTACTTTTCAGGAAGAAAAAAAAGATGCAGGCTATATATTCGAATTACATATTCCGGCTGTATTGCCCCTCCCAAATCATCATGTAATCGTTAGCGAATTTTGGGAACACTATCCGAATGAGCAGAAAGGAAATGATATGTTTATTATCGATCCAGAGGCAGTTTGCCTCCCGCTGCGGGTACGGACGCGCCGCGCGGGTGACCGGATGACGTTGAAAGGGATGACAGGAACAAAAAAAGTAAAAGAAATTTTCATTGAAGCGAAAATTCCGTTGCATGAAAGAGAACGCTGGCCGATTGTCGAGGATGGACAAGGAAATATTATATGGATTCCGAAGCTAAAAAAATCGGCTTTTGAAGCAACCGATGTTACCAAAACACACTATATTGTATTACACTATAAAGAGCAGATGAACAGCTAGGAGGAAAAGAAACATGGGGATGAAAGACGATATTCAAAAAATACTGATTACCGAAGAGCAAATTCAAGAAAAAGTAAAGGAGTTAGGCAAAATTTTGACGGAAGAGTATGATGGGCGGTTTCCGTTGGCGGTCGGCGTACTAAAAGGAGCCATGCCGTTTATGGCTGATTTGCTAAAGCATATTGATACATATTTAGAAATGGATTTTATGGATGTGTCTAGTTACGGGAATGCGACTGTATCGTCCGGTGAAGTGAAAATTTTAAAGGATTTAAATACATCGGTGGAAGGAAGGGACATTTTAATTATTGAGGATATTATCGACAGTGGCTTGACGTTAAGTTATTTAGTCGACCTGTTCCGTTACCGCAAGGCAAACTCGATTAAAATTGTGACGCTGCTAGACAAACCTTCCGGACGAAAAGCGGACATTCAAGCGGATTACGCTGGGTTTATTGTTCCAGATGAATTTGTTGTCGGCTACGGTTTGGATTATTGCGAAAAATACCGCAACCTTCCTTTTATCGGGGTGTTGAAGCCGGAAGTGTATAATAAATAAAATTGCTTTTTTCGGCTGCTAGCGAATCGTTTGTATTTATACAAATTTCTATGATAGTATTGAGTATAGTGTGTTTCATATGGGAGGAGGCACGAAATGAATCGGATTTTCCGAAATACAATATTTTATCTATTGATCTTTCTCGTTGTCATCGGCGTGGTCAGCTTCTTTAACGGAAGCAACCAGCGGACAGAACCGATGACATACGATGCGTTTATTACCCATTTGGAAAATGGCGATGTGAAATCATTTTCCATGAAGCCGGAGCGCGGCGTATATGAAATTAAAGGGCAGCTTAAGACATACAATGAAGATCAATACTTTTCTACTTATGTCATGAATAGCGATACGGTGTTAAACCGTATTGATGCGGCGGCGAAGCGGACGCGAGTGGAAGTCCTGCCGGCGGATGAAACGAGCGGATGGGTCACCTTCTTTACCTCGATCATCCCATTTGTCATTATTTTTATCTTGTTTTTCTTCTTGCTGAATCAAGCGCAAGGCGGCGGCAGCCGGGTGATGAACTTCGGAAAAAGCCGGGCAAAGCTATATACGGACGATAAAAGAAAAGTTCGTTTCCGTGATGTTGCTGGTGCGGACGAAGAAAAACAAGAACTCGTGGAAATTGTTGAATTTTTAAAAGATCCGCGCAAGTTCGTCGAGCTTGGCGCCCGTATTCCAAAAGGGGTGCTGCTCGTAGGCCCTCCGGGAACAGGGAAAACGTTGCTTGCGCGTGCGGTTGCTGGAGAAGCAGGCGTGCCGTTCTTCTCCATTAGCGGTTCGGATTTCGTGGAAATGTTTGTTGGTGTCGGTGCATCGCGTGTGCGCGATTTGTTTGAAACGGCGAAGAAAAATGCTCCATGTATCATTTTCATTGATGAAATTGATGCGGTCGGTCGTCAACGCGGTGCAGGACTTGGCGGTGGACACGACGAACGCGAACAAACGCTCAACCAATTGCTTGTTGAGATGGATGGTTTTAGCGGCAATGAAGGAATTATCATTATCGCAGCAACCAACCGTCCAGACATTTTAGACCCAGCGCTGCTGCGCCCTGGACGCTTTGACCGGCAAATTACGGTAGATCGCCCAGACGTCAAAGGCCGTGAAGCAGTATTGCGTGTACATGCTCGCAATAAGCCGCTCGATGAATCGGTTGACTTAAAAACGATTGCGATGCGTACACCAGGTTTTTCCGGCGCGGATTTGGAAAACTTGCTGAACGAGGCGGCTCTGGTGGCAGCGCGGCGGAACAAAAAGAAAATTGATATGAGCGATATTGATGAAGCGACGGACCGCGTCATTGCCGGGCCGGCAAAGAAAAGCCGCGTCATTTCCGAAAAAGAGCGCCGCATTGTTGCGTTCCACGAAGCAGGGCATACCGTCATCGGCATGGTGCTTGCTGATGCGGAAATGGTGCATAAAGTAACGATCGTACCACGCGGTCAGGCGGGCGGTTACGCGGTGATGCTTCCAAAAGAAGACCGCTATTTTATGACAAAACAAGAGTTAATGGATAAAATCACCGGCTTGCTAGGCGGACGGGTAGCAGAAGAAATCGTGTTTAATGAAGTCAGCACAGGCGCGCATAACGACTTCCAGCGCGCAACCAATATTGCCCGCCGCATGGTGACGGAATTCGGAATGAGCGAAAAACTCGGTCCGATGCAGTTTGGCCAGCCGAGCGGGCAAGTATTTTTAGGCCGCGATTTGCATAATGAGCAAAATTATAGTGATAAAATTGCTTATGAAATTGATTTAGAAATTCAACGCATTATTAAAGAGTGTTACGAAAAGGCAAAAAGCATTTTAACGCAACATCGCGATAAATTGGATTTAATCGCTACAACACTGTTAGAAGTAGAAACGTTGGATGCCGAACAAATTAAACATTTGTTTGAGCACGGCACATTGCCAAACCGCGATCAAAGTGATGAAGGCAACAACCAAGACAATAAAGACCAAGGCGGTAACAACGACGTCAAAATTAATATTCAAAAGAAAGATGAGTAGAGGTGTCTCTTTTACAGGGACATCTTTTTTTATCCAGAAAAAACAATGTATGATATGATGTAGGAAGTAATAATTTTGTGAAAAGTGGGGATGAGGCAATGATTTTTGTGTTAGATGTTGGCAACACGAATACGGTGCTGGGGGTATATGACGGGGATGAATTAAAACATCATTGGCGCATTGAAACAAGCCGCGGCAAAACTGAAGATGAATACGGAATGACGATCAAGGCGCTATTGAACCATGTCGGTCTTCAGTTTTCCGACATTGATGGCATTATTATTTCTTCCGTTGTTCCACCAATTATGTTTGCGCTGGAGCGCATGTGTTTAAAATATTTTCATATTAAGCCAATCATTGTCGGGCCAGGAATTAAAACGGGTCTAAATATTAAATATGACAATCCAAGGGAAGTAGGCGCCGATCGGATTGTCAATGCGGTTGCCGGCATCCATTTGTATGGCAGCCCGCTCATTATTGTCGATTTCGGTACGGCGACGACGTATTGTTATATTAACGAACATAAACAATATATGGGGGGCGCGATTGCTCCAGGGATTATGATTTCAACGGAGGCGCTGTTTGCGCGGGCGGCGAAATTGCCGCGCATCGAAATCGCCCGTCCTGACGATATTATTGGAAAAAATACGGTTAGTGCGATGCAGGCGGGAATTTTGTATGGCTATGTAGGGCAAGTAGAAGGCATTGTTTCACGGATGAAGGCAAAAAGCCCTGTTCCGCCAAAAGTGATTGCGACAGGAGGATTAGCGTCCTTAATTGCCAGCGAATCGAATGTCATTGATATTGTGGATCCGTTTTTGACGCTAACGGGATTAAAAATTTTGTATGAGAAAAATGTAGATAAAAAACAATGAAAGGTTGAGTTGGTATGGGAGATTACTTAGTGAAAGCATTGGCTTATGACGGGCAAGTAAGAGCGTACGCGGCCCGCACGACAGAAACGGTTGGCGAAGCACAGCGCCGCCACCAAACGTGGCCAACTGCCTCTGCAGCGCTTGGACGGGCGCTTACCGCGGGAGTGATGATGGGAGCGATGTTAAAAGGCGATGAAACATTAACGATTAAAATTGACGGCGGCGGCCCGATCGGCACCATTCTTGTCGACAGCAATGCCAAAGGAGAGGTACGCGGGTATGTCACTAATCCACATGTGCACTTTGAGCTAAACGAACATGGAAAATTAGACGTGGCGAGAGCCGTAGGAAAAAATGGAATGTTAACGGTCGTGAAAGACCTGGGGCTGCGTGATTTCTTTACTGGACAAGTACCAATTATTTCCGGGGAGCTCGGTGAGGATTTTACGTACTATTTCGCTTCTTCGGAACAAGTTCCGTCTTCCGTTGGGGTTGGCGTACTCGTCAATCCAGATCATACGATATTGGCGGCGGGAGGCTTTATTCTTCAACTAATGCCAGGAACGGAAGAAAAGACGATTGATCAGATTGAAAGGCGCTTACAGACTATTCCGCCTGTCTCGAGAATGGTGGAAAGCGGATTGACACCCGAAGAGATTTTGGAAGAACTGCTTGGGAAGGGAAATGTCAAAGTGTTAGAAACGCTTCCGGTCGCGTTTGTTTGCCGCTGTTCACGGGAACGAATTGCCGATGCGTTGATCAGTTTAGGCGCGCAGGAAATTCAAGATATTATCGACAAAGAAGGATACGCCGAAGCGTCATGCCATTTTTGCAATGAAACGTACCACTTCACCAAAGAGGAGCTTAAGCAGCTGAAGCAGCTTGCAGATGCGAAAAAAGCATAAAAAATTTAAAAAGATCAAAATGATTGACAATTAAGCCAATAATTGATACATTGGAAACAAATTCGATAAAATTAATCGGGATTAGAGGTGGAAACATGGCGAGAACAGTAAACTCCATCACGGAATTAATCGGTGATACACCGGCAGTGAAACTAAATCGTATTGTCGATGAAGACAGTGCCGATGTCTATCTAAAACTTGAGTTTATGAACCCAGGAAGCAGCGTCAAAGACCGGATTGCCTTGGCGATGATTGAAGCGGCGGAAAAAGAAGGGAAATTAAAACCAGGCGATACGATTATCGAGCCGACAAGTGGAAACACGGGAATTGGCTTGGCCATGGTTGCCGCCGCAAAAGGCTATAAAGCGATTTTAGTCATGCCAGATACGATGAGTTTAGAGCGCCGCAATTTATTGCGTGCATATGGCGCTGAATTAGTGCTTACGCCGGGAAGCCAAGGGATGCGGGGCGCCATTGAAAAGGCAGAAGAATTAGTCAGAGAACATGGCTATTTTATGCCCCAACAGTTTAAAAATGAGGCTAACCCAGAAATTCACCGCTTAACGACAGGGAAGGAAATTGTTGAACAAATGGGCGATCAATTAGATGCGTTCATTGCCGGCGTCGGTACGGGCGGAACGATTACCGGAGCAGGACAAGTTCTTCGTGAAAAATATCCAAATATTAAAATTTATGCCGTAGAGCCTGCTGATTCACCGGTATTATCGGGTGGAAAACCAGGCCCGCACAAAATTCAAGGAATTGGAGCCGGATTTGTGCCAGACGTTTTAGATACAAACATTTACGATGAAGTCATTACGGTGACAACGGAGGAAGCGTTTGCCGCTGCTCGCCGCGCTGCCCGCGAAGAAGGAATCCTTGGCGGAATTTCTTCTGGTGCTGCCATTCATGCCGCGTTGAAAGTGGCGAAACAACTTGGAAAAGGAAAGAAAGTATTGGCCATTATTCCAAGTAATGGCGAACGCTACTTAAGCACGCCGCTTTACCAATTCGAAGACTAAATCGTCCTATTTCGGCAGGGGGAAAGAAACCCTGTCGAACTTTTTTTATAATGATATGTTGGCCGACTCATTGTACAATAGGTATATAGCGGTAGAAGGCAAGGAGTGATCTTGCTATGGAACAAAAGCGAAAAAGAAAGAGGCGGACAGTTTCTTATGCGTACCGAGACTGGTTCTTGCAATATAAGATGATTGCGCATGAACAGCCGTATCATGTTTTATTAGAAAGCGGTCAAGGCGGACGGTATAGCATCATCGGATTCGCCCCCAATGGCATCATTCGCGCGACGGAAAATCAGCTCCATATTGTTTATCATGGGGAAGAAAAACGGTATGAAGGCAACCCGCTATTATTGTTGAAGCAATGGTTTGCCGGTGTCTCTTTTTCCGCCGCGGATGACGACATTCCTTTTCAGGGCGGGGTAATCGGTTATATCAGCTATGATGGTATGCGATATATTGAAAAAATCCCGTCCTATGCCAAAGACGACTTGCAGCTTCCGTATATGTATTTTTTCATTTTTGACGATGTATTTGTATACGACCATCAAAAGCATCAGCTGCATATGATTGTTCATTACAGGGATGGAGAAGAATTTGAAGCAGAGCGGCGGCTCTCCTTTTATGAGATGTGTTGGCTGCAGGAAAAGAAAGAAGACATTCGTTGGGCATTTCAGACTAAAAAAGTCGATCCCTCGGTTTCGATGACAAAAGAGGAGTTTGTGCAAGCCGTTTGCCGGGTGCAGCAATATATCGCCCAAGGCGACGTATTTCAAGTAAATTTATCGGTGCGCCAATCAAAGCCGCTGTTGGTACATCCATTTCATATTTACGAGCAGCTTCGCGTCATCAATCCATCTCCGTATATGGCGTATATTCATTTTCCAGAGTTTCAAATTGTTAGCGGTTCGCCTGAATTGCTCGTCAAAAAACGGGGAAATGACATTAGCACAAGACCGATTGCCGGAACGCGTTCACGCGGGAAAACAAAAGAAGAAGACGAGCGGATCGCGCAAAAGTTACTGGCCAACGAAAAGGAAATTGCCGAACATGCCATGCTCGTCGATTTAGAGCGCAATGATTTGGGACGTGTATGTCAATACGGTACGGTGAAAGTGGATGAGTGGATGACGATTGAACGATACTCCCATGTGATGCATATCGTTTCGCATGTATCGGGAAAACTCCAACAAGGAAAAGATGCATTTGATGTTATCCAAGCCATGTTTCCTGGCGGCACCATTACTGGTGCACCAAAAGTGCGAACGATGGAAATTATTGAAGAACTCGAGCCGGTACGGCGGGGATTGTATACCGGTTCGATTGGATGGATCGGATTTAATGGAGATATGGAATTCAACATTGCGATTCGCACGATGATCGCGAAAGACGGCATAGCCCATGTGCAAGCAGGAGCTGGAATTGTCATTGATTCGCATCCGGAACATGAATATGAGGAATGTTTGAAAAAGGCGGCAGCCCTTTGGAAAGCGAAAGAGCTGAGCGAAGCAGAGAAACTATATCAGAGCATGAGGTGAGATAGAAATGATTATCATGATTGATAATTATGATTCCTTTACATATAACTTAGTGCAATATTTAGGTGTGCTAGGCGAAGAATTGATCGTGAAACGAAATGACGAGGTGACCATTCAAGAAATAGAGGGGTTAAATCCAGATTTCATTATGATTTCTCCCGGACCTTGCACGCCAAATGAAGCTGGCATCAGCCTCGAAGCGATCGCATATTTCGCTGGGAAAATTCCGATTTTTGGCGTTTGTCTTGGCCATCAAGCGATTGCACAAGCATTTGGCGGAAAAATCGTTCGCGCTGACCGTTTAATGCACGGCAAGACGTCGCAAGTATTCCATGATAGAAAAACGATTTTTAGCGGCATTCCTAGTCCGTTTACCGCTACTCGCTACCATTCCCTTATTGTTGAAAAAGAAACGTTGCCGGATTGCTTCGAGATTTCCGCGTGGACAGAAGAAAACGAAATCATGGCGATTCGTCACAAGACACTGCCAGTGGAAGGAGTGCAGTTTCACCCGGAGTCAATTATGACCAGCCACGGAATGCAGTTGTTGAAAAACTTTATAGAAACATATAAAAGGGTTCGATAGTAACATGTACATATATATCAACGGAGACATCGTCCATAAAGATGAAGCGCGCATTTCACCATTTGATCACGGCTTTTTATATGGGCTTGGCGTATTTGAAACGTTTCGCACCTATGACGGTCATCCGTTTTTGCTCGATGACCATTTGGAGCGGCTAAACGGCAGCTTGCGGGAGATGAATATTGTCAAGGTTTTTACGCGCGATGAAGTGAAAGAAATACTTTACCGATTGCTAGAAGTAAACGGGTTAAGAGATGCCTATGTTCGTTTGAATGTTTCTGCAGGCATTGGCGATATTGGCTTGCAAACGGCTGCTTACGGCGAGCCGACGATTATTATGTATATGAAGCCATTGTCTGCGCCATCCTTTACAAAAGGAAAAGTAGGAATCATTTTAAAAGCAAGACGAAATACCCCGGAGGGAACCGAACGGTTAAAATCGCATCATTATCTCAACAATATTATAGGAAAACGGGAATTGGGCAGCCGCACAGATGCAGAAGGCATTTTTCTGAATGAACAAGGGTATGTTGCCGAGGGAATCGTTTCGAACATTTTTTGGGTAAAAAACGAAACCGTATATACTCCGGCAATTCGTACAGGCATTTTAAATGGTGTCACAAGACAGTTTGTGCTTGCGATGTTGAGGGCGCTAAACATCGCTTATAAGGAAGGGTTTTATCCACTAACGCATCTAAAGCAAGCCGATGAAATCTTTGTGACGAATTCGATTCAGGAAATCGTTCCGATTTATCAAGTCGAGGGCCGCGCCTATGCAGGCGCCGATGGGACCATTACATCATTATTGCAGAAACATTATAGACGCTTTACGCCCTTTTTATGGACAAGACATGAATTGACAGAAAGGATTGGGGATCAATGAGCATAGCGAATGCAGCTCCTTTTGTACTGCGTTGCGGGGATTATGAGTTAGATTTACGTAAAAAAACAATGGTCATGGGAATTGTCAACGTCACACCTGATTCTTTTTCTGACGGCGGACGGTTTTATGATGTCGATCGCGCCGTCGAGCATGCCAAGCGGCTCGTGGCAGACGGAGCTGATATCATTGATATCGGCGGCGAGTCGACTCGTCCGGGAGCGGAAAAAGTATCGTTAGAAGAGGAGTTGCGCCGCGTCATTCCAGTCGTAAAGGCCGTTGCGAAAGAGGTGAAAGTTCCGATTTCCGTTGATACGTATAAAGCGGAAGTCGCCAAACAGGCCATTGAAGCGGGGGCCCATATCATTAACGATGTATGGGGAGCCAAAGCGGATGCCAAAATGGCGGAAGTCGCCGCTTCCTATGATGTTCCAATTATTTTAATGCACAACCGCCATCATTTAGAGTATCAGGATTTAATTTCCGATATGATCGCAGATTTGATGGAAAGCGTTGCGATCGTAAAACGTGCGGGGGTGAAAGACGAAAACATTATTTTAGATCCAGGTATCGGATTTGCGAAAACATTTGAGCATAACCTAGAAATCATGCGCCGTTTAGACGAATTTACCCAGCTCGGATACCCACTGCTGCTTGGAACGTCCCGCAAGCGGTTTATTGGTCGTGTGTTGGACTTGCCAGTTGATGAGCGGGTCGAAGGAACAGGGGCAACGGTATGCCTGGGGATTGTGAAGGGCGCTCATATCGTGCGCGTACATGATGTATTGCCGATTGCGCGAATGGCGAAAATGATGGATGCGATGTTAGGAAAAGGAGTGGAGGGCGATCGATAAAATTTATCTTCAGCGAATGGAGTTTTATGGGTATCATGGTGTTCTTCCGGAAGAAAATGCGCTTGGGCAACGCTTTGTTGTCGATGTCACCTTGGAAACGAATTTACAGAGGGCTGGAAAGAGCGATCGGTTAGAAGATACGATTAATTATGCGGAAGTATACAATATGTGCCGCCAAATTGTTGAGAAAAGAAAGTTCGCGCTGATTGAAGCAGTAGCAGAGGCGATCGCTGGGCAAATTTTATCTTCTTTTCCAACTGTTATTCGCTGTACCGTTAAAGTCACCAAACCAAATCCGCCTATTCCAGGCCATTATGAATCCGTAGCGGTAGAAATCGTAAGGGGTCGTTAGATGGAAAATTATGCGTATATTGCGTTAGGGTCTAATATCGGGAACCGACTATATTATTTGCGGGAAGCAGTCAAAGCATTGGACAACCATGAGCAAATTTCTGTCACTGCTACCTCGTCTATTTACGAGACAGAACCAGTCGGTTACATCAACCAAGATAAGTTTTTAAATATGGTTGTCAAAATTACTACTGCCCTTTCTCCTTTTGCATTGCTTGAGGTGACGCAAAAAATCGAACAAAGATTTGGAAGAAAGAGGGAAATACGCTGGGGACCAAGAACGTTAGACCTTGACATTTTACTATATAATCATGAAAATATTGAAACAGAGCAGCTTATCATTCCACACCCGCGTATGACGGAACGGGCGTTTGTGATGATTCCATTATTAGAAATAAATCATGATATTCATATCCCAAATGTTTCCCAATGCCTGGAAGACTTCATAGATCGACTACCTGACAGAGAAGGAGTTCGTATATGGAAGCAGAAAAATGGGGAAGACGTATTCGCGCTTTTCGGAAGCTAAAAGGATATACACAAGAAAGGTTGGCAAAAGAACTGGGGATTTCCATATCGATACTGGGAGAAATTGAACGAGGAAATCGCTTTCCGTCGGAGCAATTAATCCAACAAATTGCCGAACGGTTAAATATATCTGTAGAGGAGCTGGCTCCGCCGCAGTTAGAGTCGAGAGAATAGGAAAGGAGGTAAACCGATGTTTAAAATCGGCGATGTAGAGATTAAAAACCGTGTCGTTCTTGCCCCAATGGCTGGAGTGTGCAATTCCGCATTTCGCCTTACGGTGAAAGAATTTGGGGCAGGGCTTGTTTGTGCGGAAATGGTAAGCGATAAAGGAATTGTCTATCATAATGAAAAGACGCTAGAAATGTTATATATTGACGAGCGGGAAAAGCCGTTAAGCCTGCAAATTTTTGGTGGGGAAAAAGAAACGCTTGTCAAAGCGGCCAAATTTGTCGACAAAAACACGAATGCCGATATCATTGACATTAATATGGGATGCCCTGTTCCAAAAATTACGAAATGTGATGCAGGGGCGAAATGGCTTTTAGATCCAAATAAAATTTATGATGTGGTTGCCGCCATTGTAGATGCGGTGGAAAAACCGGTAACGGTAAAAATGCGGATCGGCTGGGATGAAAATCATATTTATGCGGTAGAGAATGCCCAAGCCGTCGAACGGGCCGGCGGTAAAGCAGTCGCAGTCCATGGACGAACAAGAGTGCAGATGTACGAAGGAAAAGCAGATTGGAATATCATTAAACAAGTAAAAGAGGCAGTCAACATCCCTGTGATCGGAAACGGCGACGTAAAAACCCCGCAAGATGCAAAACGGATGTTGGAAGAGACAGGGGTTGACGGAGTAATGATTGGACGTGCGGCTCTCGGAAATCCATGGGTCATCTACCGTACAGTCCGTTATCTAGAAACAGGAGAGTTAATTCCAGAACCAACGGCTAGAGAAAAGGTGGATGTATGTCTTTTGCATTTAGACCGTTTAATTGCATTAAAAGGAGAATATATTGCTGTCAAGGAAATGCGCAAACATGCGGCATGGTATTTAAAAGGGGTGCGCGGAGCGGCAAAAATTCGCAACGCGATTAATGAATGCGAAACTCGTGAACAGCTCGCTACTCTATTGCTCAATTTCGTCGAAGAAGTGGAAAACAGACCGAAAACAGATGCACAGGCTGTATAAGAAACGAATGAAACGATTGCAGTGACGACTGCCAGCCTTCGCTGGCAGTATTTTTCATAAAAAACTTGTTAAATGGAGTGAATGGTGTATGAGTCACGAAGAATTAAATGATCAATTACTCGTCCGTAGGGAAAAATTAAAAAAATTGCAGGAAATGGGAGTAGATCCGTTCGGAAAACGGTTTGAACGCACACATAAAGCGCAAGAGCTGTTTGATTTATATGGCGATTTGTCGAAGGAAGAACTTGAGGAGCGGCAAATACAAGTGGCCGTCGCGGGACGGATTATGACAAAACGCGGCAAAGGAAAAGCGGGGTTTGCCCATATCCAAGATGTGACGGGGCAAATTCAAATTTACGTTCGCCAAGATGAGGTCGGCGAAGACCAATACGAGCTTTTTAAAATTTCCGATTTAGGCGATATTATCGGCGTTCGTGGAACAGTATTCAAAACAAAAGTAGGGGAGCTTTCGATTAAAGTATCATCCTACGAATTTTTAACGAAATCGCTGCGTCCGCTTCCAGAGAAATATCATGGCTTAAAAGATATTGAACAGCGCTATCGTCAGCGGTATTTAGACTTAATTATGAATCCAGAAAGCAAAAATACATTTATTACCCGCAGTTTAATTATTCAATCAATGCGGCGCTATTTGGATAACCATGGCTATTTGGAAGTAGAAACGCCAATGATGCATACTGTTGCTGGGGGAGCGGCAGCGCGTCCGTTTATCACCCATCACAATGCACTAGATATGACGTTGTATATGCGAATTGCGATTGAGCTTCATTTGAAACGTTTAATTGTCGGCGGCTTGGAAAAAGTGTATGAAATCGGACGCGTGTTCCGCAATGAAGGCATTTCGACACGGCATAATCCAGAATTTACGATGCTGGAACTATACGAAGCATATGCCGATTTCCGCGATATTATGAAGTTGACAGAAAATCTGATCGCCCATATCGCGCAGGAAGTATTAGGAACGACCAAAATTCAATATGGCGAGCATGTAGTGGATTTAACGCCAGAATGGAAACGGCTTCACATGGTCGATGCGATTAAAGAATACGTAGGGGTTGACTTTTGGAAGCAAATGAGCGATGAGGAAGCGCGGGAATTAGCAAAAGAACACGGTGTAGAAATAGCGCCGCATATGACGTTTGGGCATATTGTCAATGAATTTTTCGAGCAAAAAGTAGAGGACAAGCTCATTCAGCCAACATTTGTTTACGGCCACCCGGTAGAAATCTCGCCGTTAGCGAAGAAAAATCCAGATGACCCACGCTTTACCGATCGTTTTGAGTTGTTTATCGTCGGCCGTGAACACGCAAATGCCTTTACCGAATTAAACGATCCAATCGATCAGCGCCAACGCTTTGAAGCGCAACTAAAAGAACGTGAACAAGGAAATGACGAAGCGCATGAGATGGATGAGGACTTCCTCGAAGCTCTTGAATACGGAATGCCGCCAACAGGCGGTTTAGGGATTGGTGTGGATCGTCTTGTCATGTTGTTAACCAATTCCCAGTCTATCCGTGATGTATTGTTATTCCCGCAAATGCGTCATAAATAGGATGTTCCTTTCCCCTATGGGTGTTTTGCCCATAGGGGAAATGTTTTAAAAATAAATAGTTGACTTTTAAGTATAAATTATATAAAATAATAAATGCTGTTTTCGAAAAAAGAAAGAGGAATCAAGAGTTGACAATAAGATTTTTAGATGATATATTATGAAAGCTGCTTTGAAAGACAGATGACGGTGTATTAAAGGCGAATACAATACATAAGAAACACCTAAAGAAAAAGCTGTCAAATTAAGAGAAGATTTTGCTTTTATGAACAGCAAGAAGCGAGTTTTAGCGAATTTTGATGCAATAAAATAGTTCT
Source organism: Parageobacillus caldoxylosilyticus NBRC 107762 (assembly GCF_000632715.1). Classification (GTDB taxonomy): domain Bacteria; phylum Bacillota; class Bacilli; order Bacillales; family Anoxybacillaceae; genus Saccharococcus; species Saccharococcus caldoxylosilyticus. The sequence goes on along the minus strand of NZ_BAWO01000046.1, from coordinate 1,295 downwards.
TGACAATGTTATCGGTTGAACTATAATAGAATTTGTCTATCACTTGCCTAGTGGCTATAGCGGAGAGGAAACACCCGTTCCCATCCCGAACACGGAAGTTAAGCTCTCCAGCGCTGATGGTAGTTGGGGCCAGCGCCCCTGCGAGAGTAGGTCGTCGCTAGGCAGTTGTTGTGGAGGATTAGCTCAGCTGGGAGAGCACTTGCCTTACAAGCAAGGGGTCGGCGGTTCGATCCCGTCATCCTCCACCATTTTCAATAAATAAAAAACATTAGCTTCGTGGGAAGCGACGAGCTAAACATCCATGAATTCGCTACGAGTTGCCTCGACGCATTCAACATCTTCGAATTCGCTAGTAGAGGAAGAGGTAACGAAAAAACAATGAGTGTCTTCACCACATGAGCCATTAGCTCAGTAGGTAGAGCATCTGACTTTTAATCAGAGGGTCGGAGGTTCGAGTCCTCCATGGCTCACCATCTTGCGGGTGTGGCGGAATTGGCAGACGCGCTAGATTCAGGGTCTAGTGCCCTTTACGGGCGTGGGGGTTCGAGTCCCTTCACCCGCATTCTTTCTTGATAATATTAATTGCGGAAGTAGTTCAGTGGTAGAACACCACCTTGCCAAGGTGGGGGTCGCGGGTTCGAGTCCCGTCTTCCGCTCCATCATTCGCCGGGGTGGCGGAATTGGCAGACGCACAGGACTTAAAATCCTGGGGTAGGTAACTACCGTGCCGGTTCGAGTCCGGCCCTCGGCACGTGCGCTCGTAGCTCAATTGGATAGAGCATCTGACTACGGATCAGAAGGTTAGGGGTTCGAATCCTCTCGAGCGCGCCATAGCGGGAAGTAGCTCAGCTTGGTAGAGCACATGGTTTGGGACCATGGGGTCGCAGGTTCGAATCCTGTCTTCCCGATTTTGGTCATATGGGGCCTTAGCTCAGCTGGGAGAGCGCCTGCTTTGCACGCAGGAGGTCATCGGTTCGATCCCGATAGGCTCCACATTTTAGGTAAGTTCCTTGAAAACTGAACAAAACGAAGCGTCCACATAGAAAAGCTGAAGCGCCGAGATCAGCTCTCGAAGCCAAATGTTCTTCACCCGCAGAAGTGCTTGCACTTCGAGGGGGAAGGTTATTTGGCGCAAGAGAGCTAGGCGCTGAAGCTGGACAATACGAAAAGCGAAGGCGAGCGCCTAACGCCGGAAGGAAAATGTTCTTCCGACGAGACATGCTTGCATGTCGACGGAGGAAGGTTATTTTCCGCAAGGCGTTGCGAGCCGGAGCTGGACAATGCGAAAAGCTGAA
>NZ_BAWO01000047.1 GCF_000632715.1 Parageobacillus caldoxylosilyticus NBRC 107762 | reverse complement strand
ACACTTATACTGAACATAATATCCTCTAATCATTATAGTATAGTTAACAAAAGATCGATGAAGCCATTAAAAACTTATACAAGCCAATATGAACTTTCAATTAACAGTCAGTATAGCTGAAGTAATCTAAGTCAATTATGATTGCATATTTATTTTAATATTTTTATAATTATGTAAAATATATTCGATATGGGGGAACTAAAATGGAACTGATTCCTGAGTCCGCTAATTTCATGGACTATCTGGAAGAATTAGATGTGATCGATTTTTCCCATCCTTTCATCCAGAAAAAAATAAATGAATTGTTTCATGAAGGGCAGTCAGAAATCGAAAAGGCTAAAATAGCGTTTGAATTTGTAAGAGATGAGATTTCGCACTCGTGGGATATACAAAGCTCAAGAGTTACATGTAAAGCTTCTGAGGTACTTTACTATAAAGAAGGAATTTGTTATGCCAAAGCGAACCTATTAGCAGCTTTATTAAGGTCTCAAGGAATCCCGACAGGTTTTTGTTATCAACGGCTCATGCTATTCGATACACCTGACAAGGGTTATTCCCTTCATGCGCTGAATGGCGTTTTTCTTAAATCTTTAAATCGTTGGATTCGTTTAGATGCCCGTGGAAACAAACCAGGAGTACAGGCGGAATTTTCTATAGATAAAGAAATATTAGCTTTTCCAGTCCAAGAAGAGTTTGACGAAAAAGATTTTCCAATCATTTATACTAAACCGAGCCCAAAAACCATTTCCGTTTTAAAGGAACACATAGATGCATTAGAAATGTATAAATATTATTTGCCTGACAATTTATAAAGATTCACCTCTTTCATATATATACTTTTTTTAATTAATAGTCGCATTAGTTCGTGAGAAATAAAAAAAGGTAAGCAAACATATTATACATGACTAATGGTGCTTACCTTTATTTTTTAAGGATTTTTAGATTTTAGATCTCGATATAATAAAAACCTGCCTTCAGCGGGCGGAACGCGCCAGTACGTATAAAAAGTACGGCGCGCCGACAATAGCAACGACAATGCCGGCGTGAATTTCCGATGGCTGCAGCACCGCGCGGCCAACCGTATCTGCCCCTAATAACAGACACGCCCCAAGTAATGCCGACGCCGGCACGACATGCGCATGATGCGCGCCAACAAGCCGCCGCGCCAGATGAGGGGCGATGAGTCCGACAAACCCGATCCCGCCGCTTACCGATACAGAAGAAGCAGCTAGGGCAACGGCGGCCGCCAGCAACTGCAGCTGCTCTTTTGCCACCGCCACCCCAAGTCCCGTGGCGATCGTTTCGCCAAACGATAGCGCGTCCAGCACACGGGCTTTGTAAGATACGAAAAGAAACAGCCCCATCACCCACGGCAACAGCGCCCACACATAGTCCCACGTCGCTCCCCAAATGCTTCCCGTCAGCCAAACCGCCGCAAATTGATACAGCTCTCTGCTCAACCGCAGCGACAGCACCGTCATGAGCGCGCTTAACCCCGCGGCGACCGCCACACCTGTCAAAACGATGCGCCCGGGAAGCAGTCCTTGCTGTCGCTCGTACGACAACGCAAACACGAGAGCGGCCGCCAGCGCGCCGCCGATAAACGCAAGAAACGGGAGAAAGAGCGCAGGCGCGTCCGCACCGGTCGGGAACAAGGAAAGATACAGCACCACCATCACTCCCGCGCCGGTGGAAATTCCTAACAGACCTGGGTCGGCAAGCGGGTTGCGCGATATCGTTTGAATGATGCATCCGGACAGCGCCAGCCCGGCGCCTGCGAATATCGCAATCAACATGCGCGGCAGACGAAACTCAAATAAAATAAGCTCCTGCTTTGCCGTTCCCATGCCAACGAGCGTTTTTACCACTTCCATCGGATTCATGCGGCTTACCCCTGTATTAAGACTGATGGCAACGATCGCAAGCAGACAAAGGAAAAGAAGCGGAATCACCATACGACGGCGGCTCATGCAAATTCCCCCTTCCGTTTGCGGGAGACATACAGGAAAAACGGTACGCCGATTAACGCAAACAGCACACCGATCGGCGTTTCATACGGCGGGTTAATCATCCGCGCGCCAATGTCCGCCCAAATCATCAATAACCCGCCAAGCACCGCGGAACACGGAATGACATAGCGATAATCGACCCCGACCAAAAAACGTGCCAAATGCGGAACAATAAGGCCGACAAAGCCGATCGGGCCGACCGCCGACACCGCTCCGCCGGCAAGCACCAGCACCACAATCGCTCCCGCTAACTTCACCATTTTCGTTTTTTGCCCTAATCCGACCGCTACTTCCTCTCCAAAACTGAGAAGCGTTATCGACCGCCCCAATAATAAGGCGAAAACTAAAGCGGAAACAAGCCATGGCGCTAGCAGTTTCAGTTGGCTCCATTTCACTCCTGCCACACCGCCGGCAAACCAAAACGCCAATTCCTGGCTTAGCTGAAAATGGATCGCGATTCCTTCGCTAAGCGAGGTAAACAAGGCGCTGACCGCGGCTCCCGCCAGCACAAGGCGAATCGGCGTCATCCCGCCTCTAGAAAGCGCGCTGACCCCATACACGAGCGCCGCGGCAACCGCGGCGCCGCAAAACGACCAAAGGATAAGCGCTTGATACGAAAGACCGGAAAAAAACGCAAAACAGACCGCCACCGCTAATGTCGAACCCGCATTGAGCCCAAGCAGCCCGGCATCAGCAAGCGGATTTCGCGTCATTCCTTGCATGATCGCACCCGCAACGGCAAAACCCGCACCGACAAGCACATCGGCAAGAGTGCGGGGCAAGCGCAAATCGCGGATCACGGCGTGGGCGGTTTGCCGCGCATCGTAATGGAAAAGCGCATTCCACACGGTCGCTAAGCCGATATCCGCCGCGCCGACTGATATCGATACAGCGATGCTAAAAAGAATGGCGCTCAGTCCAACGACCAGCACCAGCGCCGCCGCCCACGGGCGTGACGGCGATTTTCGATCTTTTTCTCGTATTCCTATTTTCATTCTCTCTCTCCTTGCTAGCAGCGCATCCTATTTTTGTTTAGCGGAAAGAAGCGTATCGACGACAAGATCGAGCTGATGTTCAAGTGAAATCGCATCCGAAAACCAAATGTCTTCGATCTTCATTTCATAAACATGATGGTTTTTAACCGCGTTTAAGTTTTTCCAAATCGCACTGTTTTTCAGCTCTTTTTCCGCCTGTTCGGTTCCGTCCATTTTATATACCGTCCAAAACATATGATCAGCGGCATAGTCAGGCAATGCTTCTAGCGAAATCAATTTCCATTGCGGGCCTTGAATCACTTCTTGCTTAATTTTTTCTGGTGGTGTCAGCTGCAGAGCATTGTAAATAATTTGACCGGCGTGGCCAAAATTGTCGCCGATGACATAAAAATCTTTTCCTTGCAGTTTATAAATACCAACGGTTTCATTTTTACCAATGACACCTTTAATTTTTTCACGGGCGGCTGCCGCTTTCTCCTCAAATTGTTGAATCCATTGCTCCGCTTCCTTTTGCTTGCCGAGAAGCTCGCCAAATACGCGCATTTCTTCCTGAATGTCTTTATAATGGCCGAATGGAATGAAAACAGTTGGAGCGATTTTCGATAGCTGTTTGTATTGGTCTTCTAAATATACAATAATCAAATCAGGCTTTAATTCTGCGACTTTTTCTAGGGAAATCGGGTTACCGACGTTTTCAATCTCTTTTGCTTGTTCTTTTATGTACGGGTTCTCCATGACTGCCTGCGTGACGCCGACTGGTTTTACCCCGAGCGCCAGCGCGTTTCCTAAAAATTCATACGGCATCACCACCCGCTTTGGATGAACGGGAATTTCTACTTTTTTGCCGTTCGCCATCGTAAATGTCTTCATTGCTTTCTCTTCTGTTTTTGCCTGCTTTTCCGTGGCCGCATTATTTTTCTCGTTTCCGCAGGCGGCTGTGAATACAAGAATAAGAACCACCATTATCATCCATGCTATATTTCTTTTTTTCTTCCACATCTTCTTGATCCCCCTCTAAACGATAATGAAAACCACAACTAATAGAAATGATAATCATTTTCATTAAATTTGTCAATAAAAAAATGGGGAAGCTAACCCTTATAGGAACTAGCTTCCCCATCTAATTAAAATGGATATGTTCTCTTCTTTGTTTGATTTCTTTTTTCCTGGCCACCGTAATCGCAAGGGCGACATCTTCGCCAAAATCGTCAAAAAGCTGCTTTGCCTCAGCGAGCAAAGATACATGGCGTTGAAAACCAATCATGCAAATGCCGTATTCGCTTTCCTCATCTTTAATTGGGACACTAAACCATGTCGTGATATCATTCCTTCTTAATAAATCAATTAATGGGCACGTGTCGTTGCCTTCCATCTCCTGAAACGTTACACTTCCTTCAAACAATCGGGGCGAGCAGCTGGCAATCTCAATAGGAGGATATGTCGTTCCGTATAGAAAGTCGCCCTGATACAATGTAGGGACTACATCATTTCCTTCTTTTAATACAATGGCAATTAAATCGCATTCGAGCTCCGCCCGAAACGAATTGACCAAGTATTGCAACGCTTCTCCTTCCGTATCAAACTTCACTAATTTTCTCGCCGTCGTCCGCAAATGGTTTTCAATTTTTTTCATTAGCTTTTGCCGCTTGCTTGGCTCCATGCCCCGTTTCTCCTTTATTTGTAATCAAATCTCATCGTCGACATGCATTGAGGTTGTTATTAAGCGGCGGCACTTAATAACAACCTCTCGTTTATCCTCCCCATGAAGGAGGAGATCTGATCCGTCAGCTCGTATGCGCCTTCGTTTCGATCGTCTTTGCCAGCTCAATGAAGAAGTCAAGCGCCTCCGGATTCGCCATCGATCCTGGATTGACCGCTTTTTCGAGCGGGAAGCCGAGAAGCAGTTTGCGGATTGGGATTTCCATTTTCTTTCCGTTTAATGTTTTTGGAATTTGCTTCACTTCGTAAATTTCATCCGGGACAAAGCGCGGCGACACGTTTTGCCGGATGGCTTGCTTGATTTTCTCTTTTAACGCCTCATCGAGCACCGCTCCCGGCTTCAATACGACAAAAAGCGGCATAAACGAGGTTCTGCCCATCATTTCCAAATCGATGATCAGGCTTTCGAGCACTTCGTCGACCGCTTCCACGGCGCGGTAAATCTCGCTTGTGCCCATGCGGACGCCAGCACGGTTAATGGTGGAATCAGAGCGTCCGTAAATGACGCAGCCGCCTTCCTCATCGATTTTAATCCAGTCGCCATGCTTCCAAACCCCTGGATACGTATCGAAATAGCTGCTGATATAGCGCTCATGATTGCTGTCGTTCCAGAAAAACAGCGGCATCGACGGCATCGGTTCGGTAATCACGAGCTCCCCGACTTCATTAATTAATGGCTTGCCATTTTCATCAAATGCCTGCACATTTACTCCTAACGCGCGGCAGGAAATGATGCCGGCGCGAACCGGCAAAATCGGCGAGCCGCCGACAAAAGCGGTGCATACATCCGTCCCCCCGCTGCAGGAGGCTAAATTAATATCTTCCTTGACGTTTTCGTATACCCAGGCAAATCCTTCGACAGTGAGTGGAGACCCGGTAGAAAGAACCGTCTGCAAATGGGACAAGTCGTACGATTCTTTCGGCTTCAGTCCAAGTTTCATGCATATGTTGATAAACGCTGCGCTCGTGCCAAAATGGGTAATCTTCGCTTTTTCGGCCAGATCCCATAATACGTTTCCGTCCGGATAGGTTGGACTGCCGTCATAAAGCACCACTGTTGTCCCGGCCAGCAAGCCGCCGATGAGAAAATTCCACATCATCCATCCCGTTGTCGTAAACCAGAAAAACGTGCTCTCCTTTGTCATATTTTCCGCAATCATGAACATCTTTAAATGCTCCAGCAAAATGCCGCCATGCCCTTGGACAATTGGTTTTGGCAGTCCGGTTGTGCCTGAAGAGTATAAAATCCAGAGCGGATGGTCAAACGGCACATATTCGTAGAAAAGCTCTCCTTTTTCCTGAATAATATCCTCCCATAATAACACGGAATCATCCGGCGCTTGCACCTGTTCGCGCCAATACGGAAGCAAAATCGTCTTTTTCAGCGATGGCAGTTTTTCGCGTAATTCATGGACAATCGGCATCTTATCAAATTCTTTGCCGTTATATTGGCAGCCGTCGATCGCAAACAGCACGGTCGGCTCGATTTGCTGGAAGCGGTCAATGACGCTGCCCGCGCCAAAATCCGGCGAACAGCACGACCAAATTGCGCCAATGCTGGCGCACGCCAAAAAGGCGATTACCGTTTCCGGAATGTTCGGCATATACCCAACAACGCGGTCTCCCGGCTTGACGCCGATTTTTTTGAGAGCGTTTGCCACAGCCGCCGTTTTTTCCTTTAATTCCTGCCAAGATACTTCCCGATAAGGGATGCGCTCCGAACGGAAAATAAGCGCCGGGCGGTCATCGCGTACATGTCGGAATACATGCTCCGCATAATTTAACGTTGCCCCCGGGAACCATTTTGCGCCAGGCATTTTGTGTTCTTCCAGCACACATTGATATGGAGTCGCTGATTTGACGCCGCAATATTCCCACACCGTTTCCCAAAAGTCTTCTAGCTGCTCGACTGACCATGTCCATAATTGCCGATATGTTTCAAAAGAAAGCCCCTTTTTTTCTTTGAGCCAGTCCATATAACGTTGAATGTTGGATTTCTCTATTTGCTCTTTTGTCGGTTTCCAAAGCACTGTTCCTTCCGTAATCGCTTTCATGATGATCTGCGTTTCAAAACGCAGACGTCACCACCTTTCCTTAGACTTTTGGCGTTTATGATACAGAATTATTAGACTATTTATATAATACCATCTCTTCTTACTATTGAGAATATAATTTGTGAATGATAAGAAACTTATCTACATAGGGAAATTCGTCATAAAACGGCGAAACAAAATGATTGACAAAAATTCAAGGCAGGAATAAGATAAAATAAAAGTTGGTCTAGGTAAAAAAAATAATACAAAGGAAACTTATTAACGGGAGGGAAATTATTGTGGTACGAGCAAAAATTTCTCGCTTATCCGACTCTGAACCGGGAGAACGTTTCCGCATTGCGAAACTGGATATAAATGATGACATCATGAAGCGAAGATTGCTAGATTTAGGATTTGTGCCCGGCTGTGAAGTCGCAGTGCTGCAAAAAAGCCCGCTGGGAGACCCGACCGCATATCGTGTATGCAATACGACGATTGCGTTGCGGAAAGAAGAAAGTGACCATATTTATGGGGAGAGAATATATGATGGCAATGAATGAATATACCATTGCGCTTGCCGGAAATCCAAACACCGGAAAAAGCACATTGTTTAATGTTCTGACTGGATTGCGCCAGCATACCGGAAATTGGCCAGGAAAAACGGTCGTTCATGCGGAAGGATTTTTTACGTACAATAACAACCGCTACAGAATGATCGATTTGCCCGGAACTTATTCGCTTTATTCAAATTCAGCGGATGAAGAAGTGGCGCGGGATTTTATTATTTTTGAAAAACCCGATATTACGATAGTAGTACTCGATGCTACCGCTTTGGAACGGAATTTAAATCTCGCCTTGCAAGTGTTGGAGATGACAAGCAACGTCATCGTCTGTGTGAACTTAATGGACGAAGCCAAAAAGAAAGGGATCCGCATCGATACCAAGAAACTAGCGGCAACATTAGGAGTGCCGGTCATCCCGATTTCCGCGCGCAATAAAGAAGGAATCGACACGTTATTAAAGACAATCGATTCCATGGTGCTCGGAAAAATCAAAACAAACCCGATTACCGTCCGGTACAGTCCAGAAATTGAACAATGTATTGAAAAGCTCATTCCACGAGTGAAAGAAGTCATTGGCGATGCGTACCCTGCCCGCTGGGTCGCGCTTCGATTGCTTGACGGAGATATGTCTTTGCTTCGCGCTTTCCAGCAGCAACCACTTCCATCTGTAAAGGAGGTGTCTATATATGCATGCCACGGTCCCGCAAAATCGATTTGAAGAGCTGATGAACGAAGCGCGAGCGCTAACGCCTGCGGATACGCGCGAACAAATCGTAGCGGCGATTTTTCGCACCTCCCAAGCAATCTGCAATGAAACGGTTACCTATACAAATCAAGCAAAACAATATGAAACGGAGAAGTTAGACCGCATTTTTACTTCAAAATTATGGGGATTTCCAATCATGCTCGTGATGCTGGCCGTCGTCATCTATATCACCGTTGCCGGCGCGAATATTCCGTCGAGTATGTTAGCAAGCTTTTTCGGTTGGGTGGAAGGCTATTTAACGCTGTTCTTTCAAGCGATCCATGCGCCTGACTGGCTATACGGACTGCTTGTGTTAGGCTTATACCGGGGCACAGCCTGGGTGGTGAGTGTCATGCTGCCGCCGATGGCGATCTTCTTTCCAATTTTCGCGCTGCTTGAAAATTACGGCTATCTGCCGCGTGTCGCTTTCAATATGGACCGCTTGTTTAAAAAGGCAGGCGCACATGGAAAACAATCGCTCACGATGGCAATGGGATTCGGCTGCAACGCCGCTGCCGTTATGTCGACTCGCATCATCGAATCGCCGCGCGAGCGAATGCTGGCGATTTTAACGAACAATTTCGTCCCTTGCAACGGACGCTGGCCGACATTGATCCTACTATCTTCTCTATTTATGGCGGCAAGCTACACAGGCGGATGGAAAACATTCGTCACCGCTAGTGTTGTCGTCGCAATGGTGCTGTTTGGCATCGTCGTTACGCTGACGGTTTCATGGGTGCTGTCAAAAACGGCATTGCGCGGCATCCCGACCCATTACACATTAGAACTGCCGCCGTACCGGCGCCCGAAAATATGGGATACCATTCTTCGTGCTACATTGGACAAATCCATTTATGTGCTAAAACGAGCCATTGTGGTTGCCGCTCCGGCTGGGGTCATCACATGGGTGCTCGGAAATATTCATATCGGCGACACGACGATTCTCGCTTATTTGGCAAACTGGCTCGATCCTTTTGCCAAAGCGCTTGGACTTGATGGCTATATTTTAATGGCGTTTATTTTAGGGCTGCCTGCGAATGAAATCGTCCTGCCGATTTTATTAATGGGCTATTTATCCACCGGTTCCTTGACGGAAGTCGATGGCCTCCGCTCGCTCAAACAAATTTTCGTCGACCACGGCTGGACGTGGCTGACCGCGCTCAATATGATGCTGTTTTCCTTGCTTCATTATCCGTGCGGCACCACGCTCGTTAATATTTATAAAGAGACCAAAAGCAAAAAATGGACGTTTGTTGCGTTTGCCCTTCCGACAAGCATCGCTATTGCTGTCACATTTTTCACAGCGCAACTTGCCAAATGGTTTGGCATTGTATGAAAAATCCCCGTTTCCTTGTTTTTAGGGAACGGGGGTTTTAGCGTGTTGCTGTCATTCCAGTTGATTTGCCCATCGTTCTGTCAAAAATGACGGTAAAAACGGCCGGGTTATCTTCCCGCCATTTCCCTCGTGGGGCAGCATATTCCGCAAAGCCAAAAAATCATTGTATATAAAATCTATAACTATTTCTTTCTATTTTCGCTTCATAAAGGGCTTGATCGGCGCGCCGGATTAATTCTTTCGGGGTAGTGCCGTCAGCCGGATAAACCGCAATCCCAATGCTTATGGTAACTTTAATTTCGTGCTCTTTAATTTTATAAGGTTCCTGAATGTTTTTATATAACCTCCTGACTAGCTTTTCAATATCCGCCCGTTTTTTTATATCTTTGAACAGCACTAAAAACTCATCTCCGCCAATGCGGCAAGGAACGGCATTCGTGCCAATATTCTCCTTTAATCTTTTGGCGAAGCGTTTTAGAAGCTGGTCGCCAATATCGTGGCCGAGCGTATCATTCACATCCTTAAAATGATCCATATCTAAATACATAACGGCCAGTCCTTTTTTTGTCTGCTTCGCTTCTTCTATGGATTGGCTAACAATATCTAGAAATAATCTTCTATTTGGCAAACCTGTCAAAGGATCATGAAACGCTAAAAATTCCAGTTGCCTTTCATAATTAATTCTTTCCGTGACATCGCGAAAAATCCCTTGAATCGCCGGTTCTCCCCCATACTCAATGGAAGACAGCAAAACTTCTGAATAAATCATTTTTCCATCAAGCCTGAGGAGCTCTTCTATAAAAGGGGACTGAACGCCTAACGCTTTCTGCCAATGTTGCCTCATTTTCTTCGGCGCTTGTGCTTTATTATACAAAAATTTCCATATAAAATTCCCAACAATATCTTTTTTCTGTTTTGCCCCAAGCAATTTTACCGCTGCTATATTTACGTAAATAATTCTCCCCTCGCGATTAAATACGATAATCGCTTCCAGCAAAAATTCTACCAGTTTCCGATAGCGTTCTTCGCTCGCCTTTAGCCGCTGCTTCATTTTTTGCAGTTCGTGTTCCCTCTTTTTTCGTTCTGTTATATCCCTCATAACCGCAACAATGATGCGGCATGGTTCATTTTCAGCACAGACGGGGGTAAGGACCGTCTCACATACGATCGTGCCGTCAGGAGTTGTAATCATATCTTCGTAAACGACAACACTTTTCGTTTCCGCAGCCTGTTGATATTTTGGCTTTATACTTGATACTTGTTCGGGAGATAAAACATCTTCGAGGCGTTTTCCGTAAATCGTTTCACCTCCCCCTACTGCTTTGCATGCCGCTTCGTTGGCCAGTATATAACGAAAGGAATCCCCATCGACTTCCGTGACAAAAATCATATCCCTTATGGCATTAAATACGTTGCTTAAAATATCTAAACGGCGAAACGACTCATCTGATAACGATTGATTTTGATTCATATTTTCCTCCGTAATAATTATTAATGATAAACTCAAAAAAACGATCCGTGGACAACTTTTCTGCCGGAACCAACGAAGCCCTGCCTGCGCTTGCTATTTCCAGCCCGTGCAACGAGTAACATTAAAGATGAAATTCATGAATATGAAGGATTTTCTTTTGCACTTCATGGATTTTTAATTTAGAGATATAGGCAACTTTATGGCTATTGATAAAATGGGCTAAATACGTTTCCCCCGCCGGTTCAATTTTCACTATTTTTTTCAAATTTACGATATACGAACGATGGGTTTTAAAAAAATAATCATCTAATTTATTTTCCATTTTGTTCAATGGCTCTGTTGTTTCATATCGTTCGTTTGCAGTATGAATGACCGTTTTTCTGCTTTCTTTTTCTACAAACAAAATGTCTTCCATTGGGAGAAAAAGAATGGAATTGTGCGATTTGATGCCGAGTCTTTTGTTTTTCGTTTTTATGGATAAATGGTCTTGTCTAGACAACTCGATGAGTTTGCGGGCTTTTTCTAGTGCGTGAAAAAGGCGCGTTCGTTCGATGGGCTTCACAATATAATCTGTCGCAGCAATCTCAAAGGCCTTTACTGCAAATTCATCATATCCGGTTGTAAAAATAACCTGCAGGGCAGGAAGCGATTGTTTGCATATTTTCACCGCTTCCATCCCATCTAAATCAGGCATCTTTATGTCCACTAAGGCAATATCAGGTTTTTCCTCCAACACGAGCCGTACAAATTCTTCTCCGCTTATTGCTTCTCCAACGACTTTATATTGCGGCAAAAAACGGATGAAGTGGCGTAAGAGGATTCTTGAAGATGCATCGTCATCCGCAACAACAATTTTCAGAATATCCATTTGTTGATTCTTCCTTTCATCCAGTTCCCCCTCCCACTCCATCATTATTTGGTTTTAACAAATATTTCTTCCCCTAATATTTCTTTCAATTGAATAATGTCAAATACTTCCTCCACTTCTGGCTGCATATCGGAAATCATCACTTGTTTGTTTTCGCGCTTCAATGTATCTACTAAATGAATGAGCAAACCAATCCCAGTAGAATCTACAAAAGGGACTTCTGCCAGGTTTATTCGAATGACTTCAAAGGCTCTTAACTCCTGCAAAATTTCTTCCATTATTTCCGTCACTTCAATATCCAAATCCCCTTTAAAGTAAACGATGACGCTCTGTCCATCTTGAGCCAGTTCATATAAGAACATATTGCATCCCCTCAATTTCTAATCAAAAATAATTTGTTCTTTTTCATCTAATGCAACTTCAACGTAGCGATGTTCTTCTTGAAAAGTATATGTTACCTTACCAATTTGAATAATGGTTCCCTCTCTAGCGAGTTCGAGTTTGATCGTTTGATCGAATGGAACGATAATGCGGGTTGGAACCCCAGCCTCAGAGCCGGCCTCTTTAATGACCTAACCTCTAAGCAGTAATTATGGCCGTGGCCGTACAGATTATTGCATTTTCCAAACAGCTTTTTATTTTCTTCGTCTGTTAAATGATGGCTGTGCAGCCGGTGTGCACTGCTAAAATGATATTTCCTTGTTAGCTGGACCAACTCCCCTTCCTCCTTGACCGAATAAAGGTTACCATTCTCTTGCAACTTTATTTTGTGAAATTTGAAACAAATGTTCTATATTGTGTATGCTGCCGCCGTTTACTATACGGATCAACGACTCATAGCCAAATATCTTCCAATTCGATAAATCCCAAAGCGGCCGATAAACGTGTTCAAATTGCCGTTTCTCTATTAACTCTTTAATAGAAGTATTGCAAGTATTCATTATTCTCCCCCAATTAGATTCTAGCAGCTCTATTACATTAAAATATGCCATATTGCCTATTGGTACATATTGTCCATGTAGTACAACCTAATATAATTTTTCCAAAATATGTCTATCATTATAGTCGCATACAAGACAAAAATCCCGTCTGATTAGAACATCAAAAAGGCATATTAGGTATTTTTTTCGACTTTTTACAACTTTTCTCGACATAAAATTACAAAAAAGAGAATTGTTCCTATTATATAAGGAATCAATTCTCTTTAAATTATCCATATTCTTCAACGTAAATTTTTTCTCCCTATTTTCGATAATCTCTCTTCGTTCAAATCAATGCTGTTTGACCGGCTGCCAACATGACGATCTCCCTTCATAACCGGAAGACTAACCCAAAAATCGCTTCCTTCCCCTAATTTGCTTTCTACTCCAATTGTCCCTCCCATCAATGAACAAGCTGCTTGACAAATACTAACCCGATGCCGGTACCGTCGACTTCCGTCCCTTCTACTCGATAAAACGGCTCAAAAATTTTTTCCCGCTCCTCTTCGGGAATGCCTAACCCGCTGTCTTTTACATGTATATTTATTTTTCCTCCCTCATTGCTTCCCGCAATAATCACGTTTCCATTGTCGCGATTGTACCTTACAGCGTTATCCAACAGATTTAATAAAATTTGTCTGAATCTCATCGGATCTGTATACAAACAGCCATGTTCATCAAGACGCACCTGATTCTCTATTTTTATCTTTCTTTTGCTGGCTAAGGGCGCGATTAGCTTAATGCTTTCGTTAATGCATAAGCCAAATCCCTAAACCGATTGTCACTGCCCCTGTTAATATCCAACCTATTCTTTCTCTTTCGTTTTGCATAGCTCTCAACGATGCATGAAGAAATAGATAAGAAGAAACAACGGCAATGACAATGAAAAGGATTACTACCCTGAGATCATGGCATCCTGTAACTTCCATAATTTCCTCCTTATGATCATTTGATAAAGGACACCATAATCATATTAGAATTTATACAAGTAAACAATTTATACATTTTCACATAAGTTCCATCATAGAAGCTTATGCATTATCTTCCACCTACGCCCTATTTAGAATTCGGAGACTTCTTAAGAAATGGTTGCATCCATTTATCTCCTTATTACTTCTTTCAAATGCGCCACGTCTCCTTCGGCAACCACTTCAAACGTTCCGCGGTCCGCCCGTACGATTGTGATGCTCGCTCCATGCATATATGGACCATCCCAAAGCTCTCGCAGCGAAGCATTTTTGAAACGAGCAAGAAGCGTTTTTAACACGACGCCGTGCGTTACAACCAAAATGTTTCCCTCCTGATGGCGCTTAACGATCTTCTCGATAGCGGCAAACGCCCGATTTTGGACATCGATGAACCGCTCGCCGCGCCGCGGTGTGTATAAATGCGGATGATTCCAAAAGTGATCAAACGCAATAGGATCCAATTCTTTAATTTCCTCATGGGTCTTTCCTTCCCAATCGCCAAGGTGAATCTCCCGAAGCTGTTCCGCTGTATAAATCGGAATCAGCCGCTCGCCTCGAATCAACTGGGCGGTTTCGAGCGCGCGTCCGCTCGTGCTGGTGTAAATCGCGGTCAAATCGACCGCTTCTAGCCGTTTTCCAAGCCGCATCGCGTCTTGCCGCCCCTTTTCCGTGAGCGGCGAGTCTTGCCACCCTTGCATCCGCTTTTCAACGTTCCACTCGGTTTCTCCGTGTCTTGTTAAATATAACGTTACCATTCTCATTCCCCCGTTCCTGTTGTTTCCTATTGTTCCACCGCCAGTTCAATTTTTGTTTTTTTCACTATCAGATACTCACTCATACTAGTTCTCCTTCTCCTAAATACATCGTTTCCATTCGATTTCTTCCACTCCTTGTTCGTTTTGCGCAAGCGGTACGCTTTCGCATTGGTTCGAGAGCTGGCAGCTACATTGTTTGGCTTTCTTTTTTCTTGTCTCAAAATATACAAATCTAACAGCGGATTTTCCGGCTTCATGGAAAATCCGCCGCCTCCAAGCGCGATGATTTTCCTCATATCAGCTCAGCCACTTTACGAGCTTGGTCATCCAAATCCCTTCTGGCATCCTTATTTGTTCGATTTCGCGGAAACCGTGGCGTTCATATAGGCGAAGCGCCGGCATATTCGTACTTCCTGTCATCACGATGATTTCGTTCGCATCTTGTTCTTTATCGCATACAAATTCGATCAAGGCGCTTGCGATCCCTTGCCGAAAAAAGTCGGGATCCACCATCAAGCGGCAAATGTGCACGGTCTCTTTTGTCCGCTCATAGGAAATCGCTCCTGCCAGTTGTCCCTGCTTCATATATCCAAAAAACCGTTCCCCGCACCGCTGTAACGTTGCGGCTGTATCTTGCAATGGCGGAAGGTCCGCAAATCCCATCAGCCGCGCCTCGACAGCGTAAGAGCGCAATTGAAGGCGCAGCACTGCTTCCACCCATTCTCTTGCCGCTATGTCTATCTCCTGAATCATGCGTTTCTTTCCTTTCTGTTTCATCATGCGCTATCCATTTTTACTTCTCGATGATCGTTTCGTTTTCCTTTTTTCTTCACAAAAAAAGAAGACGATCTCGGCATGAAGCATAAACCGTCTTCTTTATCGTCTATTCGTAATTTCGTCCATCGCTTCTTGCAGAAATTGATACCCTTTTTGTTCCCGCCCATCTTTCCGAATCGTCCATTCTTGTTTTTCCAGCGCCAGCTCACCGCGTTCATTTTTGACAAATGGCATATGAAGAACAATCATTTCATCATCTTTATTGATTGTATAGCCGATGTAATACTTGTTCCCTTCGCCTTCTTCTTCGAAAATTCCGACTTGATCCAAGTGATAAACATCCATCAACGGCTGCAGCGTGTCAATAAACTCATTGATAATCACGCTTCTTGGCGCAAATTCCATTTTTCTCCCTCCTCCTCATGGACGCAATACGTGTAATTGTCCGTTAATGGCAAACGAAATGGTACCGGTTTCTTCGGAGACGACGATCACCAGCGCATCACTTCGCTCCGTTAATCCAATCGCTGCGCGATGGCGGGTGCCTAATTTTTTCTTCGTCGTCACACGCTCCGCAAGCGGTAGAATATTGCCTGCGGAGACAATTTCGTCGTAACGGATGAGCGTCCCTCCGTCATGCAGCGGATTGCCTGGATAAAAAATCGTTTCTAGCAGCATATGGGACACTTTCGCGCCGACCGGAATACCGTGATGCAATAAACCATCGAGCGGGTCGTTCCGCTCAATGACAATAAGCGCGCCATGACGGCGTTCCGCTAAATGCTTCGCGGCAAGAGATAAGTCAGTATAATGCGGTGTATATGCGGATAGATATGATTTCAAATAAAACGAAGCCGCCGTCGTTTGCACATCTAAAATGCGTTTTTGCAACGCTTCTAACCGCGACAATATGCAACAGTCTTCCGTTGCTAACGTGTGGCGGATCGCCTCGACCTCTGCCGTGATCTCATATAAAGAGCGAAGAATTTGCTCCTTCATCGGTTGGTCAAGCGGTAATGACTCCTGAAACATGAAATTCCCCCATCACTATTGGTTACTTATTAGTGTGTGGCATTTCCGGAAAAAAACAAATGGAAATAAAAAGAAATCCCTTCTAATAGTAGGCATTAGAAGGGATCATCACGTTCACACACCGATCGGTTGTATTCTTCGAGCCATTGTTGCAGTTTTTCTGCCTCCAATGACTTGCTAAAGTAAAACCCTTGCGCAAAATCGCAGTGCATTTGCTCTAACAACGCTACTTGCGGATAAGTTTCCACTCCTTCCGCCAACACCTGAATGTCTAGGCTTTTGGCCAAATGGATAATCGTATCGACAATCGTCGCGTCTTTCGAGTTTTCTGCGATTCCTTGAATAAAGCTGCGGTCAATTTTTAGCAATGACACTGGCAGGTTGCGAATATATGCTAGTGAAGAAAAGCCGGTACCAAAATCATCGATAGCGACTTGAATCCCTATCTTTTCTAATTCTGTTAAAATATTCTTACCCGTTTCAATATTTTCCATTAAACCGCTCTCGGTTACTTCCAAAATTAAATGTTCCGGGGCAAAATTTGTCGCATGTAAAATATGTTTCACATGATGAATCAATTCCGGCCGATTTAACAAAAACGGTGATAAGTTGACCGCCAGCTTCAATCCTGGACATTTCATCTGCCATTCTTTTACTTGCCGGCAGGCATGCTCTAGCACCCATAACGTAATTTCAAAAATAAACCCGCTCGCTTCCGCCAGCGGAATAAACTCCAGCGGCGGAATCTCACCAAGAGACGGGTGGCGCCAGCGCAGCAGTGTTTCCACTCCCATTGCCGCGCCGCTGCCAAGCTTGATCTTCGGCTGGTAACATAAATAAAATTGCTCGCACATAATCGCAAACGGCAAATCTTGCTCAATCACCGCCTTCCGATTTTCGGTCGGGCGATAAAATGCATAACCATTTCTTCCCTGCTCTTTGACGTTGTACAGCGCCTGGTCCGCATATTTCATCACTTGTTCGATGCGATCGCTGTCTTTTGGGAAAAACGCGATTCCCATCGACAGCGTCGACTGAATGAGCTGTTTTTCGTAGTAAAATGGCTGATGAAACGCGGTCACCAGTTTATCAGCAAGTTTGGCCATTTCCTCTTTTGTCACATTAGGAAGCAACAAGACAAATTCGTCCCCGCCAATGCGGGCAAAAAAGTCTTCGGCTCTGAGCACGCTTTGCACGCGCTTTACCGCTTCTTGCAAAAAGTAATCGCCCGCCTGGTGGGAAAAATGATCATTGATCCATTTAAACTTGTCAAAATCCAAATAGCACAAGGCAAATGCGGTTTGGCTTTCGACCAGCTGTTTTATGTACCGTTCAAAATGGCTGCGGTTCGCAATTCCCGTCAATGAATCAAAATAAGCGAGCTGGCGCAGTTTTTCTTCGTATCGCTTCCGTTCGCCGATATTTTTGATCGTTACAATGACATAATCAAGCTCATTTTGTTCATTCACAATCGCTTTCCCATGAGCTTCCATCCATATCCAATTTCCTCTCCGGTCGCGCTTGCGAAACTCGGCGATTTGCGCCTTATATGTATGATACAGCTCATCGAACTTTTGCCTAATGATCGGCAAATCATCAGGATGGATAAACTGAAAAATATCTTCATATGAACAAGGATAACTTGCCATTTCTTCTTTCTTCCATAAAGAAGGTATGTATATGAGCTCACGCTGATTAGAAAAAATGAGAATATAATCGGTAGAATGCTCCACAACTAGTTGCAGGCGTTGCTGCGTTTCTTCCAACATCTGTTTGAGTTTCTTTTCTTTCGTCACATCGCGGCATACACATAAAAACGCATCGACTTCCCCCTGTTCGTTGACAATGGGCGAAAATGAAGCGCGAACTAGGATTATATCGTCAGCAGAGGTTCTGATCGTCCATTCAATATGATCAATTGATTCGCCGTTTTTGACTGCTTGCAGCAACGGTATTTCCGCCATCAATGCCAGTGCTTGATCATCATATTCATTGGCGCTAAACAGCGCCTGAAACACAGGGTTCCTATATAACATATCCCCTTCAGTGCTAAAAATGGCCACTGCTTCGGCAAAATGGTGGAAATAAGCAGCATACTTACTGGTCATACAACAATTACCTCGCCATAATCATTTTTCAGCAAAGCTGCCTTCTATACTTTCATTTTCACGAAAATATCGATAAAAATCAACAAATTTCGCGAAAAATTTTGGTAAAAAAAAGAAACGGCACCGTAAAATAGGTGCTGTTTCAACTCGTTTTCGGATAACGCTCGCGGAGGATGCACGGGCATGTCTGGCAGTGCATTCCTTCTTCTGTTTGGTAGTAAAGGCAGCATGTGGTCCGCTGCTTCACACCCGCATTTCCTTTCCAAAACCGTTTTAACGGATTTTGTCGAAAAGTGCCGAATAACGCTCCATCAGCGTCGTGAACAAGGAAATGAAAGTCGTTGTAAAGTTGTTCGCGAATGTAGGCAAGCGAATCATCTTTGCCTAACGTCTCATACAACCAATAAATATAAATAGCAATATTTTCCCATAATATATGGACAGATATTTTCGTTATGCTTCGTAGCTTTTCTATTAATGGAGAGAAATGTCCAGCAAATAACTGGCGTACCGTCTCTTCTCGCCATTGGTCGCGGCAGCCTGTGCATATTTCTGCCTTGAGCTCTTCAAAGCGAAAAGTCGGCAGCCACATATCATCATTATCATCCGTTTCCATCCAAATCCGCTCTGGTGACAGCACAAGCCGTTTATTCCAAACGGACATCGCATATAACGACATCGCTGCAAGAAAGCTATAGCGTTTGATCAACATGGATGCCGCCACCACTTTATTGGCGGCACCTAGCTTTTGACGAACTTTTTCTAAATAATCGACAAGAACATTCTCCTTATGCAACTGATCAATGCGAATCGATAGCGGCGAGTTTATCCGCACCACTGAAAGCCGATACGTTTCTAATACCTTTATTTCCTCCGTGGAAAGAATCATGATGAAACGCCTTCTTTCTGCAAAATACATCTTCCTTTTCCATACGGAATGCAAAGCGGAGTGCCAAATAATGGATCATATGTCACTTGACAATCCATTTGAAATACGTCTTTCACCAGTTGGCAGGAAATGATTTCTTCCGGTTTTCCTTGCGCATATATTTTTTTATCGCGAATCGCAACAATATGATGCGCATAGCGGCACGCCAAGTTGAGGTCATGAAGCACCATGACAATCGTGCGCTTTTCTTTCTCGTTTAGTTCAAACAATAAATCAAGAATTTCAATCTGGTGCGTCATATCCAAGTAGGTTGTCGGTTCGTCCAATAAAATAATGTCCGTATCTTGCGCTAATGTCATCGCGATCCAAGCGCGCTGCCGCTGTCCTCCTGAGAGCGAATCGACCGGACGCTCCGCCAATTCTGTCATTCTCGTCGCCTCGAGCGCACGCCGCACCGCTTGCTCGTCTTCGTCACTCCATTGCTTCAGCCATGTCTGATACGGATACCGCCCCTGTTTAACAAGCTGCAGTACCGTCAATCCTTCCGGTGCCGTCGGCGATTGCGGTAAAATCGCCAGTTTTTTCGCCACCTCTTTTGTCGGCAATTTTGCGATTTCTTTTCCTTCTAGTAAAACCAAACCGCCTTTCGGCTTCAAAAGCCGCGCCAAAGCGCGAAGCAGCGTCGATTTCCCGCAGCCGTTCCCCCCGATAAATACGGTAATTTCTCCTTTTGGAATCATTAAATCCAGCTCATCAATAATAATCGTATTTCCATATGATAATGTTAGCTCTTTTGCTTGTAAGGCGTTCATATTCTTCCACCCCTTTTATGCATATCGGCTTTTATATAATAGGTAAATAAAATACGGCGCCCCAACTGCCGCTGTAAATACCCCGGCTGGAATTTCCATTGGGGCAAACAGCATGCGTCCGGCAAGGTCAGCCGCCATCACGAAAATAGCTCCTAATAACGCGGATGCAGGAAGAAGTGCGCCAAACGAAGAACCGACAAGCCTTCTTGCCATATGCGGCGCCATCAACCCGACAAAGCCAATGCCTCCCGCAAAAGCGACCGCTCCTCCGGTTAAGGCAGTGCTTAATAAAAGAAGGAAAAAACGTTGCTTTTGCAAGGAAACTCCCGCTCCGATTGCCAATTCATCGCCTAATTCTTGAATGTTCATCTTCCGTGCTGATAGCCAGCTAGCCGCAAGCAAAATCAAAGCCCATGGCGCAAGCAGTGTGACATGCTTCCACGAAGCGCCGTAGACGCTTCCAGTAATCCAAACGTTCGCCTGGCTCGCCCGGTAAATCGGGCCGGTAATCATTAATAACGTTGTGAGCGCCTGCATCAGTGCGGATATTGCAATCCCTATTAATACAAGCCTCAGCGGTGCCATGCCGTTTTTCCAAGCCAGCATATACACGAGCAAGGCAGTTACCGTCGCACCGACAAACGCGCCGAGCGGCAGCCAATGGATGCTGATGGTTAAGGAATTATTTTTGTCGCTAAACAACGTCAAAAACGTGACGACCGCTGCAGCGGCCCCGCCCGTAATGCCGAGCACGTCCGGCGAGGCGAGCGGATTGCGGATCATTCCTTGCAAAATCGCCCCTGCTACGGCAAGAGACATCCCCGCTAACAATGCGACAAGAATGCGCGGCAAGCGAAACGTATAAATCACGATTTCGTTCATGTCCGAACCATTTCCAAACAGCGTTTTCGCCACTTCCAACGGGGAAATATACATTTCGCCGCTGCCCGCACTGACAAGAAATATGACCACGCTAACAGCTAATAAAATCAAACTAATGGTTATCGCTTTTTTATCGACCAAAAACGAGATCGATTTCCCGACTCGCAGCGATGCATACTTCTTCATTTTGCTAAAATCCCCCTACGGGCAATATAAATAAAAAACGGAACACCAAGAAACGCTGTCACAATTCCGACCGGAACTTCGCGCGGCATTAAAATATAGCGCGCCCCAATATCAGCCGCAATCAATAAAATCGCTCCGATCAAGGCACAATACGGCAAGACCCAGCGATGGTCCACGCCAACTAGCGCACGCGCAATATGTGGAACGATGATGCCGATAAATCCAATCGGTCCGGCAACGGCGACCGAACTGCCGGCAAGTAATACGACAAGAAGCGCTACTCCTACTTTCACCGCATTCGTGCGCTGCCCTAAACCTTTCGCCACATCATCACCCATCATTAAAATGTTCACTTTTTGCGCGAGCAGCAGTGATCCAATCCAGCCAACGATAAAGTATGGAAGAACGGCTATTAACATTTCCAGCTTCCGTCCGGCTATCGAACCGGCTAGCCAAAATAACACTTCTTCCAGCGCCTTTTCATTTGCGGCTAACATTCCTTGTGTTAACGAAGCAAACAAGGCGGCGACCGCCGTGCCGGCAAGCGTTAATTTCAAGGGGGTTGCTCCGTCTTTTCCGACTGCGCTAATGATAAACACGATTGCCGCTGCCAGCGCAGCACCGCTAAAAGCTAGCCATGTAAATATTTGCAGCGAATGTACTTGGAAAAAGGTCACAAATAGAACAATAAAAAAGCCAGCCCCCGCATTAATGCCAAAAATCCCCGGAGAAGCAAGCGGGTTTTTCGTCAACGCCTGCATGAGCGCCCCCGCCATCGCTAAACTTGCCCCCACCGCTGCGGCAATCAACGCCCGCGGCAGGCGGACCGTTTCAATAATGATATGGGCATTCGAACCGTTATTGTTCGTGAACGCCTCTATCGCATTTTTCCAATTTGTATCGGTATAGCCGTAAATGATGCTCATCCAAATGGTTGTCATGAACAACAAGCATAGGATAAACAAACCAATCGATCTCTTCCGGTTTGTAGCTAACATCGTAAATCTCCCTTATATATCTATCTCTATCGATAAGTCTATTTGATAATGACTCTCAATGTCAATGGTTTTTTATTTTATTTTCAACCATTTCTCATCATTTTTTCATTTTCTATTGACAATGATTATCGTCTTCATTTATCATTTCTCTTGTAAATGAAAATCATTATCAAAATTAAGGGGGATACATAATGTTCAAATCTAAATTCTCTTTTCTCCTCGCCGCTGCTCTCTCTCTTCTTGTCATTCTCGCTGGCTGCAGTAAAAACGAGGAGGCAGAGCCAAAAAACAATGGAAATGAAAAACAAAAAGAAATAAGCTATACCGTTGAACACGCCATGGACACCACAGAAATAAAAGGAACTCCAAAACGCGTCGTCATTTTAACGAATGAAGGAACGGAAGCGCTATTAGCGTTAGGTGTTAAACCGGTCGGCGCCGTCAAATCATGGACGGGTGACCCTTGGTACGATCACATTAAAGATAAAATGAAGGGCGTCAAGGAGCTGGGAACGGAAGCAGAACCAAGCCTAGAAGCGATCGCCGCATTAAAACCGGATCTAATTATCGGCAATAAACTGCGCCATGAAAAAATTTACGAGCAGCTATCCAAAATCGCTCCTACTGTTTTTTCGGAAACGCTCCGTGGCAACTGGAAAGACAATTTTATGCTCTATGCCAAAGCAGTAAATAAAGAAGAAAAAGGAAAAGAAGTCATCGCCGAATATGACAAGCGTATTGAAGAATTAAAAGCAAAATTAGGCGACAAATTGAAGATGAAAGTATCCATCGTTCGCTTTATGCCAGGAGATGTCCGCATTTATCATAAAGACTCGTTCTCCGGCGTCATTTTAGACCAGCTAGGATTTGCCCGTCCGGAATCGCAAAATGTCAATGACTTTGCGGAAACGGGTGTAACGAAAGAACGCATCCCAGCGATGGACGGCGATATCCTCTTCTACTTCACCTATGAAACAGGAGACGGAGAAGCAAACAAACTAGAAAAAGAATGGATTAACGACCCGCTCTTTAAAAGCTTAAACGTTGCAAAACAAGGAAAAGTATACAAAGTAAGCGACACGATTTGGAACACGGCAGGCGGTGTGCTCGCTGCCCATTTAATGCTTGATGACATCGAAAAATATTTCGTGCAACAACCATAAACGGAAAAAAGCTGCCCTCTTCTGCAGGGCAGCTTTTTTATGCAGGCACCTGCAATCGATAGCGCTGTCGATGGAAAAAAGTTGTCGCTTCTACGATACTATGTTAAATTCAAAGTACAAACCTATATGGAAAGGATGACGATGGCATGAAGCGAACCGCCATCATGGCAGCATGTCTGCTTTCATTTGGCATCATCATGGGCGCTTGTTCCGATGACAAAACAAGCGAAGCGAAGCATGACCATTCCATGACATATACAACCAATTCCGGCGATATCCGCGAAACGACGAAATCGATCGACCATCTTCCAACCTTTCTAAGCAATTTTGAAGAAGATATGGCCGTCCTGTATCAGCAAGCCGCCAAGCATAAAGACTTGCTCGAACATATTCCTTGCTACTGCGGCTGCGGTGAAGCGGCCGGACATAAAAATAACTACGATTGTTTCGTTTATGAGACGCGAAAAAACGGCTCCGTTGTTTGGGATGACCATGCGACCAAATGCGGCGTCTGCCTCGATATTGCCGCTGAATCCATCGCCGCCTATGAACATGGAAAATCCATCAAGGAAATTCGCCAAATGATTGATGAAAAATATAAAGAAGGCTACGCGGAACCGACACCAACGAAATCATTATAATGGAAAGGCTATCTCCCTCTTGCCGGAGATAGCCTTTTTACCGCATACTTAACGCCGCATACAAATCACGCAACGTTTCAATGTTGCGTTGCTTTAATTCCTCCAATAACACCTTCCATAGCTTTGCCATCGCCTCAACATCGCCGTCAGCCGTATGCCGCTTTTGGCATAAAATTTCGTAATATTGCAGCGCTTCATCGAACGTAGGGCACGAACAGCGCAAAATCATTTCCACCATCGGCTGCATATCGAAAAAGTGCGCGGCCCATTTGGTCCGATAATACTTCCAGAGAAAGTGGCGGAGAAACGATAAATCATGGCCAATGTGATAGCCGATCATTACTCCGCCATGAATAAACGATAAAAATGAACGGAGCGCCTCCCGCAGGCGCGGGGCATGCAGGACGTCTTTCGCCTGAATTCCCGTCAATGCGGAAATATGCGGCGGAATCGCTTTTTCCGGACAAACGAGCGTAAAATATCTCTCTTTTACGATTCCGTTTAACGTTTTCGCCGCCGCCATCGCCAAAATTTCGTCGCCCTGCTGCGGAGAAAACCCCGTCGTTTCCATGTCAATAATTACAAAGGGCACTTCCGCTAAAGGAATAGTTATATCGATTTGCTGCTTTTCTTTCCGCAGCGATCGCAGCCACATTTCCTGATGCAGCGAATGCTCCCCGTCTAGGAAGGCAGACAATGCTTCGCGCGGTATTTCCAGCGACAGCAAGCGAAGCGCCCGCTGCCAAAAACGATGCCGCTCCCTCACCTAATACCACCTGCCCGCCGCAGGACAAGCCGCTGCAGCTTTTTTGCGGTCTTCATCGCTTTTTTCAGCCGTGTTCGTTCGTTTGTTTCCAGTGCGCGCCATAATACATAGTCCCGCTCGTTTGCCGCTTCCGTTGCATACTTTATCCGAATATAGTAATACGTCAAGAGCGCATCCCTCACTTCCTCCGCCAACGGCAGCGGAAGCAGCTTCTTGTTTGTGATCTCGCGCCACCGTTCCCATGTCGTCGCCGCGGAAATATTGGCAGCACACGCCAGCCACTTTAGCGCGTTGACGATTTGCACATACCCGCTATGTTTCATATGAATCGCTCCACTGTGGGGTCCCCACCGTTCCATTTGCACGTTGCCTATCCAGCCTAAAGGGACGCTAGGAAACATCACATGCTCCCCCATTTGCCGCAATAGCTGCGCCTTCTCGTTCGTCGAACGAAACAGCGTCCGCCTGCTGTCGGCAACCAGCTCGCTATCCCCATAAATCGGCCGCATATCCATGGCGATAAACAAAAAGCGGATATCATTAGGAAGACAGCCGCTTATATACATCTTGATCTGTTGCTTCCAATCGCAAAGCGACTGCCCCCACCGTTTGTTTGTCGCCATTACGTAGCCGGAACAATACGGGTAGCCAATTTCGTGCAAATAATTCGTTCCTACAGCGGCCATATGGCGGATGAATTCATAACATTGTTGCTCTTCCTGCTCCGCGCAGGCAAACAAAATACCATGATCTTGGTCCGTCCATACCGTCGGCTCCCGCCTCCCGATGCTTCCCATCGCATACCAGCACCAGCTGCGCGGACGGACGCCGGCTATCGCGCGCAATGTTTCCTGTTCGGCCAAGCAAAATACCCGCCTCATCATCGCATCATGCGCATCAGCGACGATTTCAGAAATCGCCTCAAGTTCCTCCCAGCGCAGCTGATAACGCAACCGTCTGGCGAGCTCATCATGATACAGTCGGAGCTCCCCGATCGTTTGCGCCTCTTCCAATTGCTTCACCCATTCATATAACGATTCCATGATCGTTCACCTTAAACAAGATTACTGCTGCACCATCGGCTTTGGCTGGTAGGCAGGATCCAACTGCTCCGGATAACCGTATGAACCGTGTTCGCTAATATCCAATCCGGAAATTTCCTGTTCTGCCGTCACGCGCAATCCAATCGTTTTCTTTAATACAAACAAGACGACAAAGGAGACGATCGCTACATAAACCGATGCGCCGAGCACGCCGGCCGTCTGCACGATCAATTGATGAAATCCGCCGCCATACACAAGGCCCGCTTTGCCGATCCCGGTTATTTCGACTAATCGCGGCGAAGCGAAAAATCCAGTCGAAATCGTACCAATGATGCCGGCAATGCCGTGCACGGAAAACGCGTAAATCGGGTCATCGATCCCTTTTCGCTCAAAATAAATCGACGTCCAAAATGTCAATGAGCCGGCAGCCGCGCCGATTACTACCGCCGCCCATGGCTCCACGAAAGCGCACGCCGCTGTAATCGCTACAAGCGCGGCAAGCACCCCGTTGACCATCGCTGGAATATCCGCTTTTCCAACCATGATTTTCGCCGTGACAAGGGCGGCAACCGCTCCCGCCGCAGCCGCTAAATTCGTCGTTAACGCCACATAACCGAAAAAGCCATCGCCTACCGCCATCGTGCTCCCCGCATTAAACCCAAACCAGCCGATCCATAAAATCAATCCGCCGATGACGGTATACACTTGGTTGTGTCCCGGAATGACGTTCGGCGTTTTATCTTTATTGAACTTGCCGATGCGCGGTCCAAGCAAAACCGTCGCGACCAACGCGGCGATCGCCCCTTGCAAATGAACGACCGTAGAGCCGGCAAAATCTTGCATGCCTATTTCGCCAAGCCATCCGCCGCCCCATACCCAATGGCCAATGACCGGATATATGGCGATCGTAAAAATCGTTCCAAACAGAAAATAGACCGATAACTTGGCGCGCTCGGCAAATCCTCCCCAGGCAATCGCGAGCGACACCCCGGCAAAACCGAGCTGAAACAAAAATTTCAACGCTAGCGGAACATTCGCCCATGACAACGAAGCAAACGTCTTTTCATCCCCTTTTAAAAACCATCCATCCGTTCCCATTAGGCGATTTCCCTCTCCAAACGCAATCGCGAAGCCAAATGCCCAAAACGCCAGCGAGGCGATCGCAAAGCTGAGAATCTGTTTTCCGGCGACATGACCCGAATTTTTCATTCTCGTCGACCCCGCTTCTAAAAGCGCGAACCCAGCCTGCATTCCGATTACCAGCACCGCGCTCACCATTACCCATAATGCGTCAAGACCCGCAGCTAGCATTTTGCCATCCATTCACTTCTCCCCCTTAATGTAATTTTTCATAACTTTATATGTAATAATATATAACAAATAAAACCAAATTTCAATATTAACTTCTTTTTGTAACCGGTTACTTAATAGATTTTGTTATGTTTTATAACATTGATTTTATCAAAATCGCAAAGAAAAAACGGAATGCCTTAAGGCATTCCGTACATTTTACGCGACGCGAATCGGCTTTCCGAACGGCACGCGCGGCATATAGTCGTCCGGTACAAGCCAAAATACTTCATAGTCGACTTGCAATTCTTCATAAAAATAGCCAGTGACATCGGTGATGTAAAAAAGCGTATCGATTTTTTGCTCCGCTGCCCATTCCAACACTTCTGTATACGATGATTTTCCATGTTTAAAATACTTAATGGTGGCAACACCGACCGGAGATACGTCGCGAATTTTAAAATCCGCTTGCACGAGCAGCGTATCCGGCCGTACTTTTTCAAACAGCTTGACAATGTTTTGAATGAGCACGGGACGTGATGGGCGGGTGGACGTATCAATCGCCAAGGCAATGGAATGATCTTTTCGTTCTTTTAGTAATGCCAAAATTGCTCGTTGCCATTTCACAATCATCAGCCCCCCTAATATAGTATGGCAATGTACAGTACTAGTATGAACGGGAAGGAAGCTGAGTACGAACTGTTTTTCTTTCCTCTTTCTCCTACAATTTTGTCAAAATTAATCCGCATAAGGCAGTCGCAATGCCGATAAGCTGGTACGCTTTTAGTCTTTCCTTGAATAAGTAACAACCTAAAAAAACGACAATGAGGCAGTTTAAGCTGACAACAGGAAAAACGATGGATGCAACGCCTGTCGTAAGCGCATAAAAATAGCAGCTAAAGCCGATGACGCTGAAAAAAGCCACCGTCGCGCCTACCCGAAACTCCCGTTTATGGACAATCGTTTTGCGGCAGCTCCAATATAAATACAGCCCGCCGCCGCCATACATCGCCGTCAGCAAGTCGAGCGAACCGATGCCGATGACCGAACACCACTTCATTAAAATTCCTACTATTCCAAACGAAACGATCGCCATGGCGATATGAAACAGCCAAGGTATGTATTCATGATTTCCTTTCTCCACTTTCGGAGTATATTGAATGATCGCAGCGGAACATAACATACATAAAATGCCGATCCAGTGTAAAAGCGGAATATGTTCGCCAAATATCATCCCCGCTGCCAGCACCGGAAAAATCGCATTTACTGCCACCAGCGGAGCCGTCAAACTGGCCGGCCCTTTCTCAAACGCCCCCGACATTTGCATGTTTCCCGTCGCATTGCAAATCCCGATCAACGCTCCGAGCATCATCGATGTCGCGCTTGGATGGAGCGATTTTGTCATCCATCCATACAGCGCCATAATGCCAAACGCCACCATATAAAAATAAAACTGGATATGTTGTTTCGACATCGAATGGCGCGTGCTCCATTTAAACAGCGTATTGTTAATGCCGAAACAAACCGCGGTCATCACAGCAGCAGCCAACCACACGTCTGTCCCTCTCCCTGTTGAATAAATTGTACAATCTCTATTATAAATCGAAAAAACGTAAAAACGTCAAGGCTTTTTCCCGCCTTGACGCTCCGCTGTTACTGTTTTCGTTCTCGGGAAAGAGGGATGTCTTTTCCCTCCACGTTATCGATGACGGCTTCCACTGTCCCTTCCGCATATACATCGCTTACCTGCTCATGCGTTTGTGCCAACGCGGAAGCGGAAAAAGACGACGCTTCCTCATCGGATGGCTCGTACTGTCTTCCCGCAATTTGCAGTTGTTCGTTCTTTTCCATGGATCAGATTCCTCCTTGTTCATTTCCGCTCACTATTAATGTGGAACAACAAGGCAAAATAAAAAGAGGAAGTTTATGGGTATTGCATGCATACATTCGCATCAAAACGGCAAACTAATGGTAAACCATTCATGGAAGAGAGGATGAACATCATGAAACAAGCAAAGCAAAACAACAACGTCGAACAACAGCAAAAAAAACAACAACCGGAAAAAGATACCGAAAAACAGCCTGGATATGGAGACAAAAAATTGGAAGGACCAAATTTCCCGGCCGAATAATGTTCGGTTAAAGGATGGCGTTTAAAAATGAAACATTTAATCGCACTTGTATTAAAGTACGTGCTGCTGGCTACGGTCTTTTTTGCGATCGTCCCGTTATTTTTGCGCGTCTCCTCGGCGGAACTGTTATGGTTCAGCCTGTGGATGACCATCGTTGCTTATGCGCTCGGCGATTTGTACCTTCTCCCGCGCTTTGGGAATCTATCAGCGGCGATTGCGGACTTTGGCCTCGCTTTTGTCGGCGTCTGGATCGGCATCGGTGCTTTTTACGATGGCAACGGTACTGCGGTTTTAAACGCTACGTTCTTTTCCGCGCTGCTTGTCGCGCTTGGCGAAGTGTTGTTCCATGCTTATGTTCATCGCTTCATCCTTCACGGCCAAGAAGAAGAAAAAGTGCCTTTGCTAGGGCGTGAATGGCAAACGGAGATGGCGGAAGAATTCGACGTCCGCCGTGAAGCAGATCATGATGACCAAAAACAGAAAAGCTGACCTCATCTAGATGAGAGGTCAGCTTTTTCTTTATCGATCGTTGCGTTTCAATGACAATAACGTCTGTTTCAGCTGTTCTTCCATCGTCACGAGCTCCCGTTCGACCTGCTGCCGTTTGCGGCGGCCTTCTTCCTGAATTTTCAACGTTTCCTCTAAGGTAGCCACCAAATTTTCCTGCGTTTTTTTCAACGTTTCAATATCAATAAGCCCGCGCTCATTTTCCTTTGCGACTTCTATGCTGTTTGTTTTCAGCATTTCCGAATTGCGAAGCAGCAAGTTATTCGTCGTTTCCGCCACTTGCTTTTGCGCCTCAACCGCTTTTTGCTGGCGGAATAAGGTCAAGGCGATCACGACTTGGTTTTTCCATAGCGGGATCGCCGTTAAAATCGACGATTGAATGCGTTCGACAAGCGTTTGGTTCATATGCTGAATCATACGGATTTGCGGAGCTGTTTGAATCGTTACTTGCCGGCTTAATTTTAAATCATGGATCCGCTTTTCCAAACGATCGGCAAACTGCAGCAAATCGTTGACTTCCTGCATTTCCATTTGGTTTCCTGACCGTTCTGCCTGGGCGCGTTTTTCCGGAATCACTTTTGTCCGCAACTCTTCCAATTTATATTCCGCCGCGGCGATATAAATATTTAGCGCATCAAAGTATTCTTTATTTTTCTCATACAGCGTCTCTAGCATCATAATGTCGCGAAACAGCATCTGCCGATGTTTCTCGAGCTGATCAGCGATTTTATCAATTTCGACGCCGATTTTTTGGTACTTGGCGACAAGTCCTTGCAGCGATTTCGACACCGTGCCAAATAGCCGCGAAAGCAGCCCTTTTTTCGCCGGAAGCAAATCATCCGGATTTACCTCTTTAATTTTCGTCATCAAATCGCTGATCACTTCGCCAACGGGACCCACATCTTTTGTCTGCACATGATGAAGAATCGTATGAGAAAACTTGGACAGCTCCGCTTGCGCCGCCACCCCGTATTGGATGATTGCCTGCTGATTGCGCGGATCGATTTGTTTCGCCAGCTGAAGCGCTTTATCGCGATGTTCCGGCTTTAACGTATCAAGAAGCTTTGTCGGCTGCGGTTGCTCCACAGCAGTTTCGTGTTGCTCGCTCGGCAAGGAAAACGGGTTTTCCAAGAGCGAGTCAAGCGAGCTTGTCCACTCTGGATATTGCAGATCGCCACCTGGCGTCTTATCGGACGGTTTCATAGTCGTTCTCCTTTCTCCACTGCATCGTTTCCGAAAGCTTTTGCTGCTCTAGCGATTGCTCGAGCATTTTCGCCTCGACTTGTAAATCAAACACGTCATTTGAAAGTATTTCCAGAAGCCGTTTTTCTGCCGTCCCCGCCAGTTCATCGAGAAGCCGTTCCGTTTTCCAAAGCACTTCTTTCATCTCCTGGCTGCGCACAGGCTGATTGGTTAAATACACATATTTTTCGATCATTGTCGCCGCCATTGGCAATTCATTTAAGAAAAACGGCTGGGCGATGCGAAATTGATGCGGATGTTGCTCCACCGCACGAATCATTTTGTCGACGATCATGCACATACGCGAAATTTTTTGCCACATCACCAGCGAGCGGAGGCGGTAACGGGCGCGACGCATTTGTTTCCACTGTTTCCGCGCTTCATGGAGCTGGGAGCGAATATACGCTTTTTCCTCTTTAAACATCTCTTGCGCCGTAATGCGATGATCTCGTTTTTTCATCACCATGGATGTAACGAACATCGCTCCCATTCCCGATAAAAAGGAAGGAAGGACGTGAAAATCGGCGAGAAAAAACACGATGATGGCCACCACAACTCCTATATTCCATGAAACAAACCAGCGCCATAACGTCTTCAACAGCTGTTTCATCGTTCATCCCTTTCTCCCTACACTTTATTACTTCCATTATAACATGTCCTCTTTCTTTCATACGTATAAATGACGATTTTGTTTCATCTCCATCTTGACTTTTTGTCTCGATGGAAGGCACTAAGCATAGGACAACGCCGCGGACGAATATGCTTTAACAAAAGGATTGGCAAAGGAGAGAAACGGATGAAACAGATTGATTGGCAAATGGTATATTTTGTCGGAGTGACATTATTAAAAGAATATTGGTGCTATATTGGGCTGCCGCGTGTCTACTACTGGCGCATCCATGATCATGATGACCGCAAGGCGGCATAACCGGGGAGGGAGAGAAAGGACATGCAAGAATGGTATATGCCGATGCAGCGAAACAAACTAATGGCGCAAACGATTACCGTGACAGGGCGGGGAACGGTCACGGCAAAGCCCGATACGGTCATCATCACCCTTGGAGTGCGAACCGAACACGCCAACGTCCAAGAAGCGCTCGCGGAAAATGCGAAACGCGCCAATGCCGTTATCCATGCGCTAAAAGCAATCGGGGTCAGTGATGAGGACATCGACACCGCCTCGTTTTCTATTTATCCGAAATATAATTACTCTAATGGAACAAACACCTTGACCGGCTATGAAGTCGAGCATATTTTCGACATCATCGTCAAAGACACAAAAAAAGTCGGCAACATTTACGACACCACCGTCACCAGCGGCGCAAACATCGCCCGTCATATCCAATTCCGCCTTGCCAACGAACAACCTTATTACCAGCAGGCGCTGATGCTGGCGGTGAAAAACGCCAAAGAAAAAGCGATCGTCATCGCCCGCACCCTCGGCCTGCCAATGCAAGACATCCCCCTTCAAATCAAAGAAGAAAGCAGAGCTGCCTCTTTTCCGCCGGCACCTTATTCGATGACCACGCTAGCGGAATCATCAACCGCTCCGCCGATTCAGACGCAAGATATCACCATCACCGCCACCGTTCAGGCAGTCTTTTCCTACTAAAAAAAGATCCTTCCATTTGCTGAAGGATCTTTATTCTTTCGCTAAATCCACTTCATACACACGCGCACCGCCGAATAAATGCACTTGTTTTGTTTCTTTTTTTCGTTTTTCCCCATCTGTCTTTACGACCGTAACCGTATATACCCCAGGCAAATACGGACCGACTTTTTTCACAAATGGATCTTTTGTTGGTTCCCCTTCTACTTTCTCGCCGTTAATCATAATTTCATCATCCGGCTCGTTCAAACGAATGTTCATAGAGTATAAGGTTGGTTCAAACACATAGCGGTCCCCGAACACTTTGATGGTGAAAATGGGCGGTTTCGACGTTAATCCTTTTATATATACATGCTTCATGTCGTTCTGTCTGTCAAAATCACGTTCGAGCGTTTCATATGCATTTGGATGCGCGTCTAAGTATGAAAACAACGGCGCAAGCGTCTTTTCATTGACCGGGATCGTCTCGTCCGGCACACGAAGATACGTTTGCAGCGCGGCAACATCTTTATCTTTGAGCGCATCCTCAAGGCGCATCACAGCGATTTCCCTGCTGGCAGCGTTTTTCAACATGCTGTATCCTTTCCATAAAAGCGCGCCAATGATCCACACCGCTGCTACGACCAAAGCCGTACGTAAGAAGATGCGATAGTACTTTTTCCGCCGCTCCCGCATAAAAAGACGCGCTTGCTTCCGCTGTTCATAGCGCGCCAACGCCGCCGCACCGCTTCCCACATCTTTTATTTCTCTTTCTTGGTGATTGTCCCCCTGTATCGTTTTCTCTAAAGACACACGCTGTTCCACCGAACTTCCCCTCTCCTGTCTGTATTCTAGTTCATCTTTATGCCAGAATCAGGGAATCTATGTTACAGAAACAACAGTGTGCTTTTATTATAAAACGGAGGTGGGAAGAGGGGGTAATGGTTTGCACATCACGATGCAGTTTAATCCTATCTTTTTCCCTCAATGTCGTTCCAATAAGACTTTTCTCCGGCTTTCATCGCCTTATGAAGAAGCCGAAGCGACCATCTTCGTCCGCTTCTTTTCAAACTGTTGAAACACAAACATATATAAAACCGCGCTGATAAAGGAAAGCACACTCAGTAGGAAAAACGTCCATTGATAGCCAAGCCATATCGTTGCCGTGATCGAAAGCGGGGCAATCATCCGCCCGATCGTAAAGCGCAGGCTCGCAGCCGCAAAATATTGCCCGCGCATTTCTTCAGGAGCCAATTTAGAAATAAATGTTTGCTGAATTCCTGCTGTCATCAATTCACCAAACGTAAACAACGCCATCACAAAAATAAGCCCCCAAATCGATGTGGTTTGGCCGAATAGAAAAATTGCCACTCCATAAACAATGGAAGAGCCAATAAAAGCCGTGCGCTCATGATAGCGCGACATCCATTTCGTCACCAGTACCGTAAACAGCGCGACAAGAAAGCCGTTTTCAGAGATAAGAAGGCCAAACGCTTTCTCTCCGCTAAGGGTAAACGACCAATCGCCAAATGAAAATAGTGTTTGTCTCCCCACACTATCTTTCGTATACACAGGAATCAATAAATCCAACTGCATAAACGTTTGCCCGGCAAGAATGCCGGCAATGATAAACAATAGGAATATTCGGTCGCGTACAATCACACTATATTGCTGGACTTGTTGCCGTAAAAACTCATGCCACTTCCCGTGTGCCACCCCTGCATTTCCCTGTACCGGAACTGTTTCGCGGAGCCATTTGGAAAGGAGCATAGCGAGCAGCAAACACGAAAACGCTGTAGCGAGCAATAGTTCAAAGCGATAGTTTTCGTAAAAAATTCCGCCAATCATCGGACCGATCACCACCGCAATGTTGATGGACGTATAAAACACGGCAAATACGCTGCTTCGGTCCTTTTCCGGAACGACATCCGCCACCATCGCCTGGCTTGCTGGCCAATAAAATGATCCGCAAATTCCTGCGATCGTAAAACAAATAAAACCAACCAGCGGCGAAGTAAACCATGGCGAACTTGCAAGCGCAAAAAAGAAAAACGCTGCCCCTTGCCCATAGGCCGACAGCACCATCATTCGTTTACGTCCAAATGCATCCGCACAGTATCCTCCCATTAAATTAGCAATCACGGAAAAAAGCTGCGAGATGATTAACAACATTCCCGCCTTATCTTTCCCGAACGATTCAGTAAAATAAATGGACATAAACGGAAAAAACATCCAAAAAGTAATATTGATGAGCGCCTCACCAAATAGGCGCACTTTCAAATTCCGATCCCAGTCGCGTATCCTCATAAATAACCTCCGTTTATTTCTTTGTATACTGCAAAAACTATTATTGCAATTCCTCGGAAATTATACCATTATTTTACCTTTTTGTCTTTTTAGAAAAATATTTTCCCAATAAAAAACAGCCCCGCCACACTCGGGACTATTTTTTCAAGAAATCGTTTGCTCTGCTGATGTACTTTCTGCTAAACTGCCATCCGTCCAATACGCCAACAGAGAGAGGCGAAATGTCGAAAACCATTCATCAAACTTTTTGCAGAAGTTTTCTCCTTGCAACGGATCTGGTCTCCAGCCGGCATGGTTAAAGCGGCTGAAAATATTCTTTTCAAATTAGTGTTTTCTAAATACAAGCGTTTCCCCTTGACCAACGAATTCAGGAATAGGGAAAGATGGGTCAGATGATTCCTTATAAGGCAAAAAAGAATGCGGCCCAAAAGCCGAAACCAGCTATTGAACCGCCTTTTATATCGTTTAGATTATATAATCAAAACAGTTTGCACTTGATTTTGTTTTACTGTTACTTCAAACCGGCCGCGTGAATCATACGCAATGGCGTCGATCGGCTTTTCATTTAAATTGGTGCGGTGAATATGGGAGAGTGCATGATTCCACTGAAATTGCGCCATTTTCTCCCCTTGTGCAGGATTATAAAAACGAATGATAATGCCGCTGTTATCTTCACTTCGCTTTACTGTACTTAAAACGATGTCCGAATCCGTTTGCGCAAATAGGCTGTAATGATATGGCACATGGAAATCAACCGGATTTAATTTCATCGCATCATACGGCATTTTATTATACGTATACAATGGTGTTAAAAATTGCTTAGCGATTTTTGCCACGTTCGCCTGTTCGGTCGTTCCTTTATGCGTTGTCAGTGCGATATGCACACGATTTGTTCCGATCATTTGTGAATCAGGAGTTTCCAGCTTAATTCCCGAAGGACGCCCCGGCCTTCTGACTAGCTCTTCTTTTCCAAGATATCCTACGCTTCGGAACAGCGTCACCGCAATCGTGTCATAGTGTTCTCCAACAATTTCATATTCCCTTGTGCTGTTGGTTAATACGGCTACGCCGCCATCCTCGTTGGATAACCCGACATAGGTTAACATTGGATAAATGGCATCCGGCCGCTCATCCCATTGCTCTTTCTCCCATACTTCTATGGCTGGATCGACGACCGGTCTTTTGATCGTGCCAAATTGGTTATCCGCGATAGAATGGGTCGATGGAATTCCGGTTGGAACGTACACTCTTACTCTATGATCTTTCGCCGCATTCTCTACTTCTATTTGAATATCAATACGCGGCTGGTTCATCGGAATCGTCAAATGGATCGCAACATCGATAAAGCTGTCGCAGCGTTTTGCCTTGCGGCTCTCGATGTCCGCCGGCACCGGCAGGCGGTATTCGATATCAGCGTAGGCGAAATATTGATTTTGTCTTAACGAGTACTTTGCTTTTACATCTTTGCTATGCACGACGAAATCGTCTAATAAAGGAGAATAATCGTATTCATCGCCGTCATCCGCCATATCTTCTATTAACAACACGTCGCTGAAGGTTCGATGTAATTGTTTATCATAAATATTCAGCGTGCCGTTTTCGTTTACCGTGATCGTATAAAAATTCGTATCAATTTGCGGCACTGATTCAGGATGTTTCTCTATCATGATGTGATCTGTTTCTTGAACGAAATACGCTTTATATCCCATTGCCGGAATGCGGTCTTGAAACTGAATGGTATAGCGGACAAACGGATCATAGTTTCCGTAATGGACAATTTGGCGATCAATTAAGCCCGGATCCACTATTTTTTTATCCACTACTTCAAAATAAATTTCTTTTCCCGTTTCATCGACTAGCGTAAAGTTCTTCCATTTTGTCGTAATTTCTGCTTGAATTGGCTCATTTCTTTCATAAGGAAGCAAATTGTATACCACCAGCTTGTCAATTGATCGATCGGATGGCATCGCATCGGCGATTTTTCTCATATAGAAGGAAATCAAACGATCTGTCTTCTCCTCCGCGATGAAAAATCTCGCCATAATTTCGCGGTGGACTTTATCGGAACAGCAGCACCCGATGCTATCGTGCGCATGGTTTTTCATCATTTCCTTCCAAATGAGTTCGATCAATTGATGATGATAAGGAAATCCTAGCGTCGATGCGATCGCTGCCAACGGCTCTAAAATATTGGTTATCTTATTTTCTATTCTTGCGTTTGCTGCTTTAATATCCATACGTGTCGAGTAAATGCTGCGGTGTACGCGCATATATTTGCCATCTAAAAATTCTCCTTTAATTGTTGCGAGGCCTTCCTGTTTTTCTAGCTCCTCAAAAACATGCTCATAGCGGCTTAAGAAAAATTTTCTTTCCGGATACAACTTGCACAGCTGTTCGATAACTTCGAAAATATTTTTTTGAATCGGCATTTGGTCGTGCCCGTTTGGAATAATAATATGGTCGGTTGTCGCTCTCTTATCTAATACGGAAAAATATTTATCCATCCGTTCCTTTAATGTTGCTTCATCAGTCGGGAGATACTTCCCGATGGCATAGCCTAATGGAAATACTTGCACAAGCACTTTGGAGCCGTCGTCACTCATCCAATAAAACTCTGTCCGGTCTGTGCCGTGTCGTTCGGAAATTCCCCGCCAGAAGATGGCCCGATGAATGCCAAAGCCGTTGAGTATTTGCGGGAGCTGGGCAGACTGCCCAAACGAATCCGGAAGATAGCCGATTTTCATCGGCTCACCGAACTCTTGGCAATCTTTCAATCCATATAACAAGTTACGGACAATCGATTCTCCGCCGACGACCATTTCATCCGTCTGCGTATACCAAGGACCGATGATTAGCTTTCCTTGCTGGACTAAACTGCGGATTCGTTCCTTATATTCCGGTTTTACCGCAAGATAATCTTCTAAAACCACTGTCTGCCCATCCAAGACGTAATACGGATAATCTGGATTCGTTTCGAGCATCTCTAATATTTCTTCCATATTATTGACAAGCAGAATGCGCGACTCCTCTGTGGAAAAGTACCATTCGCGGTCCCAATGCATGTGAGGGACAATGTGAACATATTGTTTCAATCTATCCACCTCTCTAACTTAACCCTTGTTGCTTCTTTAATTTATGAATACGAGTAACCACTAAAAGTATCATGGAAATAAATGCGCCGATAAGCGCTGCGCCTAGCCAAATCATTCCGGCTTTCCATAAAGGTGCACCTTGCAGCACAAACAAGGAGAAAATTCCTGCTCCCGGAACGTTTAGACCGATATGAGACGCGGTTACGATCGCTCCTGTAATAGCAGAACCAATGCAAAGGGATGGGATCACCCGGATAGGATCGTTAATCATAAACGGAATGGCACCTTCGGTAATACCGGCCAAACCAAGAATCCAAGTTGATTTACCAACTTCGCGCTCGTACTCTTCAAAATAACGTTTAAATAACAATGTGGCTGCTGTTACGGAGAAAGCAGAAACCATTTTTACCGAGGCAAAAGCGGCGTACGGAATAAAATTGCCGCTGGCCATCGCACCGATGCAGAACGTATAGGCGGCCTTATTGACAGGCCCCCCTAAATCGAAGGAAACCATGATTCCTAAAATCGCGCCAAGAATAATGGCATTGCTTCCTGAAAGATTGTCTAGCCAATGCAGCAATAAATTGTTTAACCCCGCAACCGGTTTTCCAATCACAAACAGCATCAATATTCCAACAACAAGTGAGCCTACAACTGGATACACCCAAAAGCTGATAAATCCGGAAAACGCTCCTTTCGGCGGCAACTGTTTCTTCAACAGTTTCATAAAGTAACCTGCCAAAAATCCGCCGAGCATTCCTCCCAAAAATCCACTGTTAATCATACTTGCGGCAATCCCTGCGGCAAAACCTGGACCTAATGCCGGTTTATCGGCGATAGCGTAAGCCATGTACGCAGATAAGACAGGGATCATCAGCGTTCCAAGCATATTTCCGCCTAATTTCCGAAGCATCCATAACCATGAATTTTCTGTATCATACAACTGTTGCAAATGGAACGCCTGTGCTACCAAAACGGTAAAAGCTAAAATCATTCCTCCCGCCACAATGATCGGGATAATGTGAGAAATACCTGTTAAAATAGAATTTTTTACCTCGGTTTTCCATGATACAGTTTCCGATTGACGTTCTCTTTTTTGCGGCTTGTATTCTGTTTTCTCCTTCGTTTTTGCTGCTTCTAGCGCCTTTTGAATCACTTCTTTTGCATCTTTTAACGGTGCAGCCACCGTCGTGCGGTAGATTGGAAGATGGGAGAACCTCTCCTCATTTTTTACCGCTACATCCGCGGCGAAAATGGCTGCATCTGCTTTTTGCAGCTGTTCATCCGTGTGGCGGTCTTCAATGCCATTTGCTCCCTGCTTTTCAACATAAACAGTAACACCAAGTTCTTGCCCCGCTTTTTGCAATGCCTCGGCTGCCATATACGTGTGGGCAATGCCTGCCGGACACGCCGTCACCGCAACGATGGTTTGGGCAGATGGCACCATTTCGTTCTCGTTTTTCTCCTCTACATCATCTAACGCATCATATAGTTCTTCGGCGCTTGCACAATTTTGTAACCGCTTTCGATATTCGGCATGAGAAAGCCTTTTTGCCAGCTCCGCAAGCAGCTCAATGTGGGTCGATCCCGCTTCTTCTTCTGGAATCGCTAACAAAAAGACAAGACTGACTTTATTGTGTTCAACGATGCTCTCCCAGTTTTCAATTGGCTTCTTCAACTTGGCAACAGCAAAGGAAGCGGATTTCACTGCACGCGACTTTCCGTGTGGAATCGCCAGTCCTGCTTCCAGTCCGGTTGGAGATAACGCTTCGCGTTTTAATACATCTTGGTAAAACTCTTCTGCAGAATGTAATTTCCCTTCCTGCGCTAACTTCTCAGTCAAATACCAAATTACTTCTTCCTTTGTCGATAACGCTACACCGACATCAATTAAATGAACATTCGTCAACTTCCTCAGTTCCATTCCCTTCACACCCTTTCCTAATCCCCCTTATCGGCTTTTATTATAAAATAAAAAAAATAAGAAGACGGAAATCTTCTTACTTTTTCACAACATTGCCTACGGAAACCATACTGTTTGTGTATTTATACACATCATCCATACATTTGCCAATAACGTTCGCTTATTTTTCTTAACATAATCAATAATGAAGTTCGATCCGTAATATCATACTTATTCAAAAACTGTTTAG
This sequence comes from Parageobacillus caldoxylosilyticus NBRC 107762, assembly GCF_000632715.1. Lineage (GTDB taxonomy): Bacteria > Bacillota > Bacilli > Bacillales > Anoxybacillaceae > Saccharococcus > Saccharococcus caldoxylosilyticus. The sequence continues at coordinate 12,548 of NZ_BAWO01000047.1, read as the reverse complement.
GAGCCCAACAATAAAGACGCAGATCGGCCAAATTGGCAAGCGAATTTTCGCTTAAATGCGTCATGCTGATGATAAAAACTCCTCTTTGTTTCGCAATTGTCACCGCTTCCAGCACTTGTTTTGTTTCTCCGGATAAACTAATAACAAAAAGAAGATCTTTCTGGTCGCAGCGGTCCGCACTATAAATCATGTCATGCCGCTGTGTAAAAAATTCCGCCTGTTTGCCGACACATCGTAAATTTTTTGCCATCATTTCACAAAAATATGCCGAGTCTCCTATTCCGTAGAATAAAACTCGCTTAGATTCATGCATTTTCCGCACTGCCACATCTATCGTATCGATGTCCATCATCTCATATGTTTTCAATATATGTAACGGCACTTCCGTCATCTGCACCATTTCCGCCTGATTTTCTAATACTAACGCCGCTTTTAATTCTGAAAACCCTTTATATCCTAGTTTTTTTGCCAAGCGGACAATCGTATTAGGGACCGTATACAAATTTTCTGCTAATTTCTGAATGGACATGTTAGTGACTTCGTGACGGTGTTGCAAAATATACTCGACAATTTGATCTTCTGTATCATTTAGCTTATCGGCATAAAATTGCACTTTTTCTTCAAACTTCATTATCCTTATCCCCCATTGCCATAATCTCTCCATTAACGTATTTAACAACAATATAGGCAATATATGCAAAGAAAAATTAGAGATGGTTCCCTCATCACACAGCAAATGTCTAGAGATTACTTTTAAGCAAATCTCAAAGCGGCCAATATTCAATATTCCATAGCAAATTCCAGCTCTTCCCTCCTATTTTCACGTCGGAAGCGATCCAAACTTCTTTTCATAGTGACTTAACATTAACAACGGAAATCTTCACCTTAATCGGCCTTCCGCTCTTTGTCACTTTTTTTCTTTATGTAATGGCAAGGTTTCATCCATGGCAACGAGGAGGTTTTCTCATCACAATGGGCCTGCTAATGACATGGATCGAAAAACAGGCAGAGACAATAGGATGGTTTGTCCACAGCTTCGAATGGAAGCATATATATTCATTTGTTGGGTATTCGCTGTTTATAGCGATGGTCTGGAGGTTTTATCGCTGGATGTGGTTTGCTCTAGAAGCAATGGATATTAAAAAGGATTGCCGCATCTTCAACGGCAATCCTTTGCTAAGGAAAAAACGAGACATTTTAAACTATACTGTTAACTTGCCCCTACTAAAATAGGAATTCTTTCTTTGTATTTTGCAATTAATCTGTTGTTATGTTCATCCGCTCCTTCCATATTACCACTTAAAAAGATCGGTGGTTCCAAACCGTTTTCCGCCATTAAGACAATAGTTTCAGCAAAGATAGCATTTAAAATCGCGCTTCCTACAACAGTAGAGGTAGGAGAAAACGGAACGGAAACACTTTCGTGGGATAAAATTGCGTCACCTTTCACGGAATAATTATTAATAACAAGATCCACTACCTCGTATAACAACTTACCACTTTTATGCCGTGAGGGCTGGCACTTTGAATATTCCAAGGATGTAATGGCTATCGTATAAGCCCCCTTCTCTTTAGCCGTCAGCGCAACATCAATCGGAACTGGGTTACGCCCCGATGTGGACAAAACAAAAAACACGTCTTCAGGACGGATATCCTCAGAATCTATAAAATTCTTTGCGAAATCATTCATTCTCTCCAACATGGACGAACGGACCGCCCCCTCATGAAGCATAAGGGGTTCAAAAAATATTGGTTTAATTGGTACAAGTCCTCCAGCACGGTAAAAAACTTCTTCCGTTAAAATGTGGGAGTGACCACATCCGAACAGTTGAATAATTCCACCTTTCTGAACGGCTTCACTTACTACATAAGCAGCTTTTTTTAGATTGTCCTTTTCATGTTTTAAAACGAGTCCCAAACGTTCGTTGACCTTTTGAAAATAACGTTCGATCACGAGCTGATCACTCCTTTTAGTTGTAGAAAAATTTCTTTGACCCTACTTGGATTCGATTCTCCCTTGCCTTGTAATACATCTCCAAATACGTGCGGCATAAATAATTCAATATTTATTTTTCTTATCTCTTTGTATAAAACAGGAAGATGGTGAACTTTAATACCGCCCGCTGGCTCAATGGCTCTTATTCCTCTTTTGGCTGCTTCTTTGGCAATGAAAAGAAGTTCTTCTAGGTGATCGAGCCCTTTCATTGGCATGACTTTTATGGATTCAACCCCGCAGGCAGCAGCCAATTCTAATAATGGCTCTACTTTTATCTTTTTTCCTGTTGGTATTTTTACAAAACCAACCTCCCCAGATGGAGAGATAAGAGCAGTAATAATAGGAAAATATTGCTTTGCTGCTAAAAACCCCTTGGCAAAAAGGGCTCTTTCCAATGGCTGATTGATATGTTCCGGATTGCTCCTAACAGCTATATCAACAACTCGTTTCCATTCATCAAACTTTCCTCCACCACCAAGACCGATACTGACAACTGGCGATGATTGTTTAATACTTTTCACCGTCTCAACGGCTTCCTCAATTGTAGCAAAATCCGCTGCTGCAATCCCTGGTACACAAAAGCCATCTGATGCTTCCAAAAGATCGGCAGCGTTTTTTCCGTCCTTCGCTAAAACATTGAGCAGCAGCTGATCTTGAAACCGCTTTATATTAAATAGCCTCATTTTGTGCTCTCCTTAACATATATGCCATTTTGTTCAAAGCTGTTTCTACAATTATTTTTCCTTTTTCTTTTGTTGCTTTCGTTGCATCCCCTAACACCGCTGTTTGAGTAAATGTTTTCCATGGCGTTGGACTCACGTCCGCTTCCTCATCTATATTCGGAATATCACAAATGGCTCTACTCATGTCTACATATTCTTCAGCTAAATAAAGCATAATCGATGTTTCAATTTCACAAGCATGAAAATAGACGGAATGAATCGTCTCCGTTTCCCGTATTTCATTGACAACTTTGTTCATACCGGGATAGAAAAAATAAAAGATTTTAAAATCAGGAAATTGATCATATAATATTCTTGCTGCTTCTTTTAACGCTATTTGATTGCCAAGATGACCGTTGACCATCGCCCAAATCCGAAATCCTTGTTTATATAAACTCGTTCCAATTTCGACCAATAAACGAATCAACGTCTCATTGGAAATAGATATACTACCAGGAAAATCGCGTAAACTCCATACCTGTCCGTATGAAATGGCAGGGAGGACAAATCCTGCAACCTTTTCTGCCAACCGACAGGCAAGACGTTCTGCCAAAATGGTATCGGTACATAACGGAAGATGTGGGCCATGGGCTTCTACTGCACCTATAGGCATGATAACAATGCTTGATTTCGTAATTTTGTTACCTATCTCGAATGAATTTTCTAAAGCGAAGTTCATCGATTTCACCTACTTTTTAAATGTAAAGCAACGGGAAGGGTTTTCTACAAAAAATAGATAAATTAGTTTTTCACCGTCAAAGCCTGCACGATTAGCTTCATCGACAAATCTTGGAACCCATTTAGAAATGATATACTCTAAACCAAGTCCGTAATCATAATGTTTATAATATGATTTTCTTGCCGTATCTCCACTCACTAGTATTTGTTTTTCGTATCCTTTGCGGACAAGTTCTAAAATGCAATGGATTCTTGTACTTTCCGGAGCATACTTTATCTTTCCAATACCATCAAAACAGAGATAAGCACCAGTTTTAGCTATTTGTTCATGGTAATAAGGATCGGGATTTCGGTCCATATGACCGAAGCTTACATTAGACAAATCAACCCCTTCGCTTCGCAAAATTTCGATTTGTTCGAGGGCCATCGTACCTGCTTCCGTATGGGAATGAATCGGTGCTTTTGTTGCGTGATGTGCTCTGGCGACGGCACGTATTGTTTTTTCTTCTAAAGGAGTGATTCGGTTGTAACCTGTTCCGAATTTCACTTGTCCACCTTTATAAGATGTTCCTTCAAGCCCTTCCTCTACTTCTTGGATGACAAATTCCGCCAGTTCATTTACAGTTGCTGTTTCAATCCACTCATAGTAGGTAGCATAAGGACCGACTACTTTTTGTATTTTTTCTTCCAGTTTAGCTCCCCATAAAAAGCTTTTATTAAAACCTGCTGTCCCAATAATGTGGATTTTCGCTTTTTTTGCAATATCTGCAACAGCTTCTACATCTCTTCCATAATCTACTGCAGTAGCATCCACAAGCGCATTACCGCCATGTTTAGCAAAGTCTAAAACGTCTTTCAATGATTTTTCCTTATCATCCAGCAATAAATCGTCTTCTCCTTTTTCTTGCCAATATGGCGGGCGACAAACAATGTGCTCATGAGAATAAGTAAATCCTAACTGCTCAGGATGAATATCTCCATGCAATGTACGAATAAAACTCATTTTTAAACACCTCCAGCACAAATCACCCTGTTACAGCAGATAAAACTAGATTCTATCACTTTGAACGTAGTTTTGCTCAGCCCACCTTCCTTAACAAAATCTAGAAGAATAATTGGGCAAGTATTTTAATAATAGGCCCGAGAATAAACATATCCGAGTCAGCTGCCCACATAGCGGTGTCAGGAATTGTACTCGATATTAAAAATTTCACCATAATATACTGTCCCCATGCCACCACTGTTGCGGTCATAAATCCGCCTAACAAAGCTCCTCTCACACCACCTGTCGCATTGCCAAACACTCCCGCTGTCGCAGCATGGAAGAATAGAACAATCATCGTTGGTACAAATACGTAACCAACAGTACTTCCGATAATAACAAGCCAAATTAATGCCCCTATGAACGCACCTAAAAATCCTAATATTACCGCGTTTGGAGCATAAGGAAAAACAATCGGACAATCGAGAGCTGGCTTCGCTCCTGGCACAAGCTTGGTTGCAATACCGTTAAAAGCTGGAACAATTTCGCCAATAAACATCCGAACTCCCATTAGTACAACAGCAATCCCTGCGGCAAACGTAAAGGATTGGACAATCGAATAGATAATAAAGTTTTGACTTCCTGCTTTCTTTATTAATTCCTCTGCTCCTGAAGTTCCTTTTAGAGAAACAATAATTGCACCTACTAAAAATAACGTTCCCATCGTTAGTGCAGTAATGACATTAGAATCTCTTAAAAACTCCAATCCTTTTGGAAGTTTGATCTTTTCTGAATCATTCTCTTTGTTCCCAAGTACTTTACCGGACAGTGCTCCCATCAACGCAACAGATGCAGAGGTATGCCCTAAAGCAATATTATCGTTTCCCGTAATTTTCCGCATAAATGGTTGTGTAAGCGCTGGCTGTAATGTCCAATAAAGACCCATAATAATAGATAGAAAGATAACAAGTTTCCAAAATGACACATCTCCGACGGTATGAATAACAATACCGGCAAAGACGGTCGTTGTCCAAAACATCATATGTCCAGTCAGATAAATGTATTTAAATTTGGTCAATCTGGCTAGGAAAACGTTAATTAAAAACCCTATTGTCATAGCTAAAGTTACCGCACTACCGTATTTCGCGTTAAATCCTTCCTGCCCTATAAACTTACCTAAAGATTCCGACTTTAAATTAAATACTTCTTTCCACATAGGTTCAAAAACGGTCAAAGAATCTACTATAACGCCAGCACCAGCACCAATAATTAGGAATCCGATGATCGCCTTAAATGTGCCGCTGATAATTTGATTGGTTTTTTTCTTCTGCAACAGTAAACCAATAAATACAATGAAACCGAGCAATATAGACGGCGTTCCAAACACATTGTCAGCAATCCACTTAATGATTTCCATTGGCCATCTCTCCTAATATGAAGATTATTATTTTAAATTCTCCACTAAGGCATTTTTAATTTCCACTCGATCAAAATAGTTATTCACAATAATGATTTTCGCGTTTACACCAGCTAAAGAATCAGCCAATTCCCTGTTGGTCACGATAAAATCCGCATCCATGCTTGATGCACTAGAAACATCTGTATGTTCTACATCTGCCGCAATTCCTAGTTCAGACAAAACTTGTTCCACATTCATTCTTAAAATTAAACTCGTCCCCTGTCCGAGGCCACAAACACATAACAACTTCATGCTTCCACTCCTCTAATAAAAATTTCAATTTCCTCATATGTCTTTGCATTGATCATCTTTTCAATTGCCTCTTTATTTCCTAACAATACCATTAACTTTCTTAAAATTTCCAAGTGTTCATTATTATTAGAAGCTCCAAGAGCTAACACAAGCTTGACAGGATCGTTTGGTTTATTTCCGAATTCGATCGGTTCTGCTAACTGTACAAGCGATACTGACGCTTCTTTTACTCCATCTTCCGGTCTTGCATGCGGCAAAGCTACTTGCGGTGCTAAAACAAAATATGGTCCATTATTTTTATACGATTCCACCATCGCCTCTATATAAGAATGATCGACATGATTTTGATCAGCAAGTAATTGTCCCGCTCTCCTAATAGCTTCTTCAGGTGTATTAGCTTTTACATTCAATGCTACTAGGTTTGGTTCTAAAAACTTCATGACTAATCTCCTTTTTGCTTTTTGTTATCCTCGCTAATTTTCTTTTTTAAATACGACCATATTTCTACAGGCGTATCACATCGAATTAACTCTTCGACAAATTCAGATGACTGAAAGCACTCTGACAATGTTGATAATGCATGAAGATGAATTTCTGGATCTACTGATGCCAAAACAAAGATTAATTGAACATCATGTTCTTTTTTTTTCGAAAAAGAAACCGGCTCTTTTAGCACCAACAAACTAATTCCTGGCTTTTTTACCCCTTCGTCCGGCTTTCCATGAGGAAGTGCCACTTTCGGCGCGATGATAATATATGGTCCCAAGTTTTTAATATGATTGATCATCGCAACAACATATTGCCTCGTTATTCTACCGGTTCGTAAAAGCGGTTTAGAGGCGAGCTCTATTGCATGCTCCCAACTTTCCACTTTCGCCGCAATTTGAATATATTCTAGTGAAAGTAGATCAAGTAAACCCGGTTTTCTCGTCCAATTTTTTGGAATAAAAGGTTTATAAAAGTATTCCTTTAATGCGGTCAAAAGTGCTTGTTCATCTTTTATATCAGCGTATTGTTTAACGATTCCTAAAATCGCTTCCGGGGAGTATTTTGTGTTCTGTGATGCGCTTTCTCCAAATAAAGCATGAACCTTTTTCAATAGCGTTTCTTTTTCTTGATCTGTTAAAATCGGATTAACAACAAATACAGGGTGCTTTTTCTTAGAAACTGGAACAGTCGAGACAGCAAAATCAATGTCATGAAAATCCCTTTGCTCGTAATCCCTTACAGAAATGGTCTCCACAAAGTCAACGGTTGAAAATAATCCTTCCAACTGTTTTCGTAAAATAGTTGAAGTACCGATGCCGCTTGCGCAAATAAGAATGGCGCGTTTCCGCTCTTTTGGCTCAATTCCTTCTTTACGCAACCATCCTCCAAAATGTATAGCAATTAACGCTATCTCCTCATCACTAACTTTCTTGCCGATAGCGGTTTCAAAATGATGAATCACCTTTTTTGTAATTAAGAAAAGATCTTTATATTTTGTCTTAATTAACTCAATCATCGGATTTTCCACTTGTAAGCCATATTTAATCCTGTAATAAGCAGGCTTTAAATGTAAAAGCAAGTTTTCTTCTACTGCTTTCCTGTTCGGAAACGTAATACATGTGAAGGCTTGAAATTCTGTAACCATTTTTTGCACAATATTTTGTAGATTCTTATAATCATCATGACTTTGCAGATAATTTCCAGAATATTGGACTTTGCTACTTAATAAATGAGTAGCTAAATAATAAACTTCATCATCCGGAATAGAAGTTTGAAAGATGGATTCCAACTTGCTTCTTGCTGTTTGTGCTGCTTTAAATTCTTTCGTTTGTTGGATCACTTCTTTTTCCACCGGATCAAAGTCAATTTTTTTACCTTGAACGATTCGCTTTCCAAATAGCCAAAAGCGTAGAGCTAAGTGGTACAAAACATCATCCGCAAATTGTATATTTAAATGCTTTTCACATTCATTTAAGACATCGAGTATACTTCTTAACTCACTTAAAACTATAGTTGACTCATCCTCATCATGGATCAACAGACGTTTTAAATTAGCCAAAACCGTTTGCCAATCTTGCTGGTGTGGGACAACAAGGGATAAGTAATATACGATCGCTCTTCGTTTATCTTCTTCCTTGCCCTTTATTACATAGCCAGTGTAGCGGGTAAAACAAAGGGTTAATTGGAAACTATTCAACTGTACACGTAATTTCTTTAAATCTTTAATGGTGGTATTTCTACTCACTTTTGTTTTTTCTGATAAATCCTTCAGGAAAAGAGGTGGTTCCTCTACTAATAAATGGATTGCAAGCCATGCTATCCTTTCTTTCTCGGAATATGCGTAATTCCATACCTCTAAATTTTTTAATTTTTCGGGAATAGCTTGTTTCGTCCGTTCTGTTACATAAAAGCCTGAAGTCCGAACATATTTCACCCCATCAAGATGATTGCTCTTTAACCAATAGTTAATCTTTTCTATATCGTAATAAACCGTTCGTCTGGATATATTAAACCTTTTGATCAACTCCTTTACTGATAAATAACCATCGCGCCTTACCAACTCATGTAGTATCGCAGTACTGCGTTCATCAAGCGACATTGTCAGACCCCCCTGCACAATTGTGCAAAATCGGATTGGTCCTAAAAATATTTAACAATTGCTTAATTTCATTTTATTAGAAAGCGCTCTCACTTATAAGACCAAATTCCCCACACTATGTTTGTGCAAAACTGTACGAAAAGTACCCTAATCCCATTGTCATCATTCTGTAAAAAAACTCTTCCGCAATGAAGGAAGAGTAATAATGGGTTTAATGTTAATTTTTGATATTAGGCGGATTTTCTAATAATAAATGCTTCCTGCACCAAATACGAATAAAGTTACAAGACTGCGAAGTTGTACTTCGCGGACCTAAAAACGATGGAACAGGTTTATCAGATGATTGAAGAGTATATTCATTTTTACAACCACAGTTGCTTTCAAGAAAAATGGAACGGCCTTTCCTCGATGGAATATCGAGAAAAGGCCGCGAATGGATATACTCCTCTTTTATTGTGCAATTGAGAGAGCAATGTGCACTTATTTTATTTTTGCTCCCCTGTATATCCCCCTAAAGGAATATTATCTTTTCGCGCCACGCCGGTCCGGTACGCCGCTTCGATGACCGCTTGCCGCACCCGTTCGACTACTTTGCTGTTAAATACGCTTGGAATGATATAAGTTTCATTGAGTTCGTCTTCCGTGACGACGGAAGCGATCGCTTTTGCGGCGGCAAGCTTCATTTCTTCGTTGATTTCTTTGGCGCGGCAATCAAGCGCACCGCGGAAAATGCCAGGGAAGCATAGCACGTTGTTAATTTGGTTCGGATAATCCGAGCGCCCTGTCGCCATCACGCGGACATACGGTTCGGCGAGTTCTGGATCGATTTCCGGCACTGGGTTGGCCATGGCAAACACAATTGGGTCGCGCGCCATTTTTTTCACGTCTTCCACCTTCAAAATGCCTGGAGCAGAAACACCGATAAACACGTCCGCACCGGCGATGACATCGGACAAGCTTCCTTTTTCGTTGTCCGGGTTAGTGATTTGCGCATATTCCTGCCAATACGGATTATCATATTTTTCGTCGCGATGGATGGCGCCGTGACGGTCGACACCGACGATATTGCGCACGCCAGCCGCCAGCAAGATTTTCGTACAGGCAATTCCAGCGGCGCCGATTCCTGTCAATACGACTTTAATATCTTCTAATTTTTTGTCGACGATTTTGAGCGCGTTTAACAAACCGGCAAGCAGCACCACCGCTGTACCATGCTGGTCATCATGAAACACTGGGATATCAAGCTCTTCTTTTAACCGTTTTTCAATTTCAAAGCAGCGCGGTGCGGAAATGTCCTCGAGGTTAATGCCGCCAAACGCTGGCGCAATCGCTTTGACAATTTGAATGATTTCTTCCGTATCTTTCGTATCCAAACAAATTGGAAACGCATCAACCCCGGCAAACTGTTTAAACAGCATCGCTTTTCCTTCCATCACCGGCATCGCCGCGTAAGGGCCGATATCGCCTAACCCCAATACCGCCGTGCCGTCCGAAACGACCGCGACGGTATTGCGCTTAATCGTCAGCGAATACGCTTTTCTCGGGTCTTCTGCAATCGCCGTGCACACCCGCGCCACTCCCGGCGTATAAACCCGCGATAAGTCATCGCGCGTTTTGACCGGGATTTTTGATTTCGTTTCAATTTTTCCGCCGATATGCATTAAAAACGTCCGGTCCGACACGTTAATAATTTTGACACCTTGAATTTTTTTAAGCGCTTCAATAATAAGATCACATTGTTTTGTATCCAACGCACTGACGGTAATGTCGCGTACGGTATGTACTTTGCTTGAGGAAATGACGTCAATCCCAACGATGTCTCCGCCCGCTTTTCCGATCGCAGCGGCGATATCGCTAAACGGAACACGGTCCTTTTCAAATTGAAGACGAATCGTAATGTTCATCGTTGCGCCACTTGGTAATGCCATCACAATCTACCTTTCTTTTACATTTTTATCCATCTCAAAATCTTCTACGGTACACATGTTATCTCATTAAAGGAAAAAAGACAACCCTTATTCTTATTAGGATAAAAAAATGGAAATTTACTCACAGCCGTCGATTCCGCAAGCCATCCCTTCTCCAAAATCACGAAATGATTGTTTTCTCATTTCTTCTTTAATGATTTTTTCTAACGTTTCTTTCGAACGTACTCCGGTAAGAACCGTATCCCCGATGACAAACGTCGGAACAGCGGTGATGTTCGCTTCTTCATATGCATGCTTCAACGCACGCTGATGTGCTTCTTTATATTTCCGAGTCACAAGCGCCTCACGAAACTCTTTCTCGTCCAAGCCTACTTCCCCAGCCAGCCTTGTTAACACATCGATATCGCCAATGTCCTGTTCTTCTTGAAAAAAAGCAGTAAACATACGGTGGTTGTATTCATTGGCTTTCCCTTTTTCTTTTGCGTACTGATACCCCTCAAAAGCAAGGTGAGTGTACGGCTGCGGCGAAACTCTCGGCAGTACGATCGGAATTCCCATTTGTTCCGCCATGGGATATACATACTGCTTCCACGTTTTTTGCAAATAGTCGCCTTCCGGGCGCAGCGTTTCGTTTGGGTATGGACGCAGTTCAAACGGCATCCACTCAATTTGCACATCTTTTCCCGCAGTTGCTTCTTGTAACGGTTTTTCCGCTAAAAAACAGAATGGACATACATAATCCGAATAAACTTTTATCGTTAATGTCATCGTCATCACTTCCTTTTATTTCATCTACTAAAGTACCGATTGCATTTATCTTATCACATCTGTTTTGTATTATTATATAAAAAAGCTCACATTACACACTTCTAAATCTTTTTTACCATTAATTCAGAAAAAAACAACCCAACTAGATATGCGTGCAGAAAAGAAAGAAACAGAATAAAGAAGCAACAAGAAGGATATTCAACACATTGTGAAGTAGATTTATAAGAGATATCAAGAGAGGAGACAGGAGCGAAGTTAGATGAGAGAAAAAATCTTTTTAGTGTTAGCTAACTTATTTTGGGCAGGTAATTACCTATTTGGAAAATATGTCGTCGCAGAAATCGGCCCTTTATGGCTTACGTTCATCCGCTGGATCGTTGCTTTTTTATTTCTTCTTCCCATCTCCTATTTTTTGGAACGACCGCGCTACGGAGAAATCATGAAGCAATTTTGGCTGCCATTAAGCATCACTGGTATTTTGGGCATTATTGGTTATAACTTGCTTCTTTACGGAGCATTGGAATATACATCACCGATGAATGCAGCGATTGTGAACGCATTGAACCCAGCCATTATCGTGATTTTGTCGTATTTTCTTTTAAAAGAACGTATGGCGTTTGTCAATGTGATCGGTTTTATTATTTCGCTAGCCGGCGTATTGTTTATTTTAACCAACGGACATCTACAGTGGATTTTCCAAACGAGCTATAACCACGGCGATTTGATGATGCTGCTGGCAGGCGTCGTGTGGGCGCTTTATTCGATCATCGGGAAAAAATTAGCCGTCCCTCCCATTACCGCGACTACTTGTTCTGTGTTTTACAGCATCCTTTTGTTGTTTCCGTTTCTGTTCTTGCAGCCGTTTCCGCTCGCCGAGTTAAGTGGAAAAGAATGGATTGGCATCAGCTATATTTGTTTGTTTCCATCCGTTTTTTCGTTTTTGTTTTGGAACCTGTCTGTAAAAAAGGTTGGACCAAGCTACGCAGGCATTTATTTAAACTTAATAGCGGTATTTACCGCAATGATCACGTTTTTGCTAGGAGGAAAAATTTCCGCGTCACAACTGATTGGCGGGGCTTTCGTGTTGATAGGAGTTTATTTGGCAACCAACGTTCGAAAAACGGAAGCATCTCTGGCAAAAGACACGAGCGTGTAAATAAAGATCCCCTCAAGCCG